>CAMTUX010000040.1:0-25069 GCA_947084995.1 uncultured Roseococcus sp.
ATCCGCTCCTGCTTGAACAGCGGACGCATCCGCGACTTCACCTCCCGCAGCGACGCAGCCCAAAGCTCCAGCGTCGTCTCAATCGATGCACCCAACACCACAACCTCCGAATCGAGTCATGGTCACGCATCGATTCAGAGTTCATGCGTCAGCGCAACTGTAGTGTTAAGCCACGCGCCCCGGACCGGCCCGGGCTGGACAGGCGTGGCCCGGCGCGCATAAGCAAGCCGATGGTTGATTTCACGCGCCTTTGGGATGTCCTGGTGGTCGGTGGCGGCAATGCCGCGCTCTCCGCCGCCATCACCGCGGCCCGGGCGGGGGCCAGCGTCATCATCGCCGAGCATGCGCCGAAAGCCATGCGCGGCGGCAATTCCCGCCACACCCGCAACCTCCGCGCCCTGCATCCCGCCCCCACCGATGTGCTGACGGAAAGCTACCTGGAGGAGGAATACTGGGATGACCTGCTGCGCGTGACCGGCGGCCGGACGGATGAGGGCCTGGCCCGCATGTGCATCCGCGCGAGCCAGCACGCGCCGGGCTTCCTGCGCGATTGCGGCGTGGTCTTCCAGCCGAGCCTCTCGGGCACGCTCAGCCTCAGCCGCACCAACGCCTTCTTCCTGGGCGGCGGCAAGGCGCTGGTGAACGCGCTGTATCGCACCGCCGAGAAGCTCGGCATCACCATCCTCTACGACACCGAGGTGCAGCACATCGCCATCGAGGATGGCTTCGTGCGCGAGGCCGTCGTCTCCTGGCGTGGCTTTCCGCAGCGCATCCGCTGCAAGGCGGTCATCGCCTCGGCCGGGGGGTTCCAGGCCAATCGTGAATGGCTGCGCCAATATTGGGGCGATGCGGCCGATAATTTCCAGGTCCGCGGCACACCCTATGCCCAGGGCCGCGTGCTCAAGGACATGCTGGCGAGCGGCGTGCAGGAAGTGGGCGACCCGACGCAATTCCACGCCGTGGCCAATGACGCCCGCGCGCCGATGGAGGATGGCGGGCTGGCCATGCGCCTGGATTGCGTGCCCTTCTCGATCGTCGTGAACAAGGACGTGGAACGCTTCTATGATGAGGGCGAGGATGTCTGGCCCAAGCGCTACGCCATCTGGGGCCGGCTGATCGCCCAGCAGCGCGACCAGCGCGCCTTTGCCATCACCGACAGCCAGGCGCTGCATAATTACCTGCCCAGCGTCTTCCCGCCCATGAAGGCCGACAGCATCGGCGAACTCGCGGGGCAATTGGGGCTGGATGCCGGCAAGCTTGAGCGCGTGGTGGCGGAATACAACGCCGCCGTGCAGCCCGGCACCTTCCACGGCAACAAGCTGGATGATTGCCGCACCGAGGGCCTGGCCATCCCGAAAAGCCATTGGGCGCGGCGGATTGACCAGCCGCCCTATTACGGCCACCCGCTGGCGCCGGGCATCACCTTCACCTTCCTGGGCGTGAAGGTGAATGAGCGCGCGCGGGTGATGATGGTCGATGGCAAGCCTTCGGGGAACATCTTCGCCAGCGGCGAGATCATGGCGGGCAACATCCTGGGCCAGGGCTACCTGGCTGGCTTCGGCATGACCATCGGCACCGTCTTCGGGCGCATCGCAGGTGAGGAGGCCGCGAAAATTGTCAGAAACTGACGCCATCATCGAAGCTCGGCGGCAGATGGAAATCTGCAATGCCTGCCGCTATTGCGAGGGGTATTGCGCTGTCTTCCCGGCGATGACGCTGCGCCGCGAATTCACGACGGGCGATCTCACGCATCTCGCCAATCTCTGCCACTCCTGCAAGGGCTGCTATCACGCCTGCCAATACGCGCCGCCGCATCCCTTCGGCATCAATGTGCCCGAGACATTTGCCACGATCCGCACCGAATCCTATGCCCAATGCGCTTGGCCGCAGGGCATGGGCCGCGCCTTCGAGCGCAATGGCACGCTGGTCTCGCTGGCGGCCTTCCTGGGCGCCACCCTCGTTCTGCTGCTGACCATGGCGCTGCAGGACCCGGCCATCCTCTATACGGCGCAGACCGGCACCGGGGCCTTCTTCCGCGTGATCCCCTACTGGCTGATGACGGGCATGGCCTCGCTCAGCTTCGGCTATGGGCTGTTCGCCATGGGGATGGGCGCCGTCCGCTATTGGCGCGGCACGGCGCCGGGGGCGGGGCAAAAGCCCGTCACCCTGGCCCCGGTGGCCGAGGCGGCGGTGGATATCCTGACATTGCGGAACCTCGGCGGCGGCGGGCATGGCTGCAATGACCTGGATGACAGCTTCGCCCAAACCCGGCGCTACCTGCATCATGCGATGTTCTACGGCTTCATGCTCTGCTTCGCGGCGACGAGCGTGGGCGCCTTCTACCACCACTTCATGGGCTGGAAATCGCCGCATGCCTTCATCAGCCTGCCCGTGCAACTCGGCACCTGGGGTGGCGTGCTGCTGTGCATCGGCACGGCCGGTCTGCTCTGGGTGAAGACGGTGACGGACCCCGGCCCGGTGGCAAAGCGCGTGCTGGGCGGCGAATATGCCATGCTGGCCCTGTTGTTCCTGATCGGCAGCACGGGGCTCTTGCTGCTGGCCATCCGGCACACGGGCGCGATGGGCGTGATGTTGGCCATCCATCTGGGTCTCGTTCTCGCCTTCTTCCTGTTGATGCCCTACTCCAAGATGGTACATGGCGTGTATCGCGGTCTCGCGCTGTTGCGTAACGCGCAGGAGAAGCGCCGATGATCACGCGACGCGCGGGGCTGGGGTTGCTGGTGCTGCCCGGTTTGGCGCAGGCGCAGACGCGGCCCATCCGCCTGATCATCCCCTTCACCGCGGGCGGCAGCAACGACATTGTCGGCCGCATCATGGCCGAGGGCATGTCGGCCCGGCTGGGCCAGCCCATCGTGATCGAGAATCGCGGCGGCGCTGGCGGCATACTGGGCAATGACATTGTGGCCAAGGCGCCGCCCGATGGCGGCACCATCCTGCTCGCCGGCAGCGGCTCCTTCGTGATTTCGAGCCTGGTGCACCCCCGCCTGCCCTATGATGCGGTGAATGGCTTCTCGCCCATTGGGCTGCTGGGTGCCGCGCCCAATGTCATCGCCGTGCATCCGCGCCTGCCAGTCCGCAACCTGAGTGAGTTGGGTGAATATGCGCGCGGCCGCAACCCGGCGCTGACCTTCGGCACGCCCGGCGCCGGCACCACGGCGCATGCGCTGGGCGCCATGATCGCGCTGACGCTCGGCTTCGAGATCGAGCATATCCATTACCGCGGCACCGCCCCCGCGCTGACCGATGTGGTGGGCGGCCGGGTGGACATGATCACCAATGCCGCCGCGCCCTTCCTGCCCTTCCTGGCGGCCGGGACGCTGCGGGCCATCGCCATCGCCGGGCGGCAGCGCGCCTCCATCCTGCCCGAACTCACCACTTCGTATGAGCAGGGCTTCCCGCAGATTGACAGCGCGACCTGGTACAGCCTGCTGGCCCCCGCCGGCACGCCCATCGAGGCGACGACCCGCCTGCATGCCGCGCTGAACGCGACGCTGGAGGATGCGGTGGTGCGCGCGCGGCTGATCGAGAATGGGGTGGAACTGGAAACCAGCCCGACGCCGGCGGATTTCGGCCGCTTCGTGGCGAGTGAGCGGGAGCGCTGGGGCGTGATCGTCCGGCGCGCGAATTTGCGGGCGGAGTAGGGGGGGCGCGGCATCGCCACCTGTTGCCTGAGCGCGTGTTCGAGCATGAGGGCTGCGAGGCGAATAGCCGAGCCGGAACGCTTCAGCGTTCCGAAGCCGGGCGGCGGAGCCGCCGCCCGGCTTCTGAGGGCATCAGAACCTGATCAAGGCCCCGCCCCAGGTCAGCCCGCCGCCAATCGCTTCCAGCAGCACCAGGTCGCCACGCTGGATGCGGCCATCATGCACCGCCTCCGAAAGCGCCAGCGGGACCGACGCGGCCGAGGTATTGGCATGGCGGTCCACCGTCACCACCACGCGCTCGCGCGGCAGGCCGAGCTTTCGGCCCATCGCGTCGATGATGCGGATATTGGCCTGGTGCGGCACCAGCCACTGCACATCCTCGCGGCCGATGCCATTGGCTTCCAGCGCCTCATCCACAACGGCGGAGAGCTTGTTCACCGCATGCTTGAACACCTCGCGCCCTGACATACGGAGCGGGCCGGTGGTGCCCTCCACCAGAAGGATGTCGCCATGGCGGCCATCGGAGTGGAGATGTGTGGAGAGCACGCCACGCTCGGAGTCTTCGCCCCGCAGCAGCACCGCACCCGCGCCATCGCCGAACAGCACGCAGGTGCCGCGGTCGGTCCAGTCCATGATGCGGGAATAGACCTCGCTGCCGATGACCAGGATGGATTTCACCTGGCCGGCCCGGATCATCGCATCGGCGATGGAGAGCGCGTAGACGAAGCCTGTACAGGCGGCCGAGACATCGAAGCCGAAGCCGCGCTCCATGCCCAAGAGCGCCTGGATGCGAACGGCGGTGGAGGGGAAGGCGTTGTCCGGCGTGGCGGTGGCGACGATGATGGCGTCCACCTCATCCACACTGGTGCCGGCATGAGCCAGGGCCTGGCGGGCGGCGGCGGCACCGAGCGAGGCGCAACTGTCATCCGGGCCGGCCAGATGCCGCTGGGTGATGCCGCTGCGCTCGCGGATCCAGGCATCGCTGGTATCCAGGCCGTAGCGGGCGGCGAGCGCGTCATTATCCACGACATCGGAGGGCAAATGGCCGCCGCAGCCGGCGATCACGGAACGAAGGGACACGGCAGTCAGTCCTGCTGAGCGGCGATCGGCGGCGGGGATGCCAAAGGGGGAGTATGCGTGGCGAGACGGGAGAGGCCTTCGCGGATATTCTGCGTGAAGCCGTGCGTCACCATGTCCATCGCCACATCCATGGCATGGGCGAAGCCCGTCGCATCCGTGCCGCCATGGGATTTCACGACGACGCCATTGAGGCCGAGCAGGATGGCGCCATTGTAGCGGCGCGGGTCCATCCATTCGCGCAGCCGCTCCAGCGCGGGCCGCGCGAGCAGGTAGCCGGCGCGGGCCGGGATAGAGGAGGTGAAGACCTGGCGCAGCAAATCGCGCATCAGCTTCAGCGCGCCCTCGCCGGTCTTGAGCGCGACATTGCCGGTGAAGCCGTCGGTGACGACCACATCCACCGTGCCGGCGGCGATGTCATGGCCTTCGATGAAGCCGTGGAAATTGATCCCCGCATGGCCTTCGCGCAGCACTTCGGCCGCCTGGCGCACGCGGTCATCGCCCTTCAACTCCTCGGAGCCGACATTGAGCAGGCCGATGGTGGGGCTGGGCAGGCCGAGCACGGTGCGGGCGAAAGCATCGCCCATGATGGCGAATTCTATGAGGTTGCGCGCATCGCACTGGATATTGGCGCCGAGGTCGAGCATCACCACGTCGCCCCGCGCCGAGGGCGTGATGGCGGCCAAGGCGGGCCGCCCGATCTCGGGCATGGTCTTGATGACGATCTTGGCCAGCGCCATCAGCGCGCCGGTATTGCCCGCCGAGACGACACCCGCCGCCTCGCCCTTTGCCACGGCGTCGATGGCCAGGCGCATGGAGGAATTGCGGCCCTGGCGCAGCGCCACGGTCGGCTTCATATCGCCCGGGATGGCATCCGGCGCGTGGCGGATGACGCAGAGCTTCGCCGCGCGCGGGCGTGTTTTCAGCCCTTCGCGCAGGCGCGTCTCATCGCCCACCAGCAGGAATTGCGCCTTGGGGTGCCGCTCCGCCGCCAGTTCCAGGCCGTCCAGGACGCTGTCGGGCGCGTGGTCACCGCCCATGGCGTCCACGGCGAGGGAAAACCGCCGCAGACCCCCATCAGAGGGCAACGCCATGTTCACGCGCGGATCATCCCACCCGTCATCGGCCCACCATTCGCTTAGCCGCGAACCACGCCCTTCAGCGAATCGGCGGCGGCGACCTCACGGCCATCATAATGGCCGCAGGAGGAGCAGATGTGGTGCGGGCGCTTCAGCTCGCCGCAGTTGGAGCACTCGACATGCCCTTCCTTCGGCAGCGCCATATGGCTGCGGCGCATCCCACGGCGGGAGGGGGAGACTTTTTTCTTCGGGACGGCCATGGAGCCAGCCTTTCAACGGGTAGTGGGCCGCCCGGATAAGCGCCGGTCAGCCCAGGCAAGAGAGGGGGCGGGTTGCGCCCAAGGGAAATACGGCCGCTGCGGGCAAGCGTCAGCGGGGAGGGTGGGCGATTAGCACCCAACTCTCCCTCCGCGCAACCTACCCCTGCGGCTTCAGGCGTGACAGCTTTGCAAAGGGGCTATGCGCGGCCGTCTCGTCCGGCTCGTCCGGCATCTCGGCGCCGGGGGCGCGGGGGTAGGGATCAATGGCCAGAGACAATTGCTGGGCCAGCGCCTCGCCGAGATCGGCCGCGCCCTGCTCCGTCTCGATATCATCGGGGTCATCCTCGCCATCCGAGGGTTCCATCCCCTCGGGCAGCAGGCGCCAGGCCACCGGCTCACGCACCGATTGCCGGATGGGAACGAGGGTGATGCCGCAGGCCTGGTCCAGCTCGGCCATCATCTCTCCCGAGACGAGGATGGCGCCATCCTCGTCCGGGTTGAGGCGCAATTCGGCCACGAGGCTGTGCAGGGTGAGCAGCCCGAAGCGCCCGGCCAGGGCCGCGCGCTCCTCCGCGCCGGCCAGCAGCCGCAAATGCTGGCCGCCGGCGGGCACATGGGCCAACGGCAGGCGGTGGCTGAATTCGGCGCTCATGCGAAGCGCACCTCGCCGCGCAGCATCGCCGAGACTTCCTGCCCGGCGAGGGCGGCGGAGATCGCCTCGGCCTGCTGGGCCAGCAGCTTGGCCGCGCCGGGGGGCGCAGGCTCCTTCACCCAGATGTTGCGCTCCAGCGCGGTGGCCAGCGCGGCGGTATCGCCCGCATCCAGCGCCTCGGCATAGGAGGTGGCGCGGCCGTGGAAACCTTCCCACAGCATCTTCACCCGCTTGCCCACGCTGAGATCGCCAATGCCCATCTCGCGCAGGTTCACGTCCATATCGGCGAACATGGCGTCGAACACGGCCTGGCCCAGGGCATCGGCATTCTTGTCGGTCGCGGCGCGCAGCCGGCGGATCAGCAGGCCGACATGCAGGCTGACCAGCTCGAAGCGGCCAGCCGTGGTGTCGGGCACGCCGATTTCGGCGTAGAATCGGGGGGTGCGGGCCGCGGCGACCGCGGCGGCGTAGAGCTCGAAGCCGGTCCGCTCATGCGGGCGGCGGCGGAACAGGCCGAGAAGGCCCATGATGCGGGAAATCCTGACAAGGGCCCTGGAACCAGCACGCCTGACAGGCGCATTGACCGCGAGGGCCGGGTGACGTTAATCCGGCACATGGCCCGTCATCCTGCCTTGGTCAACATCCGCACTCTCGCCGCCGTCCTGGCCCTTCCGGCACTCGTGCTTCCGGCCCTGGCCGGCTGCGCCTATCTGCCGCCGATGCCCGAACGGCCGCGCGATGTCTTCACCACGCCCATCGTCAATCGCGGCCATGCCGTGACGGATGACCAACTGGCGCAGATCACCCAGGGCGTCTCGACGCGGGCCGATGTGCAGGCGGTGCTGGGCAGCCCCAGCCACACCAGCACCTTCTCCGACAACAGTTGGTTCTACATCAGCGCCGTCACGCAGCTGCGGCCGGGCCGGGCCATGGCGCTGCGCTCGCAACGCGTGGTGGTGGTGGATTTTTCCCCCGCCGGGACCGTCGCCGAGATACGCCAACTGAACCAGGGCGACATGCAGCGCGTGGACTTCGTCGAGCGCGAAACGCCGAGCCCGGGGACCGAGCGCACCATCCTGCAGGCGCTGTTCGGCAATGTGGGCCGCGTCGGGCCGGTGGCGGGCGGCAGCACCCTGCCGACCGGCGGGCCCGTGGCGGGCGCTGGCGGGCGCTAAGCCCGCCTTTTGCCCAGGGAAGACTTGATTCCCGGCGGTTTTGCGTCAGACTGGCGGCTTCCCCCTGCATTCCGCGGGTGGAATCTTCCCAGAGGAGCGCTGAAGCGTGATCCCCGCCCTGATGCCCACCTACAACCGTGCCGATCTCGCTTTCGAGCGGGGCGAAGGCGCTTATGTGTGGACGGATGCGGGGCGACGATTCCTCGATTTCGGCTCCGGCATCGCCACCTCCTCGCTCGGCCACGGCCACCCGCATCTGGTGAAGGCCATCGCCGAGCAGGCGGCGAAGGTGATGCATGTCAGCAACCTCTACCGCGTGCCCCAGGCCGAGAAGTTGGCGGCGCGGCATGTGGCGGTCTCCTTTGCCGACTCCGTTTTCTTCTGCAATTCCGGCGCGGAAGCCAATGAGGGCATGGTCAAGGCCGTGCGGAAATACCACGCAGAGAACGGCCATCCGGAAAAATTCCGGATGATCTGCTTCGAGGGCGCCTTCCATGGCCGCACGCTCGCCATGCTCAGCGCCACGGGCAATGAGAAATACCTGGCCGGCTTCGGCCCGGCGGTCGAGGGCTTCGACCATGTGCCCTTCGGCAACATGAACGCCGTGCGGGATGCCATCACGCCCGCCACGGCCGGCATCATGATCGAGCCCGTGCAGGGCGAGGGCGGCGTCCGCCCGGCCGATCTGCGCTTTCTCCGCGAATTGCGCGCCGTCTGTGACGAATTCGGCTTGTTGCTGGCACTGGACGAGGTCCAGACCGGCATGGGGCGCTCGGGCAAGCTCTGGGCGCATCAATGGGCCGGGATCGAGCCGGATGTCATGTCTTCGGCCAAGGGGATCGGCGGTGGCTTCCCGCTGGGGGCCATCATGGCCAAGGAGGCCGTGGCCAAGCACCTCAAGCCCGGCACGCATGGCACCACCTATGGCGGCGGGCCGCTGGCCTGCGCGGCCGGCAATGCCGTTCTGGATGTGGTGCTGGCGCCGGGCTTCCTGGATCAGGTGGACCGCGTGGCGCGGCATCTCTGGCGCGGCATGCTGGCCCTGGCCGAGCGCCACCCGCGCGTCATCCTGGGCGTGCAGGGGGCCGGGCTGCTGCTCGGCCTGCGCCTGACGCCCGAGGTGAATAATGGCGCCATGCAGGCCGAATGCGTCGAGCATGGGCTGCTGACCGTGGCGGCGGGCATGAATGTGCTGCGCGTGGCCCCGCCGCTCATCATCACCGAGGTCGAGGTGGATGAGGCGCTGGCGATGCTGGACCGCGCCTGCCTGGCGCTAACCCCGGCGGGCGTCCTGGCGCCAGCCAAGTGAGCGCCCTGTTGAAGCCCGTGACCGGGGGGGGGGCGCCGCGCCACTTCCTCGAACTCATGGATCATGACGCGGCGACGCTGCGCCGCATGCTCGAACTCGGCGCCCGCGCCAAGCGCGGCGAAGTGGCCGGCAAGCCGCTGGCCGGCAAGCACATCGCCATGATCTTCGAGAAGCCCTCCACCCGCACGCGGGTCAGTTTCGAGGTCGGCATCAAGCAACTGGGCGGTGAGGTGGTGACGCTGGCCGGCAAGGACACGCAACTCGGCCGCGGGGAAACCCCGGCCGATACGGCGCGCGTCCTCTCCCGCTATGTGGATGCCATCATCCTCCGCACCGACAAGGTGTCCAAGATGCGCGAACTGGCCGAATACGCCACGGTGCCGGTCATCAACGGCCTCACCGATGTCTCGCACCCCTGCCAGTTGATGGCCGATGTAATGACCTTCGAGGAGCATCGCGGCCCCATCGCCGGGCAGGTCGTGGCCTGGACGGGTGATGGCAACAATGTCGCGCAATCCTTCATCCAGGCGGCGGCGCGCTTCGATTTCACCCTGCGGGTCGCGACGCCGCCCGAATTGGCGCCCCAGGCCGATCTCATCGCCTGGGCGCGGGCCGAGGGGGCGCGCGTCGAACTCACCAACAGCCCGCAGGAAGCGGTGGCCGGCGCGCGCTGCGTCGTGACCGACACCTGGGTCTCGATGAGCGACGACAAGACCAGCGCCCGGCAGCGCCACAATCTGCTGGCGCCCTACCAGGTCAATGCGGCGCTGCTGAAGCATGCGGCGGCGGATGCCATCGTGATGCACTGCCTGCCCGCCCATCGCGGCGAGGAAATCACCGATGAGGTGATGGACGGCCCGCAAAGCGTCGTGTTCGACGAGGCGGAGAACCGGCTGCACGCCCAGAAGGGCGTGCTGATATGGGCCTTGGGCCTGGCGTGAGCGGCTGGGGCGCAGCCCCAACCGGCCTCAGTCAATGCTGAGGTTCAACCGCCGCACCGTGTCCCGCTCATAGGCCACACGCTCCCGCGCGAATTCCAAATAGGCTTGCGGGCCGAGATATTCGTTCGGGTTTTCCCAGCGCCGCATGATCGCCTGCGAGGCATCATCCTCGAAGGCCTTCTTCAGGCTGCGATGCACGATATTCACGATCTCGGGCTCCAGCCCCTTCGGCCCGACCACGCCATAGGGCGATGTCACGCTGTTCCCCAGGCCCAATTCGCGCAGAGTGGGCGCATTGGGCGCGGAGCCGAGCCGCGTGGGCGTCCAGACGCTCAGCAGCTTGAATTCGCCCGCCTCCACCTGCGGCCGCCAGGATTGGGCATCGGCCACGATGTCAATCTGCCGGCCGAGCAGCATGGTCACCCCCTCCTGCGCGCCGCGCGTGGGGATATGCTCCATCCGCACGCCGCGCTGGCGGAGGATGTCTTCCATCGCCAGGTGGTTGGTGGTGGCGATGCCGGAGGTGGAGTAGGTGAGCTCGCCCGGGCGGCGCCGCGCCTCGGCGATCATGTCGTCAAACGTGTTCCAGCCGCGATCGGCCCGCACCGCCGTGCCGAAGACGAAGCCGGTGAGTTGCATGATGTAGCTGAAATCCGTGATCGGGTCCCAGGTGGGCTGCCGCGTCAGGAAGGGGTGGCGCAGGATCGAGAGGTGATGATGGGCCAGCGTGTAGCCATCCGGCCGCGCCTGCTGCGTCAGGAAGAAGGCGGCGCGGGTGCCGCGCGCGCCGGGCATGTTCTCGATGATGATGCTCTGGCCGGTGTCGCGGTGGAAGATTTCGAACATCTGCCGGTGCAGCGCATCCAGGCTGCCGCCGGGCGGCCAGGGGATGAGGAAGCGGATGCTCCGGTTGGGATAGCGCGCCTGGCCGAAGGCAGGCGTCGCCAGTGCTCCAAGAGCGGGGGGCGAGGCGGCAAGCGCGCCCAGCAGCGCGCGGCGTTGGATGGTCATTTTTCTTATCTCCTCCCTGAAGCTGAAAAGCCTATTCCATTCTGATGCCGAGCCTGGTCACCATCTCGCGCTCCCAGGCGGCGCGTTGCGTCACGAAATCCGTGTATTCCTGGGTGTTGAGGTACACGAGCGGCATGTCGAACTGGGCTCGCACCCGCGTATTCTCCGGGCTCATCAGCGCTGCGTGGAAGGCATCGTGCAGGATGCGGACGATGCCGGGATCCATGCGCGGCGGGCCGCTGATGCCGTAATTCGAGGTGACGACGATGTTGTAGCCCAATTCGCGCAGCGTCGGCACATTGGGGAAGCGGGGCACGCGCTCGGCTGTCCAGACGCTGAGCAGGCGCATTTGCCCCGCCTCCACCGGCCCGGCCCAGACGCTGCTATCGGCGATCATGTCCACCGAGCCGCCGAGGACGGAGGGCACCGCCTCGGCGGCACCGCGGAAGGCGACATGCGTCATCTCGATCCGCTCGCGCGCCATGATGTCCTCCATCGTCAGATGGTTGGTCGTGGCGATGCCAGAGGTGGCGAAGCTCACGCGGCCGGGATTGGCGCGGGCGAAGGAAATCATGTCGGCCCAGCTCTGGAAGCGGCTGTTTGCCGCCACCGCCACGCCGAAGAGCCAGCCGGAGAGGCCGATGATGTGGGTGAAATCCGTCGTTGTGTCCCATTGCGGCGTCCGCACCAGGAAGGGCCGGCGGATCACCGAGAGGTGCATCTGGCCCAGGGTGTAGCCATCCGGCCGCGCCTCGCGCGCCAGGTGCAGCGCGTGCAGCGTGCCGCCGGCGCCGCCGCGGTTTTCGGCCACCACCGGCTGGCCCAGCAGGCGGCCGGCCTGTTCGCCCAGGCTGCGAAGCTGCGCATCGGCGCTGCCGCCCGGTGCCCAGGGGATGATGAGGCGGATGGGCCGCTCGGGGAACCGGCCCTGGCCGCTGGCGACATTGGGTGCCGCGATCATGGCGGCGCCGCTTGCGGCCAGGGCATTGCGGCGTGAAAGCCCGCTGGCAATTCGGCTCATGGATAACCTCCCGGATGCTTCGGCGCATCTTACGGCGCCGTCATCCGGGATTGGGCCATGGAAGCGGGGCGCTTGCCAAGCCCCGATTATCGCCGGGGGGCCTACGGGGGGAAGCAGCGCAGCCGGGTATCGGTTCGCAAGGTCTCGGCGGTGAGCTTGACCGTGCCGCGACTGCCAGGGGCTGCGAAGCTGTAGCGCCGCGATCCCGTGGAGCGATGGGCGGTGGTCATCTGATACGGATACCGCCCAGCCTCCATCGGCCGGCTGGTGAATTGGGTCTCGGCCAGGCCACGGCAATCCACGCCGGGGCCGCCCATCTGCGCCTGCGCGCCGGCAGGCACCAAAGCGAGGGCGAGGGGCGCGAATTTCATCATGCGCGGCTCCATCAGGGCTGGGTGGGGATGCGCTGGCAGCGCAGGCGGGTGGCGGCGGCGATCTCCTCGGCCGAGAGCCAGGCGGCACCTTCGCCCAGCCGCAGCCGGTGCATGCGCCCCGCCTCGATCCGCAGCGCGGGCGCCGCCTTGGCATCGGCGAAGCGCGATTCGATCCGCACCGGGCGCATGCCGGGGTTGGAGAGGGTGGCCCAATAGCTGAAGCCCGCCCCTTCGGCCTGGCTGGCGGTGCCCAGTATGATCACCTGCCCGGCGCAATCCGCCCAGCCAGACGGCTGCGCTGTCCAGCCAGGCGGCTGCGCCACGGCAACCGGCGCCCAAAGCAGCGGGGCCAAACCCCAGAATTTCCATCCCGCCATGCGGCATCCCTTCCGGCTTGCGGGCCGAGGACTGGCACGCCGCCTTGCCCATGGCGAGGGGGCGGCCCGCAAGACCTTGCGCCGCATCGCGCCCCGCGCCAGTTTGCCGCCAAACGCGGTTGAGGAATTCGCATGTCTGACAGCTTTGACGTCATCGTCATCGGCGCCGGTCCGGGCGGCTATGTCTGCGCCATTCGCGCGGCGCAGCTTGGCCTCAAGGTCGCCTGCGTGGAGAAGCGCGCGACGCTGGGGGGCACCTGCCTCAATGTCGGCTGCATTCCTTCCAAGGCGCTGCTGCAATCCTCCGAGCATTTCGAGGAAACCAAGCACAAGCTGGCCGATCACGGCATCAATGTGACCGGCGTCTCCTTTGACCTCGCCCGCATGCAGGCCCGCAAGGCCGAGGTGGTGGGCGCCAACGTCAAGGGCGTGGAATTCCTGTTCAAGAAGAACAAGGTCACCTGGCTGAAGGGCACCGGGCGCATCGTGAACCCGACCACGGTCGAGGTCGCGGGCCAAGCCTATACCGCGAAGAACATCGTCATCGCCACCGGCAGCGAGAGCATCCCGCTCAACGGGATCGCGGTGGATGAGACACGCATCGTCACCTCCACCGGCGCGCTGGAACTGAGCCAGGTGCCCGAGCACCTGCTGGTGATCGGCGGCGGCGTGATCGGGCTGGAGCTGGGCAGCGTCTGGGGGCGCCTGGGCGCCAAGGTGACAGTGGTGGAGTATCTCGACCGCATCACGCCCGGCATGGACAATGAGCTGGGCAAGGCCTTCGAGCGTGTGCTGGCCAAGCAGGGCTTCAAGTTCAAGCTGAAAAGCAAGGTGACCGCCGCCGTGGCGGATGCGACGGGCGTGAACGTGACGATCGAGCCCGCCGCCGGCGGCGCGGCCGAGACGCTGCGCGCCGATGTCGTGCTGCTGGCCATTGGCCGCCGCCCGCATGTGGAGGGCCTCGGCCTCGCGGAAGTGGGCGTCGCGCTGGATGAGCGCGGCCGCGTGAAGACCGACGCGCATTACGCCACCAGCGTGCCCGGCATCTACGCCATCGGCGATGCCATCGCGGGTGCCATGCTGGCGCACAAGGCCGAGGATGAAGGCGTGGCGCTGGCCGAGCAACTCGCCGGCCAGAAGCCGCACATCAACTACAATGCCATTCCGAGCGTGGTCTATACTTGGCCCGAACTCGCTTCCGTGGGTGAGACGGAGGAGCAGTTGAAGGCGCGCGGTCAGCCCTACAAAATCGGCAAATTCCCCTTCACCGCCAATGGCCGCGCCCGCGCCATGGGCGACATGGACGGCTTCGTGAAGATCCTGGCCGATGCCAGGACCGACGCCGTGCTGGGCGGCCATATCATCGGCCCCGATGCCGGCACTTTGATCGCCGAGGTCGCCATGGCCATCGAATTCGGCGCGAGCGCCGAGGATGTGGCCCGCACCTGCCACGCCCATCCGACGCTGAGCGAGGCGGTGAAGGAAGCCGCGCTGGCCGTGGATGGAAGGGCTTTGCATATATAATCGCCCCCAGACGCCGGGGGCGCGCATCCGCGCGCTTGGCTTCGGATCGCTGAAGCGATCCGCCGGCCGCATTTGCGGCCCGCCTCAGTTGCGGGTTACGCCGAATGCTACATCTCCGCGCGGCGCGAGACGCGGCGCAGCACGGCGCAGAGCCGGGAGAAGCTGAGCCAGAAGCCGCCATGGCCGGGCGCATCCTCGGGCCGGCCATTCACCTGCGGCTCGCCCCGGCGCAGCAGGCCCAGGCGCGCTTCCATCCGCCCGCGCATATTCTCCAGGAAGGCGTCGCTCGCCGAGAGATATTGCTCCAGCAATTCGGCGGTGATCTCGATCTCGGCGCTGGGGCGGCCGCCGACGGTGAAGCGCTTCAGGGCGCGCCCCTCGGCCACCATGGCGAGGTGCAGCCGATGCAGATCGGCCAGGTGCCGCGCGCAGCGCTGCCGCGCCTCGCGTATTTCCTCCGGCAATTCAGCGGTCATGGTGGATCCTCCTGCCCCCCTGGAGGATCGCGCGAAAAGCTTAATCGGGTCTTGCCATCACCAGGCGCACCAGCCGTTCCAGCCGGGGATCGGCCAGGCCCATGGCGGAAAGCTGCCGGGCGGTGTTTTCCAGGTATTCGCGGTTCGTGCCGGTCTTGCCGGCGCCGCGCGCGATGGTGGCGGCGGTGCTCTGCTCGCAGGGGCGGCAATAGGCGGGGTGGGTGCGATCCGCCACATAGCTGATGCCGCGCACATCACGCCCCGAGGCCAGGCGCAGCTTCAGCAATCGGCGGTGATAGACATTCTCGCCATTCGGGTTTTCGCGCGATTCCAGGTAGTCGAGCACCTCGGCCGCGGCCGAGCCCGTCACCCGGAAGGCCACGCCCCGGCAGGTGCCGCCGCGATCCAGGCCCAGCACCAGGCCCGGCACCTCGGGCGTGCCGCGATAATGCCGCGACAGGAGGCAGAAGCGGCGGTGATAGCCCCACAGCAGCGCCGGCTCATGCCCCATATGCGTGAAGCCCGGCCGCCAGATCAGCGAGCCATAGGCGAAGACATAGAGATGCCCATCGGCATCAAGCGGTAAGTCCTGCACCGCGCTTGAACCTTTTCGAAACCGACTAGGATGTTTAAGCCATGATCTCATGGCAAGAAAATGGTGGGCGCTTCTTCTTCTCGCCCTGACCCTCGGCGCGGGCGGCCTGTACTGGAGCTGGCAGGAGGCGACGAGCCGTCTTGAGGTGGAGCTTGCCCGCTGGAGCGAGGCCAAGCGCGCCAAGGGCTGGCAGATCCGCCATGCCCCGCCCGAGCGCACCGGCTTCCCGCTGGGCGCCGCGCTGAAGCTGCGCGACCTGGCGCTGCGCGCCCCCAATGGCTTGGGTTGGGAGTCGGAGGGCGGGACGCTCGGGCTGTTTGCCCGGGATCGCCGGCAATTGCGGCTGGACCTCACCGGCGCGCAGCGACTGGTGCATCCGCAGGGCGCCATGCCGGTGCAAAGCCGCACCCTCGTCGCGCGGCTGCGGCTGGATGGCCAGGGTGCTACGCTGGAAGGCGATGGATTGCGCTTCGGCGAGGATCTGGCCGTGCAAAGCTTGGCGCTGAGCCTGTTCGGCACGGATTTCGACCTGCGTGCGGCAGGGATGGCGCCCAGCCGCCTGCCACGGCTCGACGCGCTGCAAGTCACTGGCCGGCTGACCCAGCCGCCCGGCCCCAGCGCCGCAGCCTGGCGCGCGGCGGGCGGCACGCTCAGCATCGGCCATGCCGAGGCGCGGATGGGTGAAGCCATCGCTCAGCTGCGCGCCACCATCACGCTGGATGCCCGGTTGCAGCCCGAGGGGCGCGGCACGCTGACGTTGGTGGACGTGCAGGAGGGGCTGAACACCATCGTCGCGGCCGGGCTGGTGGCACCCGGCATGCTGCTGCCGCTGCGGGCGGGGCTGATCCTCTCTGCCCGCGTGCCGCCGGAGGGCGGGCCGCCACGGGTGGAATTGCCGCTGGAATTGCGTAATCGGCGCATCACCATGGCGCGGCTTCCGCTGGGCGTAATGCCGCCGATCGACTGGCGCTGATGGATTGCCCTGGGCGATGCGCCGCCCCATGCTGCCCCCAAGAAGAATTCTTGGAGGAACAGCATGGCATCGGTCTCCATCGCCGGATCGCGCTTTGTCATCATCGGCGGCGGCAGCCTCGTCGGCTCGGCCACGGCGGGTGAATTGCTCGATGCCGGCGCAGCCGAGGTGCGGCTTTTCGATAATTTTTCGATGGGCGCGGAAAGCGCCGTGGCGCATCTCAAGGACCATCCGCGCCTGAAGATCATCCGTGGCGACGTGCTGCGGATGAGTGACCTCCTGGCCGCACTGGAAGGCGTGGATGGCGCGCTGCTGCTGGCCGCCTACATGACTCTGAACATGGACCGCGACCCCTGGGGCGGCCTCGACGTCAATATTCGCGGCGTGCAGAACGCGCTGGAGGCCAGCGTGACGCGCAGCGTGAGGAAGGTGGTCTTCGCCTCCTCCAACGCGGTCTATGGCTATGGCCCCGGCATCAAGGGCGATTTGGTCGAGGCCACCCCCTTCTACAGCGAGGGCGCGCCGCCGGCCGCCATCATCTATGGCGCCACCAAGATCATCGGCGAGCAGCTCTGCCGCACCTATACGGCCAAGCGTGGCCTGCCGCATGTCGTGCTGCGCTATTCCACCGTCTATGGCGAGCGGCAGCATCATCGTGCCGCCAATGCGCTCTACATCATCGAGACGCTGGAGAGGCTGGCACGCGGCGAGCCGCCCGAGATTTTCGGCGATGGCAGCGAGACGAAGCACTTCGTCTATGTGGGGGATCTCGCCCGCGCCAATCGCATGGCGTTTGAAGCTGCGGCCGGCAACGTCGCCGTGAACACCTCCGGCCCCGCGCCCATCACCACGCTCGAATTGGTGAAGCTGGTGACGGAACTGGCCGGCGGCGGGCCGGCGCCGCGCTTCGTGGGGGAGAGGGCGGGCAAGGTCAGGCTGACCTCGGGCGGGGCCTTCCGCATCGCGCATGACAAGGCGTTTTCGGTCATCGGCTGGAAACCGGAAGTGGAGATGCGCGAAGGCCTCGCGCGGTTGATCACCTGGCTCAAGGAAGGAAATTCGTGATGCTGCGTCGCACGCTTCTCGCCACCGCCACCGTCTTGGCCACGCCCGCGCTGGCCCAAGGCTGGCGGCCGGACCGCCCCATCGAGATCATCGTGGGCTTCACGCCCGGCGGTGCGACCGATGTGGATGCCCGGCTTTTTGCCCGCTTCCTGGAGCCGCGCATCGGCGGCACTGTCGTCGTCGCCAATCGTCCCGGCGCGGGGGGCGAGGTGGGGCTGGCCGCGATTGCGCGCGGCCGCACCGATGGCACGGTGATCGGCACCACCAACATGCCCGGCCTGCTGACCATTCCCATCGAGCGACCGGCGCAATTCAAGCTCGATGACTTCGCGCCCATCGGCAATATCGTGGGCGACCCCTCGGCGATCTCGGTTCGCGCCGACAGCCCCTACCAGACCATCGAGGAGCTTTTCGCCGCCGCCCGGCGCGAGCCGGAGAGCATCAGCTTCGGCTCGCCCGGCATCGGCACGGATGACCACCTGCTGATCGTGCTGCTGGCCCAGGCCACGGGCATCCGCTTCAACCATGTGGCCTTCCAGGGCGACCCGCCGATCCGCACCGCCATCCTGGGCCGGCAACTCGTCGCGAGTGGGCTGAACCTCGGCTATGTGCTGACCAATCATGACGGCATGCGCCTGCTGGCACTGGCCGCCAACGAACGCAGCCGCTTCGCGCCCGATCTGCCGACGCTGAAGGAGAAGGGCATTGACGTGACCATGGCCTCCGAGCGCGGCCTGGTCATGCCCGTGGGCACGCCCGCGCATATCGTCGCGCGCTTTCGGGAAGCGACGGATGACATCGCGAAGGATCCGGAATTCATCCGCGCGATCGAGGCGCGCTCGCTCCTCGTGCGGCATGAATCGGGCGAGGCCTGGTTCACGCGGCTGCGGCAGGATGAGCGGCGCTACCGCGCGCTGTGGCAGACGACGCCCTGGGCGCAGAGGTGAGCGCGCCCGATGACCGCAGGGCGCAGCCCGAAGGTCTGAATCGGCCGGGTGGTAAACCCCGGCTCGCCGGCAAGCGCGTCCTGCTGCTTGGCGCGGGCTCGGTCGGCGAGGGGATCGGCAATGGCCGCGCCATGGCCATCCTTTTCGCCCGCGAGGGCGCGCAGCTCGCCTGCGTGGACCTCAACCTGGCCGCCGCCGAGGAAACCACGGCGCTGATCGCGGCCGAGGGCGGGCAGGCCTTCGCGCTCGCCGCCGATGTGACGCAGGAGAGCGAGATCGCGCGCATCATGGCCGCCACCATGGCGGCCTTCGGGCGCGTGGATATCCTGGTGAACAATGTGGGCGGCAGCGTGCCCGGCGGGCCGGAGGAAATGTCGCCGGAGGTCTGGCACCGGCAATTCCACCACAACCTGCATTACGTGCATCTCAGCACGCGCGCCGTGCTGCCCATCATGGTGAAGCAGGGTGGGGGCGCGATTGTGAACCTCTCCTCCGTCGCGGCGCTGCGGCATATCGGCTCGGATTTGATGGCCTATGCGGCCTCCAAATCGGGCGTGATCGCGCTCTCGAAGATGATCGCGGTGCGTTATGCGCCGCATGGCATTCGGTGCAATGTGGTGGTGCCGGGGCTGATGCACACGCCGCTGGTGGAGGCGCGGCTGGCGGGCCAGCGCAGCGGCGGCGATGTCGCGGCCATCGTGGCAAGGCGCAACGCGCAGCCGCCGATGGGCCGGATGGGCGATGCCTGGGACGTGGCCTATGCGGCGCTGTATCTCGCCTCCGACGAGGCGAAATACGTGACGGGCGCGGAAATCGTGGTGGATGGCGGATTGACCTTGAAGACAGCTTGAGGGGCGGTTAAAGCATTATCCGAACAAACGGAATCGTTTGATCGGATGATGCCCTAGGCCAGGATGTGGTAGCCGCCATCCACGTAGAGCGTCTCGCCCGTCATCGCGGTGGCATGGTCGCAGGCGAGGAAGACGCAGGCCGCACCCACTTCCTCGATCGTGACCAGCCGCCGCATTGGCGCGCGGGAGGCGACGTTCTCCATCACCTTGTCGAAATCCTTGATGCCGGAGGCCGCGCGCGTGGCCAGCGGGCCGGGGCTGACGGCATGGACCCTGATGCCCTTGGGCCCAAGCTCGGCCGCCACATAGCGCACGGCGGATTCCAGCGCGGCCTTCACCGGCCCCATGATGCCGTAATTATCCACCACCTCATTGGCGCCGAGATAGGACATGGTCAGCATGGCGCCGCCATCCTTCATCAACGGCTCCGCGCGATGCGCGAGGTCGAGGAAGGACCAGCAGGAGACATCCATCGCCGCCAGGAAGCCGTCGCGCGGGCAATCCACCACACGGCCATGGAGCGCTTCCTTCGGCGCGAAGGCGATGGAATGCACCAGGATGTCCATCCTGCCCCATGTTTTCTCGATGGCCTCGAAGAGGGCATCCACCTGCGCGGGGTCGCGCACTTCCAGCGGCATGAAGATCGGCGCTTCGACCTGCCGGGCGAGAGGCTCCACATAAGGCTTCGCGCGCTCATTCAGATAGGTCATCGCGATATCGGCGCCGGCCTTTCGCATCGCCGAGGCGCAGCCCCAGGCGATGGAGCTCTCATTCGCCACGCCGACGACCAGCGCCTTCTTGCCGGCCAGGAGGGGGGGCAGGTGTCCGGGATCGGGCATTTTGGCTCCTCAGCTCAGCAGGGCGCTGGTGTGGCGCGCGATCATCAGGTTCTCGTCGGTCGGGATCACATGCACGCCGACGCGGCTGCCCGGCGCCGAGATCAGCGAGGCGTGGGCGGCATTGGCGGCCTGATCCAGATCCACGCCCATCCAGGCGCAGGCTTGGCACACGGCCTCGCGGATCGGCGCCGCATTCTCGCCCACGCCGGCGGTGAAGACGATGCCATCCAGCCCGCCCATCGCGCCCGCCATCGAGGCGATGTTGCGCGCCACCTGATGGACGAAGACCTCGATGGCGAAGCGGGCGCGGGGCTGGTCGCTCTCCAGCAGATCCCGGAAGTCGGACGAGATGCCGGAGAGGCCAAGCATGCCGGATTTGCGGTAGAGGAGGTCCTCGACTGCCTTGGGCGTCATGCCTTGCGTCGTCAGCAAATGCAGCACCACGGCGGGGTCGAGCTGGCCGCAGCGCGTGCCCATCGGCAGCCCGTCGAGTGCGGAGAAACCCATCGTCGTCGCCATGCTGCGCCCGGCGCGCAGGGCGCAGAGCGAGGCGCCATTGCCCAGATGGGCCACCACCACCCGCCCGCCTGCAATCGCGGGTGCGGCCTGCGGAAGAACCGAGGCGATGTATTCGTAGGAGAGGCCGTGGAAGCCGTAGCGGCGGATGCCCCGCTCCCTCATCTCATGTGGCAGCGCGAAGACCTGCGCGACCTCGGGGATGCTGCGGTGGAAGGCGGTGTCGAAGCATACCACCTGGGGCAGCTCGGGATTGCGCTCCAGCGCCGCCTCGATCGACGAGAGGTTGTGCGGCTGGTGCAGCGGCGCCAGCGGGATGAAGGCCTTCAGTTCCTCGATCAGGGCCGGCGTCACCCGCGCGGGCGCGCCATATTTCGGCCCGCCATGCACAACGCGATGGCCGATGGCCGCCAATGGCCGCCCCGCCAGCCAGCCCTGCAACCAGGGCAGCAGCGTGATCAGCGCCTCGCCCGCCGTGGCTGGCGGGGTGGCGGAGAAATCGGGCGGCGAGAGCGCCTCGCCCTTGCCGGATTTGACCTTCACCGCGGGGTGCGCGCCAATGCCCTCCACCTGGCCGTTCAGCAGGCACTCATCGCTCGCATAGACCGAGAATTTCAGCGAGGAGGAGCCGGCATTGATGACGCCGATCAGGGCTTCGCTCATGCTGCCATCTCCTGCAGCACCTGCTCGGCCGCCGCTGTCATGCCGGCTACGGCATCGCGGCGCGGCAATCCGGTCAGGAGGCCGCTCTCGTTCAAGCTGCTCACAATCGACTCCTCAAACTTGATCCCGTGTCCGGAAATTCATGGGCCGCGGCTGATCTTCCCGGTCATTGGGCATTGCGTCATATCGTAGCGCGGTCGGCCACTCAGTCATATCGACCGTTTGAATCTAATCCGAGCTTCCATCGCGGCATTGACCTGCTGCTTTGGTCAGCCGTGATGGCGATGTCTGGCAGACCAATCCAGGCCCGGATACGGCGCGCCTCGCCGCGGGGATCACCGCCTTAAATCCGGGCCAGGGGTGGGAAAGCGCGCGGGAACAGAATCGATTGGCGAGGCGCCCCGGCCTCCAGTCCTGACCGGGAACCTGACCGGAGAAGGGGACGCCGCGACGGCCCCGGCACCAACAGCGGCGGTGCGAGAGACGACAGGGCGCGCCCCTCGCGAATGCCCACTTACCGGGTCTCAACCGCTTTCGCAGCATGACCGGCGCGTTCTATCCGGGTTGAGCGCGACATGACACGCATCAAGGGACCGCGCCGTGAAGCCCGAGAACCACCCCGACGCCGCATTCGAGAAGCGCCTGGGTGCTGCTCCTGGCGGATCTGCCGGACGACATCCTCAAGCCCATGCTGATGGTCGCGCTGGGCGGCATGGCGACGGCGGGGATGGTGGGCATCTTCGTGGCTGCCTGGACGCATGCATCACCCTGGATTGATGCCGCGGGCCGGGGCATAGCAAAGAGGGCCTGTGCCCCCTCACTGACCCCAGGAGCGCCCCATGTCCGAGCCCTACGCCCAGCGCCCTGCCTTGCGCGGCACGCGCCACATGGCCTCGGCCGGGCATTATGGCGCGGCGCATGCTGCCTTCGCCGTGCTGGAGGCGGGCGGCAATGCGGTGGATGCGGCGGTGGCGGGCGGCATCGCGCTCGGGGTGTTGCAGCCCGATATCGTGAATGTCGCCGGTGTGGCACCCATCATGATCCGCATGGCGGATGGCGAGGTCTGGACCATCGCTGGCCTGGGCGGCTGGCCGCGCGGGATGGACCCGGAATACTTCACTCGCGAATGCGGCGGCGCCATCCCCGAGGGGCTGCTGCGTACCGTCATCCCCGCCGCGCCCGATGCCTGGATCACGGCACTCGCCCGCTTCGGCACAATGCCCTTCGCCGAGGTGGTGCAGGCGGCGATCCGCTTCGCCGAGGGCTTTCCGGTCTATCCGCTGCTGGCCAACACCATCGCCGACTATGCCGGGAAATACGCCCGCTGGCCCTCCAACGCCGCCATCTACCTCCCCGGCGGCAAGCCGCCGAAGCTGGGCGAGATCTTTGTGCAATCGGATCTGGCGAAGACGCTGCGCTACATGGCCGATGAGGAGAGCGCGGCGCTCGCCCGTGGCGGGGACAGGCTGGCCGGGCTGGAAGCGGCGCGCGACGCCTTCTACCGGGGCGATATCGCCCAGGCCATTCTGCGCTATCACCGCGAGGAAGGCGGCTGGCTCTCGGCCGAGGATCTGTCCGAATATCGCTCGCCCGTGGAGCGCGCCGTCTCGGTCCGCTTCGCGGGCGCCGATGTCTATACCTGCGGGCCATGGTGCCAGGGGCCGCTGCTCGGCCAGGCGCTGAACATGCTGGACCCGGCGGCGCTGCGCGCGGCGGGGCATAACAGCGTAGACTACATGCACAGGATCATCGAGGTGCTGAAGCTCGCCTTCGCTGATCGGGAGGCGTTCTATGGGGATCCGGCGCTGGTGGATGTGCCGTTGGCCGGCCTGTTGGATGCTGGCTATGGCGCGGCGCGGGCGGCGTTGATTGATCCGCTGCGCGCCTGGCCGGACATGCCGCCGGCCGGGCAGCCGCAAGGCGGCGCGGCGGCCGGCCTGGGCGCGGGTGGGGCACCGCTGCTGACGGAAGCGCCCAGCGGCCCGCCGCGCGACACCTCCTACATCTCGGTCGTGGATCGCTGGGGCAACAGCGTCTCCGCCACGCCGAGCGATGTGTCGAGCGACACGCCGGTGATTCCCGGCACCGGGCTTTGCCCTTCCTCGCGCGGGTCGCAATCCTTCACGGTGCCGGGGCATCCCAGCCGGGCGGCGCCGGGCAAGCGGCCGCGCCTGACGCCCAACCCGGCCATGGCGGTGATGCCGGGGCAATTCGTGCTGCCCTTCGGCAGTCCGGGGGGCGATGTGCAATCGCAAGCCATGCTCCAGGTGCTGCTGAACATCTTGCTCTTCGGGATGGACCCGCAGGATGCGGTGGAGCATCCGCGCTTCGCCACCTACAGCTTCCCCGACAGCTTCGAGCCGCACACCTACTCCCCCGGCCGCCTCTGCCTGGAAGGCCTGATGGACCGCCGAGCGGGCGACGCGCTGGCGGCGCGCGGCCATCACGTCACCTGGTGGCCGGACCGGATTTGGCGCGCGGGCGCCATCTGCGCGATCCAGGCGGATCAGCGCAGCGGCATCCTGACCGCCGGTGCCGATCCACGCCGCGCCAGCTACGCCGTGGGGTGGTGAGGCGTTGGAGATCTGCCTCAGCTTCGACATTGGGCCGCAGCCGGAGGCCACGCCCGCCCGCTTGCGGCGCCCGGCGCTGGCCGGAAGCCGCCAGCGATGGCGCCGCATGGATGAGGCGCTCCGTGCCGGGGTGAATGCACGCCAGGCGCGGCTTTGGGCGATGCTGTGCGAAAGATGGTTGACGTGGCCTGCCCTTCCCGGCTTTCTTGCCGGAACAGAGACTTGCGGGCGCGTGCACGCCATGGAGACCCAACAATGGATACGCTGACGCGTTCCGGCCTGGCCGAGGCCATCTATGCGGAGGTCGGCCTCTCTCGCAATGAATCCGCCGCCCTGCTGGAGGCCGTGCTGGAACGCGTCTCCAGCGTGCTGGAGACGGGAGAATCCGTGAAAATTTCGGGCTTTGGCACCTTTCTCATTCGCCAGAAGGGGCAGCGCATCGGGCGCAATCCCAAGACTGGCGTGGAGGTTCCGATCTTGCCCCGCCGCGTGCTGACCTTTCGGCCAAGCCAGGTGTTGAAGGCCAGGATCAATGGCACCACGCTCCCTGGCGCCACCTTGGCCATGGGTGGCAAAGGGTGAGCGAGCAGGTGGAACTGGAGGAGCGCCCGCGGCCGCGCAAATCGGCCCAGGCCTTCCGGACCATCAGCGAGGCGGCGGAGCAACTCAACGTGCCGCAGCATGTGCTGCGCTTCTGGGAGACCAAATTCCCGCAGCTCAAACCTTTGAAGCGGGCTGGTGGGCGGCGTTACTATCGCCCGGAGGATCTCGCGCTACTGAAGCGCATCTCGGACCTGCTCTACACGCAAGGCTACACGATCAAGGGCGTCCAGCGCCTGCTGGTCGAGGGCGAGCCCGAATTGCCGCTGGGCGAGCCAGCCTCGGAGGAAAGCGCGCTGGCGGCGATCCTGGCGGAACTGGACGCGATCGCGGTGGCGCTCCGGCGCCTCTGAGACCTGCCGGAAGGGGCGCTAGAGCATCATCCGATCAAACGGAATCGTTTGACCGGATAAAGATGCTCGTGATTCAATGATCTGGAGCTTTTTCCGTGAGCCCTTTCGAACGGAAAAAGCTCTAGACCATGATGCGTTCGCTTGCGCTCACTTTCA
>CAMTUX010000041.1:0-35648 GCA_947084995.1 uncultured Roseococcus sp.
GCCGCCTGGTGCGCGGCTTCAACGCGCCCGGCGAGGGCGGGCCGGCGCGCGGCCTGACCTTCGCGGCCTCGCCCGGCGCGCGGGTGACGGCCCCTTGCGGCGGCAGCGTCGCCTTCGCGGCCGCCTTCCGCAGCTATGGCCGCATGGTGATCCTGGATTGCGGGCAGGGGCAGCATCTGGTGCTGGCGGGGATGGAGCGCCTCGATGTGGCCGCCGGGCAGCGCATCCAGGCGGGTGAGCCGGTGGGCGTGCTGCCCGCCACCGGCCAGCCCACCCTCTATGTCGAGTTGCGGCAGCGGGGCGAGGTGGTGGACCCGAGGCCGCTGGTCCGGACGGGCGCTTGACGCATCCGCGATGAAGCGCCATCGGGCAGTTCGCAGATCTCAAGGACAGACCCATGCCGCAACCCGCCCATCCCGCCGCCGTGAACGGCCTCACCCTCGCTCAGGCCGAGATCATCGCCGATGCGGCACTCGCCAAGGGGCGCGAGATCGGGCTGCTGCCGCTTTGCGTCGTGGTGCTCGATGCGGGCGGCCATGTGAAGGTGACCAAGCGCGAGGATGGCGCGAGCCTGTTGCGGCCGGAAATCGCCATGGGCAAGGCCTATGGCGCGCTGGCCATGGGTTTCGGCACGCGGGAACTGGCGCGCCGCGCCCAGACCATGGCGGGCTTCACCAATGCCCTCTCCGATCTGACGGGCGGCAAGGCCGTCCCGGCGCCAGGCGGCGTGCTGGTGCGCGATGCGTCCCACCTGCTGCTGGGCGCCGTCGGCATTTCCGGCGATGTCTCCGCGCAGGACGAAGTCTGCTGCATCGCCGGCATTGAGGCGGCGGGGCTGGCGCCGGATACCGGCGACCCCGCCTGACCTCCGTCAGCGGTCCCGCTGGCCGGGGTTGAAGGCGCCGCCATCGGTCGGGCGCAGCGCCTCGAACATCTCGGCTACCGCGGCATAGTCGCGGTAGCCGCAGCGGGCGAGCGGCTGGGCCGCCGCCGTGTCAAAACGGCCATCGCGCAGATAGGCCTCGTTGATGTGCACGCCGACGACCTGGCCGATGATCATCCAGCCTTCCAGCGGCTGGCCCTCCGCATCCTGCAGCCGGAAGGATTGCGCCACGCGGCACTCCATCGAGGCCGGTGAGGCCGCGACGCGCGGCGCCTTCACGATGCGGCAGGGCGCGGTTTCCAGCCCCGCCGCCTCGAACTCGCTCTCCCCTTCGGCCAGCGCGCCGGAGGAGATGTTCATCGCGTCGAACAGCGGTTGGGTGCAGAGGTTGAAGACGAATTCCCCCGTGGCGATGGCATTGGCCGCGCTGTGCTTCATGCTCTCGCTGGTGAAGGCCAGCATGGGCGGCCTGCCATGGACCGCGTTGAAGAAGCTGTAGGGCGCGAGGTTGGGGCGGTCTTGCGCGTCCAGTGTCGAGATCCAGCCGATCGGCCGGGGCGCGATGATGGCCTTGAACGGATCATGCGGCAGGCCGTGCCCGAGGCGGGGTTCGTAGAACATGGCAGCTTCCCAAAGCGCCAAGTCTGACGCTCCCCGGCGGGCCTGGGAAGCCGCTTGCAAGCCTGGGGATTCAGCGCCATTTCGATGAGGTGCCAAGCCGCGGCGCGAATTTGCGTGAGGCATGGGATGGCAGCCCCGGAACGCGCTGGCCCCCTGGAGGAATATCCTTGTTCAAGGTGCTGTATCGCTTTTCGGGCTACAACTACGCGACGCGCATGGAAGGCGGCGACAAGTTCTCCGAAGGCCAGCCGCAATTCCTGACCATCCCGCGCGTGATCGAGCATGAGGACATCCTCGATCACAAGAGCATGTCCGTCGCCAACACCCACATGATCAACCCGCAGCATAACGGCACTTATGTCGTGGACCGCGAGATCCGCAGCCTGGTGGAAGGCACGAAGGAGATCGTCCTCAGCCAGCGCCGCGAGTGGTGACCAGGCCCAGTTCCCGCGCCTTGATCTGCATGGCCAGGAACTTCGAATAGATCCGGCATTGCGCCAGGCTGCCGGCGGTGAACCAGAGCCCTTCCTGCGCCGTCGGTCGCCACATATTGTGCAATTCGCCCCCCGCATCGAAGCCCCAGACCGGACCGATGCGCTCGGCCACCGCATCCCCCAATGAGGCGCGCGCCGTCTCCTGCTGGTTCTTGTAGCCGGTGGCGAGCACCAGCAATTCCGCCGGCATCACGCGGCCATCCCGCAGCCGCACGCCCTCGGGCACAAAGCGCTCGATATCGGCATATTGCACCAGGCCGATCTCGCCACTGGCGATGAGGTCCGAGCAGCCGACATTGAAATAATAGCCGCCGCCGCGTTCCAGATACTTCATCTGGAAGCCCATCGAGCCTTCGCCATTATCCAGCCGAAAGCCGGCCCTGGCGAGGGAATCCAGCAAGGGCTGGTCCAGCTTGCGGGAATGCGTGGTGGCTTGCCGATAGGCCTCACACAGCACGGGATAGGGCATGGCGGTGGCGAGCAGGTCGCAATCCTCGATCGGCAGGCCCTCGGTGTAGATGGAATAGACGCGCTGCGCCTCGGCCAGGCTGACGATATAGGTCGGGCTGCGCTGGATCATGCTGACCTGCGCGCCGGAGGCAAACAGGTCCTGCGCCACATCATGGCCGGAATTTCCGGTGCCCAGCACCAGGGTCGGCTTGCCCTTCCAGGCATGGCCCTCGTTGTATTCACCCGAATGCAGCACGGTGCCAGTGAAATCCTCCAGCCCCGGAAGCTTCGGCCGGATGGGAATGCTGCTGACGCCGGTGGCGAAGATGATGTGGCGCGGACGCATGACGCGCGTGCTGCCATCGCCGCGCTTCAGCGTGACCTCCCAGGCATCGCCGTCGCGATGGCCGGAGACGAGTTCCGTGCTCGTCCAGAAATTCAGTTCCATCGCCTCGACGTAGAATTCGAACCAATTCGCCAGCTTGTCCTTGGGGATGAAGGCCGGCCAGGTCTTGGGGAAGGGCAGATAGGGCAGGTGGTTGACCGAGGTCTCGTTGTGCAGGGTCAGCGCGTGGTAGCGCTTGCGCCAATTATCGCCCACGCGCGCCGCGCGATCCACGATCAGCGTATCCACGCCCATCTGGCCGAGCCGCGCGGCGATGGACAGCCCCGCCTGGCCGCCACCCACCACCAGCACGGCGGGGTCGTGATCCGCATAGGCGCGGGCGCGGTTGCGCTTGTCCAGCCAGTTCTCGCCGCCGAATTCGCGGGAATAGTCGGGCATTTCCACCTGGCTTGGTCCCCCCTTTGGGCCTGCCATCTCGCCGAGCGCCGTCAGCAGCGTCCAGGCGCGGCCTTCGACCAAGCGAGCGACGGCGTGGCCCTCGCCATGCTCGGCATCGAAGGCGAAGATCACCTCCAGGCAATCCACCCCCGCGCGCTGCACGCGGCGGGGCGCAGAGCGGGCGGGGTCGAGGCGGAAATTTTTGGCGTGGGCGCCGCGCAGCGCTGCGGCGATGGCGGTGGCGCCGGAGGTGGTGCGAAGCTCCCAGCCAAAGGCCAGCACATCTCGCCAATGGCCATCGGGCTGGAAGCAGGCGCTGACATCGCCGGCCGCCAGCGCGGCTTCGAAACCGCCCAGCCAGGCGGTGGCTGGGGCGGTGTGGTCCATGACGTTCATGGTGGCGTCTCCCGTGTTGGGGATAGCCGAGCTTGGCTGCCGCGCCGCGTCAAGCGCGCTTGACGCGGCAGCGTTGTGGCATGCACCGTTCAGCCGATTTCGAGCAATTCCACGTCAAACACCAGCGTCGCATTCGGTGGGATCACGCCGCCCGCGCCGCGCGCGCCGTAGCCCAGTTCCGGCGGCAGGACGAGGCGACGATGGCCACCCACCTTCATGCCGACCACCCCCTGGTCCCAGCCCTGGATCACATGGCCCGCGCCCAGCGGGAAGCGGAAGGCATCGCCGCGATCGCGCGAGGAGTCGAATTTGCGGCCCTTATTCTCGGGCGCGGCGGCATCGTAGAGCCAGCCCGTGTAATGCACCGCGACGGAGCGGCCGGCGGTTGCGATCTCGCCCGTGCCAAGCGTCACGTCGGTGAAGAAGTCGGTCATGAAGTCCCTCCGGGTGATGGGGGGCGCCGCCCCCGCATCAGCGCTGTATCAGCGTGGGGCTATTTCGGAAATCACCAGCTGCGCCGGCACCCCGGCGCCCCGGCCATAATGGCCGATCCAGATGTCGTATTGCCCCGATTGCGGCCGGCTGAAGACGATGCCCGGATCGGTCCCGCGGAAATCATCATTGCAGATCCATTTCCCATCCGGAAGGTTGATCACCAGCGTGACATCCGAGCGCGAGTGGGCCGAGATATAAAGCGGCAACCCCCCGCCGGAGCGGTAGTTCAGCCGCACATCCGGCGGCGTCGCGATCGAGCCGACGCAGCCAGGCCCGCCAATCCGCTCGGCCGGGATATTGCCGCCGGCGGTGATGTTCACGATGGTCGGGTCGGGCGCGAAATTATAGTTCAGGTTCAGCGTCCCGAAGGAAGGGCGGCGGTTGAAATCCTGCGCGACGACGCTGCCCGCCGTGACGGCGAGGGTGGTGGCCGCGATGGCCAGAACACGGGTCAGCATGGGTTATCTCCCTGCATGGGTGGCGCGACGTGATCCGGTCGATCCGGCCTCGCGACGTTCAGCGTCCAACACCCGACGCGATCATGCAACCGCCGCCAGGAGGCGGCTCAGCGCGCTTCGCGCCGCCAGGCGAGGATGGCGGCACCCAGCAGCAGCGGCAGCATCAGCCAGGGCGGCAGCAGGGGCAGGGCGGCGATGCCCGTCACCGAGTGATCCTCCCGCTTGCGCAGCCCGATCCAGCCCGAGCCCTGGGCATCGCGCCCGGCGCTGACAGGGCGGATTTCCGGCACGCCGGCACCCTCGCCCACCCAGCGCGCCGCGCCGCCGGTCGCATGCACCATCCCCAGCAGGCGCGATGGCTCGGAGCGGAGGTCGTTGAATTCGGGCGGATTGGCCGGCATGGCGGCGGCGAAGGCCTGGCGGCGGCCATCGCTCACCTGCCAGAGGCCGGGCGCTTCCGCCGAGGCTTCGGCGGTGGCGCGCCCCCCCGTGCCGGGGCTGAGCGGCATGCGCCGGGTGCTGCCATCGGGGGCGGTGATCGTGACCTCGGGCGGTGCTGAGGCGTCCAGGCTGCGGCGGGTGATGGAGAGGCGCCCGGCCTCGATCCGCGCCGTCAGGTCCTCCTCCTCCAGTTCCGGTTCGCGCATCAGCCAATGGGCGGTGCGGCGCAACAACTCCTGTTGGGGCCCGCCGCCATCATGCCCGCGCGACCAGAGCCAGATATGGTCCGAGAGCATCAGCGCCACGCGCCCCTGGCCCACGCGGTCCAGCATCAGAAGCGGCGCGCCGGCGGCACCTTCCATCAGGATGGTGCCGGCGCGGGGTTCGGCGCGAATGGTGCGATACCAGCGACCCCAACTGGGTTCCGCCATCCCGGTATTGCCGCCGGGCATGCCCTCGGTGACCGGGTGGCGCGCACCGGCACCGCTGATGCGCGGGCGATAGGCCTGCTCGATGATGGCCTGCTGCGGATTGAGCGGCCGGGCGGGCAGGACGGCCCCCAGCGGTGTTGCGGCCAGGCTGGTCGGCCCCACGAATTCCGGCCCGACCGAGACCAGCAGCGCCCCGCCCGCCCGCACATACTCGGCGATGTTTCGCATATAGATGGGCGGCAGGATGCCGCGATTGGCGAATCGGTCGAACACCACGAGATCGAATTCGCGCAGCTTCACCTGGAACAATTCCCGCACCGGAAAGGCGATCAGCGCCAGTTCATTGAGCGGCGTCAAATCATCCTTCTCGGGCGGGCGGAGGATGGTGAAATGCACCAGATCCACGCCCGGATCGGCCTTGAGCAGGCGGCGCCAGGTGCGCTGCCCCGCATGCGGCTCGCCCGAGACGAGCAGCACGCGCAGCCGGTCCCGCACGCCATTCAGCGTGACGACGACGCGGTTGTTCACATCCGACACCTCGCCGGGCCGGGTTTCGGCAACGAGATCAATCACCGAAGGCCCGGCGCGCTCGATGGGCAGGGTGATGCGGTGCTCACGCCCGATGGGCACGGCTTCGGTGATCGGGGCGGTGCCGTCGCGGCGCAGGGTGAGTTGCGCCATACCCTCGGGGCGCGCCACGCCCAGATCCTCGATGATCAGCCGCAGTTCGGCGCTGCGGCCGACAATGCCGAAGCCCGGCGCCTCGATCAGCCGGATGCGGCGATCCGTCTCGCCCTGGCGACCGGGCATCAGCAGGTGCAGCGGCACGCCCTCGCCCGGCGCCCAGATGCCATCGGGCGGGACGTCATGCACCTGCCCGTCCGAGAGAAGCATGACGCCGGCCAGGCGGGCGGCCGGAATATCGGCCAGCGCGCGTTCGAGGGCGGCGAAGGCGCGGGTGCCCTGATTGCCGCCCTCGGGGATCTCCACCACGCGCAATTCCACGTCGCGCATGCGGCCCAGGCGGGCCTCGATGTTGCGGCGTGCGGCCTCGATGCTCGCGGCGTGATTGGCGGCGACGCGGGTGCTGTCGCTGCGATCCACCAGCAGCAGGGCGATATCGGGCCGGGTTTCGCGCGTCTGCTCGACGATGCGGGGTTGCGCCAGCGCGCCCAGGATCAACGCGAAGGCGGCTGCCCGCCACCAGACGCCGCGCGCGCGGCGCAGGGCGGCGGGCAGCAGCGCCAGGGCGCAAAGTGCCGCCAGCCCCGCCAGCAGCCAGAGCGGCAGGATGGGCGCGACGTCGAAGGCGAGCGAGGTGTTCATGCCTCAGCCTCCCCCATGGCGGTGGCGCGGATCAATTGCCCAGCCTTTCCAGGATGGCCGGCACATGCACCTGGTCGCCCTTGTAGTTGCCGGTGAGCGCGTACATCACGAGGTTCGCCCCGAAGCGATAGGCGAGGATGCGCTGCCTGGCGCCGCCCGGCACGGCAGCATGCAAATTCTGCCCCCGCGCATCCACCGCCCAGGCGCCCGCCCAGTCATGCCCGCCGATGACAACGGGCGAGACACTGTCATTCGCGCGGTCCTGCTCGCGGCTGACCCAGACGGTGCCGCCCGCGAAACGCCCCGGCAATTCGGCCAGCAGATAGAAGGCGCGGCGCAGGACATGCTCCTCCGGCACGGGCATGAGCGGCGGGATGGCGAGGCCCTGCGTGACGCGCCGCAAGGCCGTGCGCGCGCCGGGCGAAAACCCCTCGCCCGAGCCTTCATCGCGCGTGTCGAACAGGATGATGCCGCCATTTCGCATGAAGCCGTTGAGTGCGGCGACGGCGGCTGGTTCCAGAGCCGTCGCCTCCGGCCGCACGGTGAAGTAGAGCAGCGGGTAGAGGCTGAGATCATCCCGCCCCGGCGCCACGCCGGCCGGTTCCGCAAGCGTGGCGGCGGTGCGGCGATTGACGAAGTCGGATAGCCCGGCGAGGCCCTGGCGCATCGTCTCATCCAGCGCGGCGTCGCCCGTGATGACATAGGCGAGGCGGGTGACCAACGCGGAGTGCCCGGGATTTTCCTGCGCCATGGCGGGCGCGCCCAGGAACAACAGGCCGAGCACCGCCGCGCGCGCCGGCAGCAGCAGGCCGCGCAGCCGGAGCGAGACGAGCAGGTCTGCGGCCAGGATCAGCAGGGCGAAGGCCATCAGCCAGGGGCCGAGGTCGCGCTCGGGCGGGATGCTGGCAATGCTGCGGAGCGTGGTTCCGGCCGGCGGCTGGGCGTGCAGCGCGGGGGCGGGCAGGGTTTCGCCCAGATTGATGGCGCGGCGATAGCCCTCGCCCCCGGCCGTGCCATACCAGCCGGGCGGATGGCGGGCGGAAATCACCACCTCGCCCGCCGCCGGCAGGGATTGCGCGCCAGGGGGCGGCGGCACGGCGCGGCCGAAGCCGTCCAGGGCCTCCAGGGGGGCCAGCATCGCCTCGCCCTCCTGGCCGGAGACGCCGCCGGAGAGCGCCACCAGCCGCCGCAACATCTGCACGAAAAGACCGGAAAGCGGCAGATCCGACCATTCGGCCGTCGCGGTCACATGGAACAGCACGATGCGCCCGGCGCCGCGCGTCTCGGCCGTCACCAGCGGCGTGCCATCGGCGAGCCTGGCCCAGACGCGCTCGGCCAGGCGGGCGGAGGGCTCGGCCAGCACCTGGCGCTCCACGCTGATTTCGGCGGGTATGGTGAGGCCGGCAAAGGGCGAACCCTCGGCGAAGGGGGCCAGGCGCTGCGGCTGCTCCCAGGAGAGGGAGCCGCCCAATTGCCGCTCGGCGCGGAGTTGCACGGGCAGCAGCGCGTCGGGCCGTTCGGCCAGGCGGGCGCCAGCAAAGCGGATCAGCATGCCGCCCTGCTGCACGAAGCGGGTGAGGGCGGCGAGTTCCGGCCCCTCGGCCACGGGCCGGTCGGCCAGGATGAGGACGGAGAGGGGGCGGGCCAGCAGCCGATCCACATCACCGCGCCGGAGTTCGGCGTAGGGGTTGAGCGCGCGTTCCAGGTAGAACAGGTCGCCGATCAGTGGCGTATCGGCGGCTTCCTCGGCGCCGGGCAGCAGGCCCACGGGGCGGCGGCGGAAGCGTTCATCCAGCAGGACCACGGCGCCCGCGCCATTCTCATCGGCGAGGTCGAGGCGATGGACGCGGTTGCGGATTTCGGTGGGGAGTTCCAGCACGGCCTGCGCCTCGGTCGCGCCCGCACCCAGCGCGAAGCTGGCGCGGGCCAGGGCGCGGCCATCCTGGGCGCGAGCGATCAGGCTGGCCTCGCCCGGCAGCAGCACGGGGGATTGGCGCAGGGTCGCCACCAGCCGGTCGCCCTCGGCGCGCGGCGGCGTGAGCAGGCGGACCGGGCGCTCATCGGCGCGTGCCAAGGTAAGGGCGGGGCCGAGGCGGGCCATCAGGGCCTCGGCCGCCGCGCCATCCTGGTGGGCCAGCGCGTCTGAGAGATAGAGTGCCGTGAAACGCCCCGGCTCGGCGCGGTGCCAGGCATCGAGTGCCGTGACGGCGGCGGCGCGGTCGGGCGGCCAGGAGCGGGGACGCAGGGCCGCGAGGCGCGGGGCGAGGTCGCCCGCGGGCATGGGGCCGATGACGCGCGGGGAGGTGGCGCCCTCGCCGGGTGTGGTGGTGAGCAGCGCCACGGGCCGGCCTTCGCGGCCGGCGCGGTCCAGTTCGGACTGGGCGATGGCGATGCGTAGCGGCCAGTCGGGGCCGGAGGCCCAGCCATCATCCAGCACCAGGAGAAGGGTGCCGGCGCTGGAGGCTTCGCCGCTCGGCCCGAGCACCGGGCGCGCAAGGCCGAGGATCAGAAGGGCCGCGGCGGCGATTCGCATCAGCAGCACCCACCAGGGCGTGCGGGCGGGGGTTTCCTCGGCCAGAGGCAGGTCGCGCAGCAGCATGGCTGCCGGAAAATCCATCCGGCGCGGTTGCGGCGGCGTGACCCGCAGCAGCCACCACAACAGCGGCAGCGCCGGCAGCGCGAGAAGCAGCCAGGGTGCGGCAAACGAGATCATGAGCGGGGAGCAGGGGACTGCCCCCCTGCCGGAGAGCGCGCGTGGATCCGCATCACGGCGCCAGGGCCTGCCAAAGCGCCAGCAGGGCGGCATGCGGCGGCTGATCCGTTCGATGCGTGGCGAAGCCCCACCCCGCCGCCCGCGCCATGGTGGCGATGCCATCCCGGTGCGCCGCCAGCCTTTCAGTATAAAGCGGGCGGATGTTTTCCACGCGCGGCACCAGCAGCGGCGCCTCGCCCTCCAGCCCGTCGAAGCGGATGCGGCCGGAATAGGGGAGGGTTTCCTCGGCCGGGTCCATCACCTGGAGCATCTGGCCGCGCACCGGCCGGGCGGCGAAGCTGGAGAGGGCGGCCTGGATCTCCGGGATGGGCTGGAGGAAATCGCCGAACATGACCAGGCGCGCATGGCGCGGCACGGCGAGTTCCAGTTCAGGCGAACCGGCAGCCACGGGGCGCATCAATGCGGCGGCCAGGGCGGGCAGGGCGGCGCGGCCCATGAAGGCGCGGCGGTCGCCGGGGATCAGGCGCACGCGCTCGCCGCCGCGCAGCAGCAGGGAGGCCAGCGCCAGCAGCAGCAAATCCGCCCGCTGGGATTTGAGTTCGAGATCGGGGCCGGAGCGCCATTGCATGGAGGGCGAGGCGTCGCGCCACAGGAGGACGGTCTGCGCCGCCTCCCACTCGGTCTCGCGCACGAAAAGGCGGTCCGCCTTGGCGCTTTGCCGCCAATCCACGCTGGAGGCGGCATCGCCGGCCGTATAGGGGCGGAATTGCCAGAAGGCGTCGCCATGGCCCGAGCGGCGGCGGCCATGCGCGCCCTGCATCACGGTGCTGGCCACGCGCTCGGCCGCCAGGATGAGCGGCGGCAGCCGCGATGCCGCGCTTTCGGCGCGTGCGGGATTGAGGGTTGCGTCAGCCAAGGCTGGCCTTCAGCTCGGCGATCACGTCGCTGAGCTTCACGCCATCGGCCCGCGCCGCGAAGGAGAGGGCCATGCGGTGCCGCAGCACGGGTTCGGCCAGGGCCAGCACGTCATCCAGGCTGGGTGAGAGGCGACCATCCAGCACGGCCCGCGCCCGGGTGGCCAGCATCAGCGCCTGGGCGGCGCGCGGGCCGGGGCCCCAGGCCAGGTTGTTGCGCACGCTGGCCAGCCCATCGGCGGCGGGCCGGGCGCCGCGCACCAGCTTCATGATGGCATCCACCACCTGCTCCCCCACCGGGATGCGGCGGATGAGCTGCTGGGCGGCGATGAGTTCGCGCGATGTCATGGCGGGCGTGGCCTGCGCTTCGCTGGCGCCGGTGGTGGCCAGAAGCATGGCGCGCTCGGCCTCGGCGCTTGGGTAGTCCACCTCGATTTCCAGGAGGAAACGGTCGAGCTGCGCCTCGGGCAGGGGGTAGGTGCCCTCCTGCTCGATGGGGTTTTGCGTGGCCAGCACATGGAAGGGCTCAGGCAGGAGCATGACCTGGCCGCCGATTGCCACCCTGTGCTCCTGCATGGCCTGCAACAACGCGGATTGGGTGCGGGGCGAGGCGCGGTTGATCTCGTCGGCCATCAGCAACTGGCAGAAGATCGGGCCGGGCAGGAAGCGGAAGCCGCGCTTGCCGTCGGCGCCTTCCTCCAGCACCTCGCTGCCCAGGATGTCGGCGGGCATCAGGTCGGGTGTGAATTGCACGCGGCGCTCATCGAGGCCCATGACGGTGCCCAGGGTCTGCACCAGCTTGGTCTTGCCGAGGCCAGGGACGCCCACCAGCAGCACATGCCCGCCGGAGAGAAGGGTGATCAGGACCTGATCCACCACCTCCTCCTGGCCGAAAATCACCCGCGCGATGGAGGCACGGGCCTTTTGCAGCCGGCTTCCCAGGGCTTCGATCTCGGCCATCAACGAATTGCTGTCTGCCACTTCACCCATGTGGTTCCGGTTCCCATATTGACGAGGTGTGGGGGCGATGCTGCGTCGGGTGACATCGCCAAGCCACACGGTGGATTGCCAGGGAAGACTATGCCGCCCCAACGCCGGATCAAAGCATCGAATATGACACGCGCCCCCGAATGGGCGCGCCGGAGTGATGATCTCGTGAGCAACGCGCAGCCTTGCACCCCGCCCCTTGGCCCCCTGGGGGCCAAGCGGGATTGCGGTGACCTCGACATGCGGATCGCCCCCGATGGCACCTGGTATTACAAGGGCAGCCCGATTGGCCGGAAAGAGCTGGTGTGCCTTTTCGCCAGCGTTCTCAAGCGTGAACCGGATGGCAGCTACCTGCTGGAAACCCCGGTGGAGCGCGGCCGGATCGAGGTGGAGGACGCTCCCTTCATCGCCGTCGAGATGGTCTGGCGGGATTGCGAATGCGGCGGCGCCATCCGTCAGTGTCTCAGTTTCCGCACCAATTGCGATGAGGTGGTGCCCGCCAATGCCGAGCACCCGATTCGCGTGCAGCTTGACCCCCGCACACGCGAGCCCCGCCCCTACATCATGATCCGACCCGGCCTGGAGGCGAAGATCAACCGCGCCGTCTTCTACGAGATGGTGGCCCTGGCCGTGACCGAGACGGTGGATGGCCGCGACCTCATAGGCGTCTGGAGCGAGGGCGTCTTCTTCCCGATTGACGAGGCGGTGGCCGACCCTGCCCTGGCAGCCGAGTGAACTCCGCCTCCCTGCGCGCGCGGCTGAACCATCCCGGTTTCCTGGCATCCCTGCCGCCCCCCATCAGCGATGACGGCGCTGGCCCGCCTTCGGGCGTCATCAAGCCGGCGGCGGTCCTCGTGCCGCTCATCCTGCATGGCGACGCGCCTTCCGTCCTGCTGACCTGCCGTTCCGCCCATCTGACCAACCATGCCGGCCAGGTCTGCTTTCCGGGCGGCCGGATCGAGGCGGGCGAGACGGCGGAAGCCGCAGCCCTGCGCGAAAGCGCCGAGGAAATCGGCCTGGACCCGCGCCTGCCCTTGCTGGCCGGCCGCATGCCCAGCCACCGCACCGGCACGGGCTATGAGATCACCCCCGTCATTGGCATGTTGGAGCCCGGCTTCACCCTCACGCCCGATCCGGCGGAAGTGGCGCTGGCCTTCGAATTCCCGCTGGCCATCCTGCTCGACCCCGAGGCCCCGCGGCGCGAGCGCAAGGAATGGAAGGGCCGGATGCGCGAATACTGGGTCTTGCCGCATGGCGAGCACTTCATCTGGGGTGCCACGGCCACCATCCTGGTCAATCTCGCGCGCGGGCTGCGGGAGGCCTGATGGCCGGGCTGCTGGGATTTTTCCTCTTCGCGCTGCCCTTCCTGGCCTATCTCGCCTGGTGGCACTTGAAGGGGCGCAAGTCGGGGCATGAGCCTTCGCAGCGCATCCTCATGCTGGCCGCGATTGGCGTGGCCTGCGGCGTGGCCGGCGCCATCTATTACGGCCTTTCGCGCAGCTTCGAGCGTGGCGAGAAATACGTGCCCGCGCGGATCGAGGGCGGCGTGATCACGCCGGGCGAGGGCATGGCCCGTTGAGCCTGCCCGACTACCTGCGTGAGGCGGGGCCGCAGCGCGTCTTCACCGCCTTGCCGGATGCGCGGGCCGTGGGCGGTTGCGTGCGGGACCATCTGGCGGGGTTGGCCGTGCATGACCTCGACATGGCCGCGCCCTTCGCGCCCGAGGTGATCGCCGAGCGCCTCTCCGCCGCCGGCTTCCGCGTCTTCGAGACCGGGTTGAAGCACGGGACCGTGACGGCGCTGCTGGACCGCCACCCCATCGAGGTGACGTCATTGCGCCGGGACGTCACCACCGATGGCCGCCACGCCGAGGTGGAATGGACCACCGACTGGAACGAGGACGCGGCCCGACGGGACTTCACCATCAACGCCATGTCCATGGGCGCCGATGGCGTGCTGCATGACCCCTTTGGCGGCCAGGCTGACCTCGCCGCCCGGCGCGTGCGCTTCGTGGGCGAGGCGGATCAACGCCTGCGCGAGGATTACCTGCGTGCCCTGCGCTTCTTCCGCTTCCAGGCGCGCTATGGCGGCGAGGTGCCGGATGCCGAGGCGATGCGCGCCATCACCGCCGCCGTGCCCGGCCTGGCGCGCCTCTCGACCGAGCGTGTCTGGAGCGAGATCAAGCGCCTCATGGCCGCCCCCGATCCCCGTGCCGCGCTGCGCCTGATGGCCGGGACCGGCGTCCTGCCGGCCGTATTGCCCGAGGCGGGCGATGCCGCCCGGCTGGATTTCGCCCTGGCGCGCGGCGTATCCGATGTGCTGCTGCGCCTGGCCCTCCTGCTGCCCGTCGGCACCGACATCACCGAGTTGGCCAGCCGGCTGCGGCTCTCGGGCGAGGAGGCGGCGCGGCTGCGGGCGCTGCATGCCATCCATGACGCGCCGGCGCCCGCCGAGCGCGACCCCGATGCGATCCGCCGCTTCGCCGCCGCCGCGCGCCTCCGCAGCGAGGCGGCGCTGCCCGCCGAAATCCTGCTGGTCGCCGCCGCGCAGCATCCGGAAGCGGATTACTCCGGGCTGCTGGCCGCCACGCCCCCCGGCCTCGGCCCCGCCTTTCCCTTGCAGGGGCGTGATGCGCTGGCGCTTGGCCTGCCTGCTGGCCCGCGCATCGGCACATGGCTCGCCGCCACGCGGGATTGGTGGCTGACCGATGGCGCCTGCGCCGGCCATGCCGCCTGCCTGGAAAAGCTGCGCCAACTGGCCCTGGGCGAGACTTCCTGATAGCGGGTCGCCCCATGACCAAGACCGCCGCATCGCTGCCCCTCATCCGCCGCTTCTGGCGCGAGCACCTGTTCGAGCAGAAGAAGCGCCTCGCCTTGGCCGTGCTGTTCACGATCGGGCTGGCCGGGATCACCGCGCTCTACCCCATCATTATCCAGCAAAGCTTCGACCGCTTCGGCAGGGGCGATACCGACGTGCTGTGGATGCTGCCGCCGCTGATCATCGCGGTCACGGCGCTGCGTGGCGGCTTCATGTATCTGCAGCAGGTGACGATGCAGGGCGCGGTGCTGCGCAGCATCGAGCACTTGCAGAACAGCCTTTTCACCGCGCTGACCCGCGCCGACTACGCGACGGTGGCGGCCGAGGCGCCAGCCCGCCATGCCAGCCGCTTCACCACGGATGCAACACAGATCCGCGAGGCGCTGGCCCGCAGCGTGAACGGCATGGGCGATGTGCTGACCATCATCGGCCTCGTCGCCTCCATGATCTGGCTGGACTGGCAATTGGCGCTGATGGCGGCGCTGCTCTACCCGATCGCGGCCTGGCCGATCATCACGCTGGGCAAGCGCATCCGCCGCGCATCCTCGGGCATGCAGGACCGCGTGGGCGAGACCAATGCGCTGCTGAATGAGAGCTTCGCCGCCGCGCGCGTGGTCCGCACCTACCGGCTGGAAGCGCAGGAGGAAACGCGCGCGCAAAAGGCCTTCGCCGACCTGCGCGCCAGCCTGTATCGCATCGCCTCCACCCGTGCGCGGGTGGACCCCATCCTGGAGGTTCTGGGCGGGCTGACGGTGGCGCTGGTGCTGGCCTTCGTGGGCTGGCGGGTGTCCAGCGGGATGGGCACGGTGGGCGAATTCACCGGCTTCGTCGCCGCCGTGCTGATCGCGGCGCGGCCGGTGCGCTCGCTCGGCTCGCTGAACGCGGCCTTGCAGGAGGGCCTGGCCGGCCTGGCCCGCGTCTTTGCCATCATGGATGTGAAGCGCGAGATCACCGAGGCGCCCGCCGCCGCACCGCTGCCCGCGGGCCGCGGCGAGGTGGTGTTCGACCATGTGGCCTTCCGCTACGCCGGCAGCCAGGCCAGCGCCATCGAGGAGCTGAGCTTCACCGCCAGGCCGGGCGAGACCGTCGCGCTGGTCGGGCCTTCGGGGGCTGGCAAATCCACCGCCATCACGCTGCTGCCGCGCCTGTTCGACGCCAGTGCCGGGCGCATCACGCTGGATGGCGCTGATCTGCGCGGCTTGCAGATCGCCTCGCTGCGCGACGCCATCGCCTATGTGGGGCAGGAGGCGGTGCTGTTCGATGACACGGCACTGGCCAACATCGCCTGCGGAAGGCCCGATGCGACGCGTGAGGAAGTGGAGCAGGCCGCCCGCGCCGCCCAGGCGCATGGCTTCATCGCGGCCCTGCCGCAGGGCTATGACACGCCGCTTGGCCCCTCGGGCGGGCGGCTCTCGGGCGGGCAGCGCCAGCGCGTGAGCCTGGCGCGTGCCCTGCTGCGAAACCCGCGCGTGCTTCTGCTGGACGAGGCGACCAGCGCGCTGGACGCCGAGAACGAGGCCGCGGTGCAGGCCGCGCTGGAAACCCTGCGCGCGGGCCGCACCACCCTGGTTATCGCCCACCGCCTGGCCACCGTGCAGAAGGCCGATCGCATCGTGGTGATGGAGGAAGGCCGCGGCATCGAGCAGGGCACCCATGCCGAGCTGATGGCGATGGATGGCCTCTATGCCCGGCTGGTGCGGACCCAGGCTTTCGTCGCAGCGTGAGGTTCAGAGTCTGATCGTCTTTGGTGACTTCACCAAGGACGTGAATCAGCCTCCAGGCCATCACGATGCCACCGGCCCGCGCCATGGCCCCCCCACCCGCTCCCCCCCCTCGCCCGCATCTTCGACGCGCCCATGGCGCAATGGCATGATCCGCCTGGGCGATGCGCTGGAGCGCGAAGGCTGAGGGCTACTTCGCCCCCTGCACCTTGGCGATGGGGGCGATGAATTGCGCTTCCGTGTCCCAGGGGAACAGGATCCAGGTGTCCTGGCTGACCTCGGTGATGAAGGTGTCCACCAGGGGCTTGCCGGCGGGCTTGGCGTAGATGGTGGCGAAATGCGCGTGTGGCAGCATGGCGCGCACCACCTTGGCCGTGGTGCCGGTATCCACCAGATCGTCAATGATGAGCCAGCCCGTGCCGTCGCCGGCCGCTGCCGGCGGCTTCACGACGCGCGGCTCGCCCTTTTTCTCCTCATCATAGGTGACGACGCTCACCGTCTCGATGATGCGGCATTCCAGCTCGCGCGCGATGATGGCGGCCGGGATCAACCCGCCGCGCGTGATGGCGACGACGCCCTTCCAGGGGCCAAGCTCCAGCAGGCGCCAGGCCAGCGCCTTGCTGTCGCGATGCAACTGGTCCCAGGTGACGGTGAAATAACGCTGCGCCATCAGAACATCTTTCCGCCATCGGGGACCTGGATATCGGGCTTGAGCAGGACGATGGCGCCATTCTCATCCGGCACGCCCAGCACCAGCACCTCGCTCATGAAGGGGCCGACCTGGCGGGGCGGGAAATTCACCACGGCCAGCACCTGGCGGCCGATCAGCCGGTCCGGCTTGTAATGCGCCGTGATCTGCGCCGAGCTTTTCTTCACGCCCAGCGTGCCGCCGAAATCCACCCAAAGCTGGATGGCCGGCTTCTTCGCCTCGGGGAAGGGCTTGGCATCCACCACGGTGCCGACACGAATGTCGAGCTTTTCGAGATCGGGATAGCTGATCGTTTCCATGGCTTGGCCGCTATCGCATTTCCGCCCGGGAGGCGAGAGGGGGGCGGGTTCCCTGAAAGCCCGGCTTCGTCCAGAATAAAAGCGAAACAATTGCCTTTCGAGGAAACGCCCTGATGCGCGACTTACATGCCCCTGGCCGCAGCCCCGTCATCGCGGCGCGCGGAATGGCCGCGACCTCCATGCCGGCGGCGACGCTGACCGCCATCGAGGTGCTCAAATCCGGCGGCAATGCCATGGATGCGGCCATCGCGGCCGTCGCCGTGCTGGGCGTGATCGAGCCGCAGAGCACGGGCATCGGCGGTGATTGCTTCTGCCTCTACAGCCCGGCCGGCTCCGGCAAGGTGTTCGCCATGAACGGCTCGGGCCGGGCGGGGGCGAATTACTCGATGGAGAAGCTGCATGCGGCGGGCGTCACCTCGCTCGTGGATACCAGCGCGCATGTCGTCACCATCCCTGGCGCGGTTTCCGCCTGGGAGGCGCTGAACGCCGCGCATGGCCGCAAGGGCCTGGACGTGCTGTTGCAGCCGGCCATCCGCTTCGCCGAGGAAGGCTTCCCCGTGCTGGAGCGCGTGGCGGCGGACTGGGCCGATGCGGCCGGCAAGCTGCGGCTGAACGAGGCCTCCACGCGCCATTACCTCAAGGACGGCGCCGCCCCGCATGAGGGCGACATGATGCGCTTCCCTGCACTCGCCAAGACGCTGCGCGCCATCGCCGCCAAGGGTGCTCGCGGCTTCTATGAGGGCGAGGTCGCGGCCGACATCGTCGCCAGCCTGCGCGCGCTGGGCGGCATGCAGACCGAGGAGGACTTCGCCAACGCCCTGCGCGGCGCCGAATTCGTGGAGCCGATCAAGCGCGCCTGGAAGGGCATGGAGATCCATGAATGCCCGCCCAACGGCTCGGGCATCGTGACGCTGATGATGCTGGGCATGCTGGAAACTTTCCAGGCCCCCGCCGAAGGCCCCATGTCGGCCGAGCGCCTGCATCGCCACATCGAGGCCGCGCGCCTGGGCTATCGCGACCGCGACACCTGGATCGCCGATCCGAACCAGGTCGAGGTGCCGACCCGGACGCTGCTCTCCGATGCCTATCTGCACGGCATGGCGAAGAACATCAGCGACGCGAAGGCCATGGGCGAATTGCCATGGTCCGACACGCTGATGCCCAAGCACAAGGACACCGTCTATCTCTGCGTGGTGGATGATGAGGGCAATGCCTGCTCCTTCATCAACTCGCTGTTCAAGAGCTTCGGCACGGGCATCCTGGCCGAGGGCTCGGGCGTCATGCTGCAAAACCGTGGCTTCGGCTTCCGCATGCAGCAAGGCCACCCGAACTGCATCGCGCCGGGCAAGCGGCCGATGCACACCATCATCCCCGGCATGGCGATGAAGAATGGCCGCGCGGTCATGCCCTTCGGCGTGATGGGCGGGCATTTCCAGCCGATGGGCCAGACGCTGCTGCTCTCCAACATGTTCGACTATGGGATGAATCCGCAGGCGGCGCTGGACGCCCCGCGCCTCTTTCCCGAGGAGGGCAAGATCCAGGTGGAGAAGCACATCCCCGCCGAGACCATCGCCAAGCTCAACGCTCTGGGTCATGTTTGCGAGCCGATTGCCAAGCCGCATGGCGGTGGCCAGGCCATCTACATGGATCACGAGCGCGGCGTGCTGATCGGCGGCAGCGATCCGCGCAAGGATGGCTGCGTGCTGGGTTATTGATTCTGGCTTTCATGGCGCGCGCCGTGATGTGCCGTGTTGTTCTGGAAATTGGACATCGTGATGACCGAACCCTGTGATCTGACCGCCCTTGAGGCCCGGCGCATGATCGGCGCGAAGAAGCTCTCCGCGACCGAGCTTCTGGAATCCTGCGTGGCGCGCATCGCGGCCGTGAACCCCGCGGTGAACGCCATGACGGCCATGGATGTGGACGCCGCCCGCGCCACCGCCAAGGCCGCCGATGCCGCCACCATGAAGGGCGAGAAGCTTGGCCCCCTGCATGGCTTGCCGCTGGGCATCAAGGATCTGGAATCCACCAAGGGGCTTCGCACCACCTGGGGCAGCCCGCTCTTCGCCGACCATGTGCCCGACCATGACGAGGGCATGGTCCGCCGCCTGCGCGAGGCGGGGGGCAATGTGCTCGGCAAGACCAACGTCCCGGAATTCGGCCTGGGGGCGAATAGCCGCAACACGGTCTGGGGCGCCACGGGCAATGCCTTCAACCCGGTCTATAACGCGGCCGGCTCCTCGGGCGGCTCGGCGGTGGCGCTGGCCACCAACATGATCCCGCTGGCATCGGGCAGCGATACCGGCGGCTCGCTCCGCAACCCGGCCGCCTTCAACGGCATCGTGGGCTATCGCCCCTCCTCGGGCCTGGTGCCGAGCGAGCGGCGTGGCCATGGCTGGTCGCCTTTGCCGATGCTCGGCCCAATGGCGCGCAACGTGCCTGACCTGGCGCTCATGCTCGGCGCCATGGCGAGCGATGATGTGGCGGACCCGCTGGCCTATAGCTTCCCTGGCGTGGCGATGCGTGGCCGGCCTGAGTTGTTCCACCCGCTCCAGCCCGCCGATCTCAGTGCCATGAAGCTCGCCTTCACCGAGGATTTCGGCATCGCGCCCACGGAATCCATCGTGCGCCGCGCCTTCCGGAAGGTGGTCGCCGCTGTGGCGCCGATGTTCGCCCGCGCGGTGGAAGCCACGCCCGACGTCACCGGCGGTGATGAGGCCTTCGAGGTGCTGCGCTCGGTCAATGTGCTGGCCGCGCATGGCGAGAAGGTGGACAAGACGCCGCATCTCTGCGGCCCCAACATGCACGCCAATGTGGAGGAGGCGCGGCGCTACAGCTTCGCCGACAACTCCGCGGCACTCACGCGCCAGACGCAGATCTATCGCAACTTCCAGAGCTTCTTCGCCGAGCATTCGGTGCTGATCAGCCCGGCCATCTGCTGCTCACCCCGCCCCTGGCGCGAGTTGTATCCGGCGTTGATTGATGGCAGGCCGGTGCGGAACTACTTCCACTGGCTGAGCCTCGCCTATTACGTGACGCTGACGGGGCACCCGGCGATGAGTCTGCCCGTGGGCCTGGACGAGAAGGGCTTCCCCTTCGGCCTGCAGATCGTGGGCCCTCGCGGCGGCGATGTGCTGGTGCTCCAGGTGGCCGCGGCCATCGAGGCCGCCTTCGCGGGCGATGCCACCTTTGGCCGGCCGGTGCCCGATGTGGCGGCGCTGGCCAAGGCACCGTCGATCTCGGCCATGGAAGCCTTCAAGACCTGGGACTGAAACCCTACCAATAGCCACGGCGGGGGTGGTGAAACCCGCCATGGTGATAGACCGGGCGTCCGTAATGCGAATGCCCGAAATGCGGCCCGCCGAAATGGGGCCTGCCAAAGGACCGGCCATGATGGACGGGGCGGCTGGGCTGGCTGGCGGCCACACCCACGGCGATGGCCGCAACAGCCGCGCCGGCCACCAGGAAGCCGGTCGCCACCGGGTCATGGCGGCCATAGGCATCCGTGCAGGCGGTGAAGCCGAGAAGGCCGGTGAGGGCGAGGGCGGAGAGCAGCTTGCGCATTGTCTTGGCTCTTTCCAGAGCATCAGCCTGGCGTTTTCGGGCGCCAGACCGGGAGGGGGAGTCTTGTTCCTCTGATCTGGAATATAGGCGCCTGGCTGTGGCGCGGGCATGGAGAGATCAAGGCATTCTCGCCATGATCGCGGCCGCCCAGGGACGGCCGCAGGCGCGACCTACCCCCGCGCGCCCGAAAAGGCGTTGAAGGTCTGCAGCGTGTAGGTGTCCTTCACGCCCTTCACGCTCTGCACCCGCTCCACCACAAAGAGGCCGATATCCTGGTCCGGCTCCAGGTAGAACTTGCCCAGCAGGTCATATTGCCCGGAGACGGAGTGCATTTCCGACAATTCGGGGATGTTGTCCGCCATTTCCCGCGCCACGCGATAGGCCTGGCCCATCTCGCATTTCACCATGACAAAGATCGCGCGCATGCAGGGGCCTCCGGTTTCGGCCCGTCAGATATGCCGTGATGCAAGGCTTCCGTCCATCATGTTGCATCCCGCGCGGGCAAAGGTTGGCCGGACCCTTTGAGCGGCGGCGAAGGTGGCGCTTGTGTCAGAGGCGAACTGGCCCGCAAATAAGCGCCATGGACGCTCTCGACCCCACGCCCGACCGCGGTGGCCCCGCGCAGCCCCTCCTGGCCGTGAAGGGGCTGGTGAAGCATTTTCCGCTCAAGGGAGGGCTTCTGGGCCGCACCCAGGCCGTGGTCCGCGCCGTGGATGATGTCGAGTTCGACGTTCTGAAGGGCGAGACGCTGGGCATCGTGGGTGAATCCGGCTGCGGCAAATCCACCACGGCGCGCCTTCTCATGCGCCTGCTGGAGCCCAATGCCGGCACCATGATCTTCGACGGCGAGGCGGTGGGCGAGAACGCCCAGGCTGGTGGCCTGACGCTGCGCGAATATCGCCGCCAGGTGCAGATGGTGTTCCAGGACAGCTACGCCTCGCTCAATCCGCGCCTGCCCATCGAGGAGACGATTGCCTTCGCGCCCCGCATTCATGGACTCTCCGGCGATGAATCGGTGGTGCGCGCCCGTGAATTGCTGGCGGCCGTGGGCCTGGCGCCCGAGAGCTTCGCCCGCCGCTACCCGCATGAGCTGTCCGGCGGGCAGCGTCAGCGCATCAACATTGCCCGCGCCTTGGCGCTGCGCCCCAAGCTGGTGATCCTGGATGAGCCGGTCTCCGCACTCGACAAGTCGGTCGAGGCGCAGGTGCTGAACCTGCTGGTGGACCTCAAGGCCGAATTCGGACTGACTTATGTCTTCATCAGCCATGATTTGAATGTGGTGCAGTATATCAGCGACCGCGTGCTGGTGATGTATCTGGGCGAGGTGGCGGAGATGGGCCCGGTTGGCGCCATTTATGACCGCCCGGCACATCCCTATACGCGCGCCTTGCTGGATAGCCGCCCCTCGATGGACCCGGCGACGCGGCGCACCAAGCCCCCATTGACCGGCGATCCACCGAACCCGGTGAACCCGCCCTCCGGCTGTCGCTTCCGCACCCGCTGCGGCCATGCCGAAGACGTCTGTGCCGCGCGCAAGCCGCTGATGGCGGATCTGGGCGATGGGCATATCGTCTCCTGCCACATGGCCACTCGCGGCAGCGGGCATTCTCAGTCTGGGAGCCTCCATGCGACCGCGGAGCCCCGCAGCGAAGCGGGAGGCGAAGCGTGAATCGCATGGACGGAAAGCCTGACATGAGTGTGCCTCCGATGGCCAATGCGCCGCCGCTGGTGAAGCTGCGCGACCTGCATGTGACGTTCAAGACGCGCGACCGCACGGTCCATGCCGTCAATGGCGTGGATTTGGACCTGGCCGCTGGCGAGGTGCTTTGCATCCTTGGCGAATCCGGCTCGGGCAAGTCGGTCACCTTGCGCGCCTTGATGAAGCTCCTGCCGAAATTCGCCCATATCTCCGGCGGCATCGAGGTGGGCGGGCGTGATGTGAACGCCATGAACAACAGCCAGCTCGCGGATTTCCGGGGCGGCGAGGTGGCGATGATCTTCCAGGAGCCGATGACGGCGCTGGATCCGGTCTTCACCGTGGGCCGCCAGATCGCCGAGACGGTACAGCGGCATGAGGGCGCCTCCCGCGCCACGGCCAATGCGCGGGCGCTGGAATTGCTGGAACTGGTGCAGATCCCCTCGGCCAGGCGGCGCCTGGCCGCCTATCCGCATGAGCTGTCCGGCGGGTTGCGGCAGCGTGCGATGATCGCCGTGGCGTTGGCGTGTCGCCCCAAGCTGCTGCTGGCCGATGAGCCGACCACGGCGCTGGATGCCACGGTGCAGATCCAGGTGCTGCTGCTGCTGCGTGAATTGCAGGAGCGGCTGGGCATGGGTGTCATCTTCGTCACCCATGATCTGGGTGTGGCGGGCGAGATCGCGGACCGCGTGGCCGTGATGTATGCCGGCCGCGTGGTCGAGGAAGGTCCGGTGGCCGGCCTCATGGCAGGGCCGCTGCACCCCTATGCCCAGGGCTTGCTTGGCGCCACGGTGCATCCGGGCATGCGCGGCAAGCGGCTGACCACCATCCCCGGCGCGCCGCCCACGCTGGATGTGGCGCCCACCACCTGCGCCTTCAGCCCGCGTTGCGAATACACCGAAGCGGCCTGCGTGGCCGGCGTGCCGCCGCTGCTGCAAGCCTCACCGGGCCGCTTCGCCCGCTGCATTCGTGTACAGAACGGTACTCAATCGTAATTTTGTGGTGCCGCTTGCCTTGTCAGTTTGGCCTTGCGTGGCCAAAACATCGTGAGATGATAGGGTAGGTCATGCGCGCCTGGGTCCAAATCGGCATTCTCGCGCTGCTCGCGGGCGGTACCTATGCCTGGCATGATCAGGCGGAAACCTGGGGCGTGCCCAAGCCCCTGGCGCTTCTCGGGCTGGAAAAGGCACCCCCGCAGGCGCCGCGTGGCGGCCCTCCGGGCGGGCCGATCCCCGTGATCGTCGCACCCGTCCGCACCGGTACCGTGATCGAGCGGGCGGAGAGCGTGGGCACCGTCCGCGCCCGCGAGGCCGTCACCATCACGACCAAGGTGTCCGGCATCGTCACCGCCGTGCGCTTCACCGAAGGCCAGCGCGTGCGCGAGGGCGATGTGCTGATGGAACTGGATTCGGGCGCCATCCGCGCCGAGATTGATCAGGCCCGCGCCCAGCTCGACAATGCCCGCACCCAATTGGCCCGCGCCCGCGCGCTGCCCGCGGGCCAGGCCGTGGCCCAGGCCCGCGTGGATGAGCTGGAAACCCTCTCCCGCGGGGCCGAAGGCCGCCTGCGCCAGACCCAGGCCCGGCTGGAGGAACTTCGCCTCACCGCGCCCTTCAGTGGCCGGGTCGGGCTGCGGCAGGTGAGCCCGGGCGCCCTGATCCAGCCCGGCACGCCGGTCACCACGCTGGATGACATCAGCCGCGTCCGCGTTGAATTCTCCATCGCCGAGGTGCATCTGGCGCGCATCCAGCTGGGCAGCCCGGTGGTGGCTCGCTCGGCCGCCTATGGCGCGCGGCGCTTCGAGGGCCGCGTGGCCATCATGGATACGCGCATCGACCCGGCCACGCGCAGCATTCGTCTCATCAGCGATTTCGACAATCCGGATGAGGCGCTCAAGCCCGGACTGTTCCTGAATGTCGTGCTCACCCTCGAAGAGCGCCCCAACGCGCTGCTCATCCCCGAGGAAGCGCTGGACCCGGTGGGCGAGAGCAATTTCGTCTTCGCCATTCGCGATGGCCGCGCCCGCCGCGTGCCGGTGCAACTCGGCCTTCGCTTCGCCGGCGAGGTCGAGATCCGCGGTGGCCTCAACCCGCAGGACCAGGTGGTGGTGCGCGGGCTGCAACGCCTCCGCAATGACGCCCCGGTGCGCGTGACCGAAACCGTGACCCGCCCCACCAGCTGAGGCCCCAATCTTTAGGAGTGGCCCCATGTTCCTGACCGATCTCTCGATCAAGCGCCCGGTCTTCGCGACCGTGGTCAGCCTCATGATGATCGTGCTGGGCATCGCCTCGCTGATCTCGCTCCCCATTCGCGAGTTGCCGCAGATTGATCCGCCCGTGGTGCAGGTGACCACCACCTATACCGGCGCCTCGGCCGCCGTGGTGGACACGCAGATCACCGAGCTGATCGAAGGCGCCGTCGCCGGCATCGAGGGCATCAAGACCATCTCCTCCCAGTCGCGCGACGAGCGCAGCCAGGTGGTGATCGAGTTCAAGCTGAACCGCGACGTGGATGCGGCGGCCAATGACGTGCGGGACCGCGTGGCGCGCGCGCTGGCCCGCCTGCCGGACGCCGCCGATCAGCCCGTGGTGGCCAAGGTGGATGGCGATACGCGGCCCATCCTGTGGCTCGCGCTTTCCTCCGATGTCTATTCGGGGATGGAAGTCACGGACATGGCCCGCCGCCGCTTCGTGGACCGGCTGGCCATCGTCGAAGGCGTGGCCCAGGTGATCATCCAGGGCGAGCGGCGCTTCTCCATGCGCATCTGGCTCGACCGCCAGGCGCTGGCCGCGCGTGGCCTCACCGTGCAGGACATCGAGGACGCGATCCGCCGCGAGAACATCGAATTGCCCGGCGGACGGCTCGATTCCGCGCAACGGGAATTGACCGTCCGCACCGATACGCGGCTGAGCACGCCCGAGCAGTTCCGCTCCATCGTCGTCTCGCGCCAGGGCCAGGGCATCACGCCGGCGGCCGGCTCGCCGCAGGTGCTGCTGCGCGATGTGGCGGTGGTCGAGGTGGCGCCCGAGGATACGCGCGGCGAATACCGCATCAATGGCCGGCCCGGCATCGGCCTGGGCATCCTGCGCCAGGGCACGGCCAATACGCTTTCCGTGGCCAATGGCGTGAAGGAGGAGGTGGAGCGCATCCGCCTGGGCCTGCCGGAGGGGCTGAACGTCACCTATGGCTTCGATGAGAGCCTGTTCATCAGCCAGTCCATCTATGAGGTGCAGCACGCGCTGATGGTGGCGCTGGTGCTGGTGGTCGGCGTCATCTTCTTCTTCCTCCGCAGCTTCCGCGCGACGATCATCCCCGCCGTCGCCATCCCGGTCTCATTGGTGGCGAGTTTCGTCGCCATGTCGGCGCTGGGCTTTTCCATCAATATCCTGACGCTGCTGGGCCTGGTGCTGGCCATCGGCCTGGTCGTGGATGACGCGATCGTGGTGCTGGAGAACGTCCATCGCCGCATCGAGGAAGGCGAGGACCCGTTGCTCGCCTCCATCCGCGGCTCACGGGAGATCGCCTTCGCGGTGATCGCGACGACGCTGGTGCTGGTGGCGGTGTTTCTCCCGCTCTCCTTCATGCAGGGCAATGTGGGGCGGCTGTTTACCGAGTTCGGCATGGCACTCGCCGCCTCGGTGCTGTTCTCGGGCCTGGTGGCGCTGACGCTGACGCCGATGATGTGCAGCAAGCTGCTCAAGCCGCATGGCAGCGAGGGGCGGTTCGTCCGCATGACGGAGCCGCTGTTCCATTACATGAATGAGGGCTTCCGCTGGATGCTGCGCGGCGCGCTGGCCGCGCCGATCATCACGCTTGGCATCTCGCTCGTGCTCTCGGGCCTCGCGGTGATCCTGTTCAACATCATCCCCAAGGAATTCACGCCGACCGAGGATCGCGGCGTGGTCATCATCCCGATGACGGGGCCGGAGGGCGCCAATTTCAACTACATGCGCGAACACGTGCAGCACATGGAGCGCATCGCCCAGCGCTATGTCGAAAGCGGCGAGGCGGCGAGCGTTTTCGCGGTTTTGGGCGGCCAGCAGCGCCCGCCGATCGGCAATGTCGCCAACGTCTTCATCCGCCTCGCCCCCTGGCATGACCGCGAGCGAAAGGCGCAGGCGATTGCCGCCGAATTGTTCCCCCTGGCCGCCGCCATGCCCGGCGTGCGCGCCTTCACGCTGGTGCCGCCCTCGCTCGGCCAGCAGGGCTTCCAGCCGCCCATCCAGTTCGTCATCGGCGGACCGGATTACGACACGCTGGTGCAGTGGCGGGACCGCTTCATGGAGCGCGCGCGCACCAATCCGCGCCTGCTCAACATCGATAGCAACTACCGCGAGACCAAGCCCGAGATCCGCGTGGATATTGACCGCCGCAAGGCCTCCGATCTTGGCGTCTCGGTGCTGGCGGTGGGCCGCACCATCGAGACCATGCTCGGCTCGCGCGAGGTCGGCACCTATGTCGAGGGCGGGCAGGAATACCGCGTGCTGCTCCAGGCGCATGACCGGGACCGCGCGACGCCCCATGATTTGCAGAACATCTTCGTCCGCGCCACGGGCGGGCTGATCCCGCTCTCCAATGTGGTGACATTGACCGAGCGTGCCCGCGCGCAGACGCTCGCTCGCGCCGACCGCGTGCGCGCCATCACCATCACCGCCTCGCTGGCCCCCGGCTATTCGCTGGGCGAGGGGCTGGATTTCATGGACTCGGTGGCGCGCGAAGTGCTGCCGCCGGATGCGCGCATCGCCTATCGCGGCCAGTCGCTGGAATTCCGCGAGAGTTCCTCGGCGCTCTACATCACCTTCCTGATGGCGTTGATCGTGGTCTATCTCGTGCTGGCGGCGCAGTTCGAGAGCTTCATCCACCCCCTCATCATCCTGCTCTCCACGCCACTCGCGCTGACCGGCGGATTGCTGGCGCTGCACATGACGGGACAGACGCTGAACATCTTCAGCCAGATCGGGATGGTGCTGCTGATCGGGCTGATGGCGAAGAACGGCATCCTCGTCGTCGAATTCGCCAATCAGTTGCGGGATCGCGGGCTTTCCGTCAGGGATGCCGCGCTGGAGGCCTCGGTGGTGCGGCTGCGGCCCATCCTGATGACCTCCATCGCCACCGTGCTGGGTGCCGTGCCGCTGGCCATGGCGACGGGCGCCGGGGCGGAGAGCCGCATGGCGCTGGGCGTGGTCATCGTGGGCGGCGTCACCGTCTCCACCGTGGTGACGCTATTTGCCATCCCGGCGCTCTACATGATGCTGGCGCCCTTCACCAAGCCGGCCGGCGCGATTGAGCGTCTGCTGGCCGATATGGAGGGCCGGGCGCCTGTCATCATGGACGAAGCCGCCAAGCTCGCCGCGAAATCGAAACCAGCCCCGGCGGAGTGACGCGGCGCCGCGCCTGATCTAACTTCACGTCCGATTCCAGAGGGGAGCGATGAAGATGGCGAAGGCGCCGAAACCAAAGACCAGCGCCACCACGGGCGAACGCAGCGGCGGCAAGCTGCTGGCCGATGCCCTGGTGGCCAATGGCGCGACGCATGTCTTCGCCGTGCCCGGCGAGAGCTATCTGGACCTGCTGGACGGGCTCTACGCCGTCCGCAACCAGATCGAACTCGTCACCTGCCGCTTCGAGGCGGGTGCGGTGAACATGGCCGAGGCCCATGGCAAGCTGACCGGCCGCCCCGGTGTCTGCGTCGTCACGCGCGGACCCGGCGCCTGCCATGCCGCCATCGGCGTGCATATCGCGCAGCAGGACAGCACGCCGATGGTGCTGCTCATCGGCCAGATCCCGCGCGAGGAAACCGATCGCGAAAGCTTCCAGGAGGTGGATTACCGCCGGATGTTCTCGCCCATCGCGAAGTGGGTGACGCAGATTGATGACGCGCACCGCATCCCCGAGATCATGGCCCATGCCTTTGATGTCGCCGTCAGCGGCCGGCCCGGCCCCGTGGTGGTCGCGATCAGCGAGGAAATGCAGAAGCGCCTGGCCGATGTGCCCGATATCGGCGCCGCCGATGTGGCCCCCGCCCACCCCGCGCCCGACGCCATCGCCAAGCTGATGAAGCTGCTCTCCAAGGCCGAGCGTCCGCTCGCCATCCTGGGCGGCAGCCGCTGGAGCGCCGAGGGCCGCGCCGCCATCCGCGACTTCCTGGTGGCCAATGACATTCCCACCGCCGTCTCCTTCCGCCGGCAATCGCTGTTCGACGGCACGTCGAAGCATTTCGCCGGTGATCTGGGGGTCGGCGCCGATGCCGCGCTGGTGGCGGCGGCCAAGGAATCCGACCTCATCCTGGCCTTCGGCACCCGCATGGGGGAGCCGGTGAGCCAGGGCTACACGCTGCTGGACATGGCCGGCAGCGTGCCGCTCGTGCAGGTCTATCCCGAGCAGGCCGAGATTGGCCGCGTCTATCGCCCCGCACTTGGCATCACCAGCGATGTGAACGCCTTCGCCGCCGCCATCCGGGATGAGCGGGTGAAGAAGCCCAAATGGTCCGCCTGGCGCAAGAAGCTGCGCGCCGCGCGTGAGGCGCAGGCCGTGGCACCCGAATATGAAGGCCCGCTCAACCTGGCGCGCGCGCTTCAGGCGCTTGAAAAGGAATTGCCGAAGGACACGATCTTCACGACCGATGCCGGCAATTTCGCCACCTGGCCCAGCCGCTTCATGCATGTGAAGGAAGCCCAGGAATTCCTCGGCCCCACCAATGGCGCCATGGGCTATGGCGTGCCGGCGGCGATCGGCGCGGCCATCACCTATCCGGAGCGGCAGGTGCTCTGCTTCGTGGGCGATGGCGGCTTCCTGATGACGGGGCAGGAGATCGCCACCGCCTTCCACCACAAGGTGGCGCCCATCATCATGGTGTTCAACAACGGCATGTACGGCACCATCCGCATGTATCAGGAGCGCGTCTATCCCGAGCGCGTCTCCGGCACGGCGCTGACCAACCCGGACTTCGCCCGCTTCATCGAGGCCTTTGGCGGCCATGGCGAGGTGGTGACGGCCACGGATGAGATGGTGCCGGCCTATCAGCGCGCGGTGGCGAGCGGCAAGCCGGCGCTGATCGAGGTGCGGATGAACCCGGAGCAGGTGACCAACCGGGCCACCATTTCGGACCTTCGGGCGCAGTCCACAGGCAAGAAGAAGTAAGCCAGGGGCGCTGCCCCTGGACCCCGCCGAGGGGCTTTTGCCCCTCGGGACCCGCTTCCTCAGCCCAGATGGGCTTCCAGCATCCACAGGGCCTTGTCGAGCATGCGGGAGGTGCCGGTGAGCAAGTCCGCCGTGTCGGCGTCGCCCGCTTCGGATGCGACATCAATCGCGTTGCGGGTGGTGTCGGCCAGCGCGGCGTAGCGCTCGGCCAGGGCGGCGACATGGGCCATGCCGTCGCGCAGATCGGCCGGGTAGGGGGCCAGGCGCGTCGTCGTGCCCACCGCCTGCGTCGTGCCGAGGGGCGTCCCGCCGAGCTGGACGATGCGCTCGGCCGTGTCATCCACGGCTGCGCCAAGCTGGTTGTAGAATTCCTCGAACTTGGCATGCAGGGCGGCGAAATGCGAGCCGCGCACGGTCCAATGCGCCATGCGGACGCCATTGGTGAGGTCCATCATGTCGGCCAATGCTGAGTTGAGCAGGCCGATGCTGACCAGGCGGGCATTTTCGCCAAGCGTGTTGCGGGTATGGGCAAGTTTGGCCATGTGGTCCGGACTCCAATCTGTTCCCCCTCTATATGGGGATGCGCCGCCCAGCCTGCGCCATCCGCTCCGATCGCTCGTGTCGGATTTTCGCATGGCCTGGCTGATGTTGACGGGTGGGCTCTCAGCCGAGTTGCATTGCGTCGGCGTCACACGTTGACATTGACGTAGCGCACCGCCTCCGGCCCCGTGGCATTGGTGTTGAAGGCGGCGGCGCGGGCCAGCGTCACGCGGTCCTCATCGGAGAGGCGGCCCGCCTCGCGCAGATGCTCGGCCCAGCTTTCGATGGCCCAGAGCTCCACCCAGCGGTCGGGGTTGGCGATATCCTCGTAAAGCCGCCAGGTGGCCGCGCCCCCGCGCAGCCGAACGCGGCGGCATTCGGCCATCACGGCCAGGAAGGCGGCGCGATCTGCGGGCGCCACATGATAGCGCACCACCTCCAGCACGCGGTTCGCGCCCTCATGCAGCAATTCGCGCAATTCGGCGGCGGCCGGGGCGGGGCGGGCCAGTACCACGCTGGGCGGCGCGCTCGGCGCCTCGCCCTCCAGCCGCCAATGCCGCACCAGCACCCCGCCCAGGGCCCCGCCCATGGCAAAGAGGAGCATGGCCCAGGTGACGCCCACCTGGCTCGCGATCCAGCCGGACAGCGCCGAGCCCGCCGCCAGCGCGCCGAAGAAGCACATCTGGTAGATGCCGATGGCGCGCGCCCGCACCCAGGCCGGCGCCGCCATCTGCGCCGAGGCCTGCAAGGTGGAAGCCGCCGAAATCCAGGAAACACCGTAAAGCAGCATGCCCAGCGCCGCGGCACTCCAATGATGCAGCAAGGCCAGGATCGCCATGGCCAGCGCTCCCATCAAGGAGGCCCAAAGCACCATGCCCGAGCGGTCCAGCCGCCCGCGCATCGCCGGCAGCACGAAGCCGGCGGCCACCGCCCCCACCCCCATGCAGCCCAGCAGCAGCCCGAAGGCCTGCGGCCCCAGCCCCAGCGTATCGCGCACCAGCAGCGGCAGCAGGCCCCAGACGGCCGAGCCGAACAGGAAGAACACCACGGCGCGTATGATCGCCGCATGCATGGCAGGCGTGGCGGCGACGAAGCGCGTGCCGGCCCGCACGGCGGAGAGGAAATGCTCGCGCGGCATGCGCGAGGAGGTGGCGGGCCGCTTCCAGGCGAAAAGCGCCACCACCATCACCATCAGGCAGGCGGCGTTCAGCGCGAAGGCCGCCCCCATGCCGAACCAGGCGATGGTGAGCCCGCCAATTGCCGGGCCTATGGCGCGGGTGATGTTGAAGCCGATGCCGTTCAGCGCGATGGCGCTGATCAGATCGGAGCGGGGCACCAGTTCCGGCGTGGTGGCGGCCCAGGCCGGGAAGGTCATGGCCAGGCCCGCGCCGAGCGCAAAGGTCAGCGCCACCAGCCCCCAGGCGCCCAGCATGTCAAAGCCGCTGAGCAGGCAAAGCAACCCGGCCACGCTGGCCATCCAGAGCTGCGCGCCGATCAGGAAGACGCGGCGATCCATGATATCGGCCAATGCGCCCGCCGGCAGCGCCAGGAGGAACACCGGCAGCATGGAGGCGGCCTGCACCAGGCTGACCATCATGGGCGATGGGTCGAGGCTGGTCATCAGCCAGCCCGCCGCGGTGTTCTGCACGAACAGCCCGATATTGGAGGCGAGATTCGCCAGCCAGAGCATCCGGAAGGCCGGGTGGCGCAAAGGTGCCAGGGCGGCCGGATTCTTCATCATCCCACCGCGAATTTCACGGCGCACAAGGCCGCCAGCAGCCAGGCCGCGCCATGCACCTCCGCCGCGCGCCCGGCCAGGGTCTTGATCCCGGCATAGGCGAGGAAGCCCAGGCCGATGCCGGTCGCGATGGAGAAGGTGAAGGGCATCGCCAGCACGGTGAGCATGGCAGGGAGGTACTCGGTCTCATCCCTCCAATCCATGTCTTTCAGCGCCTGGGCCATCAGGCAGGCCACGAAGATCAGGGCGGGCGCCGTGGCGAAGGCGGGGATGGAGGCCGCAAGCGGCGCCAGGAACAGCGCAAGCACAAAGAGCCCCGCGACGGTCAGTGCCGTCAGCCCCGTGCGGCCACCTTGCTGGATGCCGGCGGCACTCTCGATATAACTGACCGTGGGCGAGGTGCCGAGCGCGGCCCCGGCCATGACGGCGCCGGAATCGGCCAACAGCGCGCGGCCCAGCCTGGGCACGCTGCCATCGGGCCGCATCAGCCCGGCGCGCTGGGTGCTGGCGATGAGCGTGCCCGTATTGTCCAGCAAATCCACCAGGAAAAAGACGAAGACGATGCTGACCAGGCCAAGCGACAGCGCACCCGCAATATCCAGTTGCAAAAAGACCGGCGCGATGGAGGGAGGTGCTGCGAAGACGCCATGGAAGGTGGTCAGCCCCAGCGGGATGCCCGCCGCCGCCGTGGCCAGGATGCCGATGACGACCGCCCCCGCCACCCGGCGCGCCGCCAGCGCCGCAATCAGCAGCAGGCCACCGCAGCCCAGCAGCACAGGGGCCGAACCCAGCTTGCCCATCGCCACCAGCGTCTCCGGATTGCCCACGACAAGGCCAAGATTTCTCAGCCCGATCAGCCCCAGGAACATCCCGATGCCCGCCGCGATGCCGAGCTTGAGCGAGACGGGGATGCCGCCGATCAGCCATTCGCGGATCTTGAACAGGCTGAGCAGCAGGAACAGCACGCCGGAGATGAACACGGCCCCGAGCGCGACCTGCCAGGGCACCCCCATCACGCCGACCACCACGAAGGCGAAATAGGCGTTGATCCCCATCCCCGGCGCCAGCGCGATCGGATAATTCGCGAGCAACCCCATCAACGCCGAGCCGATGGCCGCCGCCAGGCAGGTGGCGACGAAGGCGGCACCCGGATCCATGCCGGCCGCCGCCAGGATCTGCGGATTCACGATCAGGATATAGGCCATGGTGAGGAAGGTGGCGGCACCCGCCGCCATCTCGCGGCGCGCCGTCGTGCCGTGTTCCGTCAATCCGAAGAAGCGTTCCATCCTGGTGGTCCTATTCGGCGGTGATCCGGGCCGTGCGCGTCAGCCGGCCGGTGAGGTCTTTTTGCGCGGCCACGAAGCCCGCGAATTCTGCGCGTGTGCTGGCAAGTGGCGCCATGCCGATCACGCCCTGGCGCTTGGTCACGGCGGGCTGGAACAGTGTTTCGCGCAGGGCCGCCCGCAGCCAGGCGAACACCGCAGGCAGCGTGCCGGCGGGGGCGAAGACGCCACTCCATTCGCTCCAATCGTAACCGCCCAGCCCGGCCTGCTGCGGCGTTGGCAAGTCTGGGAAGGCGGGCGAGGCGACCATCATGCCGGCGGCCAGGCTGCCCATGGCGCCGCCGCGATTCTCCACGACCAAAGCCTGGCCCGGCAACCCGCCCATGCGGCGCGCGATCAGGTGGCTCACCGTATCAATCGCGCCGCCGGGCGGGAAGGAGAGTAAGGCGTGCACCGCTCGGCTGGGCCAGGCGGTCTGGGCGGGGCTCTGCGCGGCCCAAGGGGAAGCGGCGGCGATGAGTGTCGCGCGGCGTGACAACACCATAGTTCTCTCCTGCCGGATCAGTAAGACAGGCGATTCCCATTCCCCTGCATCGCACGATTCACGGGAGCATGACAGTGCAGGAGCGAAGGATGACGCGCGATTTCATCGGCCATGGCGGATCATGGCCGGATTTTCGCTGGCCGAATGGCACGCGCCCGGCTCTCGCCGTCGCCGTGAATTTCGAGGTGGGGGCCGAGCAGCAGCTTGCCGATGGCGACCCGCAGAGCGAGCGCACTCGGCGAGTGCCTCAGCGTCGTAACCCCCGGCACGCGCGACATGGGGCAGGAGCGGATCTTCGCCTATGGCATGCGCGCTGGGCTCTGGCGGATAGTGGATGCGCTGGAGCGGCATTGCATTCCTTCCACCTTCCTTGCCCCCGCGCTGCCGCAGCTTCGTCGAGGCGCGCGGTTGATTCCAGGACTCCACGCGGATCAGCGTGGGCAGCGGGAGAGAGGGGGGGCAACACTTCTCCCGTTGCGACATTGATCTCGCGCATGTTCCGGACCTTCGAAGCTGGCATGATGTCCTGGCCACCCGCTTTCGGCGTGGCCCATGATGCATGAGGAATGCGAGAACATGTCCGCCGCCATCCCCTTCGAGGCCAACTGACCCATGGCCGAAATTGACCACATCGTCCTCGGCGCCCGCACGCTGGAGGAGGGCGCCGCCTTCATCACGCGGCTGCTGGGCGTGACGCCGCAGCCGGGCGGCCGGCATGACGGGGCAGGGACGCACAACCTGCTGCTGGGCCTCGGCCCCGATTGCTACCTGGAGATCATCGCCCCCGATCCCAGCCAGCCCGAACCCGCCCATCCGCGCCTGTTCGACCTCGATGACCCCGCGACGCGCATCATGCTGGAGGCGGAACCGCGCCTGCTGACCTGGGTCGCGCGGACACCATCCATGGAGGCGGTGATGACGCGGCTTGGCCCACGCGGTGGCACCGTGCGGGACATGAAGCGCGGCGACCTCGCCTGGCGCTTCGCCGTGCCGCCGCAGCGGCAGGACATGGACAATCTCATCCCGTCGCTGATCGAGTGGAAGGGCGAGCGGGCAGGGCGCCACCTGCATGACAGCCATTTCCGCCTGATTGCGCTGGAGGCGGAGCATCCTGACGCCGACGCCCTGCGCGGCGCCCTGGAGGAACGGGGGCTGGGGGCGGCGATGAAGATCAAGCGCGGGCCGCATCCGCGCCTGATTGCCCAGTTGCGCGGCCCCGATGGGGCGGAGCACACACTGACCAGCGGTTGACCTTCCCCTATGGCAGCGATTGATCGCGGCGATGGACAGACCCCTCCCCGCCGCGATCAGGCCATGCTAATTTCCGTGGAATGTCAGGCGCGATGCAAAGCTGCGGACTACTCGACGGATGCGGGGCGGTAACGCCAAACGCTCGCCGGGGGGAAATTCGCCAGGGTGAAGGCCATGCGGCGCGCGGTCATGCCGAGCTTGCGGTAAGGCAGGGGCGAGGTGGCGCAATAGGTGTAGAGCAGGAAGCCGCGCCCCGGTGCCACGCTCTCCACCGCATCGCGGAAGGCCTCCTGCCGCTCCAGCGGCAGCAGCACCAGCGGGATGCCGCAAATGGCGGTGCCGATCCTGCCATGCAGATGCGCGGGCAGGGTGTTGGCCAGGTCGAAGGCATCGCCGCAGATCACATTCACGCCGGGCAGGCTGCGGCGCAGGAACTCTGCCATCTCGGGCACGATCTCCACGACGATCAGCTTGCTCGCCGGCACGCCCGCCGCCAACAGCGCGGCGGAGATCACGCCGGTTCCCGCGCCAAGTTCCAGCACGTATTCATCCGGGCCCCGCTCCACCGCCGCCGCGATCCTGCGGCACAGCGCGGGCGAGGAGGGGATGATGGAGCCCATTTGCAGCGGGTTCTGCAGCCACCTGCGAAAGAACAGGCTTTTATTGGCGGCCGCTTCGGGCCGGTTGAGAGTCATTTGAGACACATTGCGCTCCTGTTGTATGGCGTGCTCGACCTGAGGGGAAGCTCCAACCGATGACCGCCCGCGTCCTTGCGGTGGATGACATCGCGGCCAATCTCCGCCTCCTCGAAGCTAACACTACAGTTGCGCTGACGCATGAACTCTGAATCGATGCGTGACCATGACTCGATTCGGAGGTTGTGGTGTTGGGTGCATCGATTGAGACGACGCTGGAGCTTTGGGCTGCGTCGCTGCGGGAGGTGAAGTCGCGGA
>CAMTUX010000042.1:0-45529 GCA_947084995.1 uncultured Roseococcus sp.
CCGGCCAACGCTCGCAATGCCGCTTGCTGCTCCCCGTTCGCCGTTATCGGTGACTTCCCCGCCATGGCCCCCTCCCGAATCGGTGCCAGGACGGAATCACACCCTCGATTCGTTGGTCAAGGTGGCGGAGTCTGCTTAGAACATATCCTGGGAGTTCTCCCCTCCCTCTCTCCTGGATGCGGCCGGCCAAGGTGCTGGGCATGCAACCCAACTGGGGGCGGATGCCACGGCATTCGCCCCCATTTTTTCGTCTCCCTTCCTTCCGGGTCGTGCCTGCTTGCGCCACTCTGCCGCGACATCGCGCCAGAGGACCCATGCATGGATGACGCCACCCAAGCCCTGGCCAAGGCCGCCGGCCTCGAAGCCACCGCCGCGCGCTTCCCCGATGACGTGCGCGAAGCGCTGGCAACGCTGGCCAGGCACAAGGCCGCCCTGCCCCGCACCAGCGACCCCAGGCTGGAACCCACGCCCTTCCACCAGGCGCCCCGCGCATGACCGCGCCGCACCAGATGACGCTGGCCGAGGCCTCGGGCCTGATCGCGGCCCGGCAGCTCTCGCCCGTTGAACTCCTGGCCGATTGCGCGGCGCGCATCGCGGCGGTGGAACCACGCCTGAACGCCTTCATCCGCATGACGCTGCCCGAGGCCGAGGCCGCCGCCCGCGACGCCGAGGCCGAGATCACGCGCAACGGCCCGCGCTCGGCGCTGCATGGCATCCCCATCGGGCTGAAGGACATCATTGACCTCGCCGGCCACCCGACCACCTGCCATTCCCGCCTCCGGCTGGACCACAAGGCCGAGAGGGATGCCGCGGTGGTGACGCTGCTGCGCGAGGCGGGGGCGGTGTTTCCGGGCAAGCTCGCCACGCATGAATTCGCCATTGGCGGCCCCGCCTTCGACCTCCCCTTCCCGCCCGCGCGCAACCCATGGAACACGGCGCATCATCCGGGTGGCTCATCCTCCGGCTCGGGCGCGGCTGTCGCGGCGCGGATGGTGCCGGCGGCGCTCGGCACCGATACCGGCGGCAGCGTGCGGCACCCGGCCTCGCATTGCGGGATTGTCGGGCTGAAGCCGACCTATGGGCTGGTCCCGCGTGAGGGCGTGTTCCCCCTCGCCTTCTCACTCGACCATGTCGGACCACTGACGCGCATGGTGCGCGATTCGGCGCTGATGCTGAACGTCATGTCATGCGGGCGGGAGGATTACACGCGCGATCTCGGGCTGGGCCTCAAGGGCCTGCGAATCGGCTTCGTGCGCCACTTCCACGAGACCGACATCCCCGCCAATGCCGAGATGGCGGCAGCCCTGGAGGAAGGCGCCAGGCTGCTCGCCGCCGAGGGCGCCATCCTCACCAATGTGACGCTGCCCAAGCTCAGTGAATTCGCCGCGGTGAACCGCATCGTGCTCTACGCCGAAAGCTCGGTCGTGCATGAGCAATGGCTGACCACGCGGCCGGACGAATACGCCAACGTCACCCGCCGCCGCCTGCTGCCGGGCCTGTTCCTGCCGGCGGTGGACTACATGCACGCCGCGCGCCGGCGCACCCAGCTCATCGCCGCCATCGAGGCCGCCTTCGCGGAAGTGGATGTGCTGCTGAGCGCCAGCAGCATGGACCCCGCCTGCCGCATTGACGACAAGGAGGAACTGGAGCGCACCTATCCCCGCCAGGCGCGCACGCCCTTCAATGTGAGCGGGCACCCGGCCATCACACTCATGTCCGGCCTTTCCTCCGGTGGAATGCCGCTCTCGCTGCAATTCGTGGCGCCCTGCTTCCGCGAGGCGCTGTTGCTGCGCGTGGCCCATGGCTTCGAGCGCGCGGCCCCCTGGGCCGACCGCGCGCCGCCGCTGGATGGCTGAGGCGATCTTCCCCGCCGGATGCGTCGTTGCCGTCGGGCTGAAAAGCGAGGCGGCGCTGCTACCCCCTGGTGTGCGCGTGGTGATCTCGGGCGGTGATCCCGCGCGGCTGGACGCGCTATGGCCGCGCGACGCCACGGCGGTGCTCTCCTTCGGCATCGCGGGCGGGCTGGCGCCGGGCGTGGCGACGGGCGAGTTGCTGGTTGCCTCGGCACTATGGGAGGCGGGGGAGCGCCTCGCGGTGGACCCCGCCTGGCAGGTCGCGCTGCAGGCCCGTTGTGGCGCGCGCCCAGCGCTGCTCGCGGCAGTTGCCGGGCTGCTGGCCACCACCGCCGACAAGGCCGCGCTGCACCGCGCCTCGGGCGCGCTGGCCGTGGATATGGAAAGCGGCGCGGCGGCGCGCTTCGCCATGGCGCGCGGCATCCCGTTGGCCGTGCTGCGCGCCGTGGCGGATGGGCCGGAGGATACGCTGCCGCAAGCCGCCGCCGTGGGGCTGCACCCGGATGGCTCGCCAGCGCCCTGGCGCGTGATTCGCGCCCTGTTGCGGCGGCCGGGGGAACTGCCCACGCTGCTGCGACTGGCACGCGCCAGCGCCGCCGCCCATGCGGCATTGCGCCGCGCGCTTGCCTGAGGGGCGCCCCCTCGGCTAGCTGCCCGGCAAACAGGAGGATTTCACATGTATCGCCGCAGTCTGCTCACCGCCGCCACCACCGCCCTCGCCCTGCCTGCCATGGCGCAGGAATGGCCCAGCGGCCCCATCCGGGGCGTGGTTCCCTTCGCCGCCGGCAGCGCCACGGATATCGTGGCCCGCCTCTTCGCCGATCGCATGCGCGAAGCCCTCGGCCAGCCCGTCATCGTCGAGAACCGTGCCGGCGCCTCGGGCCTGATCGGTGCCGAGGCCGTGGCACGCGCCGCCCCCGATGGCAACACGGTGCTGTTCGGAACCAACTCCACCAATGCCGCCGCGAATGCGCTATTCCGCCGCGTGCCCTTCGACATGGAGCGCGACTTCGCCCCCATCTCGCTGCTGGCTTCCGTGCCGCTGCTGGTGGCGGTGGCCGCCAATAGCCCGCACCGCACGCTCAATGACCTGCTGAACGCGGCGCGCGCGCGGCCCGAGGCGGTGACCTTCGCCTCCGCTTCCGCCTCGCAGCGCGTCGCGACCGAGATGCTGGCCTCCATGGCGCAGGTGCGGATGCTGCATGTGCCCTACCGTTCCTCGCCGGCCGCCGTGCAGGATTTGATCGCGGGCCGGGTGGATCTGTTCATCGCCGACCAGGCGGTGATCCTGCCGGCCGCGCAGGCGGGCCAACTGCGCGTGCTGGGTGTGACGACGCGCGGTCGCTCGGCGCAACTGCCCGAAATTCCGACCGTGGCCGAGGCCGGCAACCTGCCGGGCTATGAGCTGTTCGCCTGGTTCGTTCTGGTGGCGCCCACGGGCACGCCGGCGGCGAATATCGCGCGCCTCAACGCCGCCGTGCGGCAGGCCACCGCCAACCCAGAATTGCGCCAGCGGCTGGAGCAGGTGCTGGGCATGACGGTGACGCCCTCAACGCCCGAGGAAGCGCAGGCCTTCATGCGGAGCGAGACGGTGAAGTGGACCAACGCGATTCGCGCGGCCGGCATCGAGCCTGAATGAGGCTCTGAATGAAACGCCCGCCCCGCATGAAGCGGGGCGGGCGGTTTTGCAAGGCGATGCAGAGATTGGCGCACCCGGAAGGACTCGAACCTCCAACCCCCAGATTCGTAGTCTGGTGCTCTATCCATTGAGCTACGGGTGCTTGCCGTGGGCCGGGAGATACCCTTCGCGGCAGGACCGCGCAACCCCCCGGTGGACAGGTTTATGACACTGGCCGATGCGCTGAGCGCATGGGCCTATCCGCCTCACGCAGCGAGCTTGTTCAACTCGCGCACAACGCTCTCGCCCATCACGGAGCAGCTGATGCGCGCCATGCCGGGCTGCATGATATCGGCCGTTCGCATGCCGCCAGCCAGCACGCGTTCCACCGCCTGCTCGACCATGCGCGCCTGCTCCTCCATGCCGAAGGAGAGCCGCAGCAGCATCGCGAAGGAGAGGATCTGCGCGGACGGATTCGCGATGCCCTTGCCCGCGATATCCGGCGCCGAGCCATGGATCGGCTCGTACAGCGCATGGCGCCGCCCATCCGCCTGCACGGCGCCCAGCGTGGCCGAGGGCAGCATGCCCAGCGAGCCGGTCAGCGCCGCCGCCAAGTCGCTCAGCACATCGCCGAACAGGTTGGAGGCGAGGATCACGTCGAACTGCTTGGGCCGCGAGCAGAGCTGCATGGCGGCGTTGTCCGCATACATGTGCTCCAGTTCCACATCCGGGAATTCGGCGGCATGCACCTCGCTCACCACGGCGCGCCAGAGGCGGCCGGACTGCATCACATTCGCCTTCTCGGTGCTGGTCACCTTGTTGCGGCGCTTGCGGGCGAGATCGAAGGCGACGCGCGCGGCGCGAGCAATCTCGTCCTCCGAATAGACCTCGGTATCAATGCCGACGCGCTTGCCATTCGCGTCCCTGTGGATGCCGCGCGGCTCGCCGAAGTAGATGCCGCCCGTGCTCTCGCGCACGATCATGATGTCCAGCCCGCGCACCACATCGGGCTTGAGCGAGGATGCATCCACGAGCGGATCGAGCACGATGGCGGGGCGCAGATTGGCGAACAGTCCCAGTTCCTTGCGAAGCCGCAGGATGCCGAGTTCCGGGCGCTGGTCGAAGGGCAGCTTGTCCCATTTCGGGCCGCCGACGCTGCCGAACAGCACCGCATCCGCCTCACGCGCGGCATTCACCGTGCGGTCCGGGCAGGGCACGCCCTCGGCATCAATGGCGGCGCCACCGACCAGGCCCTCGCCAATCTCGAAGCGCACCATGCGGCGCTGCTCCATCCAGTCAATGACACGGCGGACCTCGTGCATCACCTCGGGGCCGATGCCGTCACCGGGCAGGACCAGCAGCTTCTTATTGGCGATCACAGGCTGTTCTCCGCGGCATGCAGCCAGGGCTGGGCCTGGCGCTGCTTCTCTTCATAACTGTCAATCGAGCTGGTGTGCTGCATGGTCTGGCCGATATCATCCAGGCCGTTCAGCAGGCAGTGGCGGCGGAAGGGGTCAATGGCGAAGGGGATTTCCTCTCCACTTGGCCGCACCACCACATTGCGCTCCAGATCCACGGTGAGGCGCGCATTGCCGCCCAGCTTGGCGTCGTCCATCAGCTTCTCGCAGATCTCGCGCGGCAGGCGGATCGGCAACAGGCCGTTCTTGAAGCTGTTATTGTGGAAGATATCCGCGAAATCCGGCGCGATGACGCAGCGAATGCCGAAATCCAGCAGCGCCCAGGGCGCATGCTCGCGCGAAGAACCGCAGCCGAAATTCTCGAAGGCGATGAGCAGTTCGGCCTTCCGGTAAGGCTCCTGGTTGAGCACGAAATCCGGCTGCTCGGAGCCATCCGCATTGTAGCGGAAATTGGCAAACAGGTTCCTGCCGAAGCCCGTGCGCGCAATGGATTTGAGAAAGCGCGCGGGGATGATCTGGTCAGTGTCCACATTCGCCCTGGGCAGCGGTGCGGCGATGCCCGTCAGGGTGGTGAAGGCTTGCATCTCACAGGCTCCCGGTCGGCTGATAGTCACGCACATCGGCCAGGTGGCCGGCGATCGCCGCCGCCGCCGCCATGGCGGGCGAGAGCAGGTGCGTACGGCCGCCCGGACCCTGGCGCCCTTCGAAATTGCGGTTGCTGGTGCTGGCGCTGCGCTGGCCCGGCGTCAGCTTGTCCGGGTTCATGCCCAGGCACATCGAGCAGCCCGCCTCGCGCCATTCAAAGCCCGCTTCCCGGAGGATGCGGTCCAGCCCCTCCTCCTCGGCCTGCGCCTTCACCAGGCCCGAGCCCGGCACCACCATGGCGCGCACGCCCTCAGCCACGCGGCGGCCCTTGGCGATGGCGGCGGCGGCGCGGATATCCTCGATGCGGCTATTGGTGCAACTGCCGATGAAAGCCACGTCAATCTTGAGATCGGTCAGACGCTGGCCGGGCGTGAGGCCCATATACTCGACCATGCGGCGCAGTTGCGCGCGGCGCGCCTCATTGGCGGCTTCCTCGGGGTTGGGCACGATGCCGGTGATCGGCAGCACATCCTCGGGGCTGGTGCCCCAGGTGACCTGCGGCGCGATCTCATGCGCGTTGAGCTTCACGATCTTGTCGTAATGCGCGCCGGGGTCGGTCGGCAGGCTGCGCCAATAGGCGATGGCGCGCTCCAGCGCCTCGCCCTTCGGCGCCATGGGGCGGCCGCGAATGTAGTCGAAGGTCGTCTCGTCGGGGGCGATCAGCCCGGCGCGCGCGCCACCCTCGATCGCCATGTTGGAGACCGTCATGCGGCCCGACATATCGAGCGCGCGAATGGTGTCGCCGCAGTATTCGATCACATGACCCGTGCCGCCCGCCGTGCCGATCTTGCCGATGATGGCGAGCGTGATGTCCTTGCCCGAGCAGCCTATGGCGAGATTACCCTCGACCAGCACCTGCATGTTCCTGGCCGGCTTCTGCAACAGCGTCTGAGTGGCGAGCACATGCTCGACCTCACTCGTGCCGATGCCAAAGGCCAGCGCGCCCATCGCGCCATGGGTGGAAGTATGGCTGTCACCGCAGACGATGGTCATGCCCGGCAGCGAACGCCCCAGCTCTGGCCCGATGACATGAACGATGCCCTGGCGCTTATCCAGCAGCGGGATCAGCGGCATGCCGAACTCGGCGGCGTTGCGCTCCAGCGTCTCGACCTGGAGGCGGCTCTCATCATCCACGATGCCGGTGTAGCGCGAGGCGTCGGTGGCGATGTTGTGGTCAATCACGCCGAGCGTGAGGTCCGGCCGACGAATCTTGCGGCCGGCCAGGCGCAGGCCATCGAAGGCCTGCGGCGTCGTGACCTCGTGGGTAAGATGGAGGTCGATGTAGAGAAGAACCGTCCCATCCGGCAATGTCTCGACCACATGGGCGGCCCAGATCTTGTCGAACAACGTGCGCGGCTTTCCATCGCTCATTGGCGATATCTCCCTCTACAAAGCGGCAGTCTGGCGGAGGGTCGAAGCCCTCCGCGGTCGCTTGGCTGGGCGCCACAAGGGCGCCCAGCGGCCGGGCCTCAGGCCTCGGCGGTGTCCTTGGCGGCGGCGCCATCCTTTGCGGCGGGTGCACGCAGGCCAAGCTTCTCGGCGATGCGCGCCGACTTGCCCGTGCGGCCACGCAGGTAATACAGCTTGGCGCGTCGCACCTTGCCGCGACGCACCACGGCGATCTCCGCAATGGCGGGGGAGTGCAGCGGGAAGACGCGCTCCACGCCCTCACCGTAGGAGAGCTTGCGGACCGTGAAGTTGCTGTGCAGGCCGCGGTTGGAGCGCGCAATCACCACGCCCTCATAAGCCTGGACGCGCATGCGCTCGCCCTCCACGACCTTCACCATCACGCGCACGGTATCGCCCGCGGCGAATTCCGGGACGGGGCGGGTGGCGATCAGGCGCGCCTTCTGGTCGGCGTCGAATTGCTGCAAGAGGTTCATGGTCAAGTCCTTTCGAAGATTTGGTTTAGGCTGAGGCGCTGCTGGCTTCAACCTGCATTCGATTCCAGAGATCGGGCCGCCGCTCACGCGTCACGGCCTCGGATTGGGAGCGCCGCCAGCGCGCCACTTCGGCATGGTGGCCGGAGAGCAGAACGGGCGGCACGGCGCGGCCCTGCCATTCGGCGGGCCGCGTGTAATGCGGGTATTCCAGCAACCCCGCGCTATGGCTTTCCTCGACGCCGCTCTCGGCCGCGCCCATCACGCCAGGCAGCAACCGCACGCAGGCATCCAGCACGGCCAGCGCCGCGATCTCGCCGCCCGAGAGGACGTAATCCCCCAGGCTGACTTCCCGCATGCCGCGCGCCTGAATCACCCGCTCATCCACGCCCTCATACCGCCCGCAAAGCAGAACGAGGCCCGGGCCGGATGCGAATTCACGCACCATCCCCTGATCAAGCAGACGGCCGCGCGGCGTGAGATAGACCAGCGGCCGCTCATCGCCCTGCGGCATCGCCGCCGCGATGGCGGCATCGGCCACATCGGGCCGCATCACCATGCCAGCGCCACCACCGAAGGGTGTGTCATCCACGGTGCGGTGGCGATCCGTCGCGAAGGAGCGGATATCCAACGCTTCGCAGCGCCACTTTTCCTCGCGCAGAGCGCGCCCCGCGAGCGAGATGTCGAGCGGCCCCGGAAACATCTCCGGAAACAGCGTCAGGATGGTGGCGTGCCAACTCATGCCGCACCCGCTTCGGTATCGCCAGGCCCGGTATCGCCAGGCTGGGGCTCCACGAGGATTTCCGCCGGCAGCACCACGGTGATGCGGCGCAGCGCCACATCCACCTTCGGCACCACCGCATGGGTGAAGGGCAGCAGCCGCTCGGGAGGGCCTTCCAGCACGAGGAACGCCCCGGCGCCGTGATCCTCGACCGCGCGGACGCGGCCCAGATCCTGGCCATCCGCGGTGACCGCCGCCATGCCCTGCAAATCCGAGAGGTAGTATTCCTCCGGGTCCTCGGGAGGCGGCAGGGCTTCGCGCGGCACATAAAGCTTCGTGCCGGTGAGCTTCGCCGCCTGGTCGCGGTCATTCACGCCTTCGATGCGCGCCAGATCAGGGGCCAGCATGTCCAGCACGAAGCGCTGGTTGCCGGATTGATCGCTGAGCGGGCCATAGGCGGTGAGGTCCTCCGGCTCGGCGGTGAAGCTGCGGACGCGCACCAGGCCCCGCACACCGTGCGGCCTCCCGATCTCGCCCAACAGGATCATCGCCGCGCCCATGGATCAGCTCAGCGCGCGGCGGCCGCGGCGCGTTCCTGCGCCTTCTTCTTCGGCGCGGACTGGATCGGCTGGGTGGGAATGGCGGGCATCTCCATCAGGCCGGCGCGGCCCAGGAACTTCGCCACGCGATCGGTCGCGAGCGCGCCCTGCGCCAGCCATTCCTTGATGCGTTCCTCCTGCAGGCGCAGGCGGTCGGCATGCTCGGCCGGCAGCATGGGGTTATAGCTGCCCAGCTTCTCAATGAAGCGGCCATCGCGCGGCGAACGGCTATCGGCCACCACGATGTGATAATAGGGGCGCTTCTTGGCGCCGGCGCGGGCAAGGCGGATCTTCAGGCCCATCGGGCTGTCTCCTTCGGTAAAGTCAAAATCAAAAAGGTCTGCGGCCTTGAGGGAGAAGGCTGGCGAGACCGCCGCGCATCATCCCTTTCTGGCCCATCTTGTTCATGCGCTTCATCATGTCGCGCATGTCCTCGAACTGCTTGAGCAGCCGGTTCACTTCCTGCACGGAAGCGCCCGAACCGGCCGCGATGCGCCGCTTGCGCGACGCCTTGATGATCTCGGGCTGGCGGCGTTCCTTCACCGTCATGCTGCCGATGATGGCGGCCTGCTTCTTCAGCATGCCGCCATCAAGATTGGCGTCCTTCAGTTGCGCCTTCACCTTGGCGATGCCAGGCAGCATGCCCATCAGGCCGCTCATCCCGCCCATCTTGCCGATCTGCTTGATCTGGCTGGCATAATCCTCCAGCGAGAATTGGCCCTTCTGCATCCGGGCGGCGAGCTTCTCGGCCTCCGCCTGGTCGATATTCTCCGTCGCGCGCTCGACGAGGGAGACGATGTCGCCCATGCCCAGGATGCGGTTGGCGATGCGGTCGGGGTGGAAATCCTCCAGCGCGTCGAGCTTCTCGCCCGCGCCCAGAAGCTTGATCGGCGCGCCCGTCACGGCCCGCATGGACAGCGCGGCACCTCCGCGCGCATCGCCATCCACCCGCGTCATCACGATGCCGGAGAGGCCAAGCCGCTCATTGAAGATGCGCGCGGTGTTCACCGCATCCTGGCCGGTCATCGCATCCACGACCAGCAGCGTTTCATGCGGCGTGACGGCGGCCTTCACGGCGGCCACCTCATCCATCAGCGCATCATCAATCGACAGACGGCCGGCGGTGTCGAGGATCACCACATCGTAGAGTTCGCGCCGCCCGATATCCATTGCGCGCTCGGCGATCTGCAAGGGCGTCTGCCCCGCGATGATCGGCAGGCTGGCAACTTCCGCGCGCTCGGCCAGCTGGGCCAATTGCAATTGCGCGGCGGGGCGATGCACGTCGAGGCTGGCGAGCAGCACCTTCTTGCGCTCCCGCCCCTTCAGGCGCAGCGCGATCTTGCCGGAGGTGGTGGTCTTGCCCGAGCCCTGGAGGCCGACCATCAGGATGGCGACGGGTGCCGCCGCATCCAGGCTGATGCCGCGCGGGCCGGGGTCATTGCCGCCAAGCGCTTCCACCAGCGCGTCGTTGACGATCTTCACGACCTGCTGGCCGGGCTGGATCGAGCGGATCACCTCCTGGCCCACGGCGCGTTCGCGCACGCGGGCGGTGATGTCCTTCACGACGGAGAGGGCGACATCGGCTTCGAGCAGGGCCACGCGCACTTCGCGCAGCGCGTCCAAGACATCGGCTTCGGACAGGGCGCCACGGCCGCGCAGGCGGTCGAATACTCCCTGCAACCTGTTGCCCAAAGTCTCGAACACGAGAAAACCCCCTGAAACGTCAAACGCGCCGCTGCGCGAAACTCGCGGAGCGACGGAGATCCCACAAATTGCGGAACCCATGCCAGAATTGCCTGACAAAATTATTCGTAGAAGATTCGGAGGGGGGCGTCAATCCTGGAGGTGCGTGTTGAGAGGGCACCGCCCTCTCAACCTCTCCAGCCAGGGAAGTGGCGTCCCGGCTTACTTGGGCGCCAGCACCATGATCATCTGGCGGTTTTCCAGGCGCGGCATCTGCTCGACCTTCACAAGCTCGATCAGTTCCGTGCGAATACGTTCCAGCAGTTTCACGCCCAGTTCCTGATGCGCCATTTCGCGGCCACGGAAGCGAAGGGTGACCTTCACCTTGTCACCCTCGCCGATGAAGCCCTTCGCCTGGCGCATCTTCACGTCGTAATCATGGTCATCAATGTTCGGACGAACCTTGATTTCCTTGATCTCGACGACCTTCTGCTTCTTGCGGGCCTCGTTGGCCTTCTTCTGCTGCTCGTACTTGAACTTGCCGTAATCGGTGATCTTGCAGACCGGGGGCACCGCGTTGGGGCTGATTTCCAGCAGGTCAAGACCGGCCTGGAATGCCTTGTAGAGTGCGTCGCGGATGCTCAATACGCCAAGCATTTCGCCATTCTCGTCAATCAGACGAACCTGCGGAACGCGGATTTCCTCGTTCACGCGGGGCCCCTCCCTGGAGGGGGGCGAAGGGGGCATGGGGCCTCGTGCTATGGTCGTCTCCTGTCTCAGTTACGATACGGCGTCAGAGGGAGTTATGGGGCCGCGCGCGTCAGGCCGCAACCGTCCGCGTTGATTTCTACCGCATGTCGGGGGGCGTTGCCTCATCTGCAAGCAGCGCGACCGCGTCTTTCAGCGGCAGGCTCTCCTGCTCGCGCCCCGGCAGGCGGCGCAGGACCAGCATCCCCTCCTCCGCCTCGCGCCGGCCGACCACGGCCAGGATGGGCACCCGCGTCTCGATGTGGTCCACCACCTTGCGGTTGATCTTCTCGTTGCGGATATCGGCTTCGGCGCGGATTCCGGCGGCCTTCAGCGCGGCCACAACCTGCGCGGCATAGGGGGCGGCGTCATCCACGATGCTGGCCACCACCACTTGGCGCGGCGCCATCCAGAGCGGGAATCGCCCGGCATATTGCTCGATCAGCATGCCGATGAAGCGCTCGAAACTGCCGAGAATCGCCCGGTGCAGCATGACGGGGCGGCGGCGGCTGCCATCCTCGGCGGTGTATTCGGCGTCCAGCCGCTCGGGCAGCACGAAATCCACCTGGAGAGTGCCGCATTGCCAGTCGCGGCCGATGGCGTCGCGCAGGACGAATTCCAGCTTGGGGCCGTAGAAGGCGCCCTCCCCCGGATTCAGCTCGTAGTCGACGCCAGCGATGGCGCAGGCCTCGCGCAGCGCGCCCTCGGCGCGGTCCCAGGTGGCGTCGTCGCCCGCGCGGGTCTCGGGGCGGTCGGAGAATTTCACACGGAATTCCGGGAAGCCCAGGTCGCGGTAGATATCCGAGAGCAGCGCCACGAACTTCACCGTCTCATCGGCGATCTGGTGCTCCTCGCAGAAGATATGCGCGTCATCCTGGGTGAAGGCGCGCACGCGCATGATGCCGTGCAGCGCGCCCGAGGGCTCATAGCGGTGGCAGGCGCCGAACTCGGCCATGCGAAGCGGCAGGTCGCGATAGCTGCGAATCCCCTGGTTGAATATCTGCACATGACAGGGGCAGTTCATCGGCTTCAGCGCGTTGATCTTGTGGGCTTCCGCGTGGTCCTCGACAGAGGCCAGGAACATCCCAGCGCGGAATTTTTCCCAGTGGCCCGAGGCTTCCCAGAGCCTGCGATCCACCAGTTGCGGCGTCTTCACCTCCTGGTAGCCCGAGGCATCCAGGCGGCGGCGCATATAGTCCTCGACCGTGCGGTAGAGCTTCCAGCCATTCGGGTGCCAGAAGACGGAGCCTTGCGCCTCCTCCTGCATGTGGAACAGGTGCATCTCGCGCCCGATGCGGCGGTGGTCGCGCTTCTCGGCCTCCTCCAGCATGTGGAGATGGGCGTCGAGCTCCTTCTGGTCGCGCCAGGCGGTGGCGTAGATGCGGCTGAGCATGGCGTTGCGGTGATCGCCCCGCCAATAGGCGCCGGCCACCTTCATCAGCTTGAAGGCGGTGCCCACGCCGCCCGTGGTGGGCATGTGCGGTCCGCGGCAAAGGTCCAGCCAATCGCCCTGGCGGTAGATCGAGATCGGCGCATCCACCGGCAGGTCCCGGGTGAGTTCGGCCTTGTAGGCCTCGCCCTTGTTTTCGAAGAATTCGATGGCCTGTTCGCGCGGCCAGACCTCACGCGTGAAGCCAGAGTTGCGGCCGATGATCTCGCGCATCTTGGCCTCGATGCGGGGGAAATCCTCGGGCGTGAAGGGCTCGTTGCGGGCAAAGTCGTAATAGAAGCCGTTCTCGATGGCCGGGCCGATCGTCACCTGCGTGCCGGGGAAAAGCTCCTGCACGGCCTCGGCCAGAACATGCGCGGCGTCGTGGCGGATGAGTTCCAGCGCCTCGGCATCCTTGCGGGTGATGAAGCGCAGGCTAGCATCGGTCGTGATCTCGCGGCTCAGATCCATCATCTCGCCATCCACCACCATGGCCAGGGCCGCCTTGGCCAGGCCGGGGCCGATGGCGGCGGCCACCGCCGTGCCGGTCACCACGCCGTCAAAATGGCGAAGGGAGCCGTCGGGGAGGGTGATCGCGGGCATTGCGTTCTCGTGCTGCTGAAAAGGGAGGCGGACCATGGGCAGCGCGCCCGCGCCGGTCAAGCTCCGCGCATCATTGCAAGCCAAGCCGATGCGCGCGAAGCTTGACCATGACCGAACTTCGCAGCGCGATTTTCCTCGATTTCGACAATCTGGTCTCAGGCCTGCGGGACGGCGCCGGCCCCGAATTCGCGCTCCGCTTCGCCGAGAAGCCGGAAGCCTGGCTCGCCCCCCTGCTGGGGGATCGCCCCCGCCGGGCCCTGCTGCGCCGCTGCTACATGAACCCGGCCGGCACGATGGAGGATGGCGACGGCTCCCGCGTGCGATACGCCGAATTCCGCTGGGTGATGATGGCCGCGGGGTTCGAGGTGATGGATTGCCCCAAGCTCACCCGCCTCAAGAACGCCGCCGATGTCCGCATCGCGCTGGATGCGATGGAGGCCATGCTCTCGCCGCTCACGCGGTATGACGAGTTCATCCTGCTCTCAACCGATTCCGACTTCGTGCCCCTGCTGCAACGCCTGCGCGCAGCCGATCGCCGCACCCGGCTGGTCGCCCACCCCGCGGTGGGGCGCGTGGTGAGTTCGGCCGCGGATGAGGTGATCGGGCTGGACGTCATGGCCGGGTGGCTGGGCTGGGAGCCGCAGCGCGAGGCAGGCCCCGACTTCGGCGCGCCCAACACCGCCGACCTCCTGGCCGTGGTGCGCGACATCATGCTGGAAGCCGAGGAACCTCTGCATCTGTCGCATCTGGGGCAAATGCTCCGCAACCGCACCGGCGTCACGCTGCGCGGCAGCGATTTCGCGGGGCAGGGCTCGCTCGATGCGATGCTGGCGGCGGCGGGCGGCTTCATCCGGCGCGATGGGCCGGGCGGCGGGCATGTGCTGCGGCCCGAATGGGCGGATCAGGCGCCGGAAAGCACTGAAGCCGCCTGAAGCACCTCGGCCACCGGGAGGGCCGAAAGCGGCTCTCGGCGCAGCACGACGACGTGGCCACGCGGCGCGCAAAGCGCCGGGTCACTCTCCGCGCCAAACAGCGCGAGGGTCGGGCAGCCGGCGGCCGCGGCGAGATGGGTGGGGCCACTATCATTGCCGATGGCGAGCGTTGCGCGCCGCGCCACCGCCGCCAATTGGCGCAGATCAGTGCGGCCGGTGAGGTCCAGCAGGCCGGGGGTGAGTGCCGTGATCTCCGCCGCCAACGCCTGTTCCGCCGGGCCGCCGCACAGCACCGCGGGCCGCCCCAGCCCCGCCGCGAGGGCGGCGAAATGCGCTGCCGGCCAGCGCTTGCCTGGCCGGGCGGGCGAAGCGCCGGGCAGCAGCAGGGCGAAGCCCTCGGGCAGGCCGATATCCGCGACATCGGCGGCGAGCCAATCCAGCGCGGGCTCCGGGAAATGGGCAATGCCGGCAGCGCGGAGCTGCCCCCGCTGGCGCTCGGCCGTGTGCAGAAAATCCCGCGCCGGATCGGCATCGGGGTGGGATGCGCCGCGCGCGATGCCGGACCACTCGGCGTCGCTGCCGACAAACAGCCGATATCTCGAGGATCGGCTGGAGGTCTGCAAATCATAGACCCGCGCGAAGCCGGCCCGCCGCAGCCGCAGCGCGAGACGGGCCACGGCGCGCAGATCAAGCCAATCCGGCCTGCCATCGCCCCAGACCTCGTCGAACCAGGGCGAGGTCCGGGCCAGGGCGGCGAAGGGCTTCGTCGTCAGCAAGGTGATGTGCAAGCCCGGATGATGCGCGCGAATGGCGGCGAAGGGGCCGAAGGCCTGCACGAAATCGCCCAGCGCGGCGAGCTTGATGACCAGGATGCGCGTCACCCCAGCAATTCCCGGTAGATGGCGATGGTGGCGGCCTGCATGGCCTCCATGGTGGGCACGCCCCGCCGTGCCGCCTCGCCCATCGCGGCGCGGGGTTCGGGGGGCAGCGCCAGGGCCGCGCGGATTCGCGCCGCCAGCGCCGGGGCGTCACCGGGCGGGGTCAGCCAGCCGGTGACGCCATCCACCACCGTCTCGCGCGGGCCACCGAGATCGGCGGCGATGACCAGCCGGCGCATGGCCTGGGCCTCGATCACGGTGCGGCCGAAGGCTTCCGGCTCGATGCTCGCATGCACCACGACATCGGCGGTGAGCAGCGCGGCCGGCATGTCGGCCACATGGCCCGGCAGGCGGATGCGCTCGGCCACGCCGCGCGATGTGGCCAGGGCGCGGAGTTCCCGCACATAGGCCTCGCGCCCTTGGGCATCGCCCGCCAGCACCGCAATGGCGCCGGGCAGTTCGGCCAGCGCCTCGATCAGAACCCCCTGCCCTTTCCAGCGCGTGAGGCGGGCGGGCAGCAGCAGGATGGGCGCGCCCTCCGGCAAATCCCAGGCGGCGCGCAGGGCCATGACGCGTTCCGGCGCCACCAGCGCCGGATCGAAGCGGCGCGGGTCCACCCCACGAAGGATAACGCGGGAGGCCACGCCATGGGTTGCCGCGATGTGATCGGCGATGTGCTGGCTGATGGCGATGACACGCTCGCCCCGCGCCATCACGGAATTATACAGCCGCTTGCCGGGAAATCCCTCGCCATAGGTGCCGTGATAGGTGGTGACGAAATGCGCCCCGGTGCGCCGCGCGGCAAGCAAGCCGGACCAGGCGGGCGCACGGGAGCGGGCATGGATGATGCCCACCCCCTCCGCCCGCGCCAGCCGCGCCAGCCGCGCCGCATTACGCCAGATGCCAAGCGGTGACTTGGTGGCGAGTGGCAGCGTGATGTGTCGCGCCCCCAAAGCCTCCAGCGCCGGGACCAGCCGCCCGCCAGCGGAAGCCACCAGGGCGCGGTAGCCGGCGGCCTGGATGGCCTCGGCGATTTCCAGCGTGCCACGCTCCACACCCCCCGCATCAAGGGCCGGCAGCAGTTGGAGGATGGCGGGAGGGAACAACATGGCCTGCCCTGCTAACCTTCCGCATGAACGGCGTCCACCTTGCGCGCCGCCAGGCGGGCGTGCCATCCCGGCATGATGACGGAAGAACACGGCACCCTCGGGCACATCGCATATCGGCGGCAGCGCGGGGCTGGCCCCGGCATCGTCTTCCTGGGCGGCTTCAAGAGCGACATGACGGGCAGCAAGGCGCAGTACCTGGCCGCCTGGTGCGCCGAGCGGGGCCGCGCCTTCCTGCGCTTCGACTATTCCGGCCACGGCGCCTCGGGCGGACGGTTCGAGGAAGGCAGCATCGGCCAATGGGCCGCCGATGCGGAGCGCGTGCTGACGGAATTGACCGAGGGGCCGCAAATCCTCATCGGCTCCTCCATGGGCGGCTGGATTTCGCTGCTGCTGGCCCGGCGCCACCCGGCGCGGCTGGCCGGGCTGATCGGCATCGCCGCCGCCCCCGACTTCACCGAGGACCTCATGTGGGCGCAATTCCCACCCGCCCTGCGCGCCCGGATCGAGCGTGAGGGATTCTGGCTGCGGCCTTCCGAATATGGCGCGCCCTACCCCATCACCCGCCACCTGATCGAAGATGGCCGCCGCCACCTGGTGCTGCGCGAACCGCTGGCCATCGCCGTCCCCGTGCGGCTGCTGCATGGCCAGGATGATGCCGATGTCCCCTGGCAGCTCAGCCTGCGCGTGTCCGAACACATCACCGGCGGCGATGTGCAAGTGGCGCTGGTGAAGCAGGGCGACCACCGCCTCTCCAAGCCGGGGGAACTGGCGCTACTGGGGCGGACCCTCTGCGCTCTCCTCGGCGAAAATCGCGGCTAGGCCCTCGCGGTAGCTGGGGAAGGCCCAGGCGATGCCCAGCGCCTGCTGCGTGCAGCGGCTGGAGACGAGCCGGCTTTCATCCCAGAAGCTGCGGCCCATCTCGCTCATGCCCGCATAGGCCACGGCGAAGGGGGTGGGGGGCGGTGGGGCCAGGCCCAGCAGGCGGCAGGCTTCCAGCGTGACATCGGCCTGGGTGCTCGGCGTGTCATCCACCAGGTGCAGGATGCGGGTGCCGCGGGGGGGCGGGCGCGTCGCGGCGGCCAGCACCGCACGGGCGATGTCGTCGCGATGGATGCGGCTGAAGCTGTGGCCGGGCTTCACCACGCAGCGCGCGCTGCCGGCGCGGACATCATCCAGCGCCGAGCGCCCCGGCCCATAAATCCCGCCCGTGCGGAAGACATCCACCGCCATGCGCGGCGCCAGGGCGGCCCATTGCTCCTCGGCGGCGAGGCGGCGGCGGCTGCGCTCCTGGCCGGGCGCGGGGGGTGTATCCTCCGTGACCCATGCACCCTGGCGGTCGCCATAGACGCCGGTGGTGGAGAGATAGCCAACCCATCGCAGGGACGCGGCCGCCAAAGCCGCCGCATGCGTGGCCCAGACCGGATCACCCGTCGGCCCGGGCGGCGCGGTGATGACGAGATGCGTGGTGCCGGCCAAGATCGCGGGGTCTTCGAAGGCCACCACGCCCGGCTTGCCGGCCGCGTTGCGGGAGGTGACCAGCACCTCCCACCCTGCCCGCTGCGCGAGCGCCCGGATGGCCTCGCCCGTATAGCCCTTGCCGATGATCAGGAGTTTTTGCTGCATGCGCGCAGGCTACGCCTCCGCGAGCAGCGCCGCCACATCCAGCCGCTGGGTGAACATCGTCATCTCGCCCTGTGCGTCGCGCGGCCATTCCTCGCGCGGGCGGTCGCGGTAGAGCTCCACGCCATTGCCGTCAGGGTCGCGCAGATACAGCGCCTCGCTCACGCCGTGATCCGAGGCGCCGTCCAGCTTCACCCCCGCGGCCAGGACACGCTTGAGCACGACGGCCAGCGCCGCGCGATCCGGATAGAGCAGCGCCACATGATACAGCCCCGTGTGATGCGCGGGCGGCGGGGTGCCACCCGCACTCTCCCAGGTGTTGAGCGCGATGTGATGATGATACCCGCCCGCCGAGAGGAAGGCGGCGCCAGGCCGCTCCAGCATCACCTTCAGGCCGAGCACATCACGCCAGAAGCTCAGCGCGCGGGGGATATCGGCCACCTTCAGATGGACGTGTCCGATGCGGGTTTCAGGGTGGGCCGTGAATGCGTGTTCCATGCGCGGCATCCTGCCATCGGGCGGGGGTGGGGCGCCAATCACGGTTGGGAATGAGGGTGATCAGGTTGGGGCTTTGCCCCATCGGGGGATTTGAACAGCACATTGTCATTCGCAGCCAAGCGGCCTGAACAGAAATTCACAAGTGATTGAAGGTGCAGGAAACGAGTTTCCTGCCGGGGTTTGGGGCAGAGCCCCAACCTTTATGTCACTTTCGGCTGGTCACCAGCCACAACCCCGCAAACACCAGCCCCGCCGCCGGCAGTGCCAGCCAGCCCATCCGCTCGCCGAACAGGGCCGCGCCCCAGAGCACGCCCGCGATGGTCACGATATAGCCCGTCTGGCTGGTGATCACGCTGCCTGTCGCGGCGATCAGGCGGAAATAGAGCAGGTAGGCGAAGGCGGTCAGTGCCGCCTGGAAGGGGATCAGCCATTCCACCCGCCAGGGGAGTTGGCCGGGAATGTGAAGCTGGCCCATCAGCAGCCCGAAGATCGCGATGAAGAAGGCCGCGGCCCAGAGCGCGCCGGTGGCCAGTACCAGCGCATCCGTGCCCCGCGGCGCGAGGCGCGAGGCCACGATGTTGGAAATGGCGAAGCCCATGGGCGTCACGGCCGCCAGCAGCGCCCAGCCCAGCAGGCTGGCATCCGGCAGCGCGGCGCCAGGCGCCATGGCGAGTGCGACGCCCGCAAAGCCCAGCAACGTGCCGGCGATGCGCGCAGGCGTCAGGCGGTCCATCCCCAGGGCCGCGGCCATCAGCACGGTGAGGATGGGCGAAAGCGGCACCAGCAGCGCGAAGAACCCGGCCGGGATGTGCTGCAACGCCGTGTAGCCGGCGAAATTGGCCAGCGCGAAGCCGGAAAAGCCCGAGGCCGCGTATTGCACCAGATGCGCCCGGCCCAGCGGCAAGGCCAGGCGCCGCTTGAGGCACAGCACCGAGAGGATGAGCGCCGAGCCAAAGGCCCCCCAGAAGGCAAATCCAAGCGGCGCGATGCCCCCCGCCATGGCCGACTTCACGATGGAGGGGCTGAGGCCCCAGACCACGCCCAGGATGAGCAGCGCGGGGATGTGTCGGGCGAGTTGCATGTGGCGGCAAAGGCGGGGAAGCCGCCCCCAGTGTCAACCATGGAGCCTAGCGTTGAACCAGCGCGCCGAATTCCGACATATGGGGCCATGGAACTGCCCGATTCGGAAGTCATCCCGCTCCGACGGGACCCCTTGCTGCCGGCTGAACCCTGCCCGGTCCGCTGGCGCCGCTCCGCCCGGGCGCGGCGGGTGTCGCTGCGAATTGATGCGGCGCGTGGCGATGTGGTGGTGACGCTGCCGAATCGCGCCAGCCGCAAGCAAGGCGTGGCCCTGCTGACCGAGCATGCCGGCTGGGTGATGCAGAAGCTGGGCGGCCTGGCCCCCGAACGGCCTTTTGAGGCCGGCGCGGTGGTGCCCATCGGCGGTGTGGAACATGTGATCTGCCACGCGCCGGAACGCCGCGGCAGCGCCTTTGTGGAGGATGGCGCGCTGGTGGTGGCGGGCGAGGCCGCCTTCATCGCCCGCCGCGTGCGGGATTTCCTGCGCGCCGAAGCTTTGCGCCGCATCGTGCTGGCCGCGCGGCCGCATTGCGAGGCGCTGGGGGTGAGCCCGAGCGCGATTCGCCTGAAGGACACGCGCAGCCGCTGGGGCAGTTGCGCGCCCAATCGCACCCTCGCCTTCTCATGGCGGCTGATTCTCGCGCCGGATTGGGTGCTGGATTACGTGGTGGCGCATGAGGTGGCGCATCTGCGGGAGATGAATCACTCGCCGCGTTTCTGGGCGGTGGTGGAAAGCCGCACGCCGCACCGCCACACCGCGACTGCCTGGCTCAGGCAGCACGGCGCGGCATTGCAGCGGATGGGGTGAAACGCCCCCTTACCCGACGCCGAGGCGCCGCTCGGTGATCTGCTGCTTCATGCTCTTTTGCAGCTTCTCGAAGGCGCGGACCTCGATCTGACGGACGCGTTCGCGGCTGATATTGTATTGCTGCGAAAGCTCCTCCAGCGTCGTCGGCTCATCCTTGAGGCGGCGCTCGATCAGGATGTGGCGCTCGCGCTCATTCAGGGTGCGGAGTGCGCCGTTGAGCATGTCCTTGCGGTTGGACATGTCCTGCCGCTCGGCGAGTTCGGTCTCCTGGCTCTCGGCGTCATCCACCAGCCAATCCTGCCACTCGCCCTCGCTATCGGCGCGGACGGGGGCGTTGAGGCTGTTGTCGGGGCTGGCGAGGCGGCGATTCATGCTCACCACATCCTGCTCCGGCACGGCCAGGGTCTTCGCGATCTTGGCGACGACTTCGGGCTGCAGGTCGCCATCTTCCAGCGCGCCGATCTGCCCCTTGAGGCGACGGAGGTTGAAGAACAGCTTCTTCTGCGCCGCGGTCGTGCCCATCTTCACGAGCGACCAGCTGTGCAGGATGTATTCCTGGATGGCCGCGCGAATCCACCACATGGCGTAGGTGGCCAGCCGGAAGCCGCGATCGGGGTCGAAGCGCTTGACGGCCTGCATCATGCCGACATTGCCTTCGGAGATGAGTTCACCCACGGGCAGGCCATAGCCGCGATATCCCATCGCGATCTTCGCCACGAGGCGCAAATGCGAGGTGACGAGCTTATGGGCCGCCGCCTCATCGCCGGCGTCGCGCCAGCGCTTGGCCAGGGCCAGCTCCTCCTCGGGGGCGAGCATGGGGAATTTCCGGATATCCTGCAGATAGCGGGACAGGTTGCCTTCCGGGGCAAGCGGGATACTCAAAGAAGCCATCGTATCAGACGAGCCTTCCATTTGCGCCGCATCCCACCCCGTGACGGCGATGGGCACACGGCCTGACTGGCTTAACGCGACTGGGGCCCTCCCGGATGCATCCGCCCCGGTCACGGAAGGGGCGGTTTCAGCAAACGGGGTTGGTGCGGCACCCCAGGGCGAAGTTCCAGACGCAACTTACCGAAATTGCAGGAATCGCGCAAGCAAAACTGACCAAACCGGTCCGGTTACAGGCTGTTACAGCCCAGTACACCCAAAAGTTTCAGGAAATCTTCCGGCGGATCAGACCTAAATGACAATTTTTTCCTGGTAATAGGGTGCGAAAAGCCAAGGCTGGCCGCATGCAGGGCTTGCCGCGGAAACGCCAGCAAGGCCTCGCGCAGCGCCGGGTCGAGGGCTTTGCTGCCCGCCGGGATACGTCGCAGATACACGGGGTCCCCCACCAGGGGATGGCCGATATGCGCCATGTGGACCCTGATCTGGTGCGTGCGCCCGGTCATCAGCTTGCAGCGGACCAGCGTCACCGCGCCGTGGAAGGCCTGCTCGGTGCTGTAGCGGGTGATGGCATGCTTGCCGGCATTGGCGCCCGCCATCTCGCCCCGCTGGACCCCGCGCGAGCGCGGCTCGACCACGGCCATGCGCTTGCGGTCCGTGGTGTGACGGCCGATGGCGGCCTCGATCACGCCCTCGGCCGGGTGGGGCACGCCCCAGGCCAGCGCCAGGTATTCGCGGTCCAGGTCGCGGGCGACGAAGGCATCGGAGAGTATCTGATGCGCCTGCTGGCTCTTGGCGACGACCATGATGCCAGAGGTATCCTTGTCCAGCCGGTGGACGATGCCCGGACGCTTCTCGCCGCCGATTCCCTCCAGTTCCTCGCCGGCATGGGCGAGCAGGCCGTTGACCAGCGTGCCATCCAGATTGCCCGGTGCCGGGTGGACCACCAGGCCGGCCGGCTTGTCGAGCACAATCAGATGGCCGTCCTCGAACAGGATATCGAGATCCATGGCCTGGGCCTGGGGCCGCGCGGGGGCGGGGGGCGGGGGGGCCACGCGATACAGGCTGCCGGGGCGGACCGTCTGCGCGGGCTCGGCCAGGGGCTGGCCATCGCGCGTGACGTGGCCTTCCTCGATCAATGCCTTGACGCGGGAGCGAGAGAGATCGCCTATCCGCTCCGCGAGGAATCGGTCCACGCGCTGTCCGTGATCGGCTTCCGTCGCGGTGATTTCATGGGTTTGTGGCAAATGCAGGCACTCAAATTCCTGGTTGTGGCGATGGGCGTGCTGATCGTGGCCGGCACCGTGACGCTGGTTGTGCTGCTCGTCCAGCGCGCGGGGGGTGGTTCGGAGGCGGCTTTGCCGCCGATGAGCCTGAACCTGCCCGCTGGCAGCCGCATCATGGGCGTGGCGGGCGCAAAAGACCACTTCGCCGTGCATGTGCAGCGCCCGGATGGCGACCGCATCCTGCTGCTGAATGCACGCAGCGGCCGCGTGGTGGGCGAGGTTTTGCCAGGAACGGCGGTTCCGACCCGGTGACGCACAAAAAGCCGAACCTGCCGGAGAAAATCTGCGCCGCCTGCGCCCGGCCCTTCGCCTGGCGGAAGAAATGGGCGCGCAACTGGGAGGGGGTCCGCTTCTGCTCCGATGCGTGCCGGGAGGGGCGCCATGCAAAGCCACGGCTTGCCCCGCCGGCGCGAGGGGGGTAAGGACAAATCTCTGGCCCCGTCCCTTTCGTCTAGAGGCCTAGGACACCGCCCTCTCACGGCGGCAACACGGGTTCGAATCCCGTAAGGGACGCCAGTTTCCATGCGACTACCACTCTCCGCCTGATAGGCCGCCGCGCCGAGTGGCAGGTTTCCTGGGGTTTTTGGCGCAGACCTGTTGACTGGCCCGGCGCGGAGAAGCCCGAAAATCGCTCTCCAGAGGCCAATTCTCTCCGGACCTCCTGACTTGGGCGATTTAGTACGGAACTCAAAAACCTATGTAAAAGGCCGGTTTCAGCGCGGCCGGCATTGGCCGTGGTTCGAACCCCAATTGCCCGAAATCCGTACTTCGAGAGCAAGTTGACCCACACAAAGTGCTTAGCGGAACATTTCTTCCCATCTGAAGGCATGGATCATGCGCCAACCTTCAGACGACCCGCCGCTCGGCCACAATGAGTACATTGGCGAATGGAGTACGGCCCCAACAGGGCATGATCCGGGTCTGGAAGCCGCGCTCCTGCAAGGCGGTGGCCAGAACTGCAGGGGGAACAGGGTCAACCCGCGCACCGGCATGGGGCCAAAAGGGACGTGCCGCGCGCTCCAGGGCCAGGGCAAAACGTCCTCGCCATCCCGCCTCCGGATCCAGGCTACGGACGAAAACGCGGCGCCGCGCTGCATCCGCCGCAGCGTTCAGGAGACTGAGCGCGGCATTGCGGTCCATGGTGTAGAGAACATCAATGATCAGCGCCGTGTCACCCGACGGCACACGAAAATCACGCGACACATCCCGCGCGATGGTCTCGATCGGGAGACCCTGCCCGGCCAACCGCAAGTCATGCAGGGACGCCTCGGCCCAGTCGAGGGCAATACAAGATCGCGCAAGCCCGGCTTCCAAAAGCGCGACGGCGATCTGGCCGCGCCCGCAGCCAATATCGACCATCTCCCCAAAATGCTGCGCCCGCGCCATGTCCAGCAGTGCCATGTGGATCGGGTCGCGCTTCAGCTTCGACGCAACGTAATGCCGCGTGAAGCGCGCGCAGCGCCTATAGCGCGCGGTTGTCCGTGCAATGGCGGCGTCACTCAAGCGAGGCGGGACCTGGCCTGCTGATGGCCTTCTGGCATGGTCGGTCCGAAGCCAAGGCGATGCAGCGCGGAGAACACGTGGAAGATGGTCTTGAAGGAGAGGATCGGCAGCACCGCCCGCCAATCCCCTCGCAGATTGCCCGCCAGCATGTTGATGATGCCATCACGCATCCAAAGCGTGTTGCGCGGCGCCATAAAGAGCGAGCGGAGCACGGGGTCATTGATGCGGTAGATCAGCCAGCCTATCCGGTCCATCGCACGCGCCAACTCCTGGTTGGTGCGAAGTGCAAGCTTCTGGCCACGCGCCGGATCATCCAACCAGACATCAGCCGCCTCGGCGCCCAATTCGCCGGCTGTCATGGCCATAAGCACGCCGGTCGAGAACATCGGATCCACGAAACCATAGGCATCGCCGATCATCAGATAACCGTCGCCGCAGCCGGAGGTGGCGCGGTAGGAGTAGTTGGCGGTGCTATAGATCTCGGAAGCGATACGGGCACCGCTGAGCCGGGCACTGACCGTCGGGCTGGAGGCGATGCGCTGACTGAAGATGTCCTGCGCGCTGCCCTGCCGACCCTTCCATGCGGATTGGTTGCCGACGAAGCCCACACTCATCACATCGCCCGGCAGCGGGATGAGCCAGAACCAACCATCCTCGGCCAGATGGATGCTGATATAGCCGTCCAACTCGCCCGTGCGGCGCTCCACGCCCTGGAAGTGTGCGTACATCGCGGCGGTGTTGTTCTGCTTGTTCGCTTCCTTTAGCCGCATCTTGCCGGCCAGGAAGGTGTCGCGCCCTGAAGCGTCAAGAACGAACCGCGGTCGGAAGGTCAGTCTTGCCCCATCACCATCCCGAGCCTCAACGGTCGCGCGCTCGCCCTTTACACCAAAGCGGATCTCGGTGACCTGTGTGTTCTCGCGCGCATCGGCGCCAAGCCGCTTCGCGTTGCGGAACAGCGCGGCATCGAAATCTGCCCGCCTGACCTGCCAAGCGTGCGTGCGCGAGCGGTTGAGCGCAAGCCGGAACGGGAAGGCCGCGCTGCGCCCCGTGCGATCGGAGACGAATTCGGCGCCCGGCTTGTGCACGCCCATCCCGCGCACCTCCTCCACGACACCGAGTTTCTCCAGGATATCCAGGTTTCGGGGCAGCAGGCTCTCGCCGATGTGGAAGCGCGGATGGTGCGCCTTTTCCAGCAGAACCACCTGCCGCCCGGCCTTGGCGAGCAGCGCCGCCGCTGTCGAACCGGCCGGGCCGCCGCCAACTACCAGGACATCGGGTTCCATCAACATCTCCATGCATGAAGCCTTCATCCTGCCATCCCTCCATTGATGGAAACAACCTGTCCGTTGATGTAACCGGCTTGGTCAGAGGCCAGGAAACCCACCAGATCGGCCACTTCCTCCGGCGTGCCGGCTCGCTTGGCAGGCACGATGGCGGCGATGTGCTTCGCGTCCATCACGGCCTCGACCGCGGGCGAAGCGATGATGCCCGGCGCCACGGCATTGGCCGTGACACCCCGGCTCGCGACCTCCCGCGCGAGGGAGCGGACCGCGCCATGCAGCCCCGCCTTGGCCGCCGCATAATTCACTTGCCCGCGATTCCCAGTAAGCGCCGCGACTGAGGAAATGGCGAGAACCCGCCCCCAGCGCGTGCCGATCATCGGCAGGATGATGGGGCGCAGCACGTTGAAGAAACCGTTGAGCGAGACATCAAGGACGGAGCGCCATTGCGCCTCGCTCATCCCCGCCAGTGGCACGTCGTCATGCGCGCCCGCATTGTGCACCAGCACCTGCGGCACGCCTGCCGCGATGACAGGTGCCAGGGCCGCGCCGGCCGCCGCGAAGTCACAGACATCGAAGACGATCGCCTGGGCCGAGAGCCCCTCGGCCACAAGCTCGGACGCCAGCGTTTCCGCGCGCGCGCCGTTCGCATGGGCATGGACCAGCACATGCATCCCCGATCGCGCGAGGCGACGGCAAATCGCGGCGCCGATCGGGCTGCTGCCGCCAGTTATGAGGGCGCGCCTCATGCCGGTTTCGGCCAGGCGATGACGGCGCGGCCAGAGACCAGCCGGCGGCCATCCTCGGCGCTCAGTTCCAGATCATAGATCACGCCGCCACTTTCCTCGCTCACCAGGCGGGCCGAGGCACGCAACTCGCCCAGCCCAGACTCATCCAGCCGCTCCACGCTCCAGGCGATATCGCGCAGCACCGCCACATAGCCGCGCTGGGCCACGCCGCCGCCGCGCAACGCGCCATGCACGGCCGCCGCCTGCAACGCGATCTCGATGCCGCAAACCGCGGGCAGGCCGCCCTCGCGGCGTAGTGGATTTTGCGGCGAGAGGTGGGCGCTGGTGGCACAGACGGCCTCCGCGTCATTCCAGGTCATGATGCGATCCAGCAGGACCATGGCGCCGCCATGGGGCAGCAATTCAGCCGGCGTCATGCGGGCGTGACCTCGACGCGCAGGCTGCCCTCGAAATACCCGGCATCGCAACGCCCAGCCTCGCGCCGCGCGAGGTGCTCCAGCAGGCGCAGGGATTGCGCAGCCGGATTGCCGGCGGCCAGCGCCGCGAGCCCCGGCGCATGCGGCGCGGTCTCGCTATCGGGCGCTGTGGTCGCATGGGTGACGGCCAGATGCGCAAGCCCACGGCCAGATGGCGGTGCCAGGACGAGCCCCAGGCCAAAGGGCGCGATTACCGGGCGCAGGCGCGCATAGGGCGCGGGCATCGGGTGGTCATAGACGCAGAGCAGGACGGGCGCCCCCGCATCCACCTCCAGCATGGCCATGAGCAGTGCCGCCGCCCATGTGGAATCATGGCCGCCCAGGCAGGTTGCCGGCAGTGGGTTGTGGGTGGCGATGGACCAATAGCCGGCGGCTGCGTTGTGCACCGAGTTGTGAAATTGGGTGGGCGAGACGATCCGCTCACGGTCGGGCGCCGCCTCGGTCAGCGCATCAAGGATGGAGCCAACGATGGGCCCGTCGCCATTGGCGCTGCCAAAGACGCAGCGCAGCGATGCGGGATCGAGGCCCGAAGCGGCCACCGCCTCCTGCGCCGCATGTAGCGCGAGGCGCACCACAGCCCCCGTGCGGCGGCGCTCATTGGGCGGCAGCAGCGCGGGCGCGGGCGGCGCCGATTCGCGCGGGATGTGGGGCGTGCGCCCGGCCAGCACATCCTCGCTCGCCGCCCAGCCTTCCAGCCCCGGCCCCCATAACGAAACGCCCAGGATCTCCGCGACCAGCCGGCTCATGCGCGGCCCAGCAACAGGCTGCAATTCACACCGCCAAAGCCGAAGGAGTTGGTGATGACATGCTGGAGCGTGGCCGCCTGGTTGGCGATGATCACATTGCTGCGGAATTCGGGATCCACGCGCTCCACCCCGAGGCAGCCGGCGATCAGGCCGTCCGAGATGCAGCCACCGATCATCACCGTCTCCAGGATGCCGCAGGCGCCCAGGGTATGCCCCGTCCAGCCCTTGGTGCTGCTGACGGGGACGGCATCGCCGAAGAGGCTGTGCACGGCGCGGTCCTCCATCGCGTCATTGGCGCGGGTGCCGGTGCCATGCAGCTTCACCCAATCTACTGCGCCGGGCACGAGCCCTGCGCGATCCAGCGCCTCGCTCATCGCGCGGATCGCCCCCGCGCCTTCCGGGTGCGGATGGGACATGTGGTGCGCATCACTGCTGGCACCCCAACCAAGTAGCGTGGCCTGGGCGCTGGGCGGATCACGCTCCAACAGGGCGAAGCCCGCCGCCTCACCCACGGAGATGCCGTCGCGGCCCGCATCGCAAGGGCGCGTCGGGCCGGGTGCCACAAGCTCGAGGGCGGCAAAGCCGTGCAGCGTCATCCGGCACAGGCTATCAGCGCCCCCCACCACCACCGCGTCACACAGCCCCGAGGTGATCAACCGCGCACCATCAATGAAGCAGCGGGCGGAGGAGGCGCAGGCGGTGGAGATCACGCTTGCCGGCCCGCGCGCGCCCAGCGCCGCGCGCAGGAACTCCGCGAGCGAGGCTAGATCCTGCGTGCCGGCGAAGTCGAAATCCTCCGGCAGCAAGCCATCATGGCCGAGGCGCCGATAGGCCAGCTCGGCCGCCTGCACGCCCGATGTGCTGGTGCCCACGACAAGGCCGATGCGATGCGCTCCATGTCGCGCGCAAGCGGCGGCCACGGACTCGGCGAAGCCATCCGTGCGCAGCGCCATGTCCGCGAGCCGGTTGTTGCGGCAATCGAAGCGCGCGAGGGCTTCCGGCAAGCGATGCTCCTCCACGCCGCGCACGCGGCCGATCCAGCCACCGACCACCGCGTCGAAATCATTGGGCGTGAGGCCACTGCGACGGCCGTGAAGCGCCGCCAGATGCGCGGCGCGGCCGGTGCCGAGCGCGCTGACGGCTGCCATTGCGGCAATGGGCATTGGCGTCATGCCGGGTCCTTGGGGTGGGGCGGGGCCGCGAGCAGGAAAGCGCAGCCGAGCGATAGAGCCGCCCCCAGTGCCACGGTCGCGCCGATATCGCGCAGGATGGGCGTGGAGCATAGGGCGAGCAGGCCAAAGGTCAGCAGGGTCATCGCGTTGCAGGTGACAAGCGTGCGCAGCGTGCGTGCGCGTTCCTCCATGTCCAGCTGCTCCCGTGCCATGAACAGCGCATAATCCAGCCCGACGCCCCCGACTAGCAGTAGCGCGGCGAGATGGATCGGCGAGAGCCGGACGCCAGCCAGGGTCAGCAGTGTTACTGTTACCAACTGGGCCGCCAGGATGGCGCCCAGAACCCGGGCCACCCGCCCCGGCCGCCGCAGCCCAAGCGCGAGCACAAGCACGATCAGCAGCCCCGCCAGCGCCAGCAGCCAGGCGGAGCGCGCGGCGAAGCCGGCCAGCATCCCGTCCAGCTCGGCCCGAACGTCAATGAGGATCGCCCCCGGCGCGGCCAAGGCTTCCGCCAGCGCGGCGGGCGCCGAGGCACCTTGGAAGCGGATCACCCCTTGCCAGCCTTCGGTCCGCTGCATCAGCAAGGGGGCGAGGCGCAGGCCCAGGGCGCTCCCCGCCGCATCCGCCTCGCTCCAAGGTCGCTGCCCCCGCGCAGCCACCACCGCGTCCTGGAAGGCCTGGAAGGCCGTGGGGCGAAAGGGGAGGCCAGCGCTGGCTTCGGCCAGGCGCGCGGCCAGGATTTCGGCGCCGGGCAGCGCGGCGCGTCTTTCCCGTTGACGGGCCATGGAAGGCAGGATCAGCGCTGCCGCCTCGTAGCCGGACAGGCTGCCGGCCGCGACGAGCCGATCCAGCATGGGCAGCAGCGCCTCCTGCCGCTGCAGGACCGTCTCCGCATCCGGGGCGTGGATCAGCAGGAATAGCCCGGCCTCGGCCGCGCCGATTGCCGCGCGCAATTCGGCGTCAAGCGCGAGGGAAGCGGGAGGCGCCGGACTCAGGGCCGCCAGATCCGTCTCCCAGCGCGGCCCGCCCATTGCAACCAGGGCGCCCCCCGCCAGTAGCGCCATGCCGAGGGCCAGCGGCCGAAAGCGACGCAAGGCTTCAAGGCGGGCGAGCCAGAAGGCTCCCCCCGCCGCGACGGGCGCCAGCCCGGCCGCGACCACCAGCGGCGGCAGGAGCCACCACGTCGCCCCGGCCGCCGCCAGCAGCCCGATCGCCGCCAGCACGCCAAGTTGTGCCAGGCCCGGAAAGCCGGAGAAGACGAGGCCACCCAGCCCCAGCGTCGCCGTCGCCACCGCCAGCCAGAAGGCGGCACGGATGCGCGCGCGCGTGACGGGCGCGGCCTCACCATGCTTGCGATGGCCGATCAGCAGCACGGGATAGTCCAGCGTGACGCCCAGCATGGTGATGCCGAATCCCAGCGCGATGGCGTGCACCGAACCGAAGATCAGGCCGGTGAGCCAGACGCCCAGGGCCACCGAGAGCAGCACCGGCACCGCCAGTGCCGCCAACACCAGGAGGGAGCGGAACCGCCAAGCCAGCAGCGCCACGACAAGCAGCGTGGAGACCACGGCGATGCGATCCACATCCACGCGAATGCCACGCGACGCATCCCGCCCGATCACCGCGGGCCCGGCCAGGAGAAGCCGCGCCGAACCTGGCTCGGCGGCCGCGAAAGCCGCGGTGATGGCAGCCAGCCCGGCCTCCTGCGCGGCCGTGTCGGTGGCGCCGCCGGCCAGCACGGCCAGCATGACGGCGCGCGGCGCGTCACGCTCTGCCACGAACCACGCGCCGTCACGCGCCGTCAGCCCGCTCCCGGCCCCCAGCCGGGCCAGCCAGGCGGGAAAGGCCCCGATGGGGTCGGGCAGCGCGTAGCGCGCAACAAGCGGGGCTGCCGAGGATCGCAGCCCCCGCATTACCTCCTCCAGCGCCTCGCGCAGGGCCGGCGTCTCGAACGCTTCGGCGCGGCTGGCAGGGGAGAGCAGATAGCGATGGGCAAAGAGCCGCGCTTCCTCGTCCTCGCTCCATCCGGCATCCCCGCCGGCGACCCGGCTGAACCGCGCATCCGCGGCGAGTCGGGCCTGCATCGCCCGGCTGATGCGGGCCAGATCGGCCTCCGGCGCCGCTTCGATGGCGATAAGAACGAGTCCTGCCGTGCTGCCCTCGCGTATCTCCTCGAGCATCGCCTGCGCGGCCGCGCTGCGGCCGCTGGGCAGGAAATCCAACAGGTCGCTGCGGATCTCGGTGCGCCAAAGCGCCGCCGCCAGCAGCATAATCGAAGCCAGCAGCGCAAGCAGGATAGGGGCGGAGCGGCGGGGCGGGATCAGGGTAGCGGCTCGATGCGCAGGGTCTGGGAATCCCCGTTAGGTTGCGACAATCGGATTTCACGGGGCTCCGCCAGGGTGCCTTCGATCTCCAGGGCGGCCATGGCCTGGCGCATCCGGGCGTCACGCGGGGTCAGGCGCAATTGCCAAACCGCCGGGGTGCCGCTGAGGCTGCTTTCGAAGAGGCGCTCCAGCGTCGGCAGGTCGCCGGCCAGGGGTGCGCGCAGAGCCTCGACAAATGTGCGGAGTTCCGGCTGCGCCGCCAGGCTGAGGGACCGGGTGGGCTGACCTGTCCGCATGACCTCCACCTGATTCCCGGAGATGCGTAGCGTCTCCACCTCGGGGGCTTCGGTCCGCTTCTCCAGCAGGTCGGGGCGGCGCCAGAGGAGGTGGCCCTGACTGAGCAAAGGCTGGTCGAGCGCAGCGAAGCGCCGCTCCTCCGTGAAGTGCGCCAGACGCTCGGGCACTGCCGCCAGGTTGCGGAAGAGCAGGGCGAGGGTGAAGGGCCCTTCCCAACCGGCCGCCCGGCTAGGCGCCGGGGCGAGCAGCGGCAGGGCCAGGATCAAGCGCCGGCGCAGCATCAGCCGCATGGGGCATAGCCTTCCAGAAGGAGAAGAAATTGAACCATTGATACGGATAGGCGAGGCAGCCCTGCTCCAGCAATTGCGCGAAGCGCAGCGTCACCGCGCGCAGATCCTCGGCGCGGTGTTCGCGCCGCAGGGTGACGCGTTCGGCGAAGGGCTCGAACCGCACCTCGTAGTGGCGCGGGCCGGTGCAGACCCCCCGGAAGCTCAGCACCGGCGCGCCCAACACGGAGGCGACAATGAAGGGCCCGGCCGGAAAGCCGGCGTCATGGCCGAGGAAGGGGATCACCACCTCGCGGTCCCCTGCCACCGCGCGATCCGCGAGGATGCCGACGATTTCGCCGCGCTCGATCGCCTCGCGCGCCTGTAACATGCTGTCCGGCTCGCCCAGTGGGATGATGGCATGGGACAAGGCGGGATCGAGGCGTTCCAGCAGCGCCGTCATGACGCCCGCGTTGCGCCGGTACATCAGCGGCCGCACCGGCACGGGCGAGCCCTGGCCGACATGGCGCAGCACTTCGAAGCCCCCCAGATGGCCGCCCAGCAGGATGCAGCCACGCCCCTCGGCGGCCAGTTTCTCGAGGTGCTCCAGCCCGCTGACCCTGACAGTGAAATCAGCGGTGCGCCGTGCCAGGAAAAACGGCGCGTCCAGGATGCTGCACGCAAAGGCATGGATATGCCGGGCCACATCCCAAAGCCTTGCCGGGCGCCCCAGTGCGCGGCCGAGATATTCGCGGGATGCAGCGCGGGCCTTGGGGGAAGACGCCAGGAACCATGCCGTGATGGGCAACAGCAGTAAGCGGCCGAAGCGCCAGCCAAGGTGCTGCACGAGGAACAGGCCAAGGCGCGTCCAAAACGGTGTGCCTCGCTCCGGAGAGGCAGCCCATTCGGGTAACCGGTCCGTCACGCGGGGCGCATGCGCGCGACGCCACGCAAGGCGGCCTCATTGTCGATCACGCCTGTGAAATGCATGCGCCCGCCCTCAGCCATACGACTGGTCAGCGCGACCACCTCGCCAGGCCGCACGGGGCGAAGGAACTTCACCTGCTCCAGCGCCGCGACGCCGAAACCCGGATGGGCCTGAGCCAGCCGCGCGAAGACCTCGGCCAACAGCAGCACACCCGGCACAATGGGGCGCCCAGGGAAATGGCCCGGCAGGCTCGGATGCGCTTCACCGATCGTGATCTGTCCGGCCGGCATCATCGCCTCTCGACCTCGCCGGCCAGTGCGAGCAAGGCCTCGCGCGGTAGCTTACCGATCTCGTTGCGCGGCAGGCGATCAACCAATTGGATCCGCCTCGGGAGGAAGGCGGGTTCCATCAGGCCGCGCAGCTCGACCAGCAGGCTTGCGCCGTCACGGCCGGGGGCGACGGCAAAGGCCACTGGTCGCTCGGTGCCGCTGCGCCTCGGTGAGGGCTCCGGCATCACGAAGGCCGCATCAAGAACGCCATCTAGCCCGGCCAGGATACGGGTTAGCCCAGCGAGCGAGGCACGCCGCCCACCGCGCTTAACGATGTCGCTGCTGCGCGACACCAGGCGAAATCCGCCATTGGGCAGGAGGTCGAGAATATCGGAGAGAGGGGTGGGGGGTGCCCCCTCGGCCACGGCTTCGATCAGCCCGTTGCGTGGGTGGAGCGAGACGCCGTCATAGAGGGTCCAGGTCTCATCCCGCGCGGTCCGGCGGGAGGCGATGGAGCCGACCTCGGTCGCGCCGAAGATCTCCAGCACCGGGGCGTTCCAAAGCGCTTCAGCACGGGCGGCGAGGCCGGGATCAAGCGGCGCGGTGGCCGAGATGATCGCGTGCATCGCGGGCAGCGGCCCGGCCGTTTGTACCAGCGCGCCAAGCTGCAGCGGGGTGGTGATGAAGACCGGTTCGGTCGCGATGCCGCGCCCCGCGCGCAGGGCCGCAGCCTCGGCTAGGTTCGCGGCGGCATCGCCGGGGAAGAAGGAGGGGGCGCACCAGGTGATGATGGAGGCATGCAGCGGCAGCAGCACCATCGTCTCCATGCCATACATGTGCGTCGGCGAAACCGCGCCAACCAGCGGGCGTTGCCGCCCACCATCCCGAAGATCAAACCGTCGGGCCGCGGCACGGTTGCGGGCTTCCAGGGCGCCCCAACTCTTGGCGTGGGCCGAGGGCTTGCCCGAACTGCCGGATGTCACACCGATCAAGGCCGTCAACTCTGCCGGGAACACTGGGTTGTTTGGTGTGGGGCCATCCGCATCCCCGGGCTGGACAGCGGCGATGCTGGCGCAGGCAAAGCCAGAGGGGCATTCTGCGCCTTCATCCAGCAAGGGATATGCGCCTGGAAACTGTGCGACCAGCGTGGCGATACCCGCGGGGGAAGGATCAGTCACCAGGACGCAAGGCCTGCCGCAGAGCATGGATGCGGCCAGGGCAATGGCTGTACCACTGGGGTCCCGGCAAAGGTTGAGATAGGCACTCGCGGGGGGCAGCCCGGCGGCCACGCGGGCAGCCGCCCGCAGAAAGCTGGCGCCAGTCACGGGCCGCACCATCCTGCCCGGGCGCCAGAAGAGGATATCCTCAAGCGGCCGCTGAAGCAGCGCGGCCGGTCCCGCGCCGGCCTCAGCTCTGCCCATCACCATGGGCTGTGAAGGGCTAGCGCTAACGGTCACGAGCTGGCAGCGGCAACCGGTGTTCGCGACAAATGGGCGGCGATATGCTCGGCGAGGCTGCGGAGAGAGGCAAAGATGCGCTTATTGTTCGGATCATCCGACCGGAGTTGCACACGGTAGCGCTCCGACACGCTGACTGCGATTTCGAGCGCATCAATGGAATCGAGACCGAGGCCTTCGACGAACAGAGGCGCGTCAGGGTCGATCTCGGCGGCGGACATTTCGAGTTTCAACGCCGTAACGATCGTCTGCGCGAGATCGGTCTGGAGTGCCGCGATGTCACCATTGCTTGCGTTAAAAGCGAAGTCTGCCATTCTGGGATCCCGAGTTTCCTTCTTATCAAGAGTGCAGGGGCTCGCTCCCGTCAAGCGAGAGTTCGCTCGGAACTTGCGGCTGCATTGGGTTAACGCAACGTCACTTCATAGCATTCCGAGGCGAGCCGTGACAATTTTTCTGGCTGTGACGGCCCTGTCGGGTCCGCCCCTGGTCCATGCGCTCGGCCTCGGCCATGGAGAGGTGGCGTGGCTACTCCCCTTCCTGATCCTGCAAGTTGGTCTCGTGGTGTTTCATGGCAAGGGATACTGGCTATGCGTCTGGCCGGTTGCGACGATGGCCGCAATCGCCGCCGCCACGCTGCTGCAGGGGGATACGCGGTTCGCCGTGCTGCTGACATCGGGCCTCTCCCATGCGGGATTTTTTGCCGCCCTCGGCCTGGCGCTGGGTGCCTCGCTGCGCGGTCCTGGTCCCGACCCGATCACGCAATTGGCGGAGCGGCTCGACCCGAACTGGCAGCCGGAGATGGCGGGCTATACCCGAGGCGTCGCCATGGCCTGGACCTGCTTCTTCTTCGCGCAATGCGTGATTTCCGGCCTGCTTGCGGCGTTTGCCCCGCGCGAGGTCTGGTCGCTCTTCGTCAATGTGTTGGACCTGCCATTGGTCGCGACCATGTTCGTCGGCGAATACATCCTGCGCCGCCGTCGCTTCCCCGACCATCCGCATATCGGCCTGATGGGGGTGGTCCGTGCCGTGCGCGATGGGCGCCTGTGGTGAGGCCCGGCTTTTGAAAGGCGCATGGCGGCCACGGCCGCTCATCCTCGCCTCCTTGGCGCTGCATGCTTTCGCATTGGGTTCGATGGCGGCGTTGCCGCAGGCATGGCCCTGGGCGCTCGGCGCGGTCCTGGCGAACCACCTGCTTCTCACGGTGCTGACCTTGTTCCCGAACGGCCAGCTTCTCGGGCGAAGCCTCCGCCGCCTGCCACCACAGCAGGCCAGCGGGCATGTAGCGCTGACCTTCGATGATGGACCGGACCCGGAAGTGACGCCGCGCATCCTGGCCTTGCTCGAACGCTACGACGCGCGCGCAACTTTCTTCTGCATCGGCGAGAGGGCAGCGCGGCACCCTGAGCTCGTCCGAGCAATCGCTGCGCGGGGCCACGCCATCGGCAATCACACAATGCACCATCCTGGCTGGTTCGCCCTGCTCGGACCCGGCGGGCAGCGCCGGGAATGGCAGAAAGCACAGAATGTGCTGCAGCGATTGAGCGTGGAGAGCCACCTGGCTCGAGCGCCACTCGGCCTGCGCAGCCCGATTTCCGACCTGGCGTTGCACCGGTGCCGGCTGCGGCATGTCGGCTGGAGCCAACGCGGCTTCGACACATGCTGTGGTGATCCTGCGGTCGTGCTGGCCCGAATCACGCGGCGTCTGCGCGAGGGCGACATCATCCTGCTTCATGACGCCAATGCTGAGTTGGATGCCCATGGCGTGCCGGTCTGTCTGACCGTCCTTGAGAGGCTACTGCCATTGCTCGCTGCGCGTGGCCTGACCAGCATCCGGCTGGATGGCTGAGCCAACCGGGCGTCGCCGCCCAATCAGGATCTGCGCGCGATTTTCCGTGCGACCAGCATCGGAAGCCTGAGAAGGAAGCCAAAAAAGAGCCGCGCATGCATGCGCGTCAGCAGCCAATTGTCCCGCCCGTAACGGAAATGTGAGACGCCGCCTTCAGCCGGCGCGATATAGCGCACCCTGGCCGGCAAATTCACCGCCGGCACGCCCGCCCAGATAAGCCGAACCGCCGCCTCCGGGTCGAAATCAAAGCGCCGCATGCCGCGCTGCCGCCGCATGATTCGCAGCAGCGGCGCGATCGGATAGACCCGGAAGCCAAAGAGGCTGTCCCCAATGCCTGACCACAGGGTTTCAAGATTGGCCCAGCCATTGGAAATCCGCCGCCCCCCTACGCGAAGCCGCGGCGCCTCCGGCCCAAAGACGGGAAGTCCCAGCACCATCGCCTGCGGCGCCTCCATGGAAGTGGCCATGAAGGCAGCGATCTGTCCCGCCGGATGCTGGCCATCGGCGTCCATCACTAGGGCATGGGTGAAGCCCTGCCTTTCCGCTTCCTCCAGGCCAGCCAGAACCGCCGCCCCCTTGCCACCATTGCTCGGCAACCGGAGCACTCGGAACCCCGTCACCGGGTCATCCCGAAAAGCATCGGCCGCCCCGTCGGTGCTGCCGTCACTGACCAGCCAGACAGGCGCCCAGCAAGCCCGGGCGGCCGTGAGGGTTTCGGCCAGGATTGGCCCGGTGTTGTAGCTGGGGATCAGCACCAGGTGGCTGCGCGATCGAATCAAGACGCCTGCTCCGGGGACTGCAGCCGCTCGGCGAAGACTGATTGCAGGTCGCGGGCGAATTCTTCCGCGCGCCCCCGTACCGGAAGCCTTGGCCCCAGCGTCACACGATAAATCAGCGGGAATTTGGGACGCCGCCACAACGGCCAACCTTTCCGCAGATAGGGCGTATTGCTCTCTATGAAGAGCGCCTGAACCGGAGCCCGTGCATGCTTGGCGATGAGGGCGAAGCCCGGCTTAAACTCCCCCATGTTGCCCGCAGGTTGGCGAGTGCCTTCCGGAAAGATGAGCAGGTTGGAGCCTTCGCGCAGGGTCTCGGCCGCATTTCGGATCAGGCGCAGTGGTTCATCGTTGCGGATGTACCCGGCGAGACGCCCACCACCGAGGAGCGGGTTCCGCCAGAGGCCGGCCTTGATAATGCAAACCGTGCGCGGCAGGCGGGAGCCAAGTAGAAGAATATCAAGGAGGGCTAGATGGTTTGCAGCAAACACTAGGCCCCGAGAGTCACGCAGGCCGTCCAACGCGGAGAGGTCCACCCGCGCGATCCCCAAGCGGCGCATGGCCCAGAGGAAGAAGCTGAAGAACATCATGATCGCGCCTTGGCCGAGGCGCTGCCCAAAACGCCGAGGCAGCACCGGCGTGAGAAGCGTAGCAATAAGGCTCCAGCCGGAGAAGCAGATGGCAAGCAGCGTGAGGACGATGAAGAAACTGAACGTGTCCCAAGCTTTGCGCAATGGCCGACACCTTGCTTCGACTTCAGCCGGGTCCGGGTCAAAAGCACCCCCCTCGGTGCGCGGATCGGAAGCCATATTGAAACCTGTTCCCTCCCGGCGGGACGTTTGATAGCCTCCACCGACCATAGCACAGAACGGCATCGCGTTGCAGCAATGTCACCACTTTCGGCTGCCCTACCCTCCGGGCAGGCCCATCGTTTCAGGAACGCTGAACTGACCCAACCGCATCCGGACCTTACCGACTTCTACGGTGCAGCGCAGGAGCGAGAGGCCTTTGTGCGCCGCCTCTTCGACAATAGCGCCTCCGATTATGATCGTATCAACAGGCTCATGTCGCTCGGCTCTGGTGCATGGTACCGGCGGCGCGTGCTGCGTGACCACGGACTGGGCCCGGGACAGCGCGTACTCGACATCGCGGTCGGCACAGGCCTCTTGGCGCGCGAGGCGTTGGGTATTGTGGGGCCGGATGGCATCGTCGCGGGGCTCGACCCGAGCATTGGGATGCTTCAGCAGGCGCGCGCGAGCCTTTCGCTGCCTTTGGTCCAAGGGCGAGCCGAGGCCCTGCCTTTCGCCGATGCCAGCTTCGACATGGTAACGATGGGCTATGCGCTGCGGCACATGGCTGATTTCGGAAGTGTCTTCAGCGAATTTCGGCGGGTCCTGAAGCCTGGCGGCAGGCTCCTCGTGCTCGAGATCGCCCGCGCAGAAAGCCGGATGGCTCAGGCTGCTGCCTCGCTATGGTTGGGCCGCATGATCCCCGCACTCTGTGGGTTGTTCATGCACCGAGGGCAGGGGCGGCTGCTCATGCGATACTATTGGGAAACCATCGAGGAGTGCGTGCCTGCGCAAACCATCGAGTTGGAACTTCGAGCGTCGCGTTTCACTGACGTTCACAGTACGGCGACATTAGGAATTTTTAGGGAATATCACGGTATAAAGTCTTCCACGGCATCGTGATTGATTGCTCAGCATCCTGTTCGGTAGCGATATTCACGGAAACAGTCTATTGGCGCTCTGCGCCATCCACTCCACCGGAAACGCCTCCATCAGCCCCGGCAGGGTGACGCCCTCCGGCTGTTGTCCGTCCAGGATCGCCTCGACGATGGTCGGCGCGAGCAGCGTCAGGCGCAGCAGGCGCGAGACATAGGACGGGTTGATCTTCTCGGCCGCGGCCAACTCGTCGATGGTGCCGTAGCGCCCTGCCTCCAGCATCCGGCGCCACCGGAAGGCCCGCGCCAGCGCCTTCACCAGGGCCGGTTCACCGCGTGTAGCCTCCACCCCTTCCGCCTCGCCACCATTCCGAATCGGCGCCCCATCGGGCCCGATGATCTGCTTCCGCCCACCAAGGCGCCGGATGGTTAGCGGCACCATCACCGTCACACTGGTCATGCTGCCAACGCCTTCTGCTTCGCCGCCATGTCTCGGGCCAACCCGGCGATCCCATCCACGTTCAGCTTAATCTCCGCCCCGGCGTCACCGACCGTCACCCGCTCCACCAGCAGCCTAACAATCCGCTCCTGCTCCGCGGGGAATAGCTCATCCCACAGGGGATCAAGCCGGCCGAGCGCCTCGCGGCATTCGTCCTCGGTCACATCGGGCGCCTGCGCCTGCGCAGCGCGCCAGGTGCTCACCACCACCTCTGGCTGCCGCAGCAGCGCGCGCACCTGTGCCATCACCACCGCCTCGATCTCCCCAGCCGGGAGGCGCCGGTAGGTCGCGTCATTCGCTCCGCCCTGCAGCACGGCCTGGCTGACATAATACCGGTAGAGGCGGCCCTTCTTCCGAGTGTGCGTCGGCGACAGCGCCCGCCCGTCGGCGCCGAATAACAGGCCGCGGAGCAGGGATGCCGACTGGCCGCGGGACCGGCCAGCACGAACCCGCGGGCTCTCCTTCAGCACGCCATGCACCCGGTCCCACAGGTCCTGCGAGACGATGCCGGCATGCTCGCCAGGATAGGATGTCCCCTTGTGCACCGCCTCCCCGAGATAGACCCGGTTAACCAGCAGCTTGTAGAGCGCACTCTTGTCGAAGGGCTTCCCGGTCTTCGTGACCAAGCCCTCGGCACGAAGGATCGGTAGCAGCTTCGTGCCGGAGCCGATTTCCGCAAAGCCCTCGAACACGCGATTGACCGTGGCGGCCCCCGCATCGTCCACCAGAAGCTTCCGGCTCTCGACGCGATAGCCGAGCGGCACCGGGCCGCCCATCCACATGCCGCGCGCGCGGGACGCCGCGACCTTGTCCCTTACCCGCTCGCCAATTAATTCTCGCTCATACTGTGCAAAGCTGAGCAGGATGTTCAGCGTCAGCCGGCCCATGCTGGTGGTGGTATTAAAGCTCTGAGTCACAGCTACAAAAGTGACCTCATTGGCGTCGAAGGTCTGCACCAACTGGGCGAAATCCATGAGCGAGCGAGATAGGCGATCCAGTTTATAGCATACAATGACGTCGATCAGGCCGGCTTCTATGTCGGCCAGCAGCCGCTTCAGGGCGGGGCGCTCCAGCGTGCCGCCACTAACCCCGCCATCATCATAGCGATCGTGCACCAGCACCCAGCCCTCGGATCGCTGCGACGCAATATACGCCTCACAGGATTCCCGCTGGGCGTCGAGCGAGTTGAATTCCTTCTCCAACCCCTCGTCGGTGGATTTCCGCGTGTAGACGGCGCAGCGGCGCTTGCGCAGTTTCGCCGGCATGGCGGCAGGATCGTCGCGGCGGGTCATGCGCTGGCCTTCCGCAGGCCAAAGAACAGCCAGCCATTCCAACGCGTGCCGGTGATGGCGCGGGCGATGGCGGAGAGCGACTGATAGGGCCTGCCCTGCCAATCAAAGCCGTCGCGCGTGACAGTCACCAGATGCTCGACACCCTGGTATTCGCGGATCAGGCGCGTGCCGGTGATGGGGCGCTGATCCTTGCGGATGCGCCGCAGCGTCAGGCTCTTTCCGTCGATCTGCTCACCCAGCGCCTCGAGGCGCGCCAGCGTTTCTGGCTTCAAGCCGCCATAGGCCAATTCCTGGACGCGGTACGAAAGCCGGCTTTCCAAGAAGCGTCGATTGTAGGGCGGTGGCTCCGCGGCAAAAAGTTCCCGCCATTGCTGCTTCAGGTCCGGCGTGGTGGCAGTCTTGAGGGCCGCCAGCCGGCCCGGCACGTCCGGCTTTGGGATGGCCGGGATGGTGAGCGTTGGCGTGCTGCCGGGCTTGGATTTCGTGGCGCGTGTCATGCGGATCTCCGGTTGGTCCGGGTTGCATGGAGGCGCTGGGGGGCCGGAAAGGGTAGCAACCTCTCTCCCTGATCCGCCACCTCACGCGCAGCTTCCTCGACGGTGCGGCTGCGCAGCCGCACCAGCCCGGCGGCCAGGATGCTGCACACCTCGCGCAGGTGTGGCGGGAGGTGGGCGTTCAGTCCCAAGGGCGATGGCTTCATACTTAGCCCTACCCACCGCTGCGAACATCCGTCCCAGTCAGGCAGGCATGCGCGCTAAAGCCTCATGATAGCGGCGCCACAGCAGCGCGACCTTCTTCTTGACCGTGCTGGGGTCCGGGTACTGGTTGCGGGCCGCGAACCAATCCAGCATGCGGCGGACACGGACCGCCTGGCTTTCCGGAAAGCCCTCAATCTGCACCGTCACCGTCAACTCGCACTGAAACTCGTCCCAGTCGTATTTGGTCGGGGCCCCGCGCGCAGCTGCCACTGTCGTCAGCGCGCGCACCGGGCCATCAGTCGGCGCCGCAATCTCATCCTGGGCCGCCTCGAAACGCAGCCGCTCTGCGTGCGTTACGACCAGCCGCTCGCGCGAAACCACGATCGTACCCGGCTCCTCGCCTCGCGCATCGATGCTGATGTAGCGCCCGGGCTCGGCCTTAAAGCTGCTGATCGTCTCCGAACCATTCATCAGGGCTGCCCATGCCTGGTATTGGTGGAGATCTGCCGCACCAGACAATTGGCAGCGCTCCTCCGGAATGTGGAACCAGTCGCGCTCATCCACGTCCTCGATACTGCCCTTTTCGACGCCAAGGCCGGCGACGACGACGGCAAGCGTGAGCTCATTCGCCGCGACGAAATTTGCCACATCCAGCTCGCTTACACCCCAACGCTCACAGACTTCCGCCAGCGCGTAGCAAGGCTTTCTCACAACACGGCCGCCCACCACCTTCATCCCTTCCCGATAAAGCGCAACCGCCGATACGCCTGCACAACCTTGGCCATATCCTTCCGCATGTCGGGTGGCAGCCGCTGCGCCTCGATGAACAGATCATCCATCCGTGCGCCGAGAATGGCGGCAGCCCGCTCGATCAGCTCGTCACGGGGCGGATTCTCCTGGTCGCGCTCAATGCGCGACCAGTAGGCAGGCGAGATTTCCAGCCTCTCCGCGAAATCGTTCAAGCTGATGCCCATCGCCGTCCGTCGCTCACGGATGACCGACCCAAAGCTCACCGCTGCTCTCCTTGCACCAGGCCGTAGCGGCTCAGCCGCACAGCAATGAAGCGCTCCGACACGCCGAAGTCCCCCGCAAGAGCGGCGATTACGCCCTCGATTGCCTCGGACGGATTATCCGATGCCAGAATGCGGCTGCCCTGCCGACCCCGATGCGGGGCATTGATCGTGCGCAGCCGCTCGGACCTGGAATGCACCAGCAGGCGAAGGTGCAACGGCACCGGAGGAACGAGCAACGCGCCCATGAATTCATTCGCCCGACGCTCAGCGGCCGCCGCGACCCGGTCAAGCAGTGCGCTCGGGCCACCCGTCACCGAGCGATAGCGGCGCGCTGCTTCACCGAGTGCCACGGGGACATCGAACACCACATGGCCCAGCTCATGCGCCGCAGTGCTGACCGCGAGGTCCGGCCGCCCGGCCACCATGCGCGCGTTCACGGAGACCAGCGCCGTGCCGGGCACGTCGGGATCCGTCTCGCAGACGCCGAGCACCGCCATCCCAGAGGCATCATGCACTGGATGGTCGAGCTCCCAGGCGACGCAGATGGGTCGGCCATTCGCGGACACTGTCCGTGTGGCGGCGACCAACGCGCCGATCGGCAGCGCGAATCCACTCAGCGTGGCCATGGCCTGGCGGCGCACCTGAGCGGCGACCGCCCAGAGGGTGTTGGCCGACAACGGCAGGGGCGCGCCAGAGGCGGCGTGATGCGGGTAATCGACGGTGATGCTCATGCCCCGATAATGCGGAACTTCTGTGTGAACGGTCAACAGCCATGTTCCTCTCTTGTTCACATATCCCCGTAATCCACAGGTGACCGATCTCGGAAGCGTTCCTCGGATGGATGGGGCGTAAATCGCCGATCGACCGGCGTCATTCTGACGGAATCTGCCGTAAGTGGTTGAATGAACAATGGGGAACTAATCCCAGGCCCCCTCAATTCCCCATTGCGCCCCATTCTCCCCTTCGTCCTGACCGGCTCTGTGATTGTTTCTGGACGTCACAGCCGCCCAGCAGGAGCCACGCCCGATGCCCATCCAGCTTTCCCTCGCCGATCTCGATGTCATCCACCCCCTTGCCCGGCGTGAGGCACACCGCCTCTGCCGCACCCTCGTCCGGCCCAGCCATGAGCAGGAGGACATGGAGCAGGACATGCTGCTGGACCTCCTGGCCCGCCTTGCCTCCTTCGATCCGGCGCGTGGATCGTTGGCGGCCTTCGCCACGGTCTGCTTCCAGCATCGCGCATCCCGTCTTGCCACTCGCCTTCGCCGCGAGAGGCGCGAGCGGCATGAGGCATCGCTGGAGGACGCGGTGCCGGGCCAGGAGGAGGAGCTGACGCTCGCCGACATCATCCCCGAATCCGAGGGGTATGCGGCGTGGTGCGGCCAGCAGACCGATGCGGTGGCCGCCCTGGAGCGCCGGCTCGATCTCGATCGCGCGGGCGCCATCCTCGACCAGCGCGACCACGGCGTCTGCGCAGCCCTGACGCAGTGCACGCCGCACGAACTGGGCCACCAGGGCCCGCTGCCGCGGTCGGTCCTCTACCGCCGTATCCGCGAAATGCGCCTGCGGCTCCTCGCCGGCGGCATCGCAGCGGCGGCCTGAGACGGATCGGCGGCGGGCTGGGTAGGGCTAAGTATGGACACCAACATCACCGACATCCGCGCAGTGGTGCCGCCTCTCACCGAGGCGTCGCTCTGCACCTGGCTGGGCGCCGCGGCCTCCGGCGACAGCATCACCTATCATCGCGGCGCCCTCGCCCGGGAGGTCTGCCCCCATTTGCAGTGCCTGCCCGCGCACGAGCGCACTGCGCTGCAGCGTCTGGCGGCACGCGCCTGGAAGCTGGCTGAACTCGACCTGGCCGACCTCTTGCAGCGCCGCCATGGTTATGAGGACTACTCGTATATCCTGGTCGCCCGCCGCCGCCCGCGCCGATACGCGTCGTCCATCCTGCCCCTGCTGCTCGTGGAGGCCGCGTGATGGAAGCGCCCCGCACCAACCGCCCCACCCTCGACGCGCTGCGCCACATGCCGGTGAGCGACGTCATCGCGCTCCCCGCTGAGCATCTGGCGCTGCTGCAGACCGATGCACGACAGGCGCTGGACGCCGCTAAGCGCATGCAGGACTGGATCGATGCCGCGATCGCGCTCCGCTACGAACAGCGCGCCGTTGGCGCCCGTGCCGCGGCCGGCAAGGACACCGGCACGGTCCGCTTCCAGGACGGCGCCGTGGAGATCGCGGTCGATCTGCCGAAGAAGGTGGAATGGGACCAGACGCGGCTTGCCACGCTTGCTGAGCAGATCCGCACGGGTGGCGAGGATCCCGGCGAATATGTCGAGGTCAGCTTCAAGGTCTCGGAACGCGCCTACACCGCCTGGCCCGAGCGCATCCGCCTTGCCTTCGAACCGGCGCGCACTGTGCGCACGGGCCGCGCCACCTATCGCCTCGCCCTCATGTCCGAGACCACGCGGCGGGACAGCCAGCCAGGCGCCGGCGTCTGCCGCGCCACCGGAGGGACCCGCTGATGGCGCTCCGCATCGTCACCGCCGATGAGCGCCTGTCGCGCGCGGCCAACAAGACCACCATGGCGCTGTTCGGCCCCAGCGGCGTGGGCAAGACCACGCAGCTGAAAACCCTGCCCGCAGCAGAGACCATTTGCATCGACCTCGAGGCTGGCCTCAAGTCGGTGCAGGACTGGCGCGGCGACAGCATCCCGGTCCGTTGCTTCGAGGATGCAATCGATATCGCCTGCCTTATCGGCGGTGTGAATCCCGCGGCCGGCGAGCACGGCGTCTTCTCCGTCGCGCATTATCAGCACCTGGCGACCAAACACCCCGACCTGGTGCAGCTGATTGCCAGCAAGTCGATCGTCTTCCTGGACAGCATCACCGATCTCACGCGGCAGGCCATGGCCTGGGCCAAGGCGCAGCCCGAGGCCTTCTCCGACAAAACCGGCAAGCCGGATACGCGCGGCGCCTATGGCCTGCTGGCCCGCGAAGTGATCGGCCTGCTGAAGCACCTGCAGCATGCGCCGGGCAAGACCACGATCATGGTCGGCATCCTGGAGAAGGTGACCGACGAGTTCGGCAAGGTCACCTGGCAGCCGCAGATGGAGGGCAGCAAGGCGGCGCGCGAACTGCCGGGCATCGTCGATCAGGTCGTCTCCATGGGGCTGTTCAGCCGCGAGAATGAGAAGTGGCGCCACGACCCCGAGCGCGGGACCGAGCGCCGTCTCGTCTGCCAGTCCGGCAACAGGTTCGGCCTGCCCGCGAAGGATCGCTCCGGCCGTCTCGATGAGACGGAACCCGCCGACCTCGCCGCCCTTCTCCGCAAGATCAACGCAACCAGCACCAACCAGGGGTGATGCCATGACCTATGACATGAATGATGCCGAACTGCCGCGCGGCTCCGACCTCATCCCGGACGGCAGCTTCGTGAAGGTGACGATGTCCATCCGCAAGGGCGGTGAGGATGGCCAGGGCGAACTGGACCGTGGGCTGCTGAAGGCCTCCAAGGCCGCCCACAGCGACGTGAAGTCGCTCGACTGCGAGTTCACCGTCTCGGCCGGTCCGCATATTCGCCGCAAGTTCTGGCAGAGCTTCACCGTCATCGGCGGCAAGCTGGATGAGCATGGCGTCTCCATCGGCTGGAAGATCTCCAAGGGGGTCTTTCGGGCGATGATCGACAGCGCGCTCGGGCTGGACTCGCAGGATATGAGCGAGGCCGCGAAAGCCAAGCGCATGCTGAACGGGTTGTCGGAGCTGACGGGCATCACCTTCGCAGCGAAGGTCTGCGTCGAGCCCGCGACCGACACGCGCTATTCCGCCAGCAACCGGCTGGAGCGTGTCGTGCTGCCAGGCGAGCCGGAATATGCGCGGGTCATGGCAGGCGAAGAGGTCCCGGCCTCGCCGAGCAACCGGCCGGCGCGTGCGCCCGCGGCTGCCGCCACGAGATCGGAAGAGCGTCGTGTAGGGAAAGATGTTATC
>CAMTUX010000043.1:0-21074 GCA_947084995.1 uncultured Roseococcus sp.
GCGGGCTTGGCTGGCGCCAGGATGAGGACGGCACCTGGATCGTGGCGCGCATCACCGACGAGGGGCTGCGCGCCATCGGCATCGACCCGAACGAGGGCGACGCGGGGGCCGACACGGCGCCCTCGGTGGCGCCGGATGCCAAGACCGCGCCGCAGGACGCCCCTGCCACCGAAGCCGCCCGGGCCGCGCCCATGACGGAGGAAATCGCCATGCTCGACCAGGCCCTGGCGGCGCGCACCGCCACGCCGCGCACCAGCCTGCGCGATGCCGCCGCGGCGATCCTCGCCGCCTGGGATGACGAAGCGAACCGCGAGGGCGACATGATCGGCGCCCTCGACGCGCCGATGGAGGCGCTGCGCACCCTGCTCGCCGGCAAGCCCGCTCGCGCCCCGCGGGACGCCAGCGCGCCGCGCAAGCCGCGCGAAGGCACCAAGCAGGAGCAGGTCCTGGCCATGCTGCGCCGGCCCGAGGGCGCCACGGTCGCGCAAATCGCCGAGGCCACCGGCTGGAACAGCAACACGGTCCGCGGCTTTCTGGCTGGGCTGAAGAAGAAGGGCCATGCGGTCGAGGTGCTGGAGCGCATCCGCCAGGTCGGCCCCAACAAGACCGGCGCCCGCGGCTCCTTCACCGTCTACGCATTGGCGGATTGAAGCTCCTCAGCCACGCCACTGAACATGATCAGCAGCGCCGGGAATCAATCCGATTCCCGGCGCTCTCTTGAGTTGGCTGCGCTCCGACACAGCGCGAATCGTCCGTCACGCGCAGGGCATCCCGCCCCGCCGAGACGGAGACGACGATGAGCACCACCATCCTCCCGCACGAGACCGCCGAAGGCCCGCAGCACCGCGCCGCCTGGCGGCAGCTTCTCGCCACCGCGCCGCGCAGCACCGACAGCGTGGGCCGCGCGACCATCCAGGTCTGCACCGCCAGCGACGGGCGGGCGATCTTCGCCACGGTGGAATACGCCACCTGGCAGACCGAGAAGGAGGGGGGCTGATGCCCTCCGAACGCCGCTGGATCATCCTCGCGCAGGATGGCCGGCACGTGACCATGGGTCGCGCAGCACCGCCCAGCGAGGCGGAAGTCGAGGCCGCCGCCGCGGCGCTCGCCGCGCAGGGGCTGGCGGGATGGCTCGCCACGCTGGACGGCAATTACTGGTCGCGCCGCCGCGTGGCCCTCGCGCCGGTGCAGATGCTCGGCGACGGCGCCACGCTGGATTGGCCCGCCGCCATCACCGCCTTCGAGGCCGCCCGCCAGCGCGCCCTTCGTCCCCTCTGAGAAGGCCGGCATCGCCATCACGCGCGGCGGCTTGCGGGCCCCCATCGCGGCTCTGCGATGGGAGGCAGAGTCGCCGCCATGCCGGAACTGACCGCCTCCACGCGCGATCCCGCACGCTCGCCCCTGGTCAATGGCGCCGAGGGCACGCCCTTCGCCCGGCTGAAGGTGGCGCAGCTCGCGCTGAAGGTCGAGGCGCAGCGGCTTTCGCTCGACGAGACCAAGCGCCGCCTGCTCGACGTCAACGAGGCGAATGCAGCCCTCGACGAAATCGGCAGCACCATGCGCGATGCGCTGCTGAACTGGCCGGCCCGCGTCTCCGGCCTGATCGCCGCCGAGATGGGCGTCGAGCCTTCGGCGTCGACAACCAGTGGTATCGACCCGCATCTGCTGCAGACCATCCTGCAGAGCCACATCAACGACCTGCTGACGGAGGCGGCCGATCGCTTCGATCCAGCAGGCCTCGGAGGCGACCGGTCTTCGCAGCCGTGAGCATGTGCGTCGCCGCGTCGGCGCGATGCTCCGGCCGCCGCCGCAGCTCACCGTCTCGGAATGGGCCGAGCGGCACCGCATGCTTGGCAGCCGCGCATCTGCCGAGCCAGGCCCCTGGCGCACCAGCCGCACGCCCTACCTGAAGGACGTGATGGACGCGCTGTCCGCGGTGCATCCCGCCCGCCGCGTCGTCTTCATGAAGGGGGCGCAGGTCGGGGCGACGGAGAGCGGAAACAACTGGCTCGGCTACATCATGCACCATGTGCCGGCGCCCGTGCTGGCGGTGCAGCCGACCGTGGAACTGGCCAAGCGTTTCTCCCGCCAGCGCATCGACCCGCTGCTGGAGGAAACGCCGGCGCTGCGGGAGCGGGTGGCGCCAGCCAGGGCGCGCGACAGCGGCAACACCATGCTGTCGAAGGAATTCCCCGGCGGCATCCTGGTGCTGACGGGCGCCAACAGCGCGGTCGGGCTGCGCTCGATGACGGCGCGGTTCCTGTTCCTCGACGAGGTGGACGCCTATCCCGGCGACGTCGCCGGCGAGGGCGATCCGATTGCCCTGGCCGAGGCCCGCGCCCGCACCTTCGGCTGGCGGCGCAAGGCCTTCCTGGTCAGCACGCCGACGATCGCCGGTCGCAGCCGGATCGAGCGGGAGTATCTCGCCTCTGACCAGCGGCGGTTCTTCGTGCCGTGCACGGAATGCGGGGAGATGCAGTGGCTGCGCTTTGAGCGGCTGCTCTGGGAGAAGGGTGCGCCGGAGACGGCGCGGTACCACTGCTCCGCCTGCGACCATCCCATGCAGGAGCACGACAAGACCGCCATGCTCAGCGGCGGGGAATGGCGCTCGACGGCTGAGGGCCAGGACCCGCACACCATCGGCTTCCACATCTCGGCGCTCTACTCGCCCGTGGGCTGGCTCTCCTGGGAGCAGGTCGCGCGAGATTGGGAGGCGGCGCAGGGCAAGCCCGAGGATATCAAGACCTTCAAGAACACCGTCCTGGGCGAGACCTGGCAGGAGCAGGGCGAGGCCCCGGATTGGGAGCGCCTCGTCGAGCGGCGCGAAGATTTCGCCATGGGCGTGGTGCCCAAGGGCGCGCTGGTCCTCACCGCAGGCGTCGACGTCCAGGATGATCGCCTCGAGTGCGACGTCTGGGGCTGGGCGGAGGGCTTCTCCTCCTGGCTGGTCGATCACGTGGTGATCCAGGGCAGCCCGCGGGACCGCGAGCCCTGGGACGAACTGGCGAAGCTCCTGGCGCGCGACTGGCCGCAGCAGGGCGGCGGCGCCATGCGCATCGCTCGGCTTTGTGTGGATACCGGCGGCCGCGACACCGCCGCCGTCTATGGCCACCTGCGGCGGCTGCGGGATCCGCGGATCGCACCCACCAAGGGCATCGACGGCTGGAACCGGGCGCAACCGGTGCAGGGACCGACGCCGGTGGATGCGCTGGTCAACGGCCAGAAGCTGCGGCGCGGCCTCAAGCTCTGGACCGTCTCGGTCTCGACCTGGAAGGCCGATCTCTATCGCCGGCTCTGGCTCGGCCGCGGCGACGCGGAGGAACTGCCCCCCGGCTGGGTGCATCTGCCGCGCGCGATCGAGGTGGAGTGGGTCAAACAGCTGGTCGCAGAGCAGCTACGCACCACGAAGGATCGTCGCGGCTTTGCCCGGCAGGAATGGGCCAAGCTGCGGGAGCGGAACGAGGCGCTGGACTGCGCCGTGCTCGCCCGCGCCGCCCTGTGGCTGCTGGGCGCCGATCGCTACGGCGAGCAGTTCTGGGCACGGCTGCGCGACGAGGCAGCAGATGCGCCGCTCGCCGCATCACCATCGCCAGCACCCACGGCGGCACCGGCAACGGCGCCACCCCAGGCCGTATCTGACACGCAACGCCCACGCGGCTGGCTCGCGCCGCGCAGCGGCTGGCTTCGCTGAAGGAGGACGAATATGGACCCGACCGTCCTCGCCTGGGCGCTGGCACAGCCCGCCACCAGCCCCGCGTCGCGGAATCCCTTTTCCGATTCAGCCCCGCGCTGACAAACTCCAGTGCGTGAGATCCGCAGCCATGGGCCGCGGGTCGAGATCATGATCCGTGCCGACAGCCATTACTGCGCGCCAAAGCTGCTGGATCTCTGCCGCGTGGCGCGCATCGACTGCTTGCTCGGCGTCGCATCGTCGCGCTGAAGACCCGCGTCATGCTGCATCTGCCGAGCGCCTGTCCCGAGAAGGCCAACCTGCGCCTCGCTCTCGAACGCCTGCCGCGGCTCGCCTGCTGAGCAACGGGGCGGACGCCCCGATCCAGCCACACACACCGCAACCCGCCAGACCCACGATACCCACCAACCGCCCGCCCGCAGCCACGGTGGGGATCAAACGCGACCGCGCTTCCGCTGACGCGCCAGCCGCCCGCCGTTCCAGCAGTCCAGCCAGCCTCATGAATTTTCCGGGTTAGCTCTTGGCGGCAGCGGCGCCTCCGCCAGCCCCACTTGCACAATCCAGCGCTTAACGTGTATGCATAGGCCAATGAAATTTTAACATAAAAATCCAACGCTCAAGGAAGTATACTCTTCGTACGATCAAAGAGGTGTCTCTCGGATCTGCCACTCCCCGTAAGACTCGAGAACAGTTTTACTGATCTGGATTAGCTCTTAGACAGCAGACCCTGAAGCCAAAATCGAAAGAAACCTCAGCATGGCCTCTGAGCTTACACCGAACCGATCAGCCGATACTAGAATTCGACTTTCTGCCGTTGTTATGATCCGCAACGAGTGCGACATTATCCGTCCGTTCCTGCGCCAATGCGCCGAATTCTTCGATGAGGTCTTCATTGCCGATGTCCGCGCCACCGACGGCACCGGCGCGGCGATACGCGGCTTTCAGGACCCTCGCCTGCAATTGCACGTCTATGAAGTCGGAAGGCAGGAGCGCTACCAGGGCGCCCTGATGAACCTGTTGTCGCGCCAGGCCTTCGCCCGCGGCGCCGACTGGGTGTTCTGCCTCGACGGCGACGAGTTCATCGGGGCGGACAGTCGCGCCGAACTCGAACAGGCGCTGACGGATCTCGGCGCCGACGTCATGATGATGCCCTGGATCAACCTGGTACCTACGCGCTTTGGCCACTTCAGCAGCTTCGACATGGGGCAGGTGTTCCATTGGAGTGGCCGGGTCTCTGCCTTCAGCAAGATCGCGATCTCAAGCCTCTACGCCGCCAAGAACCCCGAATATTCCATCCAGGAAGGCAATCACGCGGTCTGCCCGGTCTTCGGTGGCCCGGAGGTGCATGGCCAGCCGGGCCTGCCGCTGCTGCACCTCTCCGTCCGCTCGCTGGATCGGCTGAAATACAAGATCGGCCTGGGCCTGCGCCTGGTGCGTGCAAAGCACAACCGCTCGCCGGGCGAGGGGAACCACGCCGACAGCCTGGACGAGCTGCTAACCAAGGGGTCGATTGCGACGCCCGAATTGCGCTTCCTGGCCGCGAACTATGGCCGCCAGGTCGAGAAGACCGAGGCGCTGGATCCCGAACTACTGGGTTGGCCCGCCCGCCGCCTCCCCTCCTTCCTCCAGGAGGCCCAGCCGGGCGAGGACGCCCGCGGCATGGCGAGCCTCTCGGCGACGCTCAGCGCGGACGCGGCGCAGACCTGGGACCGCTCGGAATTCATCAAGGGCAGCCGCATCGGCGCGCTGATCGAGGGCGAGCACATCCGCATTGCCCCGCAGGCGGTCACGGGCGCCGGCATATCCCGTACGACCCCCTTTGCCGCATTGCCGCCTACGATCATCCCAGATCGCTTCGGCGAGGATTGGCTGACGGATGTGGTGGCGACAAGTTGCACGCCGATCCAGGCCTGGGCGTTCTCCGCCTGGACCGAGCTCGTGCCGATCATGTATTCCCTGTTCACGCTGCTGCGGCCCCGGCGCTATGTCGAGCTCGGCGTGCACAACGGGATGAGCTTCTTTGCCGCCTGCCAGATCGCCGAGAAGCTGGGCGTTCCCGCCGAATGCGTCGCGGTGGACAGCTGGGTGGGCGATGTCCATGCTAGCTTTTATGACTCGTCGGTCTTCGACAATTTCCGAGGCTATATCGCCGAGCATTACCCGAGCCAGTATTTCCTCCAGGCCTATTTCGCGGCGGCCCTGAACTGCTTCGACGACGGCTCGGTTGACCTGTTGCACATTGACGGGCTGCACACCTACGAGGCGGTGAAGGATGATTTCGAGACCTGGTTGCCGAAGATGTCGGAAGCTGGGGTGATCATATTCCACGATACCAATGAATTCGCCCGCGGCTTTGGCGTTTGGCGCCTGTGGGAAGAACTCAAGGAGCGCTACCCCGCCTTTGAGTTCTCGCACCAGCACGGACTCGGCATCATCTTCGTGGGGCGCGAGCCGCATCCCTTCGCCGCATTGCTGCGCCGCCTGGCGGAAAACCGGCACGACGCGACCCTGGCCCAGACCTATTTCGAGGCCATCGGCACGCTGCTGACGGAGCGCCGCTCCATCGCTGCACAACTGGAGGCCGAGCGCGGGCGGATCGCCGTCCCCGCGGGCCCGCGGGCCCTGCCCGCGGCCACGCTCGCCCGGTCCGACCAGGCCCTGCAATACGCCGATCTGCAACTGCGCTATGGCGCCGTGGTGAACAGCACGACCTGGCGTCTGACCGCGCCGCTGCGCGCGGTGCTTACCAAGCTGCCCGCGCTACACCTGTTCCTTCGCCGCTCCGTGAAGTCGGTGTGGTGGCTCGTCACGGGGCAGTTTCCTTCACGCTATCGGATGTACCGCGCGGCGCAGGCCGAGGCCGAGGCCGCGCAACGGCCGGGCTTCTAGGCGTCCGCATGGCCATCCAGGGGGAGAAGAAGAGAATGCGCGTCGTCGTGACAGGAGCGGCCGGTTTCATCGGCAGCAACCTGGTGGATCATCTCCTGGCAGTAGGGCACGAGGTCATCGGCTTCGACGATTTCTCGACCGGCCAGGAGAAGTTCCTCGAGGCGGCCCACGCGCATCCGCAGTTCCGCCTGGTGCGCGGTGACCTGCTGGACCCGGCGGCGATCGCGCCGGCGGTCGAAGGGGCCGATCTCGTCGTCCATTTCGCCGCCAATGCCGATGTCCGCTTCGGCACCGATCATCCGCGCAAGGACCTCGAGCAGAACGTCATCGCGACGCACAATGTGCTGGAGGCCATGCGCGCCGCCGGCGTGCGCCACATCGCCTTCTCCTCCACCGGTTCCGTCTACGGCGAGGCGACGGTCTTCCCGACGCCCGAGGACGCGCCCTTCCCCGTGCAGACCTCGCTCTACGGCGCGTCGAAGATGGCGGCCGAAGGGCTGATCGCCGCCTATTGCGAGGGCTTCGGCTTCCGCGGCACGGTGTTCCGCTTCGTCTCCATCCTCGGCAACCGCTATACCCATGGCCATGTCTTCGACTTCTGCCGGGCGCTGCGCGCGGATCCCACGAAGCTGCGGGTGCTGGGCAACGGGATGCAGCGCAAATCCTATCTCGACGTGACGGATTGCGTCGCCGCGATCATGACGGCCATCGAGAAGGGGCCGGAGAAATACGCCGTCTTCAACCTCGGCACCGATGAGTATTGTGAAGTCCGGGATTCCATCGGCTGGATCTGCGGCCGCCTCGGCCTGAAGCCGGAGTTGAACCACACCGGCGGCGAACGCGGCTGGATTGGCGACAACCCCTTCATCTTCCTGGACTGCTCGCGAATCCGCGCACTCGGCTGGCAGCCGCGCCATTCCATCCGGGAAGGGGTGGAGCGAACAGTGGATTACCTCATGGCCAATCCGGATCTGCTGGACGCCAGGGCGTGACGCGCGGAGGAAAGCAGCGATGATCACCACGCGAAGCCCGCTGCGCATCAGCCTCGGCGGCGGCGGCACGGATCTGCCGTCCTACTATCGTGACCACGGCGGCTTCCTGATCGCCGGCGCGATTGACCGCTTCGTCTATGTCAATGTCCTGCGCCCCTTCACGCCAGGCATCTTCCTGAAGTACTCGAAGCTCGAGCGCGTCGAGCAGGTGGACCAGGTCGAGCATCCCATCATCCGGGAGGCGCTGCGCCTGATGGATCTGCGCACGCCGCAGGTCGAGATCACTGCGCTGGCCGATATCCCCGCGGGCACCGGCCTCGGCTCCTCCGGCAGCTTCACCACCGCGCTGCTGAAGGCGCTCTACGCGCATCGCATGCGCATGATCGACCCCAAGGACCTGGCCGAGCTGGCCTGCCGGATTGAGATTGACATCCTGGGCGAACCGGTCGGCAAGCAGGACCAGTACATCGCGGCCTGCGGCGGCATCACCTGCTTCACCTTCCACCCCGATGGAAGCGTGGAGGTGGAGGCGCTGGACATGGATCGCGACACGCGGCTCGACCTCGAGGACAACCTGCTGATGTTCTTCACGGGCTTCTCGCGCAGCGCGGGGTCGATCCTGAAGGACCAGAAGGACCGGACGCAGTCGCAGGACGCCGCGATGGTCGCCAACCTGCATTACGTGAAGGAGCTCGGCCTGCGCAGCAAGGACATGCTGATGCAAGGCCGTGCGGCGGATTTCGGCGCGCTGATGGATGAGCATTGGGAGCACAAGAAGAAGCGCTCCTCCGGCATGAGCCTTGCGCAGATTGACGAGTGGTACGAGCTCGGCCGGAAGAATGGCGCGATTGGCGGCAAGCTGGTCGGCGCCGGCGGTGGCGGCTTCCTGCTGTTCTATGCCGAGGACCGCAACCGCCTGCGCCACGCCATGGCGCGCGCCGGCCTGGAGGAGGTGCGCTTCCGCTTCGAACTGGAAGGTACGAAAGCCGTGCTGTCGTGACACTGCCCGTCGCCATCCTGGCCGGCGGGCTGGCGACGCGCCTGCGCCCCTTGACCGAGAAGATCCCGAAATCCCTGGTTGAGGTGGCCGGCGAGCCCTTCGCCTTCCACCAACTTCGCCTGCTTGCGCGCCATGGTTTCAAGGAAGCCGTCTTCCTGACCGGCTATCTAGGCGAGCGGATCGAGGAGGCGGTGGGGGACGGCGGCCGATTCGGGATGCGGGTGCGCTACGTGCCGGATGGCCCGGTGCTGCTGGGCACGGGCGGGGCCGTCGCCCGCGCGCTGCCCGCGCTCGGTCCGCGCTTCGCTGTGGTCTATGGCGACAGCTGGCTCGAATTCGACTATCAGGCCGCTCTCGCCGCCTTCGAGCGGGATGGCCGCCCGGCGCTAATGACGGTGTTTCGCAACGAGGATCCCGCCCACGCCAACAACGTGGTTTTTGACAGCGGCGAGATCATGGCCTACGATAAGACCGGTCGGGTGCGTGGCATGTTCCACATTGACTATGGCTTCAGCGCATTCAACGCCGCGGTTTTCGCAGACCTGCCGACCGACGCATCGACTGACCTCGCCACCGTCACCGAGGATTTGGCACGCCGGCGCCTGCTGTTCGGCTTCGAGGTCCATCATCGCTTCCACGAGGTCGGTTCCTTCACGGGGCTCGCCGATCTGGAGGCCCATTTTTCGGGAAATCTCCGATGAGCTACGCAGAGCAACACCTTGCCGAGACCATCGAGGTCATCCGCCGCCTCGATCCCGCGCTGATTGAGCGCATGGCCGAAGAGCTCGCCGCCTTGCGCGCGCGCGGCGGCCGCCTGTTCTTTCTGGGTGTCGGCGGCAGCGCGGGCAATTGCTCCCACGCCGTGAATGATTTCCGCAAGATCGTCGGCATCGAAGCCTATGCGCCGACGGACAATGTGTCGGAACTCACGGCGCGCACGAATGACGAGGGCTGGCACACCATCTTCCGCGAATGGCTGCTGACCAGCCGGCTGAACGAGAAGGATGCGCTCTTCATCTTCTCCGTGGGCGGCGGCAACCTCGAGAAGAATGTCAGCCCCAACTTGGTCGGTGCACTGAAACTGGCCAAGGAAGTTGGCACGCGCATCCTGGGCGTGGTGGGCCGTGACGGCGGGTACACGGCGAAGGTCGGCGATGTCGTCTGCATCATCCCGACCGTGAACCCGGACAATGTCACGCCGCATTCCGAGGCCTTCCAGGCCGTGGTCTGGCACCTCCTGGTCTCGCACCCCGCACTGAAGGCGCGGCAGACCAAGTGGGAATCGACCGCGCCGTGAGCCTGCGCGCGGTGTATCTCGACCGCGATGGCGTGCTGAATCGCGCGGTGGTGCGCGATGGCAAGCCCTATCCGCCTGCCTCCCCGGCGGAACTCGAGATTCTGCCCGGCGTGCCTGAGGCGCTGGCGCGGCTGCGCGCGGCCGGCTTCCGCCTGGTGGTCGTGACCAATCAGCCCGATGTCGCGCGTGGCACCACGCCGCTCTCAACGATCCAGGCGATCCACGCCCATATGGCGGCCACCCTGCCGCTGGACGCCATAGAGGCCTGCCTGCACGGCCATGATGGCGAATGCGATTGCCGCAAGCCGCAGCCCGGCCTGCTGCTGCACGACAGTGCGGCTGAGGGCGTGGACCTCTCGCGCAGCTTCATGGTGGGGGATCGCTGGCGCGACATTGACGCCGGCGCCGCCGCGGGCTGCCAGACCATCTTGATCGAGGCCGGCTACGATGAACGTGCGCCGGCGAATACACCCGACCATGTGTGCGGTTCGCTCTCCGAAGCGGCTGACTGGATCGTGTCGAAAGGAATGACCCCGTGACGAAACTCGCTGACCTGAAGGTCAAGATCTTTGCCGATGGCGCAGACAAGGCCGTCATGCTCGACATGTACGCCAAGCCGCACATCAAGGGCCTCACCACCAACCCCACCCTGATGGCGAAGGCGGGCATCACCGATTACGAGGGCTTCGCCCGGGACGTGCTGCAGCACATCACCGACAAGCCGCTCTCGCTCGAGGTCTTCTCCGACGAGATCGAGGAGATGGAGCGCGAGGCGCTGAAGGTCTCAAGCTGGGGCCCCAACGTCTACGTCAAGCTGCCGATCTCCAACACGCGCGGCGAGAGCACCTGCGGCCTGGTGCGCCGCCTGGCGGGCCGCGGCGTGAAGGTGAACGTGACCGCCATCATGACGATGGCCCAGGTGCGCGACGTCGTCCTCAACCTGGAGCCGGAGGTGCCCTCCAACATCTCCGTCTTCGCCGGTCGCATCGCCGACACCGGCGTTGACCCGCTGCCGATCATGGCGGCCTCGGTCGCCATGGCGTCCGCCCTGCCCAAGGCCGAGGTCATCTGGGCGAGCCCCCGCGAGCTGCTGAACATCGTGCAGGCCGATGCGGTGGGCTGCCAGATCATCACCGTCACGCATGACATCCTGAAGAAGCTGCCCTCGCTGGGCTACGACCTCGACGCCTTCTCGCTCGATACGGTGAAGATGTTCCGCAACGACGCTGTTTCCGCGGGCTTCAGGATCTAGGCCCTTACAGAATGCCACCAGTCGAGACCGGGACCGTGGACGTCATCGTCCCGATCTACAACCAGAGTGAGATGGTGGAACCGTGCCTGGCCTCCCTGCTGGAGGCGCGGAACGAGACCCCGGTCGAACTGGTGGTGATTGACGACGCCAGCACCGATGACGCGCTGAAGGCCTCGCTCGCGCAGCTCGCGCGGGAGGGGCGCATCACGCTGCTGACGAACGAGACGAATCTCGGCTTCACGAAGACGGTCAACCGGGGCATGCGGCTGCACCCCGGCCGCGACGTCCTGCTGCTCAACAGCGATACGCTGGTGTTTGGCGACTGGCTCGACCGGCTGCGGCGCGCCGCCTATTCAGGCTCGCGGGTCGGCACCGCCAATCCGATGACAAATGGCAGCCACATCAGCGGGTACCCTTTCCGCCGAGCCGACGGCCAGGTGCGCTTAGAGATGAGCGATGCCGAATTCGACGCGCTCGCCGCGACGGTCCAGCCCGTCCGGCGTGTGGCGGTGCACTACACTGTCGGCTTCTGCCTCTATATCCGCCGCGCGCTGTTGGATGCGGTGGGGGTGTTCGATGCGGAGAACTTCAGTGTCGGCTACGGGGAAGAGGCTGATTTCTGCTATCGCGCCCGCCGCCTTGGCTGGCAGCATCTGGTAACCGGCGATGTCTTCGTCCGCCATTGGGAAGGCCAATCCTTCGGCCCGCGCAAGGCTCGGCTGATGGCGCAAATGATCGAGGTCTTCAACCGGCTGCATCCCGAAATCGGCGCCAATGATCGCGACTTCGAGGTGCGGGATCCCCTGCGGCCCCTGCGCGAGGCGCTGGACCTTGCGCGCCTGGCGCGCCTGCTGGACGGCGCCGCGAGCTTGCCCTGCCTGGAAGCCGGAGCCGCGGCCCGACAGGCCGCCGCCACGCTCGCCTTCGACAGCAATGCCGCCACGGCGCGTCTGGTCGCGCCGCAGCTGCCCACCCTGGCGAGCCTGCCTGTCTTCCGCCTGCCGGAGGACGTGGTCGCGCTGAACTCGGCGCTGGCGCGGCTCGGCCTGCGCGGCCTGTCATTCGCGGATGCCGCCCTGCGCGATGGCTTCGCGGCGCTGATGCGCGGCCAATCGTTTGAAACCGGGATCGCGGTCCGGCTCGATGTCGCCGCAGAGACCAAACCGCCAGGCGCGGGCGGGCAGCACGCCCGAAGGGGAATGACGTCAGATGGGTGAAATTTTCGAGCGGCCGGTGCCGGCCGTCAGCCTGCCCTTCACCGGTGAGCGCCTGACCTCAGAGTTCGGCGGCCAGACCGAGATCGAGCATTTGCACCGCTACATGCTGGCGCGGCATCTCTGCCGTGACCGGCATGTCCTCGATATCGCGTCCGGCGAGGGCTACGGTTCGGCGCTGCTGGCGCAGGTGGCGGCGAGCGTCGTCGGGGTGGAAGTGGCGCCCGAGGTCGTCGCGCATGCGACCGCGAATTATCGCGCGGAGAATTTGAGATACCGCGTCGGCGATGCACGTCAGATTCCGCTCGAGGATGCCTCGGTTGACGTGGTCGTCTCCTTCGAGACGATCGAGCATTTCGCCGCGCATGATCGCTTCCTCGCGGAGATCAGGCGCGTCCTGCGGCCCGGTGGGCTGGTCATCATCAGCACGCCCGACCGCGACAGTTATTCGCCGGCCGACCAGCCCGCCAATCCGCATCACGCGCTGGAACTGACCCGCGTGGAATTCGAAGCGCTGATGCAGGGCCATTTCGGTCAGGTCGAGACCTGGTGGCAACGGCCGATGATCGGCTCCGCCATCCTGCCGGGCCCGCAGACGCCGCCCGTCCCCGGCTCCCTCTGCTTCGAACGGCGCGGCGAGCGCCATTTCGAGGCCTCGGGGGGGTTTCCGAGGCCGCTCTATCTGCTGGCCCTGTGCTCGGACGCGCCGCTCCCGGAAATGCCGCCGAGCGTCTACATCGATATCACCTTTGTCCATACGCGCGAGGCGCTGCTGCGGACGTTGCATGCCGCCGAGGCGGAGGCGGCCGCGCTGCGCGAGGCGCATCTCGCACAGGAGACCTTGCTTGCCGCCGAGCGGGAGGGCGCGGAGCGCCTGGAGGGCGAGCTCGCCGCCAAATCAGCGGCTTGCACACATCTGGAGGGGCAACTCGCCGCGCTGCGCGCGTCCAGTTCCTGGCGCCTGACGGCGCCGATGCGGGCCGCGGTGAAGTTGCTGCGGGGCGGTGACGGAGGGCGGGCATGACCGACGGTATCGAGACCATCCTGGGCGCGTCGCTCGCGGAGATTCGCGCCTGCCACGTGGCGACGCGAAGCGCCGTGCAGGCGGCGGCCACTGGCGGGCGGCTGTTGCTCGTGGGCTCGGGCAACATGGCGCAGGCGATCCTGCGGGGTGTGCGGGCGGCCGGCGCCGATGTGGCGGCGCTCATCGAGTACGACGCGCGCTTCTGGGGGCGCAGCGTGATGGGACTGGATATCCTTCCGCCCGCCGAGGCGGCACGGCGCTTCGGCACGGATGCGCTCTGCGTCGCCGCCGTCTGGTCGCCCGACCATTGCTACGCGGAGACGAAGCATTGGCTGGGCTGCTTCGGCTTTGCCGATGTGGTGCCGGCGCAAGCGGCCTTTTGGAGCTACGCCGATGAGATCGGCCCCTACTACCAGTTCGGCCCGCCGGAGCTTTACCTGGATTGCTGGGAAGAGATCGCCGCAGTCCATGCGCGCCTAGCCGATGCGGAATCGCGCGCGCAATTCGCGGGGATGCTGCGCTGGCGCTTGATGATGAATGAAGCCGCGCTGCCCCAACCGCATCCCGGCCGCATCTATTTCGACGGCGCGCTGGTCCGCGTCGGGCCGGAGACCTGCGTCGCGGATATCGGCGCCTACACCGGCGATACGCTCCAGACCCTGCTGCGCTGGACCGGGGATGCCATTGGCCGCGTCGTCGCCTACGAGCCCGATCCGCAGAATTTTGAGCGGCTCGAGCGCTATGTCGGCGCCTTGCCGGCGGGGCTGCGCGAGCGGATCGAATGCCGGCAGGCGGCGGTGAGTTCCACCGCCGGGACGATCAGCTTCGAGCCCTCCGGCAAGCCGGGCACGATCATGACGGGCGCGGGCTCGGTCAGCGTGCCGTGCATCCGTCTCGATGACGAATTCTCGGACCGTCAGGTGGATTATCTGAAATTCGATGTCGAGGGTTTCGAGTGGGAGGCGCTGGCCGGCGGTCTCGCGACCATCGAGCGCTGCCAGCCAGCGCTTGGCCTCAGCATCTACCACAAGCCGGATGACCTGTTCCGCCTGCCGCTCCGCGCGATGGAACTCTGCCCCAGGCATCGCTTCCACATGCGCGCGCATGACGATGACGGGATAGATTTCATTCTCTACGCGGTGCCGCCGCGGATGGCCCCCGCCTAAGGCTGCCTCACCGCCCGCCGAGCATTCGCCGCGCTGCCGTCAAGGCCGCGCGGAGTGGCTGCGTCATCCGCCAGGACCTGCTGCCGAGCACCGCCGCGAGTTCCGCCACCGCAGGATCGGGCAAGTGGGTCGCCCGCGTCGCGGGCGGGCGATGCGCCCTGCGGCTTGCCGTGATGGCCAGAGCATCGTCGAAGCGTATGAGCGTGACGGATTCGAAGCCGGCCTCGTGAACGAGGTGCCAGACATCCGCGCCGTAATCCGTGTGCACACGGAAATCCTCGGCCGGATGGTCCGGGTCGCCGTGGTAGAGCGCAGGAAGCCCCGTGCGTGATACGCTCATGCGGCCCGGCACCACCGGCACGGTGAAGCAGAGGGCGCCCTCCGGCGTCAGCACTCGCGCGCATTCGCGCAGCGCCCGCGCGGGATCCGGCACATGCTCCAGCGTGTCGGAATGGACGATCATGTCGAAGCTGCCATCGCCGAAGGGCATGGCCCGCATGTCCACCTCGGGATAGGCGCCGAAGACATGGCCGGGCAAAGCGCGCAGCGTGGGCGAAAGCGTCCCGGCTTCGTTCAGTTCCAGCAGGCGCAGGCTTCGGGCCTGCTCGCTGGCGACGAAATCCTGCAGCGTGCCGTCCCAGCCGCATTCGACCAGGATCACCTTGGCCAGCGCGATGGAGCGAAGATTGCCGCCGCAGGCCGTGCAATAGCTGCCCTGCTGGCGATCCACGATCGCGCGTTCCTCGGGCGTCAGGCCCCAACCTTCAGCGAGTGCATCCCATATGACCACCCTGTCGCGGTAGGATCGGTTGCCGCAGACCGCGCAGACAGGCATAGGGCATTTCCTTCCGATGTGGTAGAGCGTCACCGTAGCGCTGTGCATATTGATGTGGCCTCGCACTGCGCGCCGCCAGTGAGCATCTGGGTGCCGGATGCTGCGGCCGCAGTCATTTTCCTATGGGTATACGGAGAATACGTTTTGAGGCACCAGCCGTCAACGCATCACGCAATCGAAAATTCCGCAATCTGGCCAATGCAGCGGAAGCCGAGCCAGCATGACAACGAGCGCGAACATAATAAACGGGAAAATCTCTTGCGTGGAAACACCGCGATTGTAAGTATCGTCAAAGGTAAAGGTTAGCCTGGGCCAATGACCTCATCGACGGTGCCATCCTGGATGATGGAGCCGCCCTCGATGCGGATCACGCGGGTGCACCAGCGGCGCACCGTGTGTATGTCATGCGTGGCGAGCATCAGGATGTCGGCGCCCGTCACCAATTGCTTCAGCCGCTCCTCGGCGCGCGCCATGAATTGCGCGTCGCCCGCCAAGAACCATTCATCCATCAGCAGAATTTCGGGCATCATCGCTGTAGCAAGCGCGAAGGAGAGGCGCACCTGCATGCCGGCCGAATAGCCGCGGATCTGCACGTCGATGAACTCGCCCAGATCGGCGAAGGCCACCACCTCCTCGGCCATGGTCTCGGCCTGGGATTCGGTCATGCCGCGATACAGGCCGCGCAGGATGATGTTCTCGCGACCCGTCGCCAGGAATTCCATGCCGGCGGCTGGGTCAATCAGCGAGCCGATCTCGCCCTCGACGCGAAGGCGCCCCGCGACCGGCTCGTAAATGCCGGCCACCGTGCGGAGCAGGGTAGACTTGCCCGCGCCATTGGGGCCGACGAGGGCCACACGCTCACCGCGATCAATGGTGAAGGTGAGGCCGCGCAGGGCGGCGACGACCACGCGGTGGCTGTCATCCTCCTTCAGGCGGCGCGGCGCGCTGCCGAGCAAGCGGCGCTTCAGAGTCCGTCTCCGATCATTCCTTTGGATTGCATAATTTCCTGACCATGAGCCTGATCGATGCCATTCGCAGGAAGGCAAGTGCGTTGCTGCTCAGGTTCTCCCAATCCTTGGCGAGCCTGCGGCAGCGGTTGAGCCATGCGATGGTGCGTTCGACGATCCATCGCTTGGGCAAGACCACGAAGCCTTTCGCCTGGTCCGAGCGCTTGACGATCTCCACATCCACCCCGCGCAGCACCCGCTTCAGCGCCGCCTGAAACGCTGGCCCCTGGTAGCCGCCATCGGCGTAGAGCTTGCGCAAGAACGGAAACATGCCGAACAACGTCGCCATCACCAGCACGCCGCCGTCGCGGTGCAAAACAGCGTGCAAATCTTTCCAGATTCCCTGGGTAAACAGCGTCCAAAAGTTTCCACCTGGGGTCATGCGATCATCCGGCCTTTGCGCTGGAGAATCTGGGGTGTTGGTCATGGACCTGATTGCCAAAATTCGATTTCGGCGTTCTGTGGGCGAGGAGAGCATCAGTTCGATCGCGCGTGACCTGAACCTCTCGCGGCCCACGGTTCGCAAGCATTGCCGGACCCAGACCGAGCCGATCTATCGCAGGGCCCAACAGCCCATGCCCATGCTCGGCGCCTTCCAGGAGAGGTTGGAGAACTGGCTGCAGACCGAGCGCCGGCTACCAAAACCCCAGCGCCGCACCGCGCGGCGCCTGTTCGAGGGGCTGCAGGCTGAGGGCTATCGCGGCGCCTATGACAGCGTGCAGCGCTTCGTGCAGCGCTGGAAAGCCACCAAGTCCGGCCCGACACTCACCCAGGCGTTTGTCCCGTTGGCCTTCGCCCCCGGCGAGGTCTGCCAGTTCGATTGGAGCCACGAGCAGGTCGAACTCGGCGGCGTCATGCAGACCATCAAGCTCGCGCATTTCCGCCTGGCCTTCAGCCGACAGATGTTCGTCGTGGCCTATCCCCGGGAAACCCAGGAAATGGTATTCGACGCGCACAACCAAGCCTTCGCCTTCTTCGGCGGTGTGCCCGAGCGCATGGTCTACGACAATCTCAAAGCCGTCGTGGAGACCATCTTCACCGGCAAGGAACGGTTGTTCAATCGCCGCTTCATGGTGCTCGCCAATCACTATGTCTTCGAACCGGTGGCATGCACTCCGGCCTCGGGTTGGGAGAAGGGTCAGGTCGAGAACCAGGTCGGTAATATCCGCGAATGGCTGTTCACTCCGCTCGCCCGCTTCGCCAATTTCGAGGCGCTGAACGAGTGGCTGGCACAGCGCTGCCGGGAGCTCGCCGCGCGCAAACATCCCACCACGCCCGAACGCTCCATCGCCGACTGCTTCGCGCAGGAACAGGGCCGCCTACGCCGCATCACCGCAACCTTCGACGGCTATGTCGAGCACATGCTGCGTGCCTCCAGCACCTGCCTCGTGGTGCTCGACCGCAATCGATACAGCGTGCCGGCTGCCTTCGCCGGGCGTGCGGTCTCGGTCCGCAGTACCGCCACGCTGGTGCGCATCGTGGCCGATGGCGCGGTGATCGCCGAGCATGCGCGCCGGTTGGCCAGGCGCCGGCCGACCGCCTCGTAGATGGCGAGCGAGCGTGGTGCCACGCCAGTTGCCGCGGCGGTTTCTGGTGGCGGTAGTGCGGCACCTGCACGTGGGGTGGTGCTGTTGTGGGGCGGCGGGAGGCTGCGGTGTCCCTCGGCGATGCGGCGCCGGCCGCGCCCCTCCAGCACCGGATGGGCGGCGATGAGGCGGCCGTCCTCCAGGATGTGGACCTCGGAGGCGGTGACCTGGACCTCGACGGGGCGTCGGCGCGTGCCGTCGGGGACGGAGTAGAAATTACCGCCCACCGAGATCATGCCCTCGTGCGAGATGCGCCGCTCGAGGCGGAGCACGGCATTGAAAGGCCCGGCCGGCAGCTGCCGAAGGGTCGGCTGTTCCTCGGCGAAGTGCTCGATGACGATGCGGCCCGTGGTGCCGTGCAGGCGGCGGTTGGCGACCTGGTCGAGCCACTGGGTGAACTGGGCATTCAGGTCGTCCAGGCTGCGGAAACTGCGGGCGAGAAAGAAGTCCTCGCGGACGTAGCGGAACGGCCTCTCCACCTTGCCCTTGGTTTTGGCCCTGTAGGGACGACAGGCTTTCGGCACGAAGGCGTAGTGGGCAGCGAGCGCCAGGAGCTTGTCGTTGTAGACGATGCCGCGCTCATCGACCTCGCCGAGAACGGCGGTGCGCATGCGGTCATAAAGGATCTGCTCCGGCACGCCGTCCAAGGCGGTGAAGGCCGCGACATGGCAGCGGAGCACGGTGGCGAGATCCTGCTGGGCGACGAAGCGGGCCCACATCATGCGGCTGTGGCCGAGCACCATGGAAAATAGCCAGACGATGCGCTCGGTGCGGGGATCATCCTCAAAGCGGACCTTGAAGTGGGCGAAATCCACCTGCGCCTGGCGGCCTGGCGGGGTTTCGAAGCGGCGCTCGAAGGGCGGCTCGACCGGTGGGCGGACGGTGCGGAGAAAGTCGGTCACCGTGGCGTAGCCGCCGGTGAAGCCGAGCTCGCGGATTTCTCGCCACAGGCGCCGTCCGGTCAGGTCAGGGAAGCGCCCGACCCGATCCCGCAGAAAGGCCTCAAAAGGCGCCAGCGGCGAGGGCGTGGGCGGCCGCGGGGTGTAAGCCGGCGGCTCCAGGCCGCGCTCGACATATTTGCGGACGGTCTTTCGGTCGTGGCCGGTGCGCCGCGCGATGGCCGAGACGCTCAGTCCCTGCCGATGAAGATCCAGGATCATGACAAGCTCCCCAAGGGTGACCACCGACAACTCCCGTGATGCCAATCGGCATCCTCAGGCATGGTCAGCGCCGCCCGCGCCCGGGGGCTCGCCCCCGGGCGCGGGCAGTCGCGCTGGACTGAGGAATTTTCAGCCAGCACTTCCGGGGAGAATTCACGCAGCAGCTACACCTCCGCGGCCACGGCCAACTTCGCCGAGAATGGGGTGGGCACTGTCTACACCGCCACCGGCACAGATCCCGACGCCAGCACCACCCTCACCTGGGCGCTCGGCGGCACGGACGCAGGCCATTTCAACATCAACGCCGCGACCGGCGCCGTGACCTTCAAGGCCGCCCCTAACTTCGAGGCCCCCGCCGATACCGGCGCCAACAACGTCTACGACATCACCGTCACCGCCTCCGACGGGACGCTGCTGAGCACCGCTCAGGCCGTCGCCATCACCGTCACCAATGTGAATGGGCCACCCAACGTCACCTCGGCGGCCACGGCCAGCTTCGCCGAGAATGGGGTGGGCGCCGCCTACACCGCCACCGGCACCGACCCCGACGGCAGCACCACCCTCACCTGGGCTCTCGGCGGCACGGACGCAGGCCATTTCAACATCAACGCCGCGACCGGTGCCGTCACCTTCAAGGCCTCACCCAATTTCGAGGCGCCCGCCGATGCCGGTGCCAACAACGTCTATGACATCACCGTCACAGCCTCCGATGGCTCGCTGAACAGCGCCGGCCAGGCCGTCGCCATCACCGTCACCAATGTCAACGAGGGGCCGAGCGTCACCTTTGGCACGACGGCGAACTTTGCCGAGAATGGCAGCGGCACGGTCTACACCGCCACCGGCACAGATCCCGACGCCAGCACGACGCTCAACTGGATCCTGGGAGGCACGGATGCCGCCATGTTCAACATCAACGCCGCCACCGGTGCCGTCACCTTCAAGACGGCGCCGAACTTCGAGGCGCCCGCAGATGCCGGCGCCAACAACGTCTACGACATCACCGTCACAGCCTCCGATGGCAGCCTCTCCAGCGCGGCGCAGGCCGTCGCCATCACAGTGACCAATACGAACGAGGCGCCAAGCGTCACATCGGCCGCAACAGCCAACTTCGCGGAGAACGCCAGCGGCACGGTCTATACCGCCACCGGCAACGACCCGGAGAACAACGCCCTCACCTGGGCGCTGGCCGGAACAGATGCCGCCCTGTTCAACATCAATGCCAACACCGGCGTGGTGACCTTCAAGACGGCGCCCAACTTCGAAGCCCCGGCCGATGCCGGCGCCAACAACGTCTACGACATCACCGTCACCGCCTCCGATGGCAGCCTCTCCAGCGCAGCACAGGCCGTCGCCATCACCGTCACTAATGTGAATTCTACCGCATCGATCATCGCCCTATCCTCCGTAACGGCGGAAGGACAGGCCGGGACAACCGCGTTCACTTTCACGGTGACGCGCACTGGCGATACCGACGACACTCAAGCTCTAAACTGGGCAGTTGCCGGTTCATCGGCCAATGCGGCCATCGCGCTCGACTTCGTGGGCGGCGCGCTGCCCTCGGGCACGATCAGCTTTGCCGCAGGCGAGACGAGCAAGACGCTCACCATTAATGTCGCAGGCGATGCTTCTGTCGAGACCGACGAAGGTTTCACCGTCACCTTGAGCAATGCCAGTGCAGGTCTGGTGATTGGAACTGCCGACGCCTTAGGCACCATCATCAACGACGATGCTGCGGACGCGACAGCGAATATAGTGGAAGGAGGCAACGGAAACGACACCCTGCTGGGGCTGGGAAGTAATGATACGATCCAGGGGCTAGGCGGTGACGATTTCATCGATGGCGGCGCAGGCGCAGATATCCTCACGGGTGGTGCTGGCAACGACACCTATGTGGTGGACAATGTCGGCGATCAGGTGATCGAGGCAGCAGGCGGCGGCACCGATCTGGTGCAGAGATCGGA
>CAMTUX010000044.1:0-52288 GCA_947084995.1 uncultured Roseococcus sp.
AGGGCTGCATGCTCTACGAACTGATCCCCAACATGCCGGAGCACCGGCTGGCCCCGCTCATCGCGGCGTTCGCACAAGCCGTGTCACAGGCACCCGAATTCAGCAGCTTGTTTGCTCAGGCGAAATGAGGGGATGATTGAGACCTGCATGACCTTTTCACAGTGCCGGAATCACGCGGCCAGGGCGTGGGGCGAGCGCTGATCGAGGCGGTCTGCGCCCGGGCGAAGGCGGATGGCGCGGCGCGGGTCTATTGGCAGACCCAGGTGACGAATGCGGCCGGGCGGATGCTGTACGACAAGGTGGCGAAGCACCTTGGCTTCATCGTCTATACGCGCTTCTTGTAGCGCCTAGAGCGGGATGCGTTGAGGCGGAATCGCCGAAAACGTTGAATCCCGCTCTCAGCAGTGGCGAGACCATGAAAGTGAGCGCAAGCGAACGCATCATGGTCTAAGCATTCGCCTCCATCAGCGCCAGCAGCCCTTCCAGGATCTGCTCGGGCGCTGGCGGGCAGCCGGGGATGAGCATATCCACCGGCACGGCCGCCTCCACGCCGCCCAGCACGGCATAGCTGCCGCGGAACACACCGCCATCCACCGCGCAATCACCCAGCGCCACCACCCAGCAGGGCTCGGGCGTCGCCGCGCGGGCGCGGGTCAGCGCCTCGGCCATGTTGCGGGTGAGCGGCCCGGTGACCAGCAGGATATCGGCGTGGCGCGGGCTGGCCACGAAGCGCAGGCCGAAGCGCTCCAGGTCATGCGCCACATTTTGCAGGGCGTTGATCTCCAGCTCGCAGCCGTTGCAGCTTCCCGCATCCACCTGCCGGATGGCGAGCGAGCGGCCAAGCCGTGCCTGGGAGGCCTCATCCAGCCGGGCGCGCAGTTCCGCCACGATCTCGGGCGGGGTGGGCGCCGGCGGCGCATCGGTGAGCGGGCGGGAGATCAGGTTGCGGAGCAGCTTCGGGACGAGCATCAGACAGCTCCCTCCGGGATGGCGATGACCGTGGCGCGGCGAGGGCTCACAGATCCACCCCGCTATAGCTGCCATTGATGCTTTTGTTGATCAGCGGGAAATCCGCCACGATATTGCCGATCACGGCGGCTTCCAGCAGCGGCCAATGCAGCCAGGAGGGGTCGCGCAGCATGCAGGCCTCGATGCCGCCCGCGCCATCCAGCCGCATCCAGGCGAGGCATTCGCCGCGGAAGCCCTCGACGAGCGCAATGCCTTCGCCGCCGCGCGCCGGCAGGGCCACGGTCAACTCGCCATCTGGCAAGGCGGGGGGCAAAGCGGGCAGCAGGGCTTGCAGGAATTCGATGGATTGCAGCGCCTCGGCGTGGCGCTGGCGCCCGCGCGCATCCACATCGGCGCCTTGCTGCGTGATCAATGCCCTGGGGGCCAGATCGCCGGTGAGCAGCCTGGCATCGAAGCCCCGCCCGGCCGCGCGGCCCACCACGCCGCCAGGGGCAAAGGCCGCCACCAGGCGGGCGTCCATCATGCCGGTTCCCGCGACCCGGTCCTGCAAGCTGGCATGCCGGTCATAGATCTGCAGCACCTCGGGCAGTTCAGCGGCCATGGCCGTGAGCGCGGTGAGAATGGCCTCGATCCCGCCGGCGGAAACATCCTGCGCCACGCCGCCCGGCAGCACGCGGTCCATCATCAGTCGGTGGCCGAAGGCCTCGGCCTGCGCGCGCAACAGCCCCTCGCGCAGCCAGCCGCAACGGGCATGGATCGCCGCGAAGGCCGCGTCATTGGCGATGAAGCCCAGGTCATTCAGGTGATTGTGCAGCCGCTCCAGTTCCAGCATGGCGACGCGGAGCGCCAGGGCACGCGGCGGCGCTTCCACGCCGAAGGCGGCCTCGGCGGCGCGGGCGAAGGCCAGCGAATGCGCGACGGTGCTATCGCCCGAGAGCCGCGCCGCGAAACGTGCCGCCGCGCGCGGCGGCTTGCCCTGCATGAGCGAGAGCGTGCCCTTATGCGTGTAGCCCAGCCGCACCTCCAGCCGGACGATGATCTCGCCCTGGATATGGAAGCGGAAATGCCCCGGCTCGATCACGCCGGCATGAATGGGGCCGACGGGGATGATGTGCACGCCATCGCCCGTGGCAGGCAGGAATTCCATCGGCGGGGGGTTGGGGGAATGTGCCGGCGGACGGGCCGAAAGCGGGGCCAGCAGCGGCCAGCGTCCATGATCCAGGAAGGGGCGCTGATCCGTGCCGCCGACGGCCTCGATGCCCCAGAGATCACGCAGCACGCGCTCGAACAGGGCGGCGCCGGGCCAGAACGGGGAGAGCGCGGGGATGCGCCCCTCCTCCGCCGCGACGGAGGCCAGCAGCACCTCCATCCGCGTCTCATCCAGGAAGGCCGCATGCGCGACGCCCGCCTCGCCCCATAGCGCGAGCAGGGAAAAGCCGGGCGAAGGCGCGAGGGCGGCCCAGCGCCGGGCATCCAGCAGATAGCGCGCCCAGGGCGTGCAGCCCGCCCTCTGGCCGGCTTCGATCACGGAGCGCGCCGTCATGCCAGCATTCTCGCCGCGTCAAGCAGCATGCGCGAGAGTGGCGCGGGCAAGGCCAGCGCCAGGATCGCCGCCAGCAGCAAATGCCCCCAAAGCGGCAGCAGCGTGGCAAGCCCGGCCTGCATCGGCGCAGGTTGCGGCGTGGGCTGGCCGAAGCACAAACGCTGCATGGCATGCAGCAGCGCGGTGCCGGCCACCAGCAACCCCAGAATGAACAAGGGCAGCAACCAGGGCGACGTCCCGCCGATCGCCGTGGCCACCAGCAATTCCGAGGCGAAAAGGCTGAAGGGCGGCAATCCCGCCAGCGCCGCCATGGCCAGCGCCAACCCCCAGCCGAGCGCCGGATGCGAGGTGGTCAGCCCGCCAATCGCCGCCATCTGCTGCGCTCGCTTGATCCGCGCCGCGCGCCCCACCGCGAAGAACGCGGCGGACTTGATCAGAGAATGACCCCAGAGATGCAGCAGCCCCGCCATGTGCCCGGCCACGCCGCCGATGCCAAAGGCGATGGCCGCAATGCCCATATGCTCGATGCTGCTCCAGCCAAGGAGGCGCTTGGCATCGCGCCGCCGCCACAGCGAGAAGCCGGCCAGCAGCAGCGTGGCGATGCCCATGACCACGAGAAACACGCCGGGCGAAATCGTCTCGGGATTGGCGGCCACGATGCTCTTGCCGCGCAGGATCGCCAGCATCGCCGAATTGAGCAGCAGACCCGAGAGGACGGCGGCAATGGCCGTCGGCCCCTCGGCATGGGCGTCGGGCAGCCAGGAATGCAAGGGCACCAGCCCGGCCTTGGTGCCGAAACCCACCAGCAGGAACACGAAGGCCAGGTTCAGCAGGCCAGGATCGGCTTGCGCCGCCAGCACGCGGAGAGCGGTGTAGGAAAGCTGCCCCTCCGCATGGTCGGCCACCGGCTGGGCGGCCAGCGCCAGCACGATCAGCCCGAACAGCGCGAGCGCGATGCCGACGCCGCACAGGATGAAGAATTTCCACGCGGCCTCGATCGCGGCCGGCGTGCGGTGCAGCGCCACCATCAGCACGCAGGCCAGCGTCCCCGCCTCGATCGCCACCCACATGACGCCGAGATTATCGGCCAGCAGCGCCAGGAAATGCGCGCACATGAAGCCCTGAAAGGCGGCGTGATAGGCGCGGCTCCGCGCGGTATCGAACCCCTCCCCCGCAATGTCCTGCGCCGAGAAGATCGCGGTGCTGAAGCCCACGATGGCGGCAATGAGAACCAGCGGCGTGTTCAGCGCATCCGCCCGCAGCCATCCCGTGCCGCCAGGCTCGCCCAGCAGCAGCAGCAGCAGCAGCGCCAGGATGAGCGTGACCCCCGAAGCCAGGATGTTCAGCCGCGCCGCCTGCGCGGGCAGCGCGGCGCAAAGGGCGGCGGCCAGCGCAGGCGTGAGGATCAGCCAGAGCGTCATGGCCCCTCGCCCCGATGCGGATCGAGCAGGGAGGTGTCCAGGCTGTCGAAGCGCTCATGCAGCACGCGAACGAAGACGCCGGCGATGACTGCGATGACGAGAACGAGGCCGGCCGTGGAAAGCTCGATCATCAGGGGCATCCCCGCCACGCCGATGGCGGCCAGCACCAGGCCGTTTTCCAGCGTCATCAGCCCCGCGATCTGCGCCAGCGCGGTGCGGCGCGTCACCATCATCAGCAATCCAAGCAGCACGAGCGAGAGCGCGATGGCCAGGTCCTCACGCGCCAGGACCCGTGCCCCGGCGGTGGCCGGCAGCACGACCAGGATGCTGAGGCCGACCAGCAGGAAACCCGCAATCATGCTGGCGCCGATGCCCGAGGCGGGCTCGGCGCGGCGGGCGGGCGGCAATTGCAGCACCAGGCGCCGCAGATAGATCGGGATCAGCACGCCCTTGGCGGTGAAGGCGATCAGGGCGGTGAGATAGAGCTGCGGCGCCCCCTGCACATAACCCTGCCACAGCGCGGCCAGCGCCAGCACCATGCCCTGCAGCGCCAGCGCATTCACCAGCGAAAAGATGCGCCGCTGGTAGAGCAACACGAAAGAGATGAGCAGCATGGCCCCGCCCAGCACATGCGCCACATCATAGGAGGTGTCTCCGAAGCCCATCACGCCAGCCCCGTCGAGACGAAGATCAGCGCCGCCGCCAGCAGCGCCAGCATCAGCGCAGCGCCGAGGAATTCCGGCACCCGCAACACCCGCATCTTGGCGATGGCGCTTTCGAACACCGCAAGCGCCAGCGCCAGCAGCCCGATCTTCGCCACCCAGAGCAGCAGGCCCAGGACCCAGGCAAAGGGTCCGCTGCCCGGTGCCGCCGTGCCGAAGGGCAGGAACAGCGCGGCCAGCAGGCCCAGCCACACCAGCAGCTTCAGCGCCGCCTGCATCTCCCACAGCGCCAGGTGCCGGCCCGAGGCCTCCAGCAGCATCGCCTCATGCACCATGGTGAGTTCCAGATGCGTCGCCGGATTGTCCACCGGCACGCGCGCATTCTCGGCCAGCGCCACCGCCGTCAGCGCCACCAGGGCAAAAAGCAGGGAGACGCGCCAGCCCATCTGCCCATCGGCCAGGCCATGCCCGATGGCATTGAGGTTGGTGCTGCCGATCAGCACCGCGAAGACCATCACGCAGACCAGCAGCGCGGGTTCGGCGAAGACGGCGAAGGTCATCTCTCGCGCGGCGCCCAGGCCGCCGAAGGGCGTGCCGGCATCATGCCCGTTCAACGCGAGCGCCACGCGGGCCAATGCCAGCAAGCCGCCGATCAGCAGCAGGTCCGCCATCGGCGCCAGGGCCATGCCGAAGGCGAAGCTCGGCACCAGCGCCGCCGCGAGGAGGGTGGCGCCCAGCGCCAAATAGGGCGCAGCGCGCGAGATGAGGCTGGCGCCATCGGCCAGCACAGGCCGCTTTCGCAGCAGCTTCAGCAGGTCACGCCAGGGCTGCATCGGATGCGCGCCGCGCCGGCCCAGCAGCCGCGACTTCAGCCAGCGCACCACCCCCACCAGCAAGGGAGCCGCCGCCAGCATCAGCGCGACATGCAGCAATTGCGTGAGGAAACCGCCCATCAGCCGCGCTCCAGCACGGCCACAAGGGCGAGCAGCAGAATCAGCGTGCCGAAGGTGAGCGAGAGATAGAAGCGCAGGCTCAACCCACGCAGCAACTCCGCCTCACGCGCCAGGGCGCGGCAGGCGCGGGCCAGGGGGTAGAGGAACCTCGTCAAGCCGCGATCCCGCCCCCCGACCCGCAGCGTGGCGGGGGCAGCGGCGCCGGGCGGCTGGCTCACCAGGGCCTCGCGCGGTGCGATGGCAAGGTGCCCCAGGCTGCGCCGGATGGGCTGGGCCAGGCCCTGCGCGCTCACCTGGCTCAGCGGGTCGCCAAAGGGCAAATGCGGCGGTGGCGGCATGAAGCCGCAATCCCAGGCCGGGCCATGGCTTGGCGCCAGGGGCGAGCGCCGGCGCACCAGCCAGAACACCGCGCCGATCACCAGCAGCAGCAGCAACGCGACCAGACCGGGCATGTAGCGCGAACCGCCATCCCCCAGGGCCAATTCCAGTCCGAAGCGGGGTGCTGCCGCCTGCGCGCCCAGCACCTGCCGGATCGGCCCGTCCAGACCGCCCAGCGCAACCGCCGCCAGCGGCCCGAGCAGCAGGGTCAGCCCGGCCGGCAGCAGCAATGCCGCGCGCATCAGCCCCGAGGCATCCGGCGCGCCAGCCCCCCTCGGCATGCGCGGCCGGCCCAGAAAGACCAGCCCGACCAGCCGCACCATGGCCGCCGCCGCCAGCCCCATCGCCATGCCCACCACCGCGAGCGAGACGGCCGCGATGAGTTGGACCGACATATCGGAGACCCGGAAACCCTGGATCAGCGCCTGCAACAGCAGCCATTCGCTGGCAAAGCCGGAGAGTGGCGGAAGCGCGGCGGCGGAGAGCGCCCCCAGCATGGCGCAGCCCGCCACCCAGGGCATGCGGTGGATCAGCCCGCCCAGCCGGTCCGGATCGCGGCTGCCCGCCAGGCTGTAGACCGCACCCATGCAGAGAAAGAGCAGCGTCTTGAAGCCCGCATGGTTCAGCGCGTGCAGCAAAGCGGCGGCCAGCGCCACGGAAGCCAGCGGCAGCAGGTCCGCCCCGCGATAGACCAGCGCCAGGCCCAGCGCCGCCGTCATCAGACCCATGTTTTCCAGCGTCGAGCAGGCCAGGATGGATTTGGTGTCACGCTCCAGATTGGCCCGCAACGCGCCGATCAGCGCCGTCACCACGCCGAGCGCGATCAAGGGCAGACCCCACCAGGCCGGCTGCGACGCGCCGCCAAGATCAAACAGCAGCCGGATCATCATGTAGAGCGCGATCTTGACCATCGCGCCCGACATCAGCGCCGAAACCGGCGTGGCGGCGGCCGGATGGGCCAGCGGCAGCCAGACATGGAAGGGCACCAGCCCCGCCTTGGAACCGGCGCCAAGCAGGACAAGCACCAGCACGCCCGCCGCGCGCCAACCCTCGGGCGGGGCGCCGCGCATGGCGGCAAAGCCCAACCCCGACCCGGCCAACAATGCCACGGCGCCGATCAGGCAAATCCCGGAGAAGGCCGCGAAAGCGAGGTAGAGCCGCGCCGCCCGCCGCCCCACGCCCGCCGCATGCCGTGCCGCGATCAGGCTCCAGGAGGCGAGCGACATCACCTCGAAGCCCAGCAACAGGGTGAAGCCATCCGCCGCAATCAGGGTCAGCGCCATGCCCGCCAGGAAGAGCGGGAAGGCGGCGCCCTCGGCGCGGGGGGGCGGCGGGGAGGCGGCAGCGAAAAGGCAGGAGGGCACCGCCACCAGCGCCAGGATGATGAGGAACCAGCCGCCCAGGGCATCCACGGCGATCTGCGCCGGCGCCCAGGGGGGGCCAAAACCCAGGCTCGTGGCGGGCAGGCCCAGGAAACCAACCAAGCCGAGGCCCGAGATGGCGGCGGCACTTCCCAGGAACATCAGCCGCGGCGCCCGCCCCGAAGCCCCCAGCGCCGAGAGGGCCAGCAGGGCGACGAAGCTCACGCCCAGCAGCGTCAGCACCGCCGGCCTCCAGGCCCAGGGATCGCGAATCGGCCGGTCATGGGGTTCAGTTTAACAGCCCAGGCGGCGAGGGCGAGGCCCGAGCGCCAGTCCGAATCGAGGCTGGACAAGCCGCAACTTATCTTTAGAGCGGGATGCGTTGAGGCGGAATCGCCGAAAACGTTGAATCCCGCTCTCAGCAGTGGCGAGACCATGAAAGTGAGCGCAAGCGAACGCATCATGGTCTAGGGAGCGTGCAGCACATGAGCGTGACGCAAGTTCCGGCAGGGGAGGGCGTGATGGATTTGCTTCTGGCCTTCAGCCGAGGCGTGGACTGGGTGAATGAGAAATTCGGCCGCTTGGCCGATTGGTGCATCCTCCTCGCCTGCGCCATCAGCGCGGGCAACGCGCTGAGCCGCTACGGCTTCAACATTTCCTCCAATGCCTGGCTTGAGGTGCAGTGGTACCTCTTCGCCGCCGTGGTCATGCTCGGCGCCAGCTATACGCTGTTCCGCAACGAGCATGTGCGGGTGGACCTGCTCTATGGCTGGATGAGCGACCGTGGCCGGCTCTACGTGGACATCTTCGGCCTCATCCTCTTTCTGCTGCCCGCCATGATCCTGCTCACCTGGATGACCTGGCCCTTCTTCCTGGACAGCCTGATGCGCAATGAGGGCTCGGCCAGCCCTGGCGGGCTGCTGCGCTGGCCCGCCAAGCTGCTGCTGCCGCTGGGCTTTTTCCTGCTGCTGCTGCAAGGCCTCTCCGAGTTGATCAAGCGCGTGGCCCTGCTGCGCGGCCCCGTCCAGGGAGTTGCCGTCGTCACCGAATACCAGCGCCCCGAACAGTGAAGGTTTGGCGATGAGCTTGGACATCATGCCGCCACTCATGTTCGGCGGGCTTGTTATCTTCCTGCTGCTGGGCTTCCCGGTGGCCTTCTCGCTCTGCGCGGTGGGGCTGTTCTTCGGCTTCCTCTCGATCGAGCTCGGCTTCTTCACCATGGCCTATCTGGGCAACCTGCCGCTGCGCGTCTTCGGCATCCTCTCGAACGACCTGCTGCTGGCCATCCCCTTCTTCACCCTGATGGGCGCGATCCTGGAGCGCTGCGGATTGGCCGAGGATCTGCTGGAGGGCACCGGGCAGCTCTTTGGCAAGATCCCGGGCGGCCTGGCCTATGCGGTGATCCTGGTGGGCGCGGTGCTGGGCGCCATCACCGGCACGGTCGCGGCCTCGGTCATCGCCATGGGCATGATCTCGCTGCCCATCATGATCCGCTATGGCTATGACATGCGGATAGCGACCGGCGTCATCGCGGCATCGGGCACCATCACCCAGCTCATCCCGCCCTCGCTCGTGCTCATCGTCCTGGGCGACCAGCTCGGCAAGAGCGTGGGCGACATGTATGCGGGTGCCATCGGCCCGTCGATTCTGCAGATTTTGCTGTTCATCGGCTTCATCGCGGTGGTCAGCATCGTGGCGCCACACAAGATGCCGCCCTTGCCGCCCGAGGCGCTGATGCCGCGCGGCTGGCCGCTCTACCGCCGCGTGCTCAAGGGCATGGTGCCCTCCATCGCGCTGATCTTCCTGGTGCTCGGCACCATCTTCATGGGGCTGGCCACGCCCACCGAAGCGGGTGCCATGGGCGCCGTGGGTGCCATGCTGCTGGCCATGATGAACGGCACCTTCTCCTGGAAGCTGCTGCGCCAGGCGATGGGCAACACCATGCGCCTCACCGCCATGGTCATCTACATCCTGATCGGCGCGACCGTGTTCAGCCTGGTGTTCCAAGGCGTGGATGGCTCGCATTGGGTGGAGCACCTGCTCAGCCACCTGCCGGGCGGCCAGACCGGCTTCCTGATCTTCGTCAACGTGTTCATCTTCTTCCTGGCCTTCTTCCTCGACTTCTTCGAGATCGCCTTCATCGTGGTTCCGCTGCTGGCGCCCGTCGCCACCAAGCTGGACATTGATCTGATCTGGTTCGGCGTGCTGCTCTGCATCAACCTGCAAACCAGCTTCATGCACCCGCCCTTCGGCTTCGCGCTGTTCTACCTGCGCTCCATCGCGCCCAAATCGGTTCTGACGAAGGACATCTACCTGGGCGCCATCCCCTGGCTGTGCCTGCAACTCGTCCTCGTCGCCATCGTGATCTACTGGCCCGAGACGGTGACCTTCTTCCTGGATCGCGGCACCGGGGTTGATCCCGCCTCCGTCACCATCGAAGTGCCGCCACCGCCGCCGGTGGATGATGATGCCGTGCCGGTATTCCGTTAGAGCGGGATGCGTTGAGGCGGAATCGCCGAAAACGTTGAATACCGCTCTCAGCAGTGGCGAGACCATGAAAGTGAGCGCAAGCGAACGCATCATGGTCTAGGCCATGAACCGCTGGGACGCTTCACCCTGGCGGTGAGGCATCCTGGCAGGCGTGCCCTTCGGGAAGGCCGCACCAGCGACCGAATGCTGGCCTCCCGGCTATTGGCTGGCCCAGAGGATGCGGTGTAGCCAGGCGATGTCCGGCAACTCGAAGCTGTAATCGGGATGGGCCGGATTCAGGCTGGCCAATTCGATTCGCTTGGCGCTTTGCCGCTTCAATTCCTTGGCCATGACCTCGCCCAGCCGCGTCCGGACCACCACGCGATCCCCCCGGCGCACCGGCGAGGCGGGCGAGACGATGACAACATCCCCGTCGCGGAAGACAGGCTCCATGGAGTCGCCGGAAATCTCCAAGGCATAGGCATTCGGGTCGCTGATCTCGGGCAGGCTGATTTCATCCCAGCTCCCCCCCACGGGGAAGCCGGCATCGTCGAAGAAGCCCTCCCCGCCGGCCTGGGCCAGGCCGATCAGCGGCACGCGGCGCGAGGGGCGCGGCCCGCGTGCGAGGCTGGGCAGGGTCGCCTGCCCGGAGACGAGCGCAGCAAACGCCTCCACCCCCGCGCCAGTGGCGTTGAGCACCTTGGCGACGCTCTCGGTGGAGGGCCACCGGGCGCGGCCATCCGGCCCGATCCGCTTCGAGGGGTTGAACGCGGTCGGGTCCAGTCCGGCCTTGCGGGCGAGGCCCGAGGCGGAGAGGCCATTTTCGGCGGCGAGCGAATCAATCGCCCGCCAGATGTCACCATGTCGCATCGAGGCAGACCATCATAGGTGTCACGTCATCGCGCAATAGGAAAATGTTACTCACAGCCCTTGCGTCGAGGTAAGACTTCCGATTATGTTCTTTAAATGTTCTCATCGGTGATCACGAAAGGAATTCGTCAGAATGCCCCCCGCCCCCCGCAGCAACCACACCCCCCGCTTCACCTCCCTCGCCCGGACGCAGCCCTTCACCTCCGCCGAGGAAGCCTGGTTCTGGACCATGGCAGCCCTGACCGCGCGGCGGGATGGCGCCCGCGTCGCCGCCGGCAAGGGTGTCGCGCAGCGCCCTTGCGAGCCGGATGACGTGATCAAATGCCTGGACCGCCTGTACCGCCAGCGCCGCATTGACCTGACCCATGCCCGCATCATGCGCATCTGGGGCGAGCGCGGCGTGGCGCCCTGCCCGCGCCATGCCCAGGAGCGCGGCGACAGCCTGCTCTGGCGTGAGGCGATGAACCGGCTGGAATGGCCCTTGCGGGTCAAGGGTATCGTAGCCGGCACACCAGATATTTCGGCACATGGCGCTGATATAATTCCGTTTTCTGGATTTCATGGATGAGCCGGACGGCCCCGCCTCTCCGCCCCGGACATCGTCGCCACCAGGGCGCGCAACAACTCTGGATCGTGTTCTCCGGACGGGCCGACCATGCCTGGCAGCGTCTGCTTCGGCCAGGCTTCCGCCATTGCTTCGCCGCCATACAGGATGCGGCGGGCTGGCTCGTCCTGGACCCGCTTTCGGGGCGCCTGCTCCTCGCCCGCATTGCCGTTCCCACCGGCTATGACCTGCCGGGCTTCTACCGCCGCGCCGGGCTCACCCCCGTCGGGCCATTCCTTCTGCATGAGGACGCCAAGGGCGCTTCGCGGCCGTGGGTCCCGATGAATTGCGTCGGCATCTGCCGGGCCATGCTGGGACCGCATGCGCCCTTCGCCCTCACTCCGGCGGGGCTGTATCACTCCCTGACGGGCGCGAACGAATCTAGGAAAAAAAACTTGACTCAGACGCGCGACTAGGCGTAAAAGACTTCTGCCAAGGGGCGAATTGCGTTCACCCCTTGGCGACCGGCCATTTCAGGGGGCCGGCCCCTCCGCCCAAGGGCGGAAGGGGCCGGCCCCTTTCGCATTTTGCTCCCCCCTCATCCTCCCTCACATCCCGCAAGGAGATCGCCGCGCATGGCAGGCCTGTTCCGCGCCCCGAAGCCTGTGGTGGTCCCACCCCAGCCGGTGGCCCCCACGCCCGAACCCGCCGCTACCAGCGCCCGGGCGAACGAGACAGCGCGCAGCGAGACCCGCGCCAGGCAGGGCATCGCGGGCACCATCGCCACCTCGGCGCGTGGCGTCCTGGCGCCGCTGCCGGTCGCCGTCACCCGCAAATCCCTGCTTGGCGAATGAGGCACATGACCCCCAGCCAGATCCTCACCCGGCATGATGCCGCCATCAGCCGCCGCCGCCCGTACGAATCCAACTGGCGCGACGCCTATGCCCATGTGCTGCCCGCGCCGCATGAGGCCGCCGGCCTCTATGACGCCACCGCCGCCGATGCGACGGAGCAGCTGGCCGCCTCGCTCCTCGCCGAGTTGACGCCGCCCTGGTCACGCTGGTTCGGCCTGGCACCGACACATGACAACGCCGACCCCGAAGCGGCCCAGGCACTCGAAGCCACCGCGCAGACGCTCCAGACGCATCTCGACCGCTGCAACTTCGCGGTCGAGATGCACCAGGCCTTCCTCGACCTCGTCATCACCGGCACCGGCGTCATGCTGGTCGAGGAAGCGCCGCCGGGCGAAAGCTCCGCGCTGCGCTTCACCGCCGTGCCCGTCCGCAGCGCCATCCTGGAGGAAGGCCCCAGCGGCCGGCTGGACACGGTGTTCCGCGAAGCCCGCATGAGCACGGCCGGGATGCTGCGCCGCTTCCCCTTCGCCGAAATCCCCGCCGCCATGCAGCGCGAAGCGATGGACGAGCCTGACCAGTCCAACCCGGTGAAGCATCGCCTGGTGGAAGCGGTCTGGCCCGACGGCTCGGGCTATCGCTACGCCGCCGTCTTCGATGCGGCGGCCTTGAAGGCGCCCATCTTCGTGGCGCAGGGCCGTTTCGCCGATGCGCCCTTCATCGCCTTCCGCTGGCTCAAGGCGCCGGGCGAGATCTATGGGCGCGGCCCGGTGATCAAGGCTCTGCCCGATATCCGCACCGCCAATCGCGTGGTGGAACTCGTGCTGAAGAACGCCTCCATCGCCGTCACCGGCATCTGGCAGGCGGAGGATGACGGCGTGCTGAACCCGGCGACGGTCCAGCTCACCCCCGGCGCCATCATCCCCAAGGCGCCGGGCAGCTCCGGCCTCACGCCGCTGGCTGCTCCCGGCAATTTCGACGTCTCGCAGTTGGTGCTGAATGATTTGCGCGCCCGCATCCGCACCGCCCTGCTGGCGGACCGGCTGGGCGTGACCCGAGATCAGCGCATGACCGCGACCGAGGTGCTGGAGCGCAGCGCCGAGACGGCCCGGCTGCTCGGCGCCACCTATGGCCGGTTGCAGACGGAATTGCTGACGCCGCTCATCGCGCGCTCCCTCGCCATCCTGGCGCGGCGGGGCGAGGTGCCGCCGATCTTTACAGGCGGGGGGCTGCTGGACCAGGGACGCGTGGCGCTGCGCTACGAAAGCCCGCTGGCCCGCGTGCAGGGCCGCGCCGATGCGGCGAACACGCTGCTCTTCCTCGATGCCGTCGCGAAGATGGGCGAGGCCGCCGTGGCCCAGGTGGACGCGCCGGCCGCCGCCCGCTGGCTGGCCCGCACGCTTGGCGCGCCGGCCGAAATCCTCACCACCCCCTCGGCTCAACCGGAGTGATCCCGAACATGCTCGACAATCTGCTCGACACCGCCGCCGCCCCCAGCGCCCCTGGTGCCGGCAACCGCCCCCCCGAGGTGCCAGAGAAATTCTGGGATGCGGAGCGCGGCGAATTGCGCGTGGACGCCCTGCTCAAGAGCTACCGGGAGTTGGAGCGCCGCATGTCCCAGCGCGGCGGGCGCCCCGCGCCGGAGGCCGATGAGGATGAGCGCCGCCGCTGGCGGGAGATGATGAACATCCCCGAGACGCCCGATGGCTACATTGTCGAGCCGAAACACGAACTCTGCGGCCCGGATTCCGAGATCAACCAGCGCCTGCACGAGGCAGGCTTCTCCTGCGAGCAGGTGCAGCTGGTCTATGACCTGGCATCCGAGAGGCTGCTGCCCCTGGTGGCCGAGGCCGCCCAGCAATTCGAGGCCGACCGCCAGGCCGAGAAGCTGCGCGAGCATTTCGGCGGCGAGGAACGCTTCCGCCGCATCGCCGCCCAGCTGAAGGCATGGGGCGCCGCCAACCTGCCGCCAGGCGTGCTGGAAGCGCTCTCCAGCACCTCGGAAGGCGTGCTGGCGCTGGAACGCATGATGCGCGGCAGCGAGCCCAGCATGGAGCGTGATTCCCAGCCGCCCGAAATGCTGGACGAGGGCGAATTGCGCCGCCTGATGCGCGACCCGCGCTACTGGCGCGCGCGTGAGCCGGAATTCGTGAAGCGTGTGACGGAAGGCTTCCGCAAGCTCGTGGGCGGCTGACACCGCCCCATTGATGACCCGAGACGCAGGGCGAGAGCCGCGCTGACCCCAAGGTTGCGCGCCGCCCTGCCTGGCCGCCGGCCCGCCCCCTCGCCGGGCTGGCGGCCGCGCCCGCCGCAGGCTGACGGAACCGTGTTCCGCGCCGCGGCGGGCGCCCCCTTTCATCCACGCAAAACCCGGCAACCGGGCGCGTGGATGCGGCGCGTCCCCTGCGGCCCGGAACCGGCCAACCGCCTGGCGTGCCTTTCCCGAAACACCCTTCTGGAGATTCTCCATGTCCGGTTCCATTGACCAGGCCTTCGTGACGCTGTTCCAGGCCGAAGTGCATGAGGCCTATCAGCGCCAGGGCAGCAAGCTGCGCCCGGCCATCCGCAGCAAGTCCAGCGTGAAGGGCGCCAGCACCATCTTCCAGCGCGTCGGCCGTGGCACGGCCAGCTCGAAGGCGCGCAACAATGCGGTGCCCGTGATGAACCTCGAATACTCCGCCGTCTCCTGCTTCCTGCAGGATCACTATGCGGGCGATTGGATCGACAAGCTCGACGAGTTGAAGACCAACGCGGATGAGATCGGCGTGCTGGCTTCCGCCGGCGCCCATGCGCTGGGCCGCAAGACGGATGAGCTGATCATCACCGCCCTCGACCTCGCGACGCGTGAGGCCGTCGGCACGCAAGCCGGCCAGACCGACAATGACGGGATGACGCGCGCCAAGGTGCTGCTGGCCTTCGAGATGCTGGGCGCCATGGACGTGCCCGATGACGGCAACCGTTTTGCCGTGGTCGGCTGGAAGCAGTGGAGCGAGCTGCTGACGCTGCCCGAATTCTCCAACGCCGATTATGTGGGCGATGCGAACCTGCCCTGGAAGGGCATGCAGGCGAAGCAGTGGCTTGGCGCCACCTGGATCCCGCATACCGGCCTGACCCGGACCGGCACGATCCGCTCCTGCTACTTCTTCCACAAGACCGCCATCGGCCATGCCGCCGCGTCCGAGATCGTCACCGACGTGACCTGGCATGGCGACCGCGCGGCCCATTTCGTGAACAGCATGATGAGCCAGGGTGCCTGCCTGATTGACGATGCGGGCGTGGTCCGGATGCGCTGCAAGGAATAGCGCGCCCGGCGGCTTTGCGTATGGCGGCTCCTCCCCTCTCGCGGGGGGGGGGAGCCGCCGGTTTCCCGACACCCTCCCCCGGAGATTTCGCCATGGCGCTCACCGCGCTCGAACTCTGCTCGCGCGCCCTGCTGCGCATCGGCGCCCAGGCCATCGCCTCGATGGATGAGGGCACCGCCGAGGCGGAAATCGCCTCGGGCCTTTATGCCGGCATTCGCGATGCCCTGATCTCCTCCCATCCCTGGAGCTTTGCCACGGGGCAGGAGAGCCTGCCGCGCCTGGCGGCCCAGCCCAGCGCCGATCACCGCCACGCCTTCCAGCTGCCGCCAAATTTCCTCCGCGCGCTCTCGGCGGGTGGGCCCAATCTCGGCCGGGGCCTGAATTACCGCCTGCTGGAGGACCGCCTGCATTGCGACGCAGAGCAGGTGACGCTGACCTACATCTTCCTGCCCCATGAGAGCACCTTCCCGGCCTTCTTCGCCGCCGCCCTGGTCGCGCGCCTCTCCGCCGAATTCTGCATCCCGCTGACCGAGAGCAATTCCCGCGCGCAGATCCTGTTCAACCAGGCCGAGGCCGAGCTGCGCGCCGCCCGCCGCGCCGACAGCCAGCAGGCCTCGACGCGGGCGCTGGACGGCTTCCCGCTGATCCGTGCGCGGGGCTGATAGCATGGCCGCCTCCCGCCAGACCAAATCCAGCTTCGCCGCGGGCGAGCTGGCACCCGAATTGCTCGGCCGGGCCGATCTGCGCGCCTATGCCAATGGCGCGCGCCGGCTCCGCAATGTCTTCATCCAGCCAACGGGTGGCATCACGCGCCGGCCCGGCCTGCGCCACATCGCGCCGCTGCCCGGCCCCGCCCGCCTGCTCGCCTTCGAATTCAACACCGAGCAGGCCTATCTGCTGGTGTTCACCCAGGGCCAGTTCAGCGTCTATCTGAATGATGCGCTGATGGCGCAGGGCAGCGGGCCATGGAGCACGGCGCAATTGCCGCAGCTCGCCTTCACGCAGAGCGCCGACACGCTGCTGATCTGCCACCCGGAGCTCGAACCCCGCCGCCTCACGCGCAGCAGCCATACGAACTGGACGCTGAGCCCCTGGTCCTGGGCGTGGCTGCCGACCTACCGCTTCCAGGATGTGGCGATTTTCCTGACGCCGGGCGGCACCTCCGGCAGCATCACCCTCATGGCCTCGGCGGCCGTGTTCCAGCCGGGCCATGCCGGCACGCCCTTCCGCTTCCGGGGGCGGCTCGGCCTGCTCACGGCCATCGCCTCGCCCATCCAGGCGACGCTCAGCCTGGCCGAGCAGCTGCCCGATGCGGCCAACAGCACGGATTGGGAGGAAGCGGCCTTCAGCGCGGTGCGCGGCTGGCCGGTCAGTGCCTGTTTCCACCAGGATCGCCTGGTCATCGGCGGCTCGCGCGATTTGCCGAACCGGCTCTGGCTCTCGCGCTCCGGGGATCTGTTCAACTTCGACAAGGGCAGCGGCCTCGATGACCAGGGCATCGAGTTCGGCCTGCTCTCGGACCAGGTGAACGCCATTCGTGGCGTCTTCTCGGGCCGGCATCTCCAGGTCTTCACCACGGGCGGCGAATGGATGGTGAGCGGCGAGCCGCTGACACCCTCCTCCATCCAGTTGAACCGGCAGACGCGCATCGGCAGCAGTGCCACGCGCATGATCCCGCCGGTGGATGTGGATGGCAGCACCATCTTCGCCGCCCGGAGCGGAAGGGCGATTCACGAATTCGCCTATACCGATGTGCAGCAGGCCTATCAGTCCAACGACCTGGGCATGGTGGCCGCGCACCTGATCCGCAACCCGGTCGCCATGGCCTATGACCAGTCGCAGAGGCTGCTTCATGTGGTGATGGAGGATGGCGGCCTGGCCACCCTCACCCTGTTCCGGGCGGAGCAGGTAACGGCCTGGACGCGGCAGGAAACCGCCGGTGCCTTCACCCATGTGGCCGAGGTGGATGGGCGCGTCTATGTCGCGGTCCAGCGCCTGGGCACGATGCGGCTGGAGCGCTTCGAGCCGGGCTTCGGCCTGGATGCCGCACTCGATGGCACGAGTGCCACGGCACGGGATCGCTGGACCGGCCTGGCCCATCTGGAGGGCGCGAGTGTCGGCATCCTGGCCGATGGCGCGCCGCGCGGGGCCAGCACGGTCTCGCTCGGCGCCGTCACGCTTGATCCGCCGGCCTTGGCCACGCAGATCGGCCTGGGTTTCGCGCATGAGATCGAGCCGCTGCCGCCTGAACTCTCGGGCCTGGCCGGCAGCCGCGCCGCGCCCTTGCGCCTCGTCTCCGTCAGCTTCCGACTGCTGGAGACGGCGGCGCTGGCGGTGGATCTGGGGCGTGGCCCCGCGCCCGTCGCCTTCCGCCGGCTGGACACGCCGCTGCTCGACGCGGCACCGCAGCGCTTCAGCGGCGATGTGCGCCTGGCCGCGCTGGGTTGGCGGCGCGATGCCATGCGCCCGCTCTGGCGCATCACCGGCGATGCGCCCCTGCCGCTCACCCTGCTCTCCGTCACCACCGACATGAGGACGACCGACTGATGGCCGCTTTGTCTTCCCTCGCCACCCTCGCCTCGGCGGGCGTCGGCCTCTACGCGCAGAACCGCACCACGCAGCAGCAATCCGCGAACCAGCGCGCGCAGGCCGAGGTCGCCCGGCAGCAGGATGCCGCGCGCCAGCAGCAACTCACCCTGCAACAGCAAGCCGAGGCGCGGGCGCGGGGCGAGCAGGTGGCGCGCACCGTGGCCGCGGCGCGCGCGCGCCTGGCCGGTGGTGGGCTTGCGGTGAATGACGGCTCGGCCGCCAGCATCACGCAGGGGCTGCGCGCCGATGCCGCCGCAAGCCAGGCCGATAGCGATGCGATCTTCCGCACGCGCATCACTTCCGGTCGCGCCTCGCTGCTCAACCCTGACGCCACGCTCACCAATGTGCTGCGCGCGGTGCCGAGCTTCGGCAATGCCCTCCGCAACCTGCTCGACTGAGCCTGAGCGGCCCTCCCCTTCCCCCAGCTTCCGGAGCCCCTGATGTCCGAGCACATCCGCATCGGCGATATCGCGCCGCGCGTGCACTACGTCGCCGACGGCGTGCAGACCGCCTTCACCTACCCTTTCCCGATCTTCGAGCCGGCCGATATCCAGGTGTTGGACAACAACGCCTCGGCGAATTACGGCTTCACGATCGAAGGTGCAGGCGCATCTTCGGGCGGCACCATCCGCTACACCGCGCCCCCCGCTTCCGGCACGCGCATCACCATCCTGCGCCGCATGGCGGTGGAGCGCGTGACGGATTTCCAGTCCAACGGCGTGCTGCGCGCCAATACCCTGAATGACGAGCTGGACCGCCAGGTGGCCGCCCTGCAGGAGGTGCGTGACGACCTGCGCGGCGCCATCCGCCTGCCCTTCGCCGAGGCGCCCGCCGGCATGGTGCTGCCCCTGCGCGAGGCCCGCGCGGAGAAGCTGCTGGGCTTCGACGCAGTAGGCGAGGTCACGACCTATGACCGCACCGGCATGATCGCCGCCGCCTATCCCGGCGCCGTTCCGCGCAGCGTCGAGGACAAGCTGGCCGAGAACCTGACGGCGCGCGATTTCGGCACGGTGGGCGATGGCGTGACGGATGATGGCCCGGCCTTGCAAGCCGCCATGAACGCGGCCGGCGCCTCCGGCAAGCATCTGGTGATCGGCGAGGGCACCTTCCGCACCACAATGCCGCTGCTGCTGCCCGGCGCCGCGGCCGGCCTGACCATGCGCGGCACCATCCTCTATGCGGGGCCCGCCGGCCAGGCGGCGCTGACCATCGGCGATGGCGGGGCGGTGCGGAATGCGGCCAAGCTCTACCAGGGGCTGCGCGTGATCCGGGCCACCATCAGCGACTGGCAGAATTTCCGCGATATCGGCATCGTCCTGCGTAACCTGGATTCCAGCCTGGTCGAAATCCGGCAGGTGGAGGGCTTCACCATCGGCGCGCAGACGCTGGGCGTGGAGCGCGGTTTCGAGGACAGCAACATGCATCTCGGCCGCATGGTGAACAACCATATCGGCCTGGACATCCGCACCCAGACGGCGGCGGGATGGAACACCTCCATGCGCTACCATGGCGGCCACTTCGCCATCGCGAGCTCCCTCCACCCGACGCTCAGCCGCTACGGCATCCGCTTCTCGGCGGAGCCTGGCGCCTATGTCGCGCATAATCGGCACGTCTTCTTCGGCCCCGCCTTCGAGCTTCAGACGCGCGACCGACCGGCCATCTTCGGCGTGCCTTTCCTGTGCGAGGTCAATAGCCGCGCGGTGATCGCCTATGGCATGCGGATGGAAGCCTGCTCGCCCTATCCGGCGCGGCATGTCGGCAGCGCGCAGGATCATGTCTATGAAGTGGCCTGGGCAAGCCAGGGCTATTTGCTGAACGTGTTCTATGATGCGGGTTCGGCCCGCGTCGGCGCCGTGGTGCGCGGGATGCATCAGGCCGCAGCACATCGTGAATTCACGCGTGAGGTCGGCAGCGTGCCCAATCTGCGCGCCGCCGCCTTTCGCTGGAATGCATCGCAGACCGGCTTTGACCTGCTTGCCTGCCTCTCAACCAATGTCGGCGGCACGCCCACCACGCTGGCGGATTTCGCCTTTCCCGGCCTGGAGGATTACGGGCTGACCAGCCGTGGCGTTGTGCTGACCGGCGGCCGCGGTCTGGGCTTCGTGGTGGATGCGACGCGGGCGCGGGAATTCGCGCTGGCGGTGGATGCCGACCATCCGCGCCTGATCGTGCAATGCTTCGACGCGGCCATGAACCTCCTGGGCGACAGCGCGGGCCAGTTGGTGCGCGCCTCGGGCATGTCCGTGCTGTGGAACAGCGCGGCGCGATGGTGGCAAGGCTCGGCGGACATGACCGACGCCGACCTCACGCGGCTGCAAGTGGTCCGGCTGGAGCCCGCCGTCGCCTACGCCATCATCGGCGTGGCGCGCATCGGCGTGGATTACGAGGTGCGCGCGATGCGCCTGCTCACCGATCCGTCGGTCTCCCCGCCGCTGCTCTACGGCCTGCCCGACCTGCGGCATGGCGCCCGCGAGTTGCGGGCCGAGGCCGCCTGGGATCCACCCTCCATCGCGGCTGGCGGCACGGCACAGCTGAACGTGCCGCTTCCCGGCGCGCGGCCGGGTGATTTCGTGCAGGCGGCCTTCACGCTGGCCACCTCGGGCGTTGTCTTCCTGGCGCAGATCGGCGCGCAGGACCTGGTGACGGTGACGGCCTGGAACCGCACCGGTGCGGCGGTGGATCTCGGCGCGGGGACGGTGCGGGTGCGCCTGGTGAAATCGTGAGGCGGCGCAAGCCGCGCGTCGCGGATGCCAAGCTCGCCGATGCGCTGCCTGCGGTGACGGAATCCTACATGAAGTTCGTGGCGGATACCGAACACGACGCCGACCCCAAGGCCTTCGCCGCGCGCCACAGCGCGGCCAAGACGGCGCTCGCGCATATCGAGCAGTTGATGAAGCTCACCGATCCCCGCGAGGGGGCGGAGGGGGAAGATCCTGCCGCCACCGCGCTCGGCGCGGCCCGTCAGGAAATGGACGACGAGGAACAGGAGACGCGCACGGATGACACAGGAGAGCCCGGCTGACCTGCTAGAATTCGTCTGGGTCTGGAACCGGCAGCAGCGGCAGGGCACGCCCCAGATCCATCGGCGCATCCTGCGCTGGCTGGAGACGGAACGGCCCACCCGCCGCATGCTGCTCATGGCGTTTCGCGGCTGCGGCAAATCCACCTTGATCGGGCTGTTCTGCGCCTGGTCGCTCTATCGCAACCCCGAGACGCGCATCCTCGTCCTCGCCGCCGACCAGAACCTGGCCGGCAAGATGGTGGGGCATGTGCGGCGCATCATCGAACGCCACCCGCTTTGCGCCCGCCTCATCCCCGAGGGCGACGAAGCCTGGGCGGCGGATCGCTTCACGGTGCAGCGGCCCGGTGCGGCGCGCGATCCCTCAATGCTCTCGCAGGGGTTGCTCGGCAACATCACCGGCGCGCGGGCGGACATCATCATCTGCGATGATGTGGAAGTGGCCGGCAATTGCGACAGCCCGGGCAAGCGCGCCGAATTGCGCGAGCGCCTGGCGGAGACGGAGTTCATCCTGACGCCGGACGGCATCATCCTCTATGTCGGCACGCCACACACGGAGGAGAGCCTGTATCGCCCCGGCGATGGCTTCCTGCATGGCTATCAACGCCTGGAAGTGCCCATCCTCGACGCCGCCGGGCAGAGCGCCTGGCCGGAACGCTTCAGCGAGGCCGCCGTCGCGGCGCTGCGAAAGCGCGTGGGCGGGCTGCATTTCGCGCGCCAGATGATGCTGCAACCCGTGGCACCGGCGGCCGCGCGGCTCGATCCCGCGCTGCTGCTGCGCTACCCGGAGGAGGTGGAGTATCGCGAGGCCAATGGCCGCGCGCAGCTCTGGCTTCTCGGGCGGCGCATGACATCGGGCGGGGGTTATTGGGATCCCTCCTATGGGCGTGCCGAGGGCGGGGGCGATGGCTCGGTGCTGGCCGCCACTTACACGGATGGCGAGGGGCGGCACTTCCTGCATCGCCTCGCCTGGATCACGCAGCGCGCCGATGCGCCCGAGGACCCCGCCACGCAGCAATGCCGGCAGGTGGCGGAACTGGCGCGCGACCTGATCCTGCCGGTGGTGCGCGTCGAGACCAACGGGCTGGGCCGCTTCCTGCCCGCCCTGCTGAAGCGCGAGATGGCGCGGGCGGGGGCCGCCTGCGCCGTGCTGGAGCACAGCAACCGCCGCCCCAAGGTGGAGCGCATCCTCTCCGCCTTCGACCCGCTGCTGGCCGCCCGCCGGCTGCACGCGCATGAGAGCGTGTTCCGCACCAGCTTCCCGCGCGAAATGGCCGAGTGGCGGCCCGATGCGCGCGGTGCGCGGGATGACGGGCTGGATGCGGTGGCGGGCTGCATCCTGGCCGAGCCGATCCGGCTGCCCGCGCTGCCGCCGCGCCCGGTTCAGCCGAGTTGGCGCGGCGGTTGACGGCGGGGATGCGCTCCACCTTGGGGCGGCGGTTGCTGTGCTCCAGCACGGCGCAGGCGGCCCCGTCCAGGTTCAAGGATACCAGCGCGATGGACATCCCGTCCGCGCCCATAACCACGAACAGGGGTGCAGGGGACGTGTCCCCTGCCAGGGAGCGCGAGGGGCGGCGCCCCTCGCCTAGGCTGGCTTCTTCAAGATCTCACTCGAATGCCGCGCCCGCCCGGGCGGGGTGATGGCGAAGTGTCCGTCCGCCCGCTGCTCGGCCAGGCCCATGGACTGCAAGCGCAGCAGGCAGGGCTGATCCTTCAGCTCCGGCGGGCGGCCATGCGGCCCCACCAGCGTCAGCCGGTGCAGGGCCGAGCGGCAGCAGCTTTCCAGATACGGCTCATTCCACATTCCACGATCTCCCGCACGCATCCCTTGTGGCGATGCGCGCGCCCGCCCGCAAGGAGGCCCCATGGACCCGACAAATCCCTCATCCCTCTGGTGGATGGATGCCGCCCAGGCGCCCGTCATCGCCGGGCTCTACTGGCTGCTCCTCGGCATCAAGCGCGACCTGGATCGCCGCATCGAGAAGGGCACCTCACGCCATGATGACGGCCTCTCCCGCACGCGGGACGAATTGGCCGCCTTCAAGCTCGAAGTGGCGCGCACCTACGTGCCGCTCTCGCTGATCCGCGATGTGGACCGGCGCCTCTCCGAGCAATTGCTGCGCATCGAAAACAAACTCGAAAACGTCCGTCGCGACCAGGAGCATGACAAGTGAGCATCGCAATCCAGCCCAACCGCCTCGCCGCCGCCGCCGCCGCCGAGGAGCTGCTCGCCCGCATCCTCTATGCCGAGGCCGGCGCCCGCCCGGTCCGCGCCATCGAGGCGCTGGCCTGCCTGGCGCTCAACCGCGCGCGGGCCGTCCTCGCCACGGCCGAGGCGCGGACGCGCTTCGCCGGCGATGCGGCGCCCGAGACACTGGCGCGCGCCATGATCGCCGTGCTGCGCGCACCCTTCCAGTTCCCGGTTCGCCACCCCGCGCATGAGCGCCACGCGCTGTTCACCACCCCCATCGAGGGCGATGCGGCATTGGCCGTCTGCCGCCGCGTGGCGGGCCGCGCCATGCTGGGGGCGCTGCCGGACCTCACGGCGGGCGCGATGCTCTGGCATGACGCGCTGCGCCAGCCTGGCTGGGCGCTGGGCCGGGTGCCGAGCCTGGAGGCCGGCGGCCTCGCCTTCTACCGGCTGGAGGGGGCGTGATGACCTTGCAGAGAGAATGATTCACCGCTCCGGCGATTCCGGCTCAGCGGATCATGCTCTAAACCGGGCGGATGGAACCCCTCATCTACACCCTGATCCGCGAAGCCGATTGGCGCGCGGCCGAAGCCGCCGGCGCGTATCACGGCAGCGCCGATGACAGGCGCGACGGCTTCCTGCATTTCTCCACGGCGGCGCAACTGCGCGCCAGCGCGGCCAAGCACCGGGCGGGCGTGGCCGATCTCTGGATGATCGAGGCCGAGGCGGCAGCCCTCGGCGCTGCACTGAAATGGGAGCCAGCCTCGGGCGGCAGCCGGCCCGGTTTGTTTCCGCATCTCTACGCGCCCCTGCCCCTGGCCGCGATCCGGCGCGTCATCCCGTTGCCGCTGGATACCGCCGGGCTTCACGCCTTCCCGACGGACATCCCGTGACGCGCGCGTGAGACGGCGCGCTCGCTCATCAGGCAGGCCAACACCACCACCGCGCCGCCGATCAGCACCTCCATCCCCGGCGTATTGCCAAAGATCAGCAGGTCCAGCCAGACGGAGAGCGGGAGGGCGATGAATTCGAAGGGCGCCAGCCGCGCCGGGCTGCTATGCCGCAGCGCGAGCGCCAGCAGGATGGTGGCGCCCCCGGCCAGCAGCCCGTTCACCAGCAGTTGCACCCATTCCACCGCGCTCGGCGCCGTCCAATAGGCCGCGGCGAAAGGCCCCGTCGCCAGCACACCAAAGAGCGATGGCCAGAGCAGCAGCCGCGCGATGCCAGGCTCCGCCCGCAGGCTGCGGTTGAGGGTGATGGTGACCGCGTAGGCCACGGTGCCGAGCAGCGCGCAGCCAAAGCCGATCAGGCTGCCGCCCTCGCCCAGTTGCGGGGCAAGGGCGATCATCACCCCCCCGAATCCCACGCCCGACCAGAGCCAGGCGGCGCGCGGCACGCTCTCCTTCAGGAACACCCGCGCCAGCACCAGCGTCATCAAGGGCGCCGTGAAGAAAATCAGATAGGCATCCGCCAGGCTGAGGTAGCGCACCGCCACATAGAAGGTCAGCCCGGCGGTCAGCATCGAGCAGGCGCGCAGCGCGTGCAGCAGCGGGTGCGCCGTGCGGAAGGGTCCGCCCGGCCAGCCAAAGGCGCCGCGCAGCAACAGCAAAAGCCCCAGCAAGACTGCATGGCGCAGGAAGATCGCCTGCGCCGCGGCGAAATCCCCGGCCAGCAGCTTGCTGTTGGCATCGAGCAGCCCAAACAGGCCGATGCCTGCCATGAGCAGGAGCGGGCCGCGCAACATCTTGTCCTTTTCAGTGTGTGGGCACGGGTGTCGCGTTCCCATGCGCCGCTGTCAACGCAGGCGAGATTTCGTTTCGCGGTGATTCTGCCTTATTCAGCCCCCATGACACCTTCCATCGCTTCCGCCCTGATGCCCCTGATGCGCGGGCTCGACGCCGAAACCGCGCATGGCCTGGCCCTGAAGGGCCTGGCGCTGGGCCTGGCCGGCCGTGACGACGCCGCCGATGCGCCCAGCCTCGCCATCCGCGCCCTGGGCCTGGATTTCCGCAACCCGATCGGCCTTGCCGCCGGCTTCGACAAGGATGCGGTGGCCATCCTGCCCCTGCTGCGGCTGGGCTTCGGCTTTGTGGAGGCCGGCACCGTCACGCCCCGCCCCCAGGCCGGCAATCCCCGCCCGCGGCTGTTCCGCCTGACCGAGGATGCGGCCGTGATCAACCGCATGGGCTTCAACAATGCCGGGCTTGAGTCCTGCCTCGCCCGGCTGCGTGATTTGCGGCGGCCGCTGCCTGGGGTGCTCGGCGCCAATGTCGGCGTGAACAAGGAAGGCGCGGAGCCCGAGCGCGACTACCCCGCGCTCTGCCGTGCCGTGGCGCCGCTGGCCGATTACGTGACGATCAACATCTCCTCCCCCAACACGCCCGGCCTGCGGGACCTCCAGGGCGAGGCGCGGCTGGCTTCCATCCTGGATGCGGTGGATGTGGCCGCCCTGGGCAAGCCCGTTCTGGTGAAGCTCGCCCCCGACCTGGCCGAGGATGCGCTGCCCCCGATCATCGAGGTCTGCGTCACGCGCGGCGTGGCCGGGCTGATCATCAGCAACACCACCATCGCCCGGCCCGAGACGCTGCGCTCCCCCAACAAAAGCGAGGCGGGCGGACTTTCCGGCGCGCCGCTGTTTGCACGCTCGACCCAGATGCTGGCCCGCGCGCATGGATTGGCCCAAGGGCGCCTCGTGCTGGTCGGCGCGGGCGGTGTTGCCTCCGGGGCGCAGGCCTATGCGAAGATCCGGGCCGGCGCTTCGCTGGCGCAGCTCTATAGCGGCTTCGCCTATGGCGGCCCGGCGCTGATCGGCCGCATCAAGCGTGAACTTGTCGATTTGCTGGCCCGCGATGGTTTCGCCCATGTCGGCGATGCGGTAGGTGCGGGCGCATGACCATCCAGATCTACGAGAACCTCGCCCCCCTGGCCGACCGCTATGACGGATATGTGCTGGACCTTTGGGGCGTCGTGCATGATGGCCGCAAGCCCTATCCGGGCGTGCTGGATTGCCTGGGAGAACTCAAGGCGCGCGGCAAGCGCGTGGTGTTCCTGACCAATGCCCCGCGCCGCGCCTGGTTCATCCAGACCATGCTGGACGGCATGGGCATCGGGCGGGACCTCTACCAGGGCATCATGTCCTCCGGCGAGGTCTCCTGGCTCTGGCTGAAGCAGCGGGACTTGCCCTGGTTCGCGAAGCTGGGCCCGCGCGCCTATCACATCGGGCCGGAGCGTGATCTCTCCGTGGCCGAGGATGGCGCGGCCGAATTGGTGAAGCGCCCCCAGGATGCCGATTTCCTGCTCAACACGGGCCCCGACCCCGACCGCAAATCCATCTCCGTCGAGCCCTACCGGGACGAGCTGCGCGCCTGCTTCGAAGCCGGCCTGCCCATGCTCTGCGTCAATCCCGACCGCGCCGTGATGGTGGCCGGAGACCGCCTGATCTGCGCCGGCGCCCTGGCCGACATCTACCTGGAATGGGGCGGCGATGTCTTCGAAGCCGGCAAGCCCGACCCCGCCGTCTATGGCCCGGTGATGGACCTGCTCGGCATGACCGACAAGAGCCGGGTGGTGGCGGTGGGCGATACGCCGCACACCGACCTCGCCGGCGCGCGCCATGCCGGCATTGACAGTCTCTGGGCGCTGACCGGACTGACTGCCGATGCCCATGGCCATGACCCCTCGCCCGGCCTGCTCACGCATGTGCTGGCCGAGGAGGGTGAAGCGCCCGTCGCGGCCCTGCGTAGCCTGCGCTGGTAGCCGCGCGGGCCTGGTGTCAGGCTCGCGCAGATGATCTTCCGCACCGCCTGCCGTGAGGCGCTGGGCGCGCCCGCGCTGGCGATGGCCGCCACCTTCCTGGCCTTTGGCGCCGCCGTGCAGGCGGCGGGGCTGGGCTTTGGCTGGGGCCTGGCCGCCGCGCTGCTGGTCTATGGCATGCCGGGGCAGATGGTGCTGGTGACGGCCGTGGCATTGCCCGGCGGCGCGCTGCCCGCCGTGCTGGGCGCCGCCGCCGCCAATGCGCGTTTCCTGCCGATGGCGGTGGCGCTCTCGCCCTGGCTGGGCGGCGGGGTGCGGCGCTGGTGGGCGCTGCCCTTCATCGCGGTGACACCCTGGGCCATGGCGATGCGGCGGCTGCCGGGCTTGCCCGCGGAATCGCGCCTCGCCTGGTTCCTGGGCTTCGGGCTGACCTCCTGGCTGGTGGCGGGGGCGGCGACGATGCTGGGCCATGCCATCGCCCCCCTGGTGCAAGGCCCGGTGCTGGCGCTGCTGCTGTTGGTGAACCCGCTGTATTTCGCGCTGATCTTGGCCAGCGAGATGCGGGCCGCGCCCTCGCGGCGGGCGGTGATCTGCGGCTGTGGCGCGGTGCCGCTGGCGCTGCTGCTGCCCGCCGCCTGGGGCCTGCTGGCGGCGGGGCTGCTGGGCGGCACGCTGGCTTTCCTCTGGGGGCAGCGGCGTGAGCGGCGCTGACCTCGCCCTGATCCTGCTGATCCTGGCCTGCGCGCTGCTGCGCGCGGCGGGGCTGCTGGTGGCCGGGCGCCTCAGGGCGGACCATCCCTTCGTGCGCTGGGCGGCCTCGGTCGCGCTCGCCACGCTGGCGGCCTTCATCGCGGTGGCGATCGTGGCGCCCACGGGGATGCTGGCCAGTATTCCCTTTGCCGCGCGGCTGTCGGGGCTGGCCGTGGCTCTGGGCTGGATGCTGTGGCGCGGCGGCATGCTGGCGCCGCTGCTGGCGGGGCTGTCCGCAACAGCCGCGCTGGCCGCCCTGACCGCTGCTTGAGCCGGCGCGCCCCGCCGCCTAGAGCATTTTCCGTTCGGAATGGCTCACGGAAAAAGCTCCAGATCATTGAATCACGAGCATCTTTATCCGGTCAAACGATTCCGTTTGATCGGATGATGCTCTAGAGCGGGATGCGTTGAGGCGGAATCGCCGAAAACGTTGAATCCCGCTCTCAGCAGTGGCGAGACCATGAAAGTGAGCGCAAGCGAACGCATCATGGTCTCGCGAAAGAGGCCTCCGGGGTTACCGCCCGATGGCCTGGTAGGCCGCCAGCGCCGCCATATCCAGAAGCTGGTTGACGCCAGCCCCGGTGGCGACGATCTGCGCCGGGCGCGACAGGCCCATCAGCACGGGGCCGATGGTCGAAGCACTCGTCAGATGCGGCACCGCCTTGGTGAGGATATGGGCGGCGTGCAGGCCGGGCATCACCAGCACATTGGCCGAGCCGGTCAGGCGGCAGAAGGGATAGAGGTTGGCGCGCAGATTGGAATCAAGCGCGACCTCGGCGCTCATTTCGCCGTCATACTCGAAATCCACGCCCTGCTGGTCCAGCAGCTTCACCGCATCGCGCAGGCTGCCGGGGATGCTGCCCTTGGGGTCGCCGAAGGTGGAGAAGGAGAGGAAGGCGACCCGCGGCGTCAGCCCCAGCCGCCGCGCCGTGGCCGCGCTGCGGATGGCGATGGCCGCCAGCGTGGCCGCATCCGGCCGCTCATGGATGGCGGTGTCCGCCACCAGCACCGTGCCCGAGCGGCGGGCGATCATCATGGTCAGGCCGAACAGCACGCCCTCGGCATCGAGCGCCATGCGGATGCCATCCAGCGCCACGGAATAGCTGCGCGTCTCGCCCGTCAGCAGCGCATCCGCATCGCCCAGTGCCACCATGCAGGCGGCGAAGACGTTGCGGTCATTATTCACCAGGCGCAGGCAATCCCGGTACAGGAAGCCATCGCGCTGCTTGCGGGCGTAAAGCCACTCGGCGTAGCGCTGGTTGGCAGAGGAGACGCGGGCATTGTGGATCTCGATGCCATCCGGCAGCCGCACGCCGAGCGAGGCGACGGTCGCGTTGATGCGCTCCTCGCGGCCCACCAGAACGGGTGTGCCGTAGCCGGCATTGCGGAAGGCGATGGCGGCGCGGATCACCGCCTCCTCCTCGCCCTCGGCGAAGACGACGCGGCGGGGGTTTTCCCGCACGCGCTCATGGATGGCCTCCAGCGCATTCGCCGCCGCATCCAGCCGGTTGTTGAGTTCGCGGGCATAGCGCTGCGGGTCGATCAGCGGCTTGCGCGCGACGCCCGAGCGCATGGCGGCCTCGGCCACGGCCACCGGCACGCGGCTGATCAGGCGCGGGTCAAAGGCATTGGGGATGATGTAATCCGGGCCGAAGGCCAGGCGCTTGCCGGCGCCGGAGCGCGCCACTTCCTCGGGCACCGCCTCGCGCGCCAGATCCGCCAGCGAACGCGCGGCGGCGACCTTCATCGCGTCATTGATGGTGCTGGCCCGCACGTCCAGCGCGCCGCGGAAGATGAAGGGGAAGCCCAGCACATTGTTCACCTGGTTCGGGTAGTCCGAACGGCCGGTGGCGATGATGCAGTCGGGCCGGGCGGCGCGGGCTTCCTCGGGCGTGATCTCGGGGTCGGGGTTGGCCATGGCGAAGATGATGGGCTTCTCGGCCATGGCGCGGATCATGTCCTGCGTCAGCGCGCCCTTCACGCTCAGGCCGAAGAAGACATCGGCGCCCTCCAGCGCCTGGGTGAGGGTGCGGGCCGTCGTCTCGACCGCATGGGCCGATTTCCACTGGTTCATCCCCTCGGTGCGACCGCGATACAGCACGCCCTTGGTGTCGCACATGGTGATGTTCTCGGGCCGCATGCCCATGGCGCGCAGCAATTCGGCGCAGGCGATGGAGGCCGCGCCGGCGCCATTGATCACCAGCTTCGTCGTCGCGAGGTCGCGCCCCGTCAGATAGGTCGCGTTGATCAGGCCGGCGGCGGCGACGATGGCGGTGCCGTGCTGGTCGTCGTGAAACACCGGGATGTCCATCAGCTCGCGCAGGCGCTGCTCGATGACGAAGCATTCGGGGGCCTTGATGTCCTCCAGGTTGATCCCGCCGAAGCTGGGGCCCAGGAACTTCACGCAATTGATGAATTCGTCGGCATCCTCGGTGTTGAGGCAGAGGTCCATGCCATCCACATCGGCGAAGCGCTTGAACAGCGCGACCTTGCCCTCCATCACCGGCTTGGAGGCCAGCGCCCCCAGATTGCCCAGGCCCAGCACGGCGGTGCCATTGCTGATGACGGCGACGAAATTGCCCTTGCTGGTGTAGTCATAGGCCAGCGCCGGATCGCGATGGATATGCAGGCAGGGCTCGGCCACGCCGGGCGAATAGGCGAGGCTGAGGTCACGCGCCGTGATCAGCGGCTTGGTGAGGCGGGTTTCGAGCTTGCCGGGCCGCCCCTCGGCATGCATGGCCAGCGCCTCCTCCCCCGTCACTCGCGCGGTGCGCGTATCGGCAGGGCTGTCCTGGCGCTTGTCACTCATGTTTTTTGCATCTCCATCCCGGCATGAAATTCCTTTCTAGCCCCCGGCGCGGCTCCCGTGAAAGATGGGCGTGAAAGATGGGCGTGAAAGATGGGCGTGAGAGATGGGCCTTCGCGGGGCGGCTGGCCTCGGCTATGGCGGAGGGGTGTCCGAATCCCGATCAGCCGAAGGTGCAACGCCCGCCATGGCGCAATGGTTCGCGGCGAAAGCCACGGCCGGCGCGGCACTCGTCTTCTTCCGCATGGGTGATTTCTACGAGCTGTTCCACGAGGATGCCGAGGCCGCGAGCGAGGCGCTGGGCATCGCGCTCACCCATCGCGGCGAGCATCAGGGCCGCCCGATTCCCATGTGCGGCGTGCCGGTCCACAGCCATGAGGCCTATCTGGCCCGCCTGATCCGGCGCGGTTTCCGCGTGGCCATCTGCGAGCAGACCGAAACGCCCGAGCAGGCCAAGGCCCGCCGCGCCCCGGCGGTCAACCGCGAGATCATCCGCGTCGTCACCCCCGGCACCGCGACGGAGGAGGCGCTGCTGGATGCCGCCCGCCCGGCCTGGCTGCTGGCGCTGGTGGCGGGCGGCGCCGCCTGGCTCGATGTGACGACGGGGCTGTTCCACACCCAGGCAGGGGGCGAGCCCGCCGCCCTCATTGCCCGCCTCGCGCCCGCGGAAATCCTGGCCGAGGAGGCTCTGGGCATCGAGGGCGCGATCCCCGCCCTGGCACCCCGCGATGCGGAGGGGCGGCTGGCCACGGCGCTCGGCGCCGGCTCGCTGGAGGGCTTCGGCCAGTTCAGCCAGGCCGAGATCGCCGCCGCCGCCATGGCGGTGGAGTATGTGCGCGCGGTGAATAACGGGGCGCTGCCGCGCCTCAGCCCGCCGGTGGCGGAAGGCGCGCGCGGCGTGCTGCTGCTGGATGCGGCCACCCGCCGCAGCCTCGATATCCTGGAAGGCCCGCGCGGGGCCTCGCTGCTGGCGGCGGTGGACCGCACCCTGACCGGGCCGGGCGCCCGCGAACTGGCCGCGCGCCTGGCCTCGCCGCTGGATGACCTGGAGGCGATCCAGGCGCGGCTGGATGCCGTGGCGGCGCTGCGTGGCGACAAGCCACGCCGGACGAAGCTGCGCGCATCCCTCAAGGGCGCGCCCGACATGGCCCGCGCGCTCGCTCGCATCAGCCTGGAGCGTTTTTTCCCGCGCGATCTCGGCGCCATCCGCGACGGGCTGCAACGCGCGGCCGCCCTGGCCGGGGCGCTGGAAGGCGCCGCCCCGGCCCTGCTCGCCGCCGCCATCACGCCGCTGGGCGCCACCCCCGCCACCGCCGCCGAACTCACCCGCGCGCTGGCCGCCGACTTGCCGGCGCGGCTGGAGGATGGCGGCGTGGCGGCCCCCGGCTATGACGGCGAACTCGATGCGCTGCGCCGCCTGCGCGATGATGCGCGCGGTGCTATCGCGGCCATGCAGGTGCGGCTCGCCCAGGCCTGGGGCGTGGCGGCGCTGAAAATCAGGCATCACCAGCAACTCGGCTACCTGGCGGAGGTGCCATCGGCCGCTGGCGAGAAACTGCTGCGCGGCGCGCCCGAAGCCGCGAGGGATGATCTCGCCCCCATTCATCGCCAGAGCATGGCCAGCGCGCATCGCTTCACCTGCGCCGCACTCGCCGCGCTGGACCGCCGCCTCTCGGAGGCGGGCGACCAGGCCGCCAGGCGCGAGCGCCTGGTGATCGCGCATCTGCGCCGCCTGATCCTCGCCGATTCGGAGGCCATCGCCGCCGCCGCGCGGGAGATGGCGGGCCTCGACGTGCTGGCGGCCAGCGCCGAACTCGCCACCGAGGGCGCCTGGTGCCGGCCCGAACTCACCACGCGGCCGGATTTCGCCATTGAGGCCGGGCGGCATCCGGTGGTGGAGGCGGCGCTGCGCCGCGCGCGCGGCCCGGCCTTCGTGCCCAATGATTGCGACCTCTCGCCCGGCCGGCGGCTTTGCCTGCTGACGGGGCCGAACATGGCGGGCAAATCCACCTGGCTGCGGCAGAATGCGCTGATGGTGATCCTCGCCCAGGCGGGGATGTTCCTGCCCGCCGCCGCCGCGCGGCTGGGGCTGGTGGACCGGCTGTTCAGCCGCGTGGGGGCGGCGGATGACCTGGCGGGCGGGCGCTCCACCTTCATGGTGGAGATGACGGAAACCGCCGCCATCCTCAACCAGGCCGGGCCGCGCAGCCTGGTCGTGCTGGACGAAGTGGGGCGCGGCACCGCGACCTGGGACGGGCTGGCGATTGCGACCGCCGTGCTGGAGGCGCTGCATGACCGCATCCGGGCCCGTACGCTCTTTGCCACACATTTTCATGAATTGACGGCGCTTGCGGAAAAATTGCCCGAACTGCGCCTCGCCGCCATGCAGGTGCGCGAATGGCGGGGCGAGGTGGTGTTCCAGCACAGCGTGGCGCCGGGTGCCGCCGAGAAAAGCTGGGGCGTGCATGTGGCGAAACTGGCCGGCGTGCCCGCACCGGTCCTTAAGCGAGCGGCCTCGGTCCTGGCCTCCCTGGAGGCGCGTGCGGCGGCCGGCGCCGACCCCCTGGCCGCCGAGATGCCGCTTTTCGCCCGCGCGCCGGTGCCCCCCGCCCACCCGGCCCTGGCGGCGCTGGCGGCGCTCGACCTCGACACCCTCTCCCCGCGCGAGGCGCAGGCGGCGCTTTACAACCTCAAGGCTCTCGCGGAGGGAGGCGAAGCTCTGTAGTGTAATTTTCATGAGGATCGCGATGGCCGAAAGGGCCGAGCAGAGCTTGCAGGAGATGCTGCTTCCAGGCGGCACGCCCATCGCGCGCGACGTCGCGCTGGGGATGCTCCGGCGCGAGCTGGGCGGCATGCAATCCGTGGTCCAGAAAGCCTTTGAATCCCGCGAGATACATGGCCTGGCCGCGGCGCGCCGCCTGGGCGTGCACATGGACCGGCTGATGCTGGCCATCCAGGACTACGCCGCCGCGATGGTGCCCAGTGCGGCGGGCGTGGACTATGCCCTGGTGGCGACAGGCGGCTATGGCCGCGGCGTCCTCGCACCCCATTCCGACATTGACCTGCTCTTCCTGACCGATCGCGAACCCGGCCCCCGCACGCGGCGGCTGATCGAGTTCATGCTCTATCTGCTCTGGGATCTCGGCCTCAAGGTGGGCCACGCCACGCGCAGCCCGCGCGAATGCATCTCGGAAGGAGTGAAGGACGCCACCATCCTGACCGCGCTGGTGGATGCGCGCTTCCTCGCGGGCGATGCCACGCTTTTCACCGAATTCCAGGCGGAATTCCGGAGGCTCCGCACCGAGGACGGCCTGGCCCCCTTCCTGGCCGCCAAGCGGGCCGAGCGCGCCACGCGCCATGCGCGCTATGGCGACAGCCCCTTCCTGGTGGAACCCCATGTCAAGGAAGGCCGTGGCGGCCTGCGGGACCTGCAAACCCTCTACTGGCTTGCCTGCTACGCCTTCGGCGTGGCCCGCATGCCCGAGTTGGTGGGCGCCGACAGCCCCGGCGGCGGGCTGCTGACCGAGGGTGAGGCGCGCGCCGTGAGGCGCGCCTGGGACTTCCTCTGGACGCTGCGCTTCCACCTCCACTACGTCACCGGCCGCGCCGAGGAGCGCCTGACCTTCGACCTCCAGCCCGTCATCGCCGCCCGCATGGGCTATACGCGCCATGGCAGCCAGGATGGCGCCGAGCGGCTGATGAAGCACCTGTTCCTGACAGCGCGCGAGGTGGTCCGCCTCTCCCGCGTGCTGGAACCGGCGATCGAGCGCGCCGCGCTCGGCCCGCCCGCCACCTTGCGCGGCGGCGATGAGGGCTTGGCCGAACTCGGCCTCGCCTTCGCCGATGGCAAGCTGGTGGCCGCCCCCCCCGATCGCGATTTCGGGCGCGAGCCCATCCTGATGCTGCGGATCGTGAAGGCCGCGCGGGACCGCTGCCTGGCCATCCATCCGCTGGCCATCCGCGCCCTGATCCGCCATTCCCGCCACGCCGACCGGCTGCGCGGCGATGACGAGGCCAGCGCCATCTTCCTGGACCTGCTGATGGGCAAGGATGCCGCCAAATGGCTGCGCCTGCTGAATGAGGCGGGGTTCCTGGGCCGTTTCCTGCCCGAATGGGCGCGCATCGTCGGGCTGATGCAGTTCGACACCTACCATGTCTTCACCGTGGATGAGCACACGATCGAGGCGATCGGCATCCTCAAGCAGGTGGAAAACGGCGAGCTGAACGAGATCGCGCCCGTCGCCACCGAATTGATGGGGCAGTTGCAGTCCCGCCGCGCGCTGTTCGTGGCCACCCTGCTGCATGACATCGCCAAGGGGCGCGGCGGCGACCATAGCGAGCTTGGCGCGCGCATGGCGCAGGAAATCTGCCCGCGGCTGGGCATGTCCGCCGAGGAGACCGAGACCGTCTCCTGGCTGGTGCTGCACCATCTTCTGGTGAGCCAGACCGCCTTCAAGCGCGACATCGAGGACCCCAAGACCATCCTCGACATCGCCGACCAGGTGCAATCGCCCGAGCGCCTGCGCCTGCTGCTGGTGCTGACCGTGGCCGACATGCGCGCCGTCGGCCCCCGCGTCTGGAATGCCTGGAAGGCGACCCTGCTGCGCGAGGTGTATTGGCGCGTCTCAGAGGTGCTCGCCGGGGGCATGACGGTGCCCGAGCGCGATGTGCGCGTGGCCCGCGCCAAGGAACTGGCGGCCGCCATGCTGACCGGCCTCACCAAGGCCGAGACCGAGATGTTCATGGGCCTGGGCTATCCCGGCTACTGGCTCTCCTTCGATGCCGAGACCCATGCGCGCCATGCCGGCATCATCCGCGAAGCCGAGGCCGAGCGGGCACCGCTGACGGTCCGAACCCGCGTGCTGGCCGAGCGCGGCGTGACCGAGGTCACCATCTATTGCAGCGACCATCCGGGGCTGTTCAGCCGGATTTCCGGCGCGCTGGCCGTGGCGGGCGCCTCCATCGTGGATGCGCGCATCCATACGCTGACCAACGGCATGGCACTGGACACCTTCTGGGTGCAGGACAGCGCGGGCGGGTTGTTCGACGCGCCGCACCGCCTGGCGCGACTGGCCGTGCTGATCGAGCAATCGCTCTCCGGCCGCCTCAAGCTCGCCGCCGAAATCCGCAAGGTGCGGCGGGAGCCGGCGCGGCTGGCTGCCGTGACGGTGCCGCCGCGCGTGGTGGTGGACAACTTCGCCTCCAACACCCACACGCTGATCGAGGTGAATGGCCGCGACCGCCCGGGACTGCTGCATGACGTGACGGCGGCGATCTCCGAGCAGGGATTGCAGATCGCCAGCGCGCATATCACCACCTATGGCGTGCGCGCGGTGGACGTCTTCTACGTGAAGGACGTGTTCGGCCTGAAGGTCGAGAATGAGCGCAAGCTGGCGCCCCTTCGCGCCGCCCTGCTGGAGGCGCTGACGCCGCCGGAAGTGCCGGGGGGCGGGCCGCCGCGCTACCGCGAAGCGGCGGCGCCGGATCTATGAAGTCCAGGCCAGGGCTCCGCCCTGGACCCGCCGGGACCCCAGACCCCTTTTCAATCGAATCCCAGGGCCGCTGATGTTCCGCGCCATTGCCACCGTCGGCGGCTGGACCATGGTCAGCCGCATCCTCGGCTTCCTGCGCGACATGCTGATCGCCGCCAAGCTTGGCGCCGGCCCCATGGCGGATGCCTTCTTCGTCGCGCTCAAGCTGCCCAACCTGTTCCGCCGCCTGTTTGGCGAGGGCGCCTTCAACGCCGCCTTCGTGCCCGCCTTCGCGCAATTGCTGACGCAGCGCGGCCCCGCTGCCGCCCAGGCCCTGGCCGAGCGGATGGCGACGCTGATGATACTCTGGCTGGCGCTGCTGACGGGCCTGGGCCTGGTCTTCATGCCGCAGCTCATGCAGGTGCTGGCACCAGGCTTCGTGGAGCGCGCGGAGAAATTCGCGCTGGCGGTGGAGCTGACGCGCATCACCTTCCCCTATCTGCTGCTGATCTGCCTCACGGCGCTGGTCAGCGGCGTGCTGAACGCGCTGGGCAAGTTCGCGGCGGCGGCGGCGGCGCCGATCTTCTTCAACCTGCTCTCGATGATCGCGATCTTCGCGCTGGCACCGTTTGTCGCCACATCGGCCCATGCGCTGGCCTGGGGGGTGACGCTTTCGGGCGTGGTGCAGCTGGCTTTCGTCTGGTGGGCCTGCGCGCAGGCGGGCATGGCGCTCAACCCCTTCCAGCGCCCCTCCCTGGCGCCCGAGGTGCGGATGGTGCTGCGCCGCATGGGGCCGGGCCTGATCGGCGCGGGGGTGACGCAGCTCAACCTGGCGGTGGATGTGATCATCGCCTCCTTCCTGGCCTCCGGCGCGGTGTCGTATCTCTATTACGCCGACCGCGTGGCGCAATTGCCGCTGGGGGTGATCGGGGCGGCGGTGGCGACCGCGCTGCTGCCGCTGCTGGCGCGGCAGATCCATGCGGGGCAGCCGCTCTCGGCGCATCGCAGCATCAACCGCGCCATCGAGATCTCGCTGATCCTGGCCGTCCCGGCGGCGGTGGCGCTGGCGGTGCTGGCGCTGCCCATCCTGGCGGCCCTGTTCCAGCGCGGGGCCTTCGGCGCGGCGGAGGCGCTGGCGACATCGCACGCGCTCATCGCCTATGCCTTCGGCCTGCCGGCCTTCGTGCTGGTGAAGGTCTTCGTGCCGGGCTTCTTCGCCCGCGGCGATACGGCGACGCCGGTGAAGATCGGCATTTTCTGCGTGGCGCTGAACCTGGGGCTGAACCTGCTGCTGATGGGGCCGTTGCAGCATGTGGGCGTGGCGCTTTCCACCACGCTGGCGGCCTGGGCCAATGCCGGGCTGCTGGCCTGGATGCTCCGCCGGCGCGGGCAATGGGTGGCGGATCGGCGGCTGCGGCGCGCGACGCCACGGCTGCTGGGCGCGGCGCTGGCGATGGGGGCGGTGCTGGCCGCGCTCTCCTGGTGGCTGGCGCCGGGGACGGGGCTGCTGGGCGTGGGGCTGCTGGCACTGATCTGCGCGCTGGGCGCGGCGACGTATTTCGCGCTGGCGCAGGCCTCCGGCGGGCTGGACCTCAGAGACATCCGGCGGCTGATGCGCCGCAAGACCTGACCGCGGCTCCGCCGCAAGACCTCACCGCGGCTCCGCCGCAAGACCTCACCGCGGCTCCGCCGCAAGACCTCACCGCGGCTCCGCCGCAAGACCTCACCGCGGCTCCGCCGCGCGGGACTTGACCGCAGGCGCGCGCCGCGCAAACCCTGCGCCACCATTCACACAGGTTTCGTCTCATGCAGCGCGTGTTCTCCGGCATCCAGCCTTCCGGCGTGCCCACCCTGGGCAATTATCTCGGCGCCATCCGCAATTGGGTGCCGATGCAGGAAAGCCATGAAAGCCTGTTCTGCATCGTGGACCTGCATGCGATCACCGTCTTCCAGGAGCCGGCCCAGCTCCTCGCCCAGACGCGGGAGATGGCGGCCACGCTGCTGGCTTGCGGCCTCAGCCCCGAGAAATGCGTGCTCTTTGTCCAGAGCCACGTCCCCGCCCATGCGGAGCTGGGCTGGATCTTCAATTGCGTGGCCCGCCTGGGCTGGCTGAACCGCATGACGCAATTCAAGGACAAGGCCGGAAAGGACCGCGAGGCGGCAAGTGCCGGCCTCTACGTCTATCCCAACCTCATGGCGGCCGACATCCTGGCCTACAAGGCGACCAGCGTGCCGGTGGGCGATGATCAGCGCCAGCATCTGGAACTCGCCAACGACATCGCCGAGAAGTTCAACCACGATTACGGCGTGAAGCTGTTTCCGCGCATCGAGCCGCACATCATGGGCGTCGCCGCCCGCGTGATGAGCCTGCGCGACGGCACGAAGAAGATGAGCAAGTCGGATGCTTCGGATCAATCCCGCATCAACCTGAATGACGACAACGACGCCATCGCCCAAAAGATCCGCCGCGCCCGCACCGATGCCGAGCCCATCCCCGGCCACATGCTGCAACTGGAAGGCCGGGCCGAGGCGCGCAACCTGGTCGGCATCCTCGCCGCCATCACCGACACCCTGCCCGAGAACGTGCTGCGCGAGCATGAGGGCCAAGGCTTCGGCGCCTTCAAGGAAGTGCTGACCGAGGCGCTGGTGGCCCATCTCGGCCCCATCCGCACCGAAATGCTGCGCCTGCTGGAGGATACCACCTCGCTCGATGCCGCTCTCCGCCGGGGCGCCGAGAAGGCCGAGGCCATCGCCAACCCGATCCTCGCGGAAGTGAAGCAGGCGATGGGCTTCCTCGCGCGGCGGTAGCGGGAGGGCCTCAGCGCCCGATCAGCCGTACCAGCAGGTCATCCAGGGCCGGCCCGTCATCGCGGGCCTCCAGCGCCGCCTCGGCGAAGACGGCATAGCCATCGCCGCCGCGCCGCAGGAAGGAATTGGTCGCGACACTATAGGCGCGCTCGGGGTCGAGCGGCTGCCAGGCGCCATCGGCGTTGCGGGTCTCCGCCGAGATCACGCGCCTGCCCACGGGGCGCGCCGCATCCGCCGTGAAGCGCAGCCCCGAGAGCTGCGGGAAGCGCCCGGACCGCCCCGGCAGCCGGGAGAGGCCATTCTCCAGCGCCTCGATCAGCGCGGCACCCCGCAGCATCATCCGCGCCGTGGTGTTGCCAAAGGGCAGCGCCGCCAGCACATCGCCCATCGTCACCTCGCCGCCCGGCAGGCCGGCGCGGATGCCGCCGCCATTCTGCCATCCGATCTCGGCCTCCACGCCCAGGCGCATCGCCTCGGCCACCAGGGCGCCGATCTCGCAGGGGGCCGAGCCGCAGGCCGCGTTGCTCAGCGCGGCGGGCAGGCGGGCCACCACCCGGCGGCGCAGCGCATCGAGCGGCGCGGCAAGCTGCGCCACCAGCGCCGCCACCGCGGCATCCTCGGCGATGGAGGCCTGCAGTTCGCGCATCTGCTGGGTCGAATGCGCGATGCGGCCATCGGCGGCGAGGTCGAGATCCAGCCGCCCCAGCCAGCGCCCATGCGCGCCCGCCTGGGCGATCAGCACCAGACGATCCGGCCCCTCCACCAGCATGGGGGGCGCCACCAGCGTGTGCGAATGCCCGCCCAGGATCACATCTACCCCCGCCACTTCCGCCGCCAGCCGCCGATCCGCGGCGAGGCCCAGATGCGAGAGCAGCACCACGGTGGCCGCCCCCTCGCGCCGCGCATCCCAGACGGCGCGATTGGCCGCCTCCATCGGGTCGGTGAAGCGCAGCTTTGGGCCGGGCGAGGAAATGCCTGGTGTATCGGGCGTGGTGAGGCCGACGATGACCAGGCGCATCTGCTCGCGCCGGAAGGTGATGGTGGGGCGGATCCTGCCGGCCAGCGCCGGTTCCTTCGTCGCGTCCAGATTGGCCGAGAGCACCGGGAAGGGCACGGCTGCGATGTAGCGGGCCAGCACTTCCGGCCCCAGGTCGAATTCGTGATTGCCGAGCGCGAAGGCCTGCACGCCCCAGGCGCGCTGCACCTGCGCCTCCGCCTGGCCCTCATGGTGGGAGAAGAACAGGCTGCCCAGGAAGGCATCGCCCGCCTCCAGCAACAGCGCCGGACGGCCTTCCGCCCGCGCGGCTTCCCGCGCCTCGGCAATGGCCGTGGCGATGCGGGCGGAACCGCCGAAGCAGCCTTCTGCCCCTCCTTCAAGATTGAGCCGGCACGCAGCGGCGGAGGCGGCGATGGGCTCATGCCGGCTGTGGAAGTCGTTGAGGTGCAGCAACGCCGTGCGTGTCACGGCCTGGGCCATGGCCGGGCGCAAGGCGGGCGCTGCGAGGATCAGGGGGAGGGAACGGCGGCTGAGCATGGCCTTCGCATCTGTGGTCGAAAGACCCCCTCATGCAAGATGATCCCGCACCCTGCCCTTGCCATGCCATCCTTGGCGGTGAAGGGTAGCGCCTCATCCGGTTGGCCGCGTCGCTTGCAGATCTATCTGCCCATTGCCGAAATGAGCGTGGATGCCCTCATGCTGGTGGGCATCGGCTTTGTCGTGGGCTGGCTTTCGGGCCTGTTCGGCGTGGGCGGGGGTTTTTTGCTGACGCCGGTGCTGATGCTGATCGGCATCCCCTCCACCGTCGCCGTTGCCTCGGGGGCCAACCAGACGCTGGGCGCCTCCGTCTCGGGGCTGATTGCCCAGGCGCGGCGGCAGAATGTGGATTGGCAGATGGGCGGCGTGCTGGTGGCCGGCGGCCTGGTGGGCAGCGTGGTCGGCGTGCAGATCTTCGCCATGCTGCGCCGCGCGGGCCAGGTGGATGCGGCAGTCGCCATCTTCTACGTGGTGGTGCTGGGCGCGGTCGGCACGCTGATGATGATGGAGAGCATCCGCGCCATCTTCCGCCGCTCCCGCAAGCAACAGGCGCGGCGGCACAATCATTCCTGGGCGCATGGGCTGCCGCTCAAGATGCGCTTCCGCAAGAGCCGCCTCTACATCTCCATCATCCCGCCACTGGCGGTGGGCTTCGTCATCGGCATCCTCTCGGCGATCATGGGCGTGGGCGGCGGCTTCATGCTGGTGCCGGCCATGATCTATATCCTGGGCATGCCGACGGCGGTGGTGATCGGCACCTCGCTGTTCCAGGTGGTCTGCGTCACCGCCTCGGTCACCTTCCTCCAGGCCATCCAGGTGGGTGGCGTGGATATCGTGCTGACGCTGCTGCTGCTGCTGGGCGGCGTGGCCGGCGCGCAATTCGGCGCGGCCATGGGCGGCAAGCTGCGGGGCGAGGAAACCCGCGCCCTGCTGGGCCTGCTGGTGCTGGGCGTGGCGGGCTCGCTCTTCTGGGATTTGCTGCGCGTGCCCCAGACGCTGTTCTCGGTGGGGCCGGCATGGTGAGGGGCGCCTCCCTGCTCGTGGCGCTTCTCCTGCTCTGGCCGGCCTCGCCCTGGGCGCAGCCCTCCCCCCTCGTGGCCCGCCTCTCGACCGAGCGCGTCGCCATCACCACCGCCTTCGTGGGCGAGAGCATCCTGGTCTTTGGCAGCACGGAGGAGCCGCTGGGCCCCGGCGGGGATGAGGTGATCATTGTGGCGCGCGGCCCCGCTGGCCCCTTCGTGGTGCGCCGCAAGGTCGAGGTGCTGGGCATGTGGTTCAACGGTCCCTCGGCCCGGTTCGAGGATGTGCCGAGCTTCTACGCCGTGGCCGGCACGCGCCCCGCCTCCCTCCTGCTGCCCGAGGATGCGTTGCGGGCGCGGGGCATCGGCCTGGCCAGCCTGCCGCTGGCCTCCAGCGGCGCGCGGGCGCCAGGCTTCCGCCACGCCCTCGTCTCGCTCAAGCAATCCGGCAATCTCTGGCAGGAGGATGCCCAGCCGATCGAAATCGCGGGTTCGCGCCTGTTCAATTTGCGCCTGCCCCTGCCCTCCACCGTCCAGCCCGGCAGCTACAGCGTCGAGGTCATGCTGGTCCGCGCCCGCCGCGTGGTGGCGACCGAGCAATTGGGCTTCGTCATCCAGCGCGTCGGCACCGCGGCCGAGATCGAAAGTCTCGCGCGCGGGCAGCCCGCGCTCTACGCTCTCATCTGCATCATCCTGGCGGCCCTGGCGGGGTGGCTGGGCAGCGTGCTTTTCCGGAGGAATTGATGCCCGAAGCTTCCGAACGCGCCCGGCGGAACCGCGTCTTCCTCGTCGTCGTGGATGACAGCCCCGAGCGCGCCGTGGCCCTGCGCTATGCCGCCCTGCGCGCGGCCAAATCCGGCGGGCGGGTCGCGCTGCTGCGCGTCATCGAACCCGTCGAGCAAAGCGAATGGGCCGGCATCGGTGCCATGATGGCCGAGGAACGCCGCGAGGAGGCCGAGGCGATGCTGGCCGGCCTGGCCGCCCAGGTGCGCGACATCACCGGCGGCCTGCCCATCCTGATCACGCGCGAGGGCAATGTGGCCGAGGAATTGCTCGCCCTGCTGGAGGAGGACCCGCGCATCTCCATCCTGGTGCTGGCCACCGCCGCCAATTCCAAAGGGCCAGGCCCGCTGGTGACGGCGCTGACCGGCAGGCTGGCCGGGCGGATGAGCGTGCCGGTGACAATCGTGCCCGGGGCCATGAGTGATGCGGAGTTGGACCGCGTCACCTGAGATGCGGCGGCGCGGGGTGCTGCCGGGAGGCCTGGCGCTGACCGCCTGCGCGAGGCACCCGCCTGCGATGCGCCCGCCTGCGGTGTATTACCGCCCGGCCCGCGAATCTGACCGCTGGATGCCGGCAGGCACACCGGGATCGGGCCTGCCCGCTCCTGCCCTTCCCGCCCCCTGGAATGGCCGCTTCCCCGAGGCGGCGTTGGTGTTTCTCGGCTTCGACGAGCGGCATTTCATGCAGGCCCGGGCGCCTGGCCTGGCCGAGTGGCTTCCATGCCGGAGGCGGCCGGGCTGGCGGTTTTGGCCAGCGGCGTGGTGCTGGCGCGCGGCGTCACCGCCCAGGCGGCCAAGCTTGGGCCGGGCCTGCCGCGCCACGCCCGAAGTGTTTGCCAATCGCGCGCCACGGGGCTATGCCGCGTGGCATGAAGCCCGCTGAAATCCAGGCCGTCCAGGCCCATCTTCGCAAGCTGCTTGGCAGCCCCAACCTCATGATTCGCGCCGCCGCCACGCGCAACGGCCCGGTGGAATTGCTCGCCGGCGCCGAGACCATCGGCACCGTGGATCGTGACGCCGAGGATGGCGAGGTGGCCTACCACATCACCATCTCCGTCCTCGCCGAGGACCTTCCCAACCTCTGAGCTTTTTCCTCGGGACATTCCCGAGGCGTCATCTTGAATTTCAGTCATTCCTGAACACACCGATGTTCACGGACCTGCCCCCCGCCACCACCGCCTTCCTTCTCCATTTCGGTGAAATGGGCTCCCGTTGGGGCATCAACCGGACGGTGGGGCAGATCTATGCCCTGCTTTTCCGCTCCGGCCGCCCGCTCAACGCGGATGAAATCATCACCCAGCCCGGCTTCTCCCGCTCCAATGTCCCGATGGGGCTGACGGAGTTGGAGAGCCGGGGCCTGGTGAAGCTCCAGCACCTGCCCGGTGACCGGCGCGAGCATTTCTCGACGCCCGATGATGTCTGGCAGATCCTCCGCATCCTGGCGGAGGAACGCGGCAAGCGCGAAATTGGCCCGACGCTCTCCCTGCTGCGCGACGTTCTGATGCAGAAGCCGGCGACCGCCACGCCCAGGCGCGCATGGGCAGCCTGATGGCGGTGATTTCGCCTGGATCGAGGCCTGCAAGTTCCAGGTGAAGGTCTTCGCGCCCGGCGTCGTCTCGGGCGTCACCATGTCCTTCCAGTTCGGCATCAACTGGCCGGGCCTCATGGCGCGCGTGGGCAATATCGCGGCCCCCTTGCTGGCTTATGAAGTGCTGACCGCCTTCTTCCTGGAGGCGAGCTTCCTGGCCGTCATGCTGTCCGGCTATGGGCGCGTGCCCAACCGCATCCACACACTGGCCATGCTGCTTCATGCGGTGCTGGATGGCTTTGAACCGGGCGTCGGCATCCCGCTGCGCGGTAAGGCTGATGAAGCGCAGCGGGACCGCATGGTGGCCAGCATCGGCCCCTTCCGGGACGCGAACGAGACCTGGCTGGTGCTGCGGGGCTGCTGCACATCTTCCTGCGCCGCCTCCCCCGCGCCGATCACAGCCTGGACTGGGTGCCCTTCGCGGCAATGGCCGCCATCTTCGTGCTGTGCTTCCAGGGCCTGGCCTACAGCTTCCGGCCCCATGTGGTGCCCGAGCGGCTGACGATCTTCGAAGCGGCCAGCGCGCCGGAATCGCTGATCATCATCCTGATCGGGCTCTACACCTTCTTCATCTGGCGCATCTTCGGCGGCAAGGCGCGGGATATGAAGTATGACTGATGGCGCCTTTGCGCCATCAACTCCGGCGGATCGCCTCGACGCCCCCCTGCGTCGGCAGGCCCAGGCGGCGCATGCAGGCCTCATAGAGCCGCCGCTCGGCGTCACGCTCCTCGGTCAGCAGGCGGCGGACCTGGCTCTGGTTCTCGAAATTCGACTGGCGCGCCGCGGCGCGCTCGGGCGCGCGCATCGCCTCGGCCCGGCATTCGGCATTGTCCATGACGGGGGATGACACCAGCGGCTCGAAGCCATCGCAAGCCGCGAGCAGCAGGAGGGCGGTCAGGGCGGGGAATCTCATGCGGAAAGCCAGTCCTCGATCAGGCGGCGGGCGATGGAATCGGCGCGCGGCAGGGAGAAGCCGAGATCCTGGTGGCGGCGCAGTTCATCCTTGGTGAACCAGCGCGCATCCTTCAATTCCTCGGGGTCGATCGTGATGTCCTCGCTCAGCCCCTCGGCATGGAAGCCGATCATGATGGAGGCCGGGAAGGGCCAGGGCTGCGAGGAATGATAGGAGACATGGCCGACCAGGATGCCGGCCTCCTCCATCACCTCGCGGCGCACGGCTTCCTCGAAGCTTTCGCCGGGCTCCACGAAGCCGGCCAGCGTCGAATACATCAAGACATTCGGGAAGCGGTGCGAATGGCCGAGCAGGCAGGAATCGCCGCGCACCACCAGCATGATCACGGCGGGGTCGGTGCGGGGGAAATGCTGCGCGCCGCAGCCGGGGCAGGCGGTGGCATTGCCGGCGCTGCGCGGCTCGGTGGCGGTGCCGCAGACGCCGCAGAAGCGGTGCTTCACGCGCCAATGCATCAGGCCGCGCGCATGGGCCAGCACGCTGGCCTCGCCCTCCGGCAGCAGGCCCGCCACGCCGCGCAGATCGGAGAAGCTGCCCATCTCGGGTGGCAGGAGGGGGAGCGGGTCATCCGTGGTGGAACAATCCACGGTGAAGACCGGGCGCTGCCCCCACAGCCCCAGAAAGGCCCAGGGGCCGCCGGCCATCCGCACCGCCTCGGCGCCGGAGCGAGTGAGCAGCACGGCCTCGGGCCGCCCCTGCTCCACGCCCCGCATCAGGCTGCGCGAGCGCCAGACGGGCACATAGAGCGCGTTTTCATCAGCCAGCGCGGCGGCGACGAATTCGGCGTTGTCACGGCTGCCGGAGCAGCGGTCGAGCGGGCTGGCGGTATAGGCATTGGGACGGCTGGCAGGGATCATGAGCATGGCGACAACCTGCCACGCCCGCGCCCCCCCGCCAACCGAGACCCGATAACCTGTCAGGAACCACGCCACCGCGGAGCCGATGATCACCAGGATCAGGCCGAGGATGAGCACCCGGCGGCCCATATCCGTCGTCGGCCCCTGGCGGGCCTGCGTGACGGTGGTGCTGTGTTTCGGGGCCTCGGGTTCCATCCCGGCGCAATACGGCGATGACTGGCAGGTTGCCGCCCCAAACGGGACGCACTCAGACGGGACGCTCTCAGACGGCGCGCAATTCCCCGCCCCATTCGCGCAGCAGCGCGGCCAGGGATTCGCTCTCCGAGCCGCAGACCAGGATATCGGGCCGCAGCAGGCGCAGCAAATCCTCGCCACCGTGATCGGCGCCGATGGCCACCAGATCCACTTCCGGGCGGGCGGCCATCATGCCGGCTATCTCGCCCTCATCCTGCACGCCCACCAGCAGGCGGTCGCACCAGCGCCGCGCCTGCTCGGTCATCGCCTCGGGGCAGGGCTCGCCATTCACCTGCAACAGGCCGATGCGCCAGCCGCGATGGCGCCAGCGCTCGATCACCTCGGCGGCCAGCGGCAGGGAGACCAGCTTGCGCGTGGCGCTGCGCCCCGGCGTCAGGCCTTCCAGCAATTCATCGGCCCGCACGGGCGCGATGCCGGATTTGCGGCTGACAATGCCCAGCGCCAGCGCGGCCAGCCGCGCCACGGAAGCGAGCGAAAGCCCGGTGGCCAGGCCCGCCGCCACCACGGCCACCACGGCATCGCCGCCGCCGGCCGGATCATGCACCTCGGAGGCTTCGGCGCGGAAATGGCGCACCGTCTCGCTGCCATCGGCCTCGCGCTCGACCAGGGTCAGGCCATCGGGGCCGCGGGGCACCAGCACGGCGCGGAAATTGTGGAGGCGCAGCAGGGTGCTGGCCGCCAGGGCCACCGAGGCCTCGTCATGCACGGGCATGCCGGTGGCGCCGGCCAGTTCCTCGGGCTCGGGGATGATGAGGTCGGCCCCGGCGAAGCGGCCATGATCGCCGCCCTTGGGGTCCACCACCACGCGGCGATTGGCGGTCTGGGCGGAAGCGATCAGCCGCGCGGGGATATCGCCCGCCAGCACGCCCTTCTTGTAGTCCGAGAGCACGAGCGTCGTCGTCGCGGCCACCGCATCCGAGGCGATTTTCACCAGGCGGTCCGCCAGGCGCGGATGGATGGGGGCGGCCTGCTCGCGGTCGGTCCGCAGCAGATGCTGCCCCCCCGAGAGGAAGCGCGTCTTGGTGGTGGTGGTGCGCCCGCCCTGCACCAGAAGCCAGGGCTCGACGCGGGGTTGCCCGCCGATCAGCCCGGTCAGGTCGCTGCCCGCAATGTCATCGCCCACGACCGAGACGAAGGCGACGGCTGCGCCCAGCGCGGTGAGGTTGCGGACCACATTGCCCGCGCCACCAGGCAGCACCACCTCGCGCTCCACGGTGAGGACGGGGACCGGCGCCTCGGGGCTGATGCGGCTGACATGGCCATAGACATAGCGATCCACCATGGCGTCGCCGACGACCAGCACCGCCCCGCGCGCCAGGGCGCGCACGGCATCGGAGAGCTGGGCGGGCGTCACGGCGTCACGTCCGGTCGAGGGGGGGGGAGACCTGCTTGGCATGGGCGCCAGCGGTAGCGCAGCCGGGGGGAGCACCGCAATATAATGTGACGATTCAGCCCTTGGCCCCGCCTAAACTTTGGTTAAGGCTTGTCCTCTACCCTCCTGTCCCGGGGCAGGAGGTCCCAGTGGCATGAGGATCGAGACAGCAATTCGCGGATTGCCGGCATGAAGCCGGATTGGCGCGCCAGCCTGGCCGCGATGCCGCCGGGCGGCATCGCGGTATTCCGCCCGGCCCAGGGCCAGCGCGGCGCCGGCCGCGTGGGGCGGGCCCTGCTGGAGGAAGCCGCCATCCTCGGCGGCGGGCAGGTCTTCGCCTTTCCGGGGGGGGACCTGCTGCTGGGCGCCGTCCCCGGCCCCGGCCAGCGCGCGGCGCAGGCCATCGGCGAACTCACGGGCTTGGCCCCTCTCGCCTGGTCCCTGCCGGAGGGCCAGGCCGAACTCGCCACCCGGGCCGAGGCCGCCAACCTCGCCCCGCCGCCGCGCGCCTGGAGCCTCGCCGCGCTGGAGGCGCATTGCGCCCAGGCCCCCCTGCGCGAGGTCGCGCGGCTGACATTGTTTCGTGCTGGCCATGGCGGCGCGCCCCTCGCCCAGCGCCTGGGCCCCGCCGCACTCGACCTCGATGACCCGGAGTTGGAGGCGATGGCGCGCGAATGGCTCTGCCGGCGCGTGCTGGCCGCCCTGACCCACCCGGTGGAGCGCGCCGAGCTTCCGGCGCTGCGGCCTGGCTTGCGCCTGATTCTGGATTTTCCGCTGGCCGGGCCGCAGGCCACGCCGGGCGGCGCAATGCGCGCGGGCGCGCCGAATGACCCGAACGGCCCCATCGCCCTCCTGCCGCTCGCGGTGCTGGGAGTGCCCTCAGGCTTCGCCCGCATGGCCGGCTCGTTGCGGCAATCGGGCTGGGCGGTGGGGCTGCTGGCCAGCGATATCACGACGCTGGAAGCGCTGGATGTGCCGGATGTGACCTGGGCCGCGCCCATCACCGCCCGGCCGCCGGCCGTCCTCCCGCCCCGGCTGATCCTTCTGGGCCGGCCCAATCCCGACCCGCCCGAATGGCGCTGCGCGCCAGGCATCCTGCACGAGGTGGAGACATGAGCATTATCTCGGCCGAGATCAACCTGGACGGCACGGCGGCCCTGCGCGACGCCATGGCCCTGGCCGCGCTGGCGCGGGATTGCGTGGCCTCGGGCGTGGAGCGCCGGGTGCTGCATGTCCGCCTCTCGCTCGTTCCCGCCCGCCTGCGCGAGCCGCGGCATGAACGCCTGGTGCGCGAGGCGCTGGCCCCCCTGCTGCGCCCCACTCGCGCCCGGCTCTATGAATTGCCGGGCGGTGATCTCGTGGCGCTTTCGCCCCCGCCGGGCGAACACCTGGACGAGGTGCGCCGCGGCCTGTCGCGACTGCTGCCCGAAATCCCGGCCGACACGCTGCTGCCCGTGCTGCGCCTGCCGGCCGAGGCGGCGCGGCTGCTGACCCTGGTGGAGGCCGCACTCGGCCTGGACGACATCCCGGCCGAGGCGCTGCCCCCCACCCCCTCCGGCCTGGCGCCACCCTCCGCGAGTGAGTTGGATGCGGCGTTGCGCGGCCTGGCCACCGCCAACCTCGCCGCCTTCCTGCGCCGCCAGGGCATCTGGCGGCTGGCGCCCGGCGATGCCCAGCCCACCCCCCTCTGGACCGAGTTGCGCCCCTTCCTGCCTGACCTCGCCGCCGCCCTCATGCCCGGGCGGGACCTGACCGCCACGCCGGCCATGGCGCGGCGCTTCCGCCACGGGGCCGAGCGACGGATGCTCGCCGAACTCGCCCACCCGCAGGAGGCGCGCAAGCTGGGCGATGCCTGCCTGCCGCTGGGCCTGGGCAGCCTGCTGGAGACGGAATTCCTGCGGCTGGACGCGCTGCTTGGCCCGTCCGGCCGCGCGCGGCTGCTGCTCTGCGTGCCGGCCACCGACATGCTGGCCGACCCGGCGGGCTTCGCCCTGCTGCGGCGGCTGGGGGCGATGCGCGGCTGGCAACTCGCCCTCGATGACCCGGACCCCGCATTGCTGCGGATGATGCGGCCAGAGGCGCTGGAAGGGCTCAGCTTCCGCCTGCGCTTCGCCCCCGCCATGCTGGCGGGCGACGCCGAGGCCCGCGCCAGCCTGGACGCCGCCCTGCCGGAGGAGCGCGGCCGGGTGATCCTGGCCGGGGCGGAGACCTCCGCCGCCATCGCCTGGGGCTGGCAGCGCGGCATCACCCGCTTCATGGGGCGCGTGGTGGAGGGGCGTTGAGCCTCCCTCCTCTGTCCCCCGAAATGACCCATGGACTCGCCGGCCGATGCGTGATTTATGCGCGCCACCCTGCCGTCGGCGTTGGCACGCCTGCGGCTATGCCCGTTTGCGCGCCACGATCCCCGTTGGCCGCCAGGGCTGAGCAGCCATAGGGAGATCCCATGCCACTCTACGAATGCGTGTTCATCGCGCGCAATGACGTGACCCAGCAGCAGGTCGAGACCATCGCCGACAATATCGGCGTGACCCTCGGCGAGCATGGCGGCGGCGTCGTCAAGCGCGAATATTGGGGCCTGCGCGGCCTCGCCTACAAGGTGAAGAAGAACCGCAAGGGGCACTACATGCTCCTCGGCATCAACGCACCGGCCCCCGCCATGCAGGAAATCGTTCGCCAGCTCGGCCTGAACGAGGATGTGCTGCGCGAACTCACGATCCGCGTCGAGGAAATCGACCCCGAGGCGCCGTCGGCCATCCTGGCCAAGCGCACCGATGACCGTGACCGCGAGCGCGGCTTCCGTGGGCCCAAGCCCGCCGGCCGCTTCGGCTCCGGCCGCGCCGGCACCGGTGGCCGTGACGACCGTGAGGAATTCCGCGCCCGTCCGCGTGACGAGATGGACCTCAACCTGAACGACGAGATGTGAGACGATGAGCGACACCGCCGAACCCAACATCGCCAATCGCCGCGCCGCCGTCGGCGCCCGCCGCCCCTTCTACCGGCGCCGGAAATCCTGCCCCTTCTCCGGGCCGCAGGCGCCGAAGATTGACCACAAGGATGTGCGCCTGCTGTCGCGCTTCCTGAGCGAGCGCGGCAAGATCGTGCCGAGCCGCATCACCGCCGTCAGCGGCAAGAAGCAGCGCGAACTGGCCAATGCCATCAAGCGCGCCCGCTTCCTGGCCCTGCTGCCCTACGTGATCAACGACTGACAACAGGGCCGGGCGAGTGTCTCAGAGTACAGGCCAAGGCGGGCTTTTCGGCCAACCCGGCGTCCTCGCGGCGGGTGCCGCGGGGCTGTGCTCGGCGCTGCTCGCCCTCTGGGCCATGCGCGGGATGCCGCTGGGTGGCCTGCTGCTCTGGGTCGCGCCGCTGCCGCTCTTTCTCGCGGCCTTCGCCTTCGGGGCGCGCATAGCGGTCTTTGCCATCGGCATCGCGGCGCTCGCCGTGCTGTTCGGCAGCACCACTCCGGGTCTTGCGGTCTTCCTCGCCATGTTTGGCGTGCCGGTCGCGCTGATCGCCATCACGGCGACCCAAACGGGCCGGATGGAGCTGTCGCTGCCGCTGGCAGTGCTGGGCCTCTGGCCGGTGGTGGTGCTGGTCCTCCTCGCCGCCTCGGTCTCCGACCTGGAGGGCGAGATGCGCGGCGCGGTCGAGATGGGGGTGCGCCGCATGGGCGTCTCCCTACCCGATGGCATGGTCGCGCAGATCGCGCAGGTGAAGGCGGCGGCCGCCGGCTTCTGGATGGCGCTGCTGATGGTCGGCAACGGGATCGCGGCGCAGAAGCTCGTCACGCGGCAGGGGCTGGCTCTTTATGCCACGCCCGTGCCGGATGATTTGCGGCTGCCCAATTGGTACCTGCCGCTGCCGCTGGTGGCGCTGGCGCTTTGGGCCCTGGTGGGGGGGGCGGTCGCTCTTTCCTCGCTGCTGATCCTGCTGGTGCCGGTCTTCCTGCTGGGCGTCGTTGGCGTGCACCGCCTGTTGCGTGGCCGGCCTGGCCGGATGGCGTTCCTCATCGGCTTCTACCTGCTGATGCTGCTTTTTCTCCAGATTATGGCCCCGCTGATGGTCGGCGTGGGCCTCTATGACCAAATTCGGCGGCGCATGATGCCGCCCCAAACCTGATCTGAGGCGTGCCATGATTGAACTCATCCTGATGCAGCGTGTGGACAAGCTCGGCCAGATGGGCGAGCTGGTGAAGGTGAAGCCCGGCTACGCGCGCAACTTCCTGCTCCCCGGTGGCAAGGCCATGCGGGCCACCAAGTCCAACCTCGCCCGCTTCGAGGCCGATCGCGCGCAGCTTGAGGCGACGAACCTCAAGCGCCGCGAAGAGGCCGAGCGCGTGGCCGAGCGCATGGAAGGCCTCTCGGTCGTCCTGATCCGCTCCGCCGGCGAGAGCGGCAACCTGTATGGCTCCGTCTCGGCGCGCGACATCGCCGATGGCTGCACGGCGGCGGGCCTCACGGTCAACCGCTCGCAGGTGCTGGTGGACGCGCCGATCAAGCTGCTGGGCCTGACCACGGTGCGCGTCGAGCTGCACCCCGAGGTGATGCTGCCCGTCATCGTCAACGTGGCGCGCAGCCCCGAGGAAGCCGAGAAGCAGGCCCGTGGCGAGGAGATCGCCCGCGAGGAGGAGATCACCCTCGAAGACGAGCTGGTGGCCGAGCTGGGCGCCGCCGCGCGCGACTGAACTTTCCGCATCGCGGAACGGGAAAGGGGGCCGTGAGGTCCCCTTTTTTGTGCGTCGGCCATTACGTCATTGCGTTTGATATATTTTGGCTTCGCCGCCCCTGCTCCGCCGCATGGAATATGCCCTCGCCTTGGCCGGCTTCGCACTCGCCACCTCCGGCACGCCCGGCCCGAATACGATGATGGTGACGGCCAGCGTCGCGCAATTCGGCATTCGAGCGGGATGCGTTGAGGCGGAATCGCCGAATACGTTGAATGCCGCTCTCAGCAGTGACGAGACCATGAAAGTGAGCGCAAGCGAACGCATCATGGTCTCGCCAGGTGCTGCCGCATATGCTCGGCATCACACTCGGCTTTCCGGCGATGCTGGTCGCGGTGGCGCTCGGGCTGGGGCTGCCCTTCGCGCAAATTCCGGGGCTGCATCTGGCGATGCAATGGGTGGGGGCGGCCAAGGGCGCGGCTCCGCCGCCGGGGGCGGCCAGGGCGGCTCCGCCGCCGGGGGCGGCCAGGGCGGCTCC
>CAMTUX010000045.1:0-20204 GCA_947084995.1 uncultured Roseococcus sp.
CCGGCCCCGCCCGGCTGGCCGCCCCCGCGCCGAGCCAACCGCCCCGCCGGGCCATGGGCCTGGCCGCGCTGCATCTCTCGCTGGGGGGCATCGCGCTTGCCATCCCCGCCGCGCTGGCCGAGCGCATCATCGCCATGCCGCCGCTGCGCCCGCTGCCCGGCGTCGCCCCCGGCGTGGCAGGCCTGGCCGAGGCGCTAGGCGCGCCCGTGCTGGTGCTGGAAACCGGCTTCGTGGCGGGCCAACCCACCGCCCAGGCCGAGGCCCCCGCCCTGTTGCTGATACTGCGCGAGGCTGGCCGCCGCTTCGCCCTGCCAGCCGCGCGCATCGAGGCTGGCCCCGCCATCGCCGCGACGCACGGCTTCCAGGCCTGGCTCGCCTCGGCCGAGGCCTTCGCCGCCCTGGCCCATGCCCCGCTTGCGCTGGAGGCCGTGCCGCTGCAACCCGTCCCGCAGCGCCGCCTGGTGATGTTCCACGCCGCCGGGATGGAGCTGGCCCTGCCCGCCGAATCCGTGGTGGCCGTGCTGCCCGCCACCCAGCCCTTGCCCACGCCCCGCCTGGGCCTGGCAGGGCTTGCCGCGCATCGGGGTGCGGTGCTGCCGGTGCTGGATGGCGGGCTGGTGCTGGGGGGGCGCGCCGCGCTCGCCGATGGCCCGGCGCCGCTGATCCGCCTCGCCCTCTGGCCCGAGGTGCTGGTGGCGGTCGAGCAGATCGGCGGCGTGCGCGCGCTGCCCGCCGCCGATGTCACGCCGCTGGCCCAGCGCGATGGCATGGTGGCCGCCTATGCCCGGCTGGGTGGCGCGCCCACCCCGGTCCTCGCCCCGCACCGTTTCGGCGCGTTGTGAGCCCGCCCATCCCCGTCCTCATCGTGGATGACAGCGCCTTCATGCGCATGGCGCTGCGCCGCATCATCGAGGCGGATGGCGATTTGCGCGTGGTAGCCGAGGCCGCGAATGGCGAGGCCGCCATCGCCGCCGTGCGCGAGCACCAGCCCGCCGTGGTGGCGATGGATGTGGAAATGCCGGTGCTGGGCGGCATCGAGGCGACGCGGCGGATCATGGCGCTGCCGCATCCACCGGCCATCATCATGGTCAGCCAGCACACCCAGGATGACAGCCCGGCCGCCATCGCCGCGCTGGCGGCCGGCGCGGCCGATTATATCAGCAAGGAGGCCGGGCTGGGCGGACTGGATCTCGGCCATCTGGACCAGTCGCTGCGCGGGCGGCTGCGGTATTGGGCGGCACAACGCCGCCCGGCGCCGAATGCCGCATCTCCGGCCGCCGCCCCCGGCATGGCCGCGCAAGGGCCACCGCCCCTCATCCTCATTGCCGCCTCCACCGGCGGGCCGGATGCGCTGGCGGCGCTGCTGGCGGCCAGCGGCCCGCTGCCGGTGCCCGTGCTGATCGCGCAACACATGCCCGATGGGCTGGCGCCCGAACTCGCGACGCTGCTGGCCCGCCGCGCCGGCTGGCCCGTCCACGTCGCGCGCAATGGCGAGGCCGTGGCAAGCGGCGTCGCCACGCTGCTGCCCACGGATGGCGTGTTGTGGCGCATGCCCGGCGGCCTCGCCCTGCGGCTGGCGCCGAGCGACGCGGCGGTGCACCCCTCGGCGGATCTGCTGTTCCGCTCGGCCGCGCTGCTGGGCCTGCCCGCCTGCGGCGTGGTGCTGACCGGGATGGGCCAGGATGGCGCGGCGGGGGCCGCGGCCCTGGCAGAGGAAGGCGGGCGCATCCTGGTGCAGAGCACCGAAACTTCGGTTGTCGCCGGCATGCCCCAGGCGGCAAGCTTGCGCGTGGGCGGGGCGGAAGCGCTCCCGCCCGAGGCGCTGGGTTTGCGTCTCCGCCAGATGTGGAGGGCGTGATGGACGAGGAATTGCTGGCCGCCTTCCGGGAGGAATTCGCCCCCCTCTGCGCGGCCCTGGCCGGCGCGGCCGACCTGCCCGCCGCCCAGCGCCTGCTGGCGCAAATGCAGGCCATGGCCGATGGCATGGAGATCGCCCCCCTCCAGGCCCGGCTGCACGCTTTGGCCGAGACGGAATCGCTCACGCAATTGCGGGATGCCGCCGCGGCGCTGGCGAATACCGTAGCCCAGGAGCCGGCCCCGCCCCGCGCCATCCGCACCCTCATCGTGGATGACAGCGCCATGATGCGCCGCCTGCTGCGCGGCATCCTGGCGGGCGACCCGCGCTTGATGGTGGTGGGCGAGGCGGTGGATGGGGCGGCTGGCCTGGCCGCCCAGGCCGAGCTGAAGCCGGACCTCACCCTGCTCGATCTGGAGATGCCCGTGCTGGATGGCATGGGCTTCCTCGCCGAATGGGCGCTGGCCGGGCATGGGCAGGTGGTGGTGGTTTCCTCCGCCGCGCATCCGGGCAGCGCCGCCGCGATGGAGGTGCTGCGGCGCGGCGCCTGGGCGGCGGTGGCCAAGCCATCCGGCGCGCTCTCGCCCGACCTCGCCGAGCGCAGCGGGGCGGAAATCCTGGGCACGATCCGCGAAGCGGTCCGGCTGGAGGGCTAGCGCGATGGAAGCCGACGATCCCCTCTGGCAGGAATTCGCGGCCGAGACGGCCGAGCACCTGGATTCGCTGGAAGCCGGCCTCGCCGGGGATGGCACCCAAGGGGGCACCGTGGATGTGCTGTTCCGCGCCATGCACAGCCTGAAGGGCATGTCCTCGGCGATTGGGGCGCATGGCATCGGCACGCTGGCGCATAAGGCGGAGGATGTGCTGGGCCTGGCCCGCGCCGGGCGGCTCGCCCTCGGCCCGCCCGTGCGTGCGGCGCTGCTGGCGGCGGTGGATGCGCTGCGCGGCCAACGCCTGGCGCTGCTGGAACGCCGGCAGGACCAGGCGCCGCCCACAGAATTGCTGGCCCGCCTCGGCGCCCTGGCGGAGGGCCGGCCCGAGCCAGCCCCCGCCGCCGCCCCGCGCGAGGACCCGCGCGAGGACCCGCTGCGCGTCACCCTCGCCTCCCGCCTCGCCGATGAATTGCCCCGCCTCCAGGCCGAGCCGGGCCGCGCCACACGGCTGGCCGCGCTGGCGCGAGAGGGCCAGTTGCCGCGCCTCGCCACCCTGCTGGAAGCCATCCCCGGCGCGGCCGACCCGCTGGCGGCACTTGGCCGGTTGCGCCGCGCGCTGATCCTGCTCCAGGCGGGCGAGGCGGTGCCCTGCCTCCCTGGCGATTTGCGCGCCCAGGCAGAGGCCACCCGTGCCGCCCTCTCTGGCCCCCGCGCCAACCTGGCCCGCGCCGCCGAGCGCCTGGCCGCCGCTGCCGACGCGCTGGGCGATGACCAGGCCGAATTGCTGGCCCGGCAGATCCAGGACCTGGCGGTGCGCCACGGCGAGGAGCCGGCGCAGCGGCTGGAGGAAGCCCGCGCCGCCTTCGCCGCGCTGCTTGCGGCCCCCAGCCTCGCACCGCGGGTGGAAACGCTGCGCCCCGCGCCGCCGCCGCTGACCCCCAGCCTCGCCGTCGCGCTGCCGCCATCGGCCCATGCCCGCGCCGCCGCCGCCATGGGGGCGGGCCGCCGCATCTGGCGCCTGCGCCTGGGGCCGCTTCCCACCGCCGAGATCATTGCCGAGCCCTTCCTGACGCGCGTCGGCGAAGTGCTGGGAAGTTCCGGCCCGCCCGAGGCGCTGGACATCTTCCTGGCGAGCGACCTGCCGCCCGAGGAACTCGCCGCCCTGCGCGCCGAGGCCGACCCCGATGGCGGCGCGCTGACCGACCTCGCCGCCGCCGATGCGCCGCCGCCGGCCCCCACCATGCGCGTCCGGCAGGACCGGATCGACGCGGTGATCGCGCTGGAGGCCGAACTCCGCGCCGCCGCCCTTTCGCTGGGCGAGGCCATCGCCGCCCCCCAGGCCCGCAGCGCCTTCGAGGAATTGGCCGCCCTCCAGGCCGCGCTGCCGCCGGGCTCCGCCGCCCGCCTCGCCGGCGCGCTGGAGCGGCTGCGCGCCGCGACAGGTGCCGCTGAACGCGCGCAAGGGCGGCTTTCCATTGCGCTGGGCCAGTTGGATGAGGCGGTGCTGGAATTGCGGGTGACGCCCTTTGCAACGCTCGCCATGCGCCTGCCCCGCGTGCTGCGCGCAACCGCCGAGGCGCAGAACAAGCTCGTCACCCTCGAAGTGGTGGGGGAGGAAGTGCAGATGGACCGCTCCCTCTCCGATCTGTTGGCCGATCCGCTGCTGCACCTGGTCCGCAACGCGGTGGATCACGGCATCGAGACGGCGGAGGAACGCCTGGCCCTGGGCAAGCCCGCCACGGCGCGGCTGCTGCTGGTCGCCGAAAGACTGCCCGGCCGGCTGGTGCTCAGCTTCTCCGATGATGGGCGCGGCATTGACGATGCGGCCGTGCTCTCCCGCGCGTTGGCACGCGGGCTGATCAGCGCGGAGGCGGCGGCGCGGCTCAGCCAGGAGGAAATCCACGCGCTGCTGTTCCTGCCCGGCTTCTCCACGCGGAACGCCATCAGCGAGACCTCGGGCCGCGGCGTGGGGCTGGACGTGGTGCAGGATGCGACCCGGCGCGCGGGGGGCGCGGTGCGGGTGGAAAGCCGGCGGGGCCGGGGCACACGTTTCGTGCTGGATTTGCCGCTGACGGCGGCGATGCAGCCGGTGCTTCTCGTGGAAGCGGGCGGCCAGCCCTATGCGCTGCCGGCGGGCCGCGTGGAATCCGTGATCCGGCCGGAGCAGGTGGCGCCGGGCCAGGCCATCACCACGCTGGAATCCGTGCTGCACCTCCCGCCCGCCGAAAGCAGCGCCGTCGTGCTGGTGCGCCGCCCGGTGGGGCCGCTGGCGCTGGCCGTGGAGCGCGTGGGGCGGCGGACCGATCTGCTGCTCAAGCCGCTGCATCCGGCGCTGGCCGGCACGCCCGGCGTGGGCGGCGTGGGCGTGCTGGGCAATGGCGATCCGGTGCTGCTGCTGGAGCCTGACAGCCTGGAGGCTTTGCTGCCGGCGGTTCAGCCGGCGTAGCGAACCGCGAGAACCGTCACGTCATCAGCCGGCGGGGCTTCGCGCACAAAGCCCGCCACGTCCCGCAACAGGGCGGCAATGGCGGTGGCGGGGTCCGACTCGGTGCCCAGGGCGGCCAGAACGCGATCCTTGCCAAACAGCTCGCTTTGCATGTCATGCGCCTCGGTCACGCCGTCGCTCAACAACAGCATCGCCTCGCCCGGCTCCAGCCGGAAAGGCGCGCTGGCATAGGGCAGGTCCTCGATGATGCCGAGCGGCGGCTGGATCTTGAAGCCGTCCATGATGGTGACGCCCCTGGCTGAGAGCCGCAGCGGTGCCTCATGCCCGGCCACGCAGATGCGGCCCTCGCCCGTCTCGGCATCGAGGATGGCGAGGGCGGCCGTCACGAAGGTCATCTCGGGATTGTTGGCGGAGAGATCGCCATTGGCCAGCGCCAGCAAATCCGCCGGATCGGGGATTTCGCCGCGCGCATCGGCCAAGCGCACGCCCGCGCGGATGAGGCCCATGCTGCGCGCCATGGTCAGGCCGGCCGAAGCCCCCTTCCCCGCCACATCGGCAAGCACGAACATCAGGTGCCGCGGGCCGATCCAGTGCATGTCATAGAGGTCCCCCCCCACCTCGCGCGCCGGCTCCATATGGGCCGCCACCGTGATGCGCCCGCGCGAAAGCCCCGCAAAATCGCCGGGCACCAGAGAGAGCTGCGCGAGGCGCGCACTTTCCAGCTCGGCTTCCAGGGCGCGCAGGCGCTCGGCTGCCAAATCCCGCAGGCGCTTCTTTTCCAGCACCGCCTGGAGGCGGGCGCGCAGCAGCGGCGGGTCGAAGGATTTGGGCAGGTAGTCCTCGGCGCCCAGCTCGATACAGCGGATCACGCCCGACATTTCCGTTTGCGCGGAAATCACGATCACCGGCGGCGGGTTGCTTTGCGTGTGCAGCCGCTCCAGCACGCCGATGCCGTCCAGCTCGGGCATTTCGAGGTCCAGCAGCACCACGTCGAAGGATTTGGCGCCGATGGCGACCAGCGCCTCCACGCCATTGGTCGCGGTCGCCGGCTCTGGGTAGCCGAGCTCGGCCAGGCGGCGCTTCAGCAACAGGCGGTTGAAGCTGCTGTCATCCACAACAAGAATCCGGGGCGACACCGGGAGTTCGGCACTCATTCCGCGCGCACCGCCATGCTTTCCACCGCCCGCCGGGATTCGGCGGCGAGGCGTGAGAGGTCAATCATGGTCACGGTGATTTCCTCGGCGGCCGTCGCGTTGGACTGGCCGATGCGGGTGAGGGTCGCCACACGCTCATCGAGCGAGGCGACCGTGGTCTGTTGTTCCTCCATCGCCACCGCGATGGCGGCGGCGAGGCGGGCGCTCTCGCCCGTCAATTGCTCGAAGCCGTCCATCGCCTCGCCCACGGCGGCGGCGGTGCCGGCCCCTTCACGGGTGCGGCGCCCGGCGGCGAGCACAACATCGGCGATCTCCTGGGCCAGTGCCTCGGTATTGGCTGCCAGCGCGCGCACTTCCTCGGCCACGACGGCGAGGCCGCGGCCATGCTCGCCCGCGCGCGCCGCCTCGATGGCGGCGTTGATCGCCAGGATGTTGGTCTGCGTCGCGATCTTGGCGATGGTGCCGGCGATGCGCGTCACGCGCTCGGTATCCTCGCCCACCGCATCCACCGTCTCGATCAGCAGGCGCACCTTCTCCAGGCTTTCGCCGAGCAGGCTTTGCGCGCGGCTGGCCGTATCGCGCGCCTGCTGCGTGCTGCGGCCCACATCGGCCACGGCATCGGCGGTGTGGGAGAGCGCATCCGACACCTGCCGCAATTCGGCCAGCTGCGTCATCGCGCCGTCGCTCACCTGACCGATTGCCTGGCTCGCCTGGTTGGTGACGACGGCGGTGCGCCGCGCGCCTTCCAGTGCCTGCTCCATGAGGCGGTTGGAATTGGCGAGGTTGGTTTTGAACACCTCCACCGCGCGTGCCATTTCGCCCACCTGGTCGGAGCGGTCGGCCTCAGTGACCGCCACTTCCGCATCGCCGCGCGCCAGACGCTGCATCGAGCGCGCCAGGCGCGAGAGCGGGCGCGCCGTCAACTGCACTAGCACGAACCAGACGAGGCAGAGGCCGAGCAGGCCGAACCCGGCGGCGATATAGGTATATCGGCGCCCTTCCTCCTGCAGCGCATGCGCCCGGCTGAGATTGGCATCCGCATCGGCCCTGGCGATGTCACGGGCGAGGCGCGAGAGCCTGTTGAAGGCCACCACCATGTCCAACCACTCCTCCTGGAGCGGGGCGTATTGGTCGCGCGCGCGGCGGGCGAAGGCATCACGCACGCGCGCACCCAGGTCAGGCAGGCGGGCGGCCATGTCGCGCGCGCCCTCGCGCGCCACGGAATCGATCCGCGGCCCCACAAGGCCGAACAGCACCTCGAAGCTTTCGGCGATGCCGGCCGCATTGCGCTCCATGCGCGGCGCCGTGACGGTGGGGGGCAGCACGCCCGCCAGCACGGCCGCGAAGGCCTGGGCGAAATCCGACACGTCGTTGGAGAAATCATCCACCGCCTCGATCGCCGCGCGATCACGCACGCCCATCTGCTCGATGATGGCGCCCTGGCGGGTCAGCAGCACCAGCGAGTTGCCCGCGAGGAAGCCGAGGACCGAGAGCATCAGCACAAGGATCACGAAGGCGCGGGTGCCAATGCGCCCCAGCAGCCGCACGCGCATGCGCGCGGCTGGCGGTGCGCTCGCGGGGAGGGTCATGGGGGCCGGGGCCTGGGTGTCGGGAGCCATCGGCGCGTAGAATAAGCGCATTATAGCCGCCTCGGCCACATCTGGATCAGGACCCGCCAAATGACCTGCCGCATTCTCGTCGTGAACAGCAACACCGCGGATTCCGTGACACAGCGCATCGCCCGAGCCGCCCAGGCCGCCCTGCCCGCCGGATGCAGCCTGGAGGCGGTGAGCGCGCCCTTCGGCCTGCCGCTGGGCGCCCAGAGCTTTTTCCGTTCGGAAGGGCTCACGGCAAAAGCTCCAGATCACTGATTCACGAGCATCTTTATCCCATCAAACGATTCTGTTTGATGGGATGATGCTCCATGAGCCGGGGCTGACGAGGCTCTACGCCAAGGGGCAGGAGTGAGCCCCCCCAACGTCGAGGTCCGGGCCGCTTCGCCATCCCGATATGGAACTCGGGCGGGACAGCCCATGGCGAGGAATGGGCGACGCTGACCAAGAAGGGATGATCAGGCCGGCGGTTCGGCGCCAATCTGGTCCACGATGCGGCGGTAATGCTCGGGCCTGCGATGCTGGGCGAAGTTGAACATTTTCTCCTTGCCCTGCAGGCAGTCATCCAGATCGGCCTCCGCCAGGATCACCTCGTCCCCCAGCGTCTTCGCCTGGGCCATGATGAGGCCATTGGGGCTGATGATGCAGGAGCCACCGATCAGCCCCGAGCCATCCTCATTGCCGGCCTTGGCAACACTGACGGCCCAGCTGGCGTTCATATAGGCATTGGCCTGCACAGCCATGGTGGAATGATGCGTGCGGAGTTCGGCGCTCTCGCCCTCGCCGCCATTGGGGTCATAGGCGGCGGAGTTGTAGCCCATCACCATGAGTTCGACGCCCTGCAAGCCGTAGCAGCGCCAGCCCTCGGGCCAGCGGCGGTCATTGCAGATCAGCATGCCCATGATGGCGCGGTGCCAATCCGCGGGGCCGCGGAAGGCCGGAAAGCCGAGATCGCCATATTCGAAATAGCGCTTTTCCAACTGCTGGAAGCGCGCGCCGGGCCGTGGTTCCACCGAGCCGGGCAGATGCACCTTGCGGTACTTGCCGAGGATCGCGCCGTCAGGTCCGACCATGATGGCGGAGTTGAAGCGATGCCCATCGGGCGTCAGCTCCGCATAGCCGAGATGGAAGCCCACGCCCAATTCGCGCGCGCGGTCGAACAGGCGCTGGCAATTGGGATTGGGCATCTCGCGCTCGAAATAGGTGTCAAGCTCCTGCGGGCTCTCGATGAACCAGCGCGGAAAGAAAGTGGTGAGCGGCAGTTCGGGGAAGACCACGATTTGCGCCCCCTGCTTCGCCGCCGCTTCGAGCAGCGCGATCAGGCGATCAAGAGTATGCGCGCGGCTATCGGCGCGCTGGATGGGGCCGGTCTGCGCGCCGGCGAGCGTGAGGATACGAGGCATCCCCGCACTTCATGGCCTGGGCGCCGGGGCGTCAATGCTCCAGCGCATCGGCTCGATCGAGACGGCCAGCGCTTCCTCATGGAGCATGTCCACCTGCTCACCCGGGCGGAGCTGGCGGATGAAGGCCTGCACCTGCGGATTCATGGCCGTCACGGTGCGGTTGGGGCCGGCGGACGGATGAAGCTCACCGTGCTGGCGGCCTGGTCGAGCACCGGGATGGTCATGGGAATGGCGAGTTGTTTTCCGTTCTGCCTGGCGGGGCGCATGCCTTCCCCATTCCGTCGCCACCAAGGGTTGCGACAGCAGGGCATGCACACTCAATTGCAACAATCGAGGGCCGGCCTCAGCGCTTGAAGAAATGCGTGGCCGTCATCTCGATGACCATCACCCCATCGGCCCGCCTGGTGCCGATATGCCGGAAGACCGCGACGCCCAGCTCCGGCCTGGAGCGCGAGGGCTTGAGGCTGTGCACGATGCTCTCCACGCCCACCGCCTCGTCCGGGCGCAGGGGTGCCGGCCATTTGGTGGTGATCTCGCTGCCGCCCAGGCTGACCTCGCGGAAGATGCCGCTGCCCAGGATCAGGCCGAAGCAGGCGCCCATGGTGTGAAGGCCGCTCGCCACGAGCCCGCCGAACAGCGGCGCGGATTTCGCGGCCACGGGGTCGGTGTGGAAGGGCTGGGGGTCGAATTTTCCGGCATAGGCGATGATCTCGGCCTCGGTGAGCGAGAAATCGCCGAAGACGAAACGCTGGCCGAGGCTGAGTTCGTCAAAGGATTGCAGCGGCTTCAATGGATCACCCTCCCCCCGGTCAGCCAGTAGATCAGCAGATAGAGCGCCCCACCGGCGAACGCGCCCACCAGCGTGCCATTGATCCGCACGAATTGCAGGTCCCGCCCCACCCGCAGCTCGATTTTTTCCGTCACCATCGCGCCATCCCAGCCCTTCACCACACCGGCGATGAACTCGGCCAGATGCGCCTGGGCCGAGGGCATCATGGTGGCCAGCATGCGCTCCGCCATGCCGTTCAGCCTGGCCCGCGCCACCTCGTCCTCCGTCAGGAATTGCCCGGCATTGGCCATGGCGCCCGCCAGCATGGCGACGGTGCGGCCATTGGGATTCACCGCATCGGCCGCCAACGCCCCACGCAGGCGGGACCAGGCATCGCCCAGCCAGTCGGAGACGGTGGGGTGGCTGAGCGCGCGGCGGATGGCGGCACCCAGGGCGGCAGCGCGCTCCGGCTCGGTCTCCAGGCGGGTGATCTCGGCCTCGATCCAGGCTTCGAAAGCGAGGCGCAGCTCGCTGTCGCCGGGTTCCTGCTTGTCGAGTTCGGCGTTCAGCACGGCCAGCACGCGGTCCGCCACATAGGCGCCCGCCGCCCAGCCGACGACGGCGCCGCCCGTCTCGCGCACGCGGCGCTTGATGGCGTCGCGCAGCTCATCCTGCTTGGCCAGCAGCGCGGTCTTGATCTGGGCCAGCGCCAGGTCGAACACCGCCTGGTGCTGGCCGCCCGCCAGCAGGCTACGCAGGACGCGCGCCACGACCGGCGCGGCGCCCGGCCCGCCCGCCACGCGGGGCAGCAGCCGCATCAGCAGCTTGCGCGCCCGCCCATCCTCCAGCGTGACCAGCAGCCGCGGCAGTGAGGCGGCGAGCGCCTGTGCCGCGGGGCGCGATGCCTCGGAATTGGACAGGAAGCCCGCGATGATGCCGGCGATGTCCAGCCGGGCGATGACGCGCTTCAGTTCCGCCTCGGTGAAGACGTGGTTGGCGATGAAGCGCCCCAGCCCCTGGCCCAGACGCTCCTTCTGACGCGGGATGATCGCGGTGTGCGGGATGGGCAGGCCGAGCGGGTGGCGGAACAGCGCAGTCACGGCGAACCAGTCGGCCAGCCCCCCCACCACCCCCGCCTTGGCGGAGGCGGCCAGGAGATCCGCCCCGAAGCTCGGTGGCAGGTGATAGGCCAGGACCACCAGTCCCCCCATCACGACCAGCAGGAAGGTGGCGAAGGCGCGGTGCCGCGCGAGTGCGCGCCGCAGATCATCATCGGTATTGGCCATGGCGCTTCATAGCCCGAGGCCGACTTGCTTGGCGACCTCTGGCCGTCATGTTATGGGATAACATCATGCCCCCCTGGACCCACCCTCTCGATCTGGCGGCTTCGGCCCGGCTGCGCGGCGTTTGGGCGGCGGGCGTGCTGGCGCTGCTGTGGCTGGCCATTGCCTGGGCGCTTTCGGCATGAACACGCCCTCGCTCAAGATCGAGAACCTGACCGTGACGCATGGCCGCCACCCGGCCGTGCACCATCTGAGCTTCGCCCTGAAGCCGGGCGGGCTTATGGCGGTGGTCGGCCCCAATGGCGCCGGGAAATCCAGCCTGCTGCGCGCCATTGCCGGGCTGCACAAGCCGGCGCATGGCCGCGTGGCGGGCTTCGAACCCGGCCAGGTGGCGCTGCTGCCGCAACAGGCCATGCTGGACCGCGCCTTCCCACTGAGCTGCCGCGATGCCGTGCTGTTTGGCCTCTGGAGCGAAAGTGGCGCCTTGCGCGCCATCCCCGCACCCGAGCGGGCGGAAACCGCGCTGGATGCCGTGGGCCTGCACGGCTTCGCGCGGCGGCCGGTGGGCTCGCTCTCGGCTGGGCAGTTCCAGCGGGTGCTTTTCGCGCGGCTGCTGCTCCAGGACGCGCCGGTGATCCTGCTGGATGAGCCCTTCAACGCGCTGGATGCCCGCACCGCGGCCGATCTCCTCGCCGTGATGCGCCGCTGGCATGGCGAGGGGCGGACCATCCTGGCCGTGCTGCATGACCTCGACCTGGTGCGCCGCGAATTCCCCGAGACGCTGCTGCTGGCGCGCGAGGCCGTGGCCTGTGGCGCGACCGAGACGGTGCTCTCGGCCGAGAACCGCCTGCGCGCACGCATGATGTCCGAGGCCTGGGCCGAAGATGCCGCCGCCTGCGGGCGCGAAGCCGCCTGAGCCATGCTGTATGAGGCGCTGATCGCGCCCTTCGCCGAATTCGGCTTTCTGCGCCGCGCTCTGGTGGGCTGCCTCGCCATCAGCATTTCCGCGCCGCCGCTGGGCGTCTTCCTCATGCTGCGCCGCATGAGCCTCACGGGCGATGTGCTGGCCCATGGCATCCTGCCCGGCGTGGCGCTGGGTTTTGTTCTGGCCGGGCTGTGGATGCCGGCACTCGCCTTGGGCGGGTTGCTGGCCGGCCTCGTGGTCGCGCTCGGCTCCGGCGCGCTGGCGCGGGCCACGGGCGGGCGCGAGGATGCGGCGCTGACCGGCCTTTACCTCACCGCGCTGGCGGCGGGCGTCACGCTGATCTCCTGGCGCGGATCGGCCGTGGAACTCACGCAATTGCTGTTCGGCTCGGTGCTGGGCGTGGATGATCCGGCACTGCTGCTGATGGGGGTGGCGGCCAGCGCCACGCTCGCTTTCCTCGCCATCGCGTGGCGGCCGCTGATCCTGGAATGCTTCGACCCGAGCTTCGCCCAGGCCGTCGGGCTGCGCGGCAGCGTCTGGCATCTGGGGCTGCTGACGCTGGTGGTGCTCAACCTCGTGGCGGGCTTGCAGGCGGTGGGCAGCCTGATGGCGGTGGGGCTGATGATGATGCCCGCCATCGCGGCCCGGCATCTGGCGCGCAACCTGGGGGGCATGGTGCTGGCCGCGGTGGCCGTGGCGCTGCTGGCGACGGTGACGGGCCTGCTCGCCTCCTACCACCTGGATTTGCCAAGCGGCCCGGCCATTGTGCTGGCAGCTTCCACGCTTTGGCTGCTGGCGCTCATTGCGGGGCCGGTGGATGGGCTGCTGGCCCGCCACCGCCCCGGCCGCCACCTGGAAGGCTGACGCCAGCCACCGCCCCGAGACTGACTCACGCCTTTGGTAAAGACACCAAAGGCGATCAGGCTGTAACCGAAGGCGCGTTCCACCAGCGGGCCGGGCGGCGGTCGCGGAAGGCAGCGGCATATCCCTTGAACAGCATCTCCTGCTCCTCCTGGTCCACGGAGCGGGAGGCATCCACAGCTTCGGTCGCGCGCGCGGCGTGGGTGCGAAGGATGAGCGGCGCGGCGAGAGCGGCGGTGAGCAGATGACGACGAAGCATGCGAGCCATCTTCAATCTGGTGGAGCCGTGCTGCGCGATTCTTCCCGATACGGCGCCGATCCAATGCCGGCTGGTCAGAATACAAGACCTGATTTGTACAACGCAGCAAACAGCGGCTCCGCCGTCTGCTTGCCGCTGCGTCATTCCGCCCAAGAAATCCCTAACCCTTGAAGATGCTGGCCCCAATGCGCGGGTCGGCATTCAACCGGGCCGAGAGCGCGGCAAGGCGCGGGAAGCGACCCTCGATCAGCGCGGGCATCACTCGCATCACGAAGTCATGGCCGCATAGCGCAGTCACATCCGCCTGGGTCAGCCGGCCCTCGCAGAGAAAATCGCCGGTCAGCATCGCTTCGAGCGCGGCAAAGCCGCCCAGCGCCTGGGCTTCGAGATTGGCCAGACCCTCGGCCCAGGTCAGGCCCTCGGGCCGGCGCTGGCCTTCGTAATAGGCGGCGACGCTTTTCTCGGCCGCGCCAAGCGCGATCTGCACGCCGCGCATCACCTGCCGGCGCGCGGCGCCGCCGCGGGGGATGAGGGCGGCATCGCCGGCCTGTTCGTCCAGGTGGTCAATGATGGCGCTGGAGTCGATCAGCACCTCGCCCCCATCCAGGATGAGCGAGGGAACACGGCCCACCGGGTTGTAGCCCTTGATGGCCGCGCCATCCGTCACGGTCGAGAGCGCCAGGCTCTCGAACGGCATGCCATAGACGCTGAGCGTCACCGCGACGCGGCGAACAAAGGGGGAGAGGGTGCGGCCGACGAGTTGCATGGGCATTTCCTGGATGTGTTGCCGCAAATGAGCGGATCAGCCGCGATGGGTCAAATCCAACGATACCCGCCAGGACCAGGCGGCCTGGCCCGACAGCAAGGGGCGAACCGCGCCAACCGCCGCCGCGCAGCCCGGCGTGGCCTGGGCCAGCACGCTCTTCGCATCGGTGATGCCGATGGCGACCTTGATCACCGTGCTGGCGCCCCACCAGATATCGTCCACCGCCTTCGCGGCCAGCGCGGCCGGGGCCTCCAGCGCGCAAGCCTGCAACTGCTGGACCACGGCCGGCGGCACACGCAGTTGCGTCAGGCGGTCGGTCATTTCGCCCATTGCGGGCTCGATCACGAAGCTGGTGAGCGCCCACAGAAAAAAATCTCGCAACATGGCATCGTCTCCGACTTCGGGTGGTGCTGACGCGAATGGCCAGACATGCCGCCACATAGCATGAAATCGGCGGGGCCTCTCAGAACCCCGCGCCGGGCTGCGCCAGGTAGGCGCGTTCGGCGGCCGTGCTCTCGCGCCCCAGCACCGCGTTGCGATGCGGGAAGCGGCCAAACCGGGCGATCACCGCGCGATGCGCCCAGGCATAGGCGATGGTGCCGCCGGGCGCGGCATGCGGCCCCCAATCGCGCAGCCCCTCAAAAAGCGCGACGGAGAGATCCTGCGCCTCCAGCGATTCCGCATGCTCGAAGGGGAGGTAGAGGAAGACGCGCTGCGTCGGCGTAAGCGCGAGGTCCAGGCGCCGCTGGATGACGACACGCCGCGCCACGGCCAGGGCATGCGCGTCGCTGGCGAAGGCGTCGGGCGTGCCGCGAAACAGGTTGCGCGGAAACTGATCCAGCAGGATGAGCAGGGCCAGCACGCCCTCCGGCGTCTCGGCCCAGGCATCCAGCGCGCCCTCCCGCGCCGGCCCGACAAGTGTGGCGAAGCGGCGGGCGATCTCGGCGTCGAAGGCCGCATCCTTGGTGAACCAGGCCTGGCGGAACTGGTCCGGCCCCTCGGCGAACCAGAAGCCGAGGATATCCCGCATCAGCGCTTGCGTCGTCACAATGAGCGGTCCAGCACGCGGATGGAATGCAGCGCCTCACGCCCGCTCAGATCATGGATCTGATGCCGGCAGGAGGTGCCATCCGCCACGATCACATCACCTGGCGCCGCCGCGCGCACGGCGGGCAGCAGGGAGAGCTCTGCCATGGCCTTGGATGTCTCCAGGTTCTTCGCCTCATAGCCAAAGGCGCCGGCCATGCCGCAGCAACTGGAGGCGATGGGCTTCACCTCCATGCCCGGCACGCGCCGCAACGCCTTCACCGCCGCAGGAAACGCGCCAAAGGCCTTCTGGTGACAATGCCCATGGATATGCGCAGCCGTGGCCCCCGGCTTGAGCGCGGGCAGCGTGCCCTCGGCCTCCAGGAATTCGGTGACGAGGAAGGCGCGCTTGGCCAGGGCCTCGCTTTCCGCGCCCGGCAGCAGCGCCACGAATTCATCGCGCAGGGTCATCAGGCAGGAGGGTTCGAGGCCCAGCACCGGCGCGTCGGACTTTGCCAGCGCGGCGAGCGTGCGCCGCGCCTCGGCCCGCGCCTCCTCCACCATGCCGGCCGCCAGATAGGTGCGGCCGCAGCAGAGCGGGCGGCCATCATCACCCGCCGCCGGCTTCACGCTGTAGCCGGAGGCGGCCAGGACGCGCACGGCCGCGCGCAGGTTCTCCGGCTCGAAGTTGCGGTTGAAGGTGTCGCCAAACAGCAGCACCTCGCGCCCGGTCCCGCCCTTGGCTTCGCTGTCGGAAAACACGTCGCTGCGGAAGCGCGGCAGGCTGCGGCCCGCCGCCAGGCCCAGGAACTTCTCCGAGAGCTTGGCGAGGCCGGGCACTGTATCGCGCATATTCGCCAGCCAGGGCGCGAAGCGGGCATAGCGCGCGATCACCGGCAAATAAGCCACCAGCTTGTCCTTCAGTGGCACGCCCTGCCTGGCGTTGCGGGCGGCCAGCACCTCGATCTTCATGCGCGCCATGTCCACGCCAGTCGGGCATTCGCGCTTGCAACCCTTGCAGGAGACGCAGAGCGACATCGCCTCCTGCACCTGCTCGCTCGCGATGCCGCCCGCAATCTGGCCGGTCAGCGCCAGGCGCAGCGTATTGGCGCGGCCGCGCGTGAGGTGCTGCTCATCCCGCGTCACGCGGTAGCTCGGGCACATCACATTCGCGTCGAATTTCCGGCAGGTGCCATTGTTGTTGCACATCTCGACAGCGCCGAGGAAACCCGCCTGCGGGCCGGGATGCGCCGACCAGTCCAGCACCGGCTTCACATCGGAAAGCGGCGTATAATCGGCCGGATAGCGGAACAGGCTGCGGTCATCCATGCGCGGCGGGCGCACCACGCGGCCGGGGTTGAGCAGCCCGTTCGGGTCGAACTCGTCCTTCACCGCTTCGAAGGCGCGCAGGATGCGGGTGCCGAACATGCTCTCATGGAACTCGGAGCGGACGATGCCATCGCCATGCTCGCCCGAATGGCTGCCCTTGTATTCGCGCACCAACTCGAAGCAGCGCTCGGCGATCTCGCGCATCTTCCGGACGTCGCCGCCCTCCTTCATGTTCAGCACGGGACGGACATGCAGGCAGCCGACGCTGGCATGGGCATACCAGGTGCCCTTCACGCCGTATTCATCGAACACGGCGGTCAGGCGCTCGGTGTAGTCGGGCAAATCTTCCAGGCTGACGGCCGCATCCTCGATGAAGCTGACCGGCTTGGCATCCTGCTTCTGGCTCATCATGATGTTGAGACCGGCCTCGCGCACCTCGGCGATGGCGGCCTGGAAGCCGGCATCCGTCGCGTGCACCACCTGGCCCGGCAGGCCGAGATCGCCCATCATCTCGTCCAGCGCGGCCAGTTGCCGCTTCAGCTTCGCGTCGTCATCGCCATGGAATTCGACGATGAGCAGGCTGTCCGGCTCGCCGATCACCATCTGGTCAATCGTCGCGCGATAGATCGGGATGGAGCGGCCCAGATCAATCATCGTCCGGTCCACCAGCTCCACCGCCTCGGGGTCCAGCGTGACGAGGTGGCGGGACGCTTCCATGGCGCGGCGGAAGGTCGGGAATTGGCAGATGCCCACCACCTTGCGCGGCTTGATCGGCCAGAGCTTGAGGTCGAGTGCCGCCGAAAATGCCAGCGTGCCTTCGCTGCCCACCAGCAGCCGCGCCAGATTGCCACGGCCATTGGCGCGCGCATCGGGCGTCAGCGCATCGAGGTTGTAGCCGCCCACGCGGCGCAGCTGCGCCGGGAATTTCTCCGCGATCTCGGCTGCCTCGCGCTCGCCCAGGCGGTGCAGCCGCGCGACGAGATCGGTGTTGGGCGCATTCTCGCCGAAGACATGCCGCGAGCCATCGGCGAGGATGGCGTCAATCGCGCGCACATTATCCGCCATCAGCCCGTAGCGGATGGATTTGGAGCCGCAGGAATTATTCCCCGCCATGCCGCCAATGGTGCAGCGCTGCCAGGTGCTGGGGTCCACCGGGAAGAATTTTCCCGAATTTTTCAGCGCCTCGTTCAACGCGCCGAGCGTGATGCCCGGCTCCACGCGGGCCGTTTCGCCCTCCACGCTCAGCACGCGGCGCAGATGCTTGGTGCAGTCCAGCACCAGCGCGCGATTGACGGTCTGGCCGCATTGGCTGGTGCCGCCGCCCCGCGGCAGGATGGGGATGCCCTCCTCACGGCAGATCGCCATGGCGGCCTCGACATCGGCGGCCGTCCTGGGCACCAGCACGCCGATGGGTTCCATCTGGTAGATGCTGGCATCCGTGGCGTAGCGCCCGCGGTCGCTCGCGCTGAAAAGGATCTCTCCTTCCGTCTCGCGCCGCAGCCTCTCGGCCAGGCGGGAATCTCCGATGCGGGGTGTGATGGCGTTCATGGGGGACCTTGTAGCCTGGGTCGTGCGCCACGTCAGATGCATAATCCTCATCCTCCGCACAAGCCGAACTCATTGGCAGAGGGGCGTCGTTCAGGGCATGAGGGGGTCAACCCCAGGAGGAACCCCATGGCCTATTTCCAGACGCGCACCACCCCCGGCCGCCATTTCCTGCAAATCCCCGGCCCCTCCAACGTGCCGGACCGCGTGCTGCGGGCGCTGGACAACCCGACGATGGATCATCGCGGCCCGGATTTCGGCGTGATGGGCAAGATGGTGCTGGAGAAGGTCAAGAAGATATTCAAGACGGAGAGCAACGTCATCATCTTCCCCGCCTCCGGCACCGGCGCCTGGGAAGCGGCGCTGGTAAACACGCTCAGCCCCAATGACCGCGTGCTGATGTGCGAGACCGGCTGGTTCGCCAGCCTCTGGCGCGAAATGGCCGAGCGCCTGGATATTCGCCCCGAATTCATCGCGGGCGACTGGCGGCGCGGCGCCGATCCCGAGGCGATCGAAGCCTATTTGCGCGCCGACAAGGCCCACGAGATCAAGGCCGTCTGCGTCGTGCACAACGAAACCAGCACGGGCAGCACCAGCCGCATCGCGGAAGTCCGCGCCGCGATGAACGCCACCGGCCACCCGGCCCTGCTGCTGGTGGATACCATCAGCGGCCTGGCTTCCATGGATTACCGGCATGACGAATGGGGCGTGGATGTCACCGTCTCCGGCTCGCAGAAGGGGCTGATGCTGCCGCCGGGCCTGTCCTTCAACGCGATCTCGGCCAAGGCGATCGCGGCCAGCACGAATGCCAGGCTGACGCGCTGCTTCTGGGACTGGGCGCCGATGATCGCCTCCAACGCCACCGGCTATTTCCCCTATACGCCGGCGACCAACATGCTCTACGCGCTGGACACCGCGCTGGACATGATCTTCGAGGAGGGGCTCGACAACGTCTTCGCCCGCCATGACCGCATGGCGGAAGCCACGCGCCGCGCCGTGCGCGCCTGGGGCCTGGAAATCCAGTGCCAGGAGCCGCGCCACTACTCCTCCGTGCTGACGGCGGTGCGCCTGCCCGAAGGCCACAGCGCCAACGGCCTGCGCGCCACCATCGGCGAGAAGTTCAACATGTCCCTCGGCAATGGGCTCGGCCAGCTCAATGACCGCGTGTTCCGCATCGGCCATCTTGGCGATATCAGCGAACTGCACCTGATGGGCACGCTGACCGGCATCGAGATGGGCATGCGCATGGCGGGCGTGCCGCACAAGCCAGAGGGCGTGCGCGCGGCGATGGATTATCTGAGCGGAAACGCCTAAAGTCTTCTCCGTCCACGGAGCAGATCATGCCCAAATTCGCCGCGAACATCTCCATGATGTTCAACGAGGTGCCCTTCCTCGACCGCTTCGCCGCCGCCCGCGCGGCGGGCTTCGAGGCGGTGGAATTCCTGTTCCCCTACGAGCATCCGGCCGCCGAGATCGCCAGGCGGCTGGAGGGGAACGGCCTCGCCAACGTGCTGTTCAACGCGCCCCCGGGCGACTGGAACGCGGGCGAGCGCGGCATGGCCTGCCTGCCCGAGCGCCGCGCCGAATTCCGCGAGGGCATCAAGCGCGCCCTGGAATACAGCGCGGCCCTGAAATGCCCGCGGCTGCACGTCATGGCGGGCCTCACGCCGGCCGGCGCGGCGCGTGACACGCTGCTGGCCACCTATGCCGCCAACCTCGACTTCGCGGCCGAGGAATGCGCCAAGGCCGGCGTGAAACCGATCATCGAGCCGATCAACCACCGCGACATTCCCGGCTTCTTCCTGAACACCACCAAGGAAGCGGTCCGCATCATTGACGCGCTCGGCATGGACCGCGTCGGCCTACAATTCGACCTCTACCACTGCCAGATCACCGAGGGCGACGTAGCGCGCAAGGCGGCGGAATTGCTGCCCTATATCGCCCACATGCAGGTGGCCGACACACCCGGCCGCAATGAGCCCGGCACGGGCGAGGTGAATTGGGATTTCGTCTTCAACGCGATTGACGCGAGCGGCTATCGCGGCTGGATCGGCTGCGAATACCGGCCCAAGGGCGAGACGGTGGCCGGGCTCGGCTGGTTCGCGAAATATCGCGCTTAGACCATGATGCGTTCGCTTGCGCTCACTTTCATGGTCTCGCCTCTGCTGAGAGCGGGATTCAACGTTTTCGGCGATTCCGCCTCAACGCATCCCGCTCTAGACCATGATGCGTTCGCTTGCGCTCACTTTCATGGTCTCGCCACTGCTGAGAGCGGGATTCAACGTTTTCGGCGATTCCGCCTCAACGCATCCCGCTC
>CAMTUX010000046.1:0-18573 GCA_947084995.1 uncultured Roseococcus sp.
ATACCAACCGCCTTAACTACTGACCGTTGCTCACTTTCGGGTCGTGACGGAGGCGACGCGGGCGGCGTCGGCGACGAAAGCGTTCCAGGCATGGCAGCAGGCGTCGACGATGGCGTCGTAGCTATCCCAAAGGCGCATACTCAGCAGATTACCGCGCAGGTATTCCCAGACGTTTTCGATTGGATTCAGTTCGGGAGCATAGGGCGGCAGGCGCAGCAGGGTGATGTTGTCGGGCACGATCAGGCGCTCGCCACTCTGATGCCAGCCGGCACCGTCGCAGACCAACACGGCATGGGCTGCGGTGCCGACCTGAGTTGCGATCTCGGCCAGGTGGACGCTCATCGCCTCGCTGCTGACGAAGGGCATGACGATGGCGGCACTCACCGCGCGCGCCGGACAGATCGCGCCGAACAGGTAGGCGCTGTCGTGCCGATTGTCGCGCACCGCGGCGGGGCGCGAGCCGCGTGGCGCCCACAGATAGGTCAGCGTGCCCTGCTGGCCCACGCGGGCTTCGTCCTGGAACCAGATCTCGATCGGCTTGCCGACCGCCTCGGCCGGCAGCACCTCGGCTACGCGGGCGGCGAAGTTTTTTTAAATGCCTCCTGCGCCCCCGCATCCTTCTTCGGGTGATAGGGTCGCGGCTGCAGCCGCGTCATCCCCAACTGACGCAGCAGCTTGCCCACCGTACGCTCGTGCAACTCGACGTCGAAGCGTGCCTTGATCACCGAGCGCAGGTCGATGCACCGCCAGCGAACCACCCCGTCGCGGGCTAGGTCGGGGCCGGACAGCACCACCTCCTGCAATTGTCGCATCTGCGCCTCCGACAGCGCCGCCGGACGACCGCTTCGCGAAGCATCGGTCAGCCCCGCGACACCAGCGGCATTGTAGCGATGCACCCAGTCGCGCAGCGTCTGCCGGTCCATGCCGCACGCCGATGCGGCAGCCGCGCGCGACGCGCCTTCCAAGACATGCGCGATGGCCAGGACACGGCACGCCACACGTCCGTCACGGCACCGCAAGGCATGCTGCCGCAGCGCCGCAGCCGACATGTCCTGCCGCGTCACCTCAATCGCCCGAGCCATGCCGTCCTCCCCTACGAATCGCTGACAACACAAGCGAATCGAAAGTTCAGCCGAAGGGGAATCCCCAAAATCAACACGAGTCAGAATTTTCAGCGGTTGGTATAAATCATTGAATTACGAGCATCACCATCGCGCCACCCACCAGAGCCGCGAGAATCGGCAGGAAGATGGCGGGCACCGGTTCATCCGGATCGGACATCGCCACCACCACCAGGCCAGCGGCGCGGCCGGCGCCCGCGAAGCCAATCCCCAGGTCGAACAGCGCGAGCAGGCCGGTGTTCAGCCGCGCATGCGGCCGGGATTGAGCAACCCCAGCGGATCGAGTGTGGCCTTCACCCGCCGACCAATGGAGGCCAGCGGCGCGGCCTCATCCGGCACCACCGGCACATGGCTGGCCAATGAAGCGGGCGCGCGGAACAGAGTGAAGCTGCCGCGCGCGGCGGATGCCGCCTGCATGACGGCGCCATGCGCGCGCTCCTGCGCCGGCCCGGCCACCCAGATCAACCCGCCGCCCCAATCCAGCAGCAGCTTCGCGCCAAAGGCCGCACGCAGCGCCGCCACCACGCGAGGCGCCGCCGAGGGCGCCACGGAGATGCGCCAGATGGCGTCCTCCGGCGCGGCGCCGAGGGGTTCGGCATCGCGCACCTGGCGCCAGATGGCATGGGAGGCAGGCGTGTCCAGCAGCCTGGCCTCGCCCAAGGCCGCAAGTTCGTCGCGCAGCTTGCCCATGCGATAGGTCACGCTCTCGGCGAAATCCTCGATCCGGGCCAGGGCAATCACGCCGGAGCCAAGGGATTCATGGCCCTCCAGCAGCAGCGCCGCGCCGCTGACGCCATAGGGCGAGCCGAGCGCCGCACTCAGCGCCGCGACGCCGCGCGCCACATCGGGCACGCGGATGGCCAGCGTGCCGGTGGCCTCGGCGCGGGGCAGCACCTTGAGCGTCACCTCGGTCAGCACGCCCAGCGTGCCATGCGCGCCGGTCAGCAGCTTGCAGAGATCAAGCCCCGTCACGTTCTTCAGCACGCGCCCGCCGGAGCGAAAGACCTCGCCCTCGCCCGTCACGGCGCGGATGCCCAGCACATGGTCGCGCATGGCGCCCCACATGATGCGGCGGGGACCGGAGAGATTGGTGGAGACCACGCCGCCCAGCGTGGCGGGCTCGCTCGCGGAAAACATGGCGGTGAGGTCGGGTGGCTCGGCGATGATCTGCTGGTTGTTCCCGGCCAGCGCGGCCTCGATCTCGGGGATGGGCGTGCCGGCGCGGGCGCGGATCATCAGCTCGGTCGGGCGATAGAGCACAATGCCGGTGAGGTTGCGCGTGGAGAGCGTGCGCGCCGCCTGCACCGGGCGCAGCATCGCCCGCTTGGTGCCGCGGCCCTCGATGCAGAGCGGCTCACGCGCCGCATGGGCGCGCGTGAGCTCGGCGGCGAGCGCCTCCTCCGTATCCGGCGCGATGCTCCCAGACCGATTCATCTCTCCGCGCCCTTCGGCGCCTCGACCATCGGGCTGGCTCATGCCGCGATCTTCGGGTTGCCGGTCAGTGGAAAGACCTTGGCGGTGTTCAGCAGCCAATCGGCGTCGAACGCCGTCTTGATGGCGCGCTGGAGGTCGAGTTCGCGCGGCGTGAACTGCGTGCTCATCAGGTCGCGCTTCTCGACGCCCACGCCATGCTCGCCGGTCAGGCAGCCGCCGACTTCCACGCAAAGCTTCAGGATATCCGCGCCGAATTCCTCGGCCTTGCGGAAGCTCTCCGGGTCATTGGCGTCGAACATGATCAGCGGGTGGAGGTTGCCATCGCCCGCGTGGAACACATTGGCCACGCCCAGCCCGTATTGCACGCTCATCTCGCCGATGCGCCTGAGCACATGCGGCAACTCGCCGGTCGGGATGGTGCCATCCATGCAAAGATAGTCGGGGCTGATGCGCCCCACCGCGCCAAATGCGCCCTTGCGCCCCTTCCAGATGGCGAGCGACTGCTCGGCGCTTTCAGCGAGCTTCATGCTGATCGGGTTGAAGCGGGCGCAGATGTCGCGGATCTTGCCAAGCAGCATGTCCTGCTCGGCCTGGCTGCCCTCGACCTCGATGATGAGCATGGCCTCCGCATCCAGCGGATAGCCGGCATGGGCAAAGGCCTCGCAGGCATGGATGCAGGGCTTGTCCATGAATTCCAGCGCGACCGGGATGATGCCCGAACCGATGATGGCATCCACCGCAGCACCTGCGACCTCGACGGAATCGAACGCCGCCAGCATGGCCCGCGCGCCCTCGGGGCCACGCAGGATGCGGACCGTCACATCCGTCACCATGCCAAGCTGGCCCTCGCTGCCGGTGATGAGGCCGAGCCAGTCATAGCCCGCCGCGTCCAGGTGATTGCCGCCGATCTCGATGACCTCGCCCTCGATGGTCACGAAGGTCAGGCCCAGCAGGTTATTCGCCGTCACGCCATATTTCAGGCAATGCGCGCCGCCGGAATTCATCATGACATTGCCGCCGATCATGCAGGCGAGCTGGCTCGACGGATCGGGCGCGTAGAAGAAGCCATCGCCCTCCACCGCCTTGGTGATGCCGATATTGGTCACGCCGGCTTCCACCACGGCGTAGCGATCCTCCAGGTTGATCTCCTTGATGCGGTTCATCCGCATCAGCCCGATCACCACCGCATCGGCCAGCGGCAGCGCGCCACCGGCGAGCGAGGTGCCGGCGCCGCGCGGCACCACCCGGATGCCATTGGCGTGGCAATAGCGCAGCACTTGCGCCACCTCCTGCGTGGTGCGCGGCAGCACGACGGCGAGCGGCATCTGCCGGTAGGCGGCCAGCCCGTCCGTCTCATAGGGCTTCATGCGGATCGTCTCGCCGATCACCGCATCGGCGGGGAGCAGCCGGGCCAGGTCGGCCAGGATCGCGTCGCGCCGGGCGAGGATGTCGGGCTTGGGAGCCGGGAGGGTGATCATGGGGCGTTGTCCGCGGATGTGGTCCGCTTGCAACATGTCGTCGGGGGGGCTTTCCCGCAAGCGGGGCGCCGCCCGTGCTTCATTGGCTTACCGCGGAAAATACGGCCTTGCGCGCGGCACTGGCGGCTGGTCGTTGCGACGCCCTCGGCTTCGACGCCTCGGGTCTGGGGGTTGATCACGCCCTCCGGCCGCGATGGGCCCATCTCGGCCTGGAAGGCCGTGTTGGTGGCCGTGTTGGTGGCCGGTGCGACCACCCCCATGACGCAGCGATGGCCCAATATGTCCCCCGGGGGTTGATCGCATCCAGGGGCATCAGGGCACCACGCCGCCCGCCTGATTGACGCGAGAGCGCGCGCGGTTGGCAGCGATTCCGGCAACCCCTTCGTCGCTCGCCGCTTCCAGGCGCAATTGCCGCACGCGGAACAGGTCGAAGGTGCCGGTCTCACCGGCGCGGAAGGCGCGCAGGGCGATGGACTCCTGCTCGTTTGCCACCGCGAGGCGCTGGCGGGCGATCTGCAGCGCAGCCTCGGCCGCGCGCAACTCGGCCTGGGCGCGGGCGGTGCCGGCCTCCACCAGGCGGCGCGCCTGGGCGAGTTCTGCCGTCGCTCGCGTGATCTCGCTCTCGGCGTCGGCACGGCGCGGCGCATTGCGGGCCTCGGTGCCGAGCGGGATGCGGAAGCGCAGGCCCAGGCTGGTGGCTTCGCTCATGCCCGAGCCCGTTTCCTGCCGGCCAAACACGCCAAGCTCCGGATTGTCACGCGGGGTGGCGCCAACCAGGCGTTGCCGGGCCTCGGCATTGGCCAATTGCGCCTCCGCCGTCACCAGCGTCGGATGGCGGGCCACCGAGCGCACGACCTCCACCGGCAAATTGGGCTCCAGCCCGCCGGTCAGGGTGCGATAATTGGCGAGGGCCTGCACCGCCGCCGCCTCCGCCTGGGCAAGGGCGAGTTCGGCGCCCAGCGTCTCATTGCGGGCGAGCAGCGCCTCGGTCGGCGGGATGTCGCCGAGTTGCGCGCGGCGCGTCACGTCGCGGGCGATTTCCCGCGCCGTGTTCAGCCGCTCCCGCGCCAGTTGCGCCGCGCGCCGGGTCTCGGCGGCGTCCCACCAGGCCTCGCGCAGCACGCCCGCCACTTCCAGGCGGCGCAGCGCGATGCGGCTGTCGAATTCCGCGACCGCCGATTCCACCGTGCCTTGCAGCGCCCCGCGCTGGCCGGGCAGCCAGATGGGTGCGGCGAATTCAAGATCCGTCTCCCGCGTCTGGCCCGGCCCCTGCGTGCCGGAGCGCAACGCCCCCCCCACAACGGGCGAACCCGCGATGGGCGAGCGCGCGGTCACGCCACGCGCGGCGGCCGCATTGCGCTGCGCCTCCAGGGTGCGGAAGCCGGCATCGAGCGCCAGCGCGGCCTCCACATGGCGGGAAAGCTGCGCCTGGGCGGCGCCTGGCATCAGCAAAGCGCCGAGCACGGCGACCACCGCCAGCGCCTTCACCCGCGGCAGCGCGAAGCGCTCGTAGAGGATGGGCAGCAACACCAGCGTCAGCACCGTCGCCGTCACCAATCCGCCAATGACGACGATGGCCAGCGGCCGCTGGATCTCGCTGCCGGGTCCCGTGGCGAACAGGAAGGGCACCAAGGCGAGGGCGGCGATCATCGCCGTCAGCACCACGGGCGTCATGCGGCGCTTCGCGCCTTCGCGCACGGCTTGTTCCAAGGGCAGCCCCTCCTCGGCGATGAGCCGGTTGATGTAGCTGATCAGTACCACGCCATTGAGCACGGCGATGCCGATCAGCGTGAGGAAGCCCACCGAGGCCGGCACGGAGACGAACTCGCCCGAGGCCCAGAGCGCGATGATGCCCCCGATCAGCGCGAAAGGCACGTTGCAGAAGACGAGTGTCGCCTGCCGCGTGCTGCCGAAGGTGATGTAGAGCAGCAGGAAGATGGCCGCCAGCGCAATCGGCACCACGATGGCCAGCCGCGCCTGGGCACGCTGCTGGTTCTCGAACTGCCCGCCCCAGACCAGGCGGTAGCCGGGCGGGATCTGCACCTTCGCGGCAACGGCGGCCTGGGCCTCGGCGACGAAGCCGCCAATGTCGCGGCCGCGCACATTGCTCAGCACGGTGGCGAAGCGCTCGGCCTGTTCACGGATCACCTGCACCGCGCCCTCCTCCTCACGGATATCGGCCACCTGGCTCAGCAGCACGGTGCCACCCGCCGGCAGCGCGATCTGCACGCGGGCGAGATCGGCGGCGGAGCGACGCATCCCCTCCTCGCCACGCAGCAGCAGCGGGATGCGGCGGTCACCCTCCAGCACCTGACCGACGCCGCGGCCATCCACCCAGACGCGCAGCGCTTCCTGCACATCGCTCGCATTGAGGCCGACGCGCCCTGCGGCCAGGCGGTCCACGCGGACGGTCAGGTATTTCATGCCTTCATTGCGGAGCGCGAAGACATCGGCGCTGCCGCGAATCTCGCGCACCGCCTCGGCCACTTCGCGGCCAATGCGGTTCAGTTCAGGAATGTCGGGGCCAAAGACCTTGATCACGAGATCGCCACGCGCGCCGATGATCATTTCCTGCACGCGCATGTCAATCGGCTGGCTGAAGGCGAAGCTGGTGCCGGGAAAGGCATCCAGCACCTGGCGCACCTGCTCCAGCACCCAGGGCGTGCCGCCGGCCTTGGCCTCGGCCCGCCAGGCATTCGGCGGGGCCAGGGTGAAGAACATGTCCGTCTCGTTCAGGCCCACGGGATCAATGCCCAGCTCATCCGCACCGGCGCGGGCCATGATGCCGCGGATTTCCGGCACGCGAGCCATGATCTCGCGCGCGATGCGCATGTCGGTATCCGCCGCTTCCTCGACGCCGATGGTGGGGTGCTTGCGGACCGTCACCACGGGCGTTCCCTCATCCATGACGGGGATGAAGATGCTGCCGATCTGCGTGAAGGCGAGGCCGGCGAGAACCAGGCCCACACCCGCCGTCCCGGCCACGCGCCAGGGACGCGTCATCGCCCATTCCAGGAAGGGGTCGTAGGCGGCATGCATCTTGCGAACGAGCCATGGCTCCTTCGAATGGCCGCCCCGGAGCATGAAGGCGCACATCACCGGCACCACCGTCAGCGAGAGGGTCAGGGCCGCGACAAGCGCGAAGGCAATCGTCATCGCCACCGGCCCGAAGAGCCGGCCTTCCAACCCTTGCAGCGAAAGCAGCGGCACGAAGACGGCGATGATGATGATGACGCCCGAGACCAGCGGCACCATCACCTCCCGCGTGGCTTCGGCGGTGAAGCTGATGCGCTCCTTCATGGTCATCTTCGCCAAATGATGCGTGCCGAAGCGGTGCGCGACGTTTTCCACCACCACCACGGCGCAATCCACCAGGAGGCCGATGGCGATGGCCAACCCGCCCAGCGACATGATGTTTGCCGAGAGCCCGAAGTGATGCATCAGCCCGAAGGTCGAGAGCACCGCCAGCGGCAGGCTGAGCGAAACCACCAGGGCCGCGCGCCAATTGCCCAGGAACAGGATCAGCAGCACGACAACGAGGACGATAGCCTCCAGCAGCACCTTCTGCACGGTCCAGACCGCCTTGCCGATGAGATCGGCGCGGTCATAGAAGACGACGAGGTTGACCCCCTCCGGCAGCGCCGCCTGGATGGCCGGGAACCGGGCACGCGCCCCTTCGACGACCGTGCGCGCATTGGCGCCACGCAGGCCGAGCACGATGCCCCAGACCGCCTCGCCCTCGCCATCGCGCGTCACCACGCCGTTGCGGGGCATGGCGCCGAAGCGCACATCCGCCACATCGCCCACGCGCACCACGCCGGCCTCATGCGCCAGCAGCACGATGGCGCGGACATCTTCCAGCGTCTGGATGCGGCCCTCGGCGCGGACCAGCAGCGCTTCCTCGCCATCGCGGATACGGCCGGCGCCGTCATTGCGGTTGTTGCGCTCCAGCGCTTCCTCCAGCATGGCGGTCGAGATCCCGCGCGCGGCCATGGCGGCGGCGTCGGGCACCACCTCATAGGTGCGGACGAAGCCGCCCAGCACGTTGATGTCGGCCACGCCCCGCACGGCACGCAGTTGCGGGCGCACCACCCAGTCCATCAGTGTCCGCGCCTCGGTCGGCGAGAGATTTTCCCCCGTCAGCGTGAACATCAGCATTTCGGCCAGCGGCGTGATGATGGGGGCCAGGCCGCCCGAGACGCCGGCGGGAAGCTGGTCCTCCAGCTCATTCAGCCGTTCATTCACCTGGGCGCGGGCCCAGAAGATGTCGGTGCCCTCGCTGAACTCGAAGGTCATCAGCGTGACCGAGAAGCGCGTGACCGAGCGCATGAAGACCAGGTTCGGGATGCCGCGCATCGCAACCTCGATCGGGTTGGTCACGCGGCGCTCCAGCTCCTCCGGAGGCAGGCCGGGCGCGCGCATGGAGACAAGCACCTGCGTCGGCGCCACATCGGGGAAGGCGTCAATGGGCATGGCGCGGTAGGATTGGAAGCCCCAGACGGCAAGGCCCAGGGCAGCGATGATCACCAGCAGCCGCTGTCGCAGCGCCGCATCAACCAGTTTCGCGAGCATGGCTCAGCCCCCATCCGCTTCGGAAAGCTCGGCCAGCAAGGCCAGGATGCCGCGCGTGGCGATCTGGTCATTGGGCGCGAGGCCGCCGCGGATCGAGGTGAATTGCGCCGTCTCGTTCAACACGGTCACGGGCCGCGCGACGAAGCCGGTGGGTGTCCGGATGAAGACCCAGCTCCGCTCGCGGTGGCGCACCACGCTGCCGGCCGGCACGCGGTATTGCGGGAGGCCGTTGCCGCGCAACTGCATCGCCACCGTCACCGCCTGGCCGGGGCGCAGCCCTTCGGCCCCACGATTCATCTCGGCCACGGCGGTGACGCTCTGGGTCGCGGCGTCGGCCGTGCGGCCGATTCGCAGCACGAAGCCCTCGGCGCCCTGGGCCGGCACCAGCACGCGGGCATTGGCCTCCAGCGCCGGCGCGCGGGAGAGCGGGACCTGGATATTGACCCAGAGGGGGGTGAGGTCGGCCACCGTCATCAGCGGCGCGGCCTGCGCCACGCGCTCGCCCGGCGTTGCCGCCCGGCCGAGCACGACGCCCGCGACCGGGCTCGTCACCGTCAGACCTTGCTGGATCCGGCGGAAGCGGCGCAGTTCCGCCACCTCCTGGTCACTCATGCCGAACAGGTTGAGCAGCTGCGTGCGCTCATCCAGCGCGGAGGCCGCGCCCGTGGCCTCCGCACGGGCGACGACCAGGCGCCGCTCGGCGATCACGCGCTCACGGAATAATTGCTCGTCGCGGCGCAGTTTTTCCTGCGCCAGTTCGTCGGCGGTGGCGGCGGCGAGAAAGAGGCGCTGCGCCTCCACCAGCTCGGTGCTGCGGAGCCGGGCCACGGCCTGTCCGGCACGGACCGGTTCATCAGGGGCAACGAAAAGGCTCTCGACGAGGCCGGCGGCGGGGGCGGCAATGATGCGAAGCTGCGTGGGCGGCACCACCACCTGACCGGGCAGCATGATTTCAGAAGGGCCGGTCTCGGGCTCGACGCGGCCCAGTTCGAAGCCACCGCCGCGGAATTGCCGCTCATCCAGGCGGATTTGCACATCCGCCGAGCCAGGCTGGGCCAGAGCCACTGGCGCCAGCAGGGGCTGGCCAAGGGCCAGCAGGAATAAGGGCGCGCAAAACCGGCGCGCGATGAGGGCTTTCATCACGACACTCCAAACAGAACAAAGATCTGGAGAGCGCACGGCTCAGCGCCCTCGTTCCCGGAACGCTTTCCGGAAGTCGGCTCAACAGGCCCCTTGGACAGGTGGGGCGTGCCGCATGCCTGCGATCTCCAGCGCCGGCCGACCAACGGCATGTGGTTCATCTGTCGGATGTTTTCAAGTCCCGGCCGGGTGGTGCATTAAACGGGCGCATATTGATGTAGCCTGAACGGCAGCTGACACGCAGCTGAATGGAGTCCCGAGCATGATCCTTCTTGTTACTGGCGCCACCGCCGGTTTTGGCCGCGTCATCGCGCAACGCTTCGCCGGAACCGGCGCCCGCATCATCGCCGCCGGCCGGCGCGAGCAGCGCCTGGCCACCCTGCGCGAGGAACTCGGCGCCGATCGCGTGCTGCCGCTGGTGCTGGATGTGCGCGACCGCGCAGCCGTCACCGCCGCCATTGCCGGCCTGCCGGACGATTGGGCCGGGATTGACGTCTGCGTGAACAATGCCGGCCTGGCGCTCGGGCTGGCCGGGGCACAGGAGGCGAATCTGGATGACTGGGACGCCATGGTGGACACCAATATCAAAGGATTGATGTATGTGACGCGCGCCGTGCTGCCGGGGATGGTGGCGCGCAATCGCGGCCACATCATCAATATCGGTTCCACGGCCGGCGAATACGCCTATCCCGGCGGCAATGTCTATGGCGCGAGCAAGGCCTTCGTCCGGCATTTCAGCCTGAACCTGCGGGCGGATCTCTGGGGCACCAGGGTGCGCGTCACGGATATCGAGCCCGGCCTGGTGGGCGGCACGGAATTCAGCAATGTCCGCTTCCATGGCGATGACGCGAAGGCCGCCGGCATCTATGCCGGCGCCGAGCCGCTGACGCCCGGCGATGTGGCGGAGGCCGTGCATTGGTGCGCGACTCTGCCGGCCCGCGTCAACATCAACACGCTGCAGATGATGCCGGTGGGCCAGGCCTTCGGCCCGCTGCGCGTCCACAAGGAATGAAGGGGCCGACGCCGCCCTTCCCGCCGCGCCACAAGGGCCAGATCCCGGCCACGCAGCTTCTGGCCAAGGCCAGCCGCAGCCTGCTGGATGTCTGGGGCGAGGAGATGTTCCACAACCGCGGCACAATGCTGGACGTGCTCGGCCAAAGGCTGGTGGTCTTCAACCGCCCCGAGGCGGTCGAGCAGGTGCTGGTCACCCAGGCGGATCTCTTCGCGGCCAAGCCGGCGCAGCTGCGCAAATGCCTGGCACCACTGATGGGCGGGGGCCTGTTCATCGCCGAGGGCGCGGGCTGGCGCGAGCGGCGCCCCGCCACCGCCACGGCCTGCCCCACCCTGCCCCCTGCCCTGCCCCCTGCCCTGCCCCCTGCCATCGCAACCGTGGCGACGGAGTGGCGCGACCTGTGGCAAGCGCTGCCCGAGGGCGCGACGATCGAAATGGTCGGCGCCATGGAGAAATGCGCGGCGGAACTCCTCTGCCGGATGCTGTTCGGCACGGCCGGCAGCCGGACGGCCTCCGCCGAATTGGCCCGCCTCGCCACCGCCTATCGCGGGAAGATTTCGGGCAAGGGCCTGATCACCATGCTGGCCCTGCCCGAGAGCCTCGCGCGCATGCGGGTCAGCGGCGAGGCCCGGCGCATCCATGTGGCGGTGAACCATCTGGTCGAGGGCGCATTGCGCCTTCCCGATCACCCCATGGCCCGGCTGGCCGAAGCGCCCGGCATGACCAAGGCGATGTTGCGGCAGGAAGCGATCTCGCTCCTCGCCATGGGAATTGACGCCCTGGCGGGGCTGCTCACCGCCGCCTGGTTCCTGATCGCCCTCTCGCCCGAGGCCGAGGCCGGGCTGCAAGCCGAGTTGGCGGAACAGCTGGATGGCCGCCCGCCCGAGGCGAAGGACCTCACGCGGCTGCCGGTGACGCGCGCCCTGCTGCTGGAGACGCTGCGCCTCTACCCGCCGCTGCCCCTGCTCATGCGCGTGGCGGCGCGCGAGACGGAGGTGGCGGGCGTTTCGGTGCCGGCCGGCAGCCTGGCCTGCGTGGCGCCCTGGGTCATCCATCGGCACCAGGCCCTGTGGGAGGCGCCCGATGAGTTCCGTCCCGCGCGTTTCATGCCCGACGCGCCGGCGCCCGCCCCCTTCGCCTATCTGCCCTTCGGCCTTGGCCCGCGGCATTGCGTGGGGCAGGAGATAGCCGTGAACATGGCCATGCTGCTGCTGGCGACACTGGCGCAGGGGTTTCGCCTGCGCCTGCCGCCCGGCCCATTGCCGGTGCCGCAGGCCGGGCTGACCCTGCGCCTCGCCGAGCGGCTGCCCATGCGGCTGGAGCGGCGCTGAGGGCCGCGCATTGCCCCCATGGCTGATCCGGGCTTCAACCCCGCAATGAGCGACACAACCCGCCTTTCCCTGGCCGATGCCCGCCACCTCGCCACCGCCGCGCTCACCGCAGCCGGCGCCAACCCGGACATGGCGGCGCTGACCGCCGAGGCGCTGGTCGCCGCCGAGGCCGAGGGGCAAGACGGGCACGGCCTGTCCCGCGTGGCGATGTATGCCGGCTTCCTGCGCGAAGGCCGGGCTGATGGCGCGGCGCTGCCATGCGTGACGCGCGAGCGCGGCGGCGCGGCCCTGGTGGATGCCGGCAACGGCCTCGCCTATCCCGCGCTGCGCCTAGCCGAGGCCGAGGCGGCGCGGCGGGCGGCACGGCATGGCGTCAGCTTCATCGCCATCACCAACAGCCATCATGCGGGCGCCATGGCGCTGCCGGTGCGGCGCCTGGCGCGGCAGGGGCTGGTAGCGCTGGCCTTCACCAATTCGCCCTATGCGATGCCGGTGCCGGGCGGCAAGCGGCCCCTGCTGGGCACCAACCCGGTCGCCGCCGCCTTCCCGCGCCGGGACGCGGCGCCGATGGTCGTGGACCTCGCCCTTTCGCAAGTCGCGCGCGGAAAAATCATGGTGGCGGCCAAGGCAGGCCGGGCCATCCCCGAAGGCTGGGCGCTGGATGCGGCCGGCCAGCCCACCACCGACCCCAAGGCCGCGCTGGATGGCGCGATGCTCGCCATGGGGGGCACCAAGGGCGCGGCCCTCGCCCTGGTGGTGGAGGTGCTGTGCGTGGCCCTGGGGGGCGCGGCCTTCGGCTTCGAGGCGGATAGTTTCTTCGCGCCATCCTCCAACCCGCCGCGCCTGGGGCACGCCATCCTCGCGGTGGACCCCGGCGCCTTGGCCGGCAGCGATGCCTTCCTGGACCGGATGGAAGCGCTGGTGGCAGCCATGCTGGGCGATGAGAGCGTGCGCCTGCCCGGCACCCGGCGCGATGGCCTGGCCGCACTGGCCGAGGCCGAGGGCATCGCGGTCCCCGCCCCCCTCCTGGCGCAGTTGCGGAGCATGGCCCATGTCTGAGTTTCGCGGCGGCTACGGCCCCTCCAGCTTCCCGCCACCCCCGCCCCGCCGGCCCGAACCGCAGCGCATCTGCGGCGTGAATGCGGTGCGGGCGCTGTTTCTCCGCCGGCCCGAGGCGGTGCAGCGGCTGCATTATCTGGCCGAGCGCCGCCAGGTGGCCGGGCCGCTATGCCGCTATCTGGCACGGCAGAAGAAAGCCTACCGGGAAGTGCTGGAGGATGAGCTGGCCCGCATCGCCGGTACCGAGCATCATGGCGGCATCGTCGCCATCGCCGATCCGCGCCGGGCGCTGCCCATCCCCACGCCGCCGCCGCCGGTGCTTTTCGCGGCCCCCCTGCTGCTGGTGCTGGATGGCATCGGCAATCCGCATAATCTGGGCGCCATCGCCCGCGCCGCCGCGTTCTTCGGCGCCAAGGCGCTGCTGCTCTCGGGGGATTCGCGCCAGGCGGACCTCTCGGACGCGGCCTTCCGCACCTCGGAGGGTGGGCTGGAGCATCTGGCCGTCTATCGCGCCGAGGATCTGGGCAGCACGCTGCGGCGGTTCTCCGGGCAATGGCATATCGTCGGCGCGGTCGCCTCGGGCGGGCTGCCGCCGGCGCGCATCGCGCGGCAGAAGCCCATCGCGCTGGTGATGGGCGCCGAGGAGACCGGCCTCTCGCCCGACATCCTTGCCTGCTGCGCCGAACGCGTGACCCTTCCGGGCTCCGGCCTGGTGGAGAGCCTGAACGTGGCGGCGGCGACGGCGGTGCTGTTCCACGCCCTGCTCCCCGGACAGGGCTGAAGGTCAGGGGAATTCCCTTGAAGCCTCCCATGGTGGGCGTGCATGGTCCGGCGCAGATGCCAAGCTCTCCCTTCCAGGCCGAGACCGAGGGCGGCCGTCTGGTCCTGCGCTTCGCCGGCGCGCTGGATACGCCCACCGCTGCGGCGCGTTGGGAGGAAGCGCACCGGGCGGCGAAGGCCGGTGGTCCGCTCACCATTGATGCGGAGGGCGTGGCCAGCCTCGATTCCGGCGGCGCCGCGCTGCTGGTCTCCCTGGCCCGGCTGGGTGAGGCGGAGTGGCGCGAACCCAGAGAGGCAGCGCCGCGCGGCGCGCTGGAGCGCTTCCGCAACGCCCTCCCGGCCGCGCCCGCACCGCCAAAGCCCAAGCCCTTCCAACCGCTGACCAATATCGGTGCCGCGACGCTGGACCGGCTGCGCGCCCTTGGCGGCCGCATGGCCTTCCTGGGCGAGACGGTGCTGGCGAGCCTGCGCCTGCTGCCCCGCCCCTGGCGCATCCGTTGGGCTGAAGTCCTGCGCCACCTGGATGAGGCGGGCACGCGCGCCTTCCCGCTCTGTATCCTGCTGGGGACGCTGATCGGCGTGATCCTGGCCTTCCAATCCTCGGTGCCGATGCGGCAATTCGGCGCGGAAATCTTCATCCCGCAATTGGTCGGCATCTCGCTCACGCGCGAATTGGGGCCGCTTTTGGCTTCCATCATCCTGGCGGGCCGCACCGGCTCGGCTTATGCGGCCGAACTGGGCACCATGCGGGTGAATGAGGAGGTGGACGCGTTGAAGACCATGGGGTTGGACCCCGTGGCCTGGCTGGTGGTGCCGCGCATCCTGGCCTCGACCCTGGTGATGCCGGCGCTGACCATGGTGATGAATGTGACGGGCATCATCGGCATGATGATCGTGATGGCCACGCTGGGCTTCCCGCCGGTGGCGGTGCTGAACCAGTTGGAGCAATGGCTCTCCGTCCAGGATTTGGCGGGGGGCCTGGGCAAGGCCGCCATCTTCGGGTTGGCGATCGGCTATGTCGGCTGCCGGGCCGGGCTCTCGGCCGGGCGCGGGCCGCGCGCGGTGGGCGATGCCGCGACGGGGGCCGTGGTGGGCGGCATCGTCGCCCTGGTGGTGCTGGACGGCATCTTCGCCATCCTGTTCTTCCGGCTGGGCTGGTGATGATCGAGAACCCGCCCATTCCATCCCCTGGGGCCGAGGCGGTGGTGACCGCCCAGGGCGTGGCCATGCGCTTCGGCCCGCGCACCATCTTCAAGGACGTCACCTTCGAGGTCCGCCGGGGCGAGGTGTTTGTCATCCTGGGCGGTTCGGGCTGCGGCAAATCCACCCTGCTCAAGCTGTTGATCGGGCTGATGCCGCCCAGCAAGGGCGAAATCCGCGTCCTGGGCGGCGACTGGAACGCGCTGGAGGGCGAGGCGCGGCGGGCCTTGCTGCGGCGCATCGGCGTGATGTGGCAATCGGGCGCGCTGCTCGGCTCCCTCACCCTGGCCGAGAACATCAAGCTGCCAATCGAGGCCCATACCAGGCTGCCCGAGGCCGCGCGCGCCCTGATGGCCAGCGCCAAGCTCGGCCTGGTGGGGCTGGGCGATGCGGCGGAGCGCCTGCCGGCGGAAATCTCGGGCGGCATGCTCAAGCGCGCCGGCATCGCGCGCGCCTTGGCGCTGGACCCCGAAATCCTGTTCCTGGACGAGCCGGGCGCCGGGCTTGATCCCATCACCTCGGCCGGGCTGGATGCGCTGATCCTCTCCCTGGCGCGGGAGACAGGCACCACCTTCATCGTGGTGACGCACGAACTGGCATCCATCCTGGCCATCGGGGATCGGTGCATCATGCTCGACAAGGATGCCCAGGGAATGATTGCCGAGGGCAATCCCAGGAAACTGCGCGACGAGAGCGAGCACCCGACAGTGCGCGCCTTCTTCCGCCGGGAGGCGATGTAGATGGCCAATATCCGGAAAATCCAGATCTCGGTCGGGCTGATGGTGGTGGTGGGGTTGAGCCTGCTGGTGGGCTTCGTGCTGTTCCTGACGCAGAACCGCCTGAGCAGCAGCGACGCGCTGTTCGAGACCTATATCCGCGAGAGCGTGCAGGGCCTCGAAGTCGGCTCGCCCGTGCGGTATCGCGGCGTGGCGGTGGGACGCGTGACCGAGATTGCCCTGGCCGCCGGCGAATACCGCCACCCTGAAGGCGAGCGCTTCGCCGCCGCGTTCCAACTGGTCGTGGTGCGCTTCGCCCTGAATCTGGGCCGGGTGGGGGATGTGCCCTCGACCGCCGATGCCGTGGCCGCCGGGCTCCGGGCGCGGCTGGCGAGCCAGGGGATTACCGGTGTTGCCTATATCGAGATGGATTTCCTGGATCCCTCGCGCTACCCGGTGCAAGCCGTGCCCTGGACGCCGCGTTATTCCTGGATTCCGGCCGTGCCCTCCACCGTGGCGCAGGTGACCAACGCGGCGGAGATGCTTCTGCGGCAGGTCCAAGGCATTGATTTTACAGGGTTGGTTTCCAATATCAACGAATTGATACTGGATTTGCGCCGCCAATCCGACTCAGGTGACCTGGCCGTGGCGCTGCGTGACGCATCAACGCTGATGCATGAGTTGCGCGCCATAGCCAGCGCTTCCGATGTGCCGGGCGCGGTGGCTGAACTGCGCGCCGCCTCGGCTGCCATACGCGGCCTGGCGGAAGGGCCGGAGGTGCGGGAGACAGTCTCGGCCATGGGGGGCGCCGCGCAGGATTTGCGGCGGGCCACGGCGCGGCTGCCCGGCACCATTGGCCAGTTGGAAGCCAGCCTGCGCGCGGCGCGCAACGCCACGACGGATGTCCAGGCCGATCTCGCGCCGCTGCTGCGGGACTTGCGGGCGGCCACCGCCAATCTGCGCGAAACCACCGAGGCGCTGCGGCGCTCGCCCTCCCAGGCCTTGTGGGGCGCGCCGCCCCCGGCCCCCGCCGGAGCCACCCGATGAAACGTCGCCTTCTCCTGGGCCTGCCGCTGCTGGGGGCCGGGTGTTCCGTCCTGCCGGACCGGCCCTTCATTGAATCGCAACGCTTCACGCTGGATCCCCGGCGGGAGGGGGCGCCGGGCCGCCGGACCCGGCACGCGCTGCTGCTGCGGAGCATGCGCGCGGCACCAGGGCTGGAGCAGCGCGGCCTGCGGCGGATCCGGGCGGATGGCCGCGTGGAGGTCGCGCCCTATGAGGAATGGCTGGCTCCACCGGCCGAGTTGGCGGAATTGGCGTTGCGGCAATGGCTGGTCGCCTCTGGCCGCTTCACCGCCGTAACGGCGCCCGGATCGCGTCTGACGACTTTTCTTATTTTAGAAACAGAACTGCTCGCGGCAGAGATTGATCCGGCCGGGGCGCGCATTTCGGTGGGCGCGCTCCTGCTGAGTCAGGCAGAAGGCCTCGGCGATCCGCGCCCGCGCAGCCAAACGGTTCTGGAGCAACGAATTTCCCTGGCGCCCGGAGCCAGCGCGACACTTCAGGCGCGCGCGATTCAGACGGCCCTCGGCCAGAGCTTTGCGGCGCTGGAGGCCTGGATCGTCTCTACAGTCTCAGTTTAGGAACGTGATTAACCAGAAATAAACCCACTCCCCCATAGATTCTCAAAATGGAGATTTTAATCCGTTTTGCGCTTCATTCATTCCCGCCTCGGGGAATAAGGGGGATATGATGAGTACCAACACATGTACCAATACGTGGGATGAGGTCTGGGCGGAATTCGACAAGCGCGAGGCCGCCCGTTCCGGCAATGCCAATCCGGAGGCGATGGTGGCGGGGGCCACCGGCATCCATCCCGGCACGACCAGGTTGCGGCAGATGTTCCATGCGCGCCGCTCAAACACATTGCCGGCCCGGCCTTCCTTCCTGGAAGCTTCCGCCGACCCTTGGCGCAACGAGGCTGAGCGCCCGAGGGCAGCTCAGGCCCGCAAGCGGGAAAAACCGCGCGGGTTGGGGCGCTTCAAGCGTGGCCTCGCGGTGATCGCCTGCACGGTCATCGCGGTCTATGCCGGCTCGCCCGTCGCTTCCGCCGTCCAGGTGGCGGCGGCCATCCAGCGCGGCGATGCCGCCGCCCTGGCCCATTACATTGACTGGACAACGCTGCGTCCCGCCCTGAATGCGGCGCTCGCCGCCGAGACGCAGCGCAATGACAGCCAACCCATGCCCGACTTCATCACCGGCATGGCCCAGGACATGGCCGAGCGCCTCTCCTCGCCCGCCGGCCTCGCGCTTTTGTTGAATGAGCGCCTGGCGGCCGGCGGCCCGCAACCTGCCCGCGACATGCTGAGCCGGATCCGCATGCTGGAAGCCGGCCTTTGGGAGGTGACCCTGACCTCCGTCAATGTCCCGGACCGCTCGGCCAAGCTGACCCTGGCGCTGACCGATGCCATGCGCCTGCGCTGGGAAGTGCGGGCCATCGAACTGTCCGCACGCTTCCGCTGAAGGTGGGCGCAGCCTCGGCAAGCGTCAGCCCGGCCGAGGCGCCAATCCAGCGGGCCGGATGGATCATAGAGCGGGATGCGTTGAGGCGGAATCGCCGAAAACGTTGAATCCCGCTCTCAGCAGTGGCGAGACCATGAAAGTGAGCGCAAGCGAACGCATCATGGTCTAGAGCTTTTTCCGTTCGAAAAGGCTCACGGCAAAAGCTCC
>CAMTUX010000047.1:0-16253 GCA_947084995.1 uncultured Roseococcus sp.
ATCCGCGACTTCACCTCCCGCAGCGACGCAGCCCAAAGCTCCAGCGTCGTCTCAATCGATGCACCCAACACCACAACCTCCGAATCGAGTCATGGTCACGCATCGATTCAGAGTTCATGCGTCAGCGCAACTGTAGTGCTAACAGAGATTCGTCTGCCATAGCACGCAGGCGAAGATCGTTCGAAATCGGTCGTGCCATCACCGCTGGCCCCCGCCCAGCCAGCAGGGTGAATCACAAAACCAGGCCGCGCCGGAACCCCAAATTCAGCGATTCAGCACGGTCAGAAAAGACCCCTATCACCCGCCCCTACATCGTCGCTCCCAAAACCCAGGGCGCGAACTCCGCATCGCCAAACCCCAGCGCCTCGCTCTTGGTGGGCGCGCCACTGGCCGTCGCCAGAATATGCCGGAAAATCCGTTCGCCGCACGCCAAAACGCTCTCGCTCCCGTCCAGCACCGTCCCGCAATTGATGTCCATATCCTCCTCCATATGGGAAAACATGGCCGTATTGGTCGCGAGCTTGAGCGAGGGCGCGGGCTTGCAGCCAAACACGCTGCCCCGGCCCGTGGTGAAGCACATCACATTCGCGCCGCCCGCCACCTGCCCCGTCGCCCCCACCGGGTCGTAGCCGGGCGTGTCCATGAACACGAAGCCGCGCGCCCGCACTTCCTCGGCATAGCGCACCACATCCACCAGATTGGTCGTCCCCGCCTAGGCCATGGCGCCGAGAGATTTTTCCAGGATGGTCGTCAGCCCCCCCGCCTTGTTCCCGGGTGAGGGGTTGGCGTTCATCTCCGCCCCCTCGCGCGCCGTGTATTCTTCCCACCACTTCATCACATCCACCAGCTTCTGGCCCACCTGGGGCGAGACGGCGCGGCGCGTCAGCAAATGTTCCGCCCCATAGGTCTCGGGCGATTCGGAGAGGATCACCGTCCCCCCATGCCGCACCACCAGGTCACTCGCCGCGCCCAGCGCCGGATTGGCCGTGATGCCCGAATACCCGTCCGAGCCGCCGCATTGCAGCGCCACCTTCAGCTCGCTCGCCGGCACCGGCACGCGGGTGGCGGCATTGGCCTCGGCCAGTACTTCCTTCACGAAGCCGATCCCGGCCTCCACCGTGCGCCGCGTGCCGCCGCTCTCCTGGATGTTCAGTGTCCGCAGCCGCCCGGCCAGGCGCTGTTCCTCCAGCAGCCCGCCCAGTTGGTTCACCTCGCAGCCCAGGCCGATGGCGATGACGTGGGAAAAATTCGGATGCCGCGCGAAGCCGGCCAGCACGCGGCGCAGCACGCGCAGCGGCTCGCCCTCCGTCATGCCGCAGCCGGTCTTGTGGGTCAGCGCCACCACGCCATCCACCGCGCCGAATTCCGCCAGTGGGTCCGGCCCCTCGGTGAAGGGGTTGCGCGTGAAGCTGCGCGCGATCAGCTCCGCCACATGGGCCGAGCAATTCACCGAGGTGATGATGCCGATATAGTTCCGCGTCGCCACCTTGCCATCCGCGCGCACAATCCCCTGGAAATGCTCCGGCAGGGCGATGGGCTGCGTCGGCCTCGCATCCACCCCCCAGGCATAATCGCGGGCGAAGTCGCCCATGGCGCAATTCTGCGTGTGCACCCATTCGCCGGGTGCGATGGGCGTGGTGGCGAAGCCGATGATCTGCCCATAGCGGCGGATTTCCTCGCCCGGCGCATGCCCGCGCACCGCCACCTTGTGCCCCGCCGGGATTCGCGCCCGCGCGACCACATTGGGTGCCACGGGCGTGCCCACCGGCAATGCGCGGCGGGCGATCACCACGCCATCTTCCTCATGCAGGCGGATCACCGGGGCATCCATGGCCATCTCTCCCAAAAGGCTTTGCCGCATCCTGCCCCGCGATTCCGCGTGCTGGAAGATGCGCGCCCTCAGGTCAGCGCGGCGAAGGCCTCGACCAGCCTGGTGGGGCCGCAGACGATCAGCAGGTCATCCCGCGCAATGGTCGTGTCCGCCTGGGCATAGGTGAAATCCATCCGCGGGCTTTTCACGCCGACGACGGTGATGCCGTATTTCGAGCGCAACTGGCACTCCCCCAGCGAGCGGCCCACCGCCTCGCGCGGGGCGCGCGTCTTGACGATGGCGAAGCCGTCATCGAACTCGATGAAATCCATCATCCGGCCCGTGACCAGATGCGCCACCCGCTCGCCCATCGCGGCCTCGGGATAGACGACGTGATGCGCGCCCGTGCGCTCCAGGATGCGGCCATGCTTGGGGCCGAGCGCCTTGGCCCAGATGTCCTTCACGCCAAGCTCGGCCAGGGCCAGCACGGTCAGCACGCTGGCCTCCAGGTCGGTGCCGATGCCCACCACGGCGCGGCTGAAATCCTGCACGCCCAGGCGGCGCAGCGTCTCGCTATCGGTGGTGTCGGCCTGGACGACATGCGTCAGCCGCTCGGACCAGGATTGCACCAGTTCCTCATTCTGGTCGATCGCCAGCACGTCATGGCCCAGGCGCACCAGGGATTGCGCCACGGCGCCGCCGAAGCGCCCCAGGCCGATGACGACGACATTGTTGTCGGAATGGTCTTCAGCCAACGATCGGGCGCTCCTCTGGATAGCGGTAGGGGTTGCGGCGGCCTCGCAGCGCCAGCGCCGTCGCGACAGTGATCGTGCCGACACGCCCCACGAACATCAACACGGCAAGCAGCCCCTGGCCGGCAGGCGGCAATTGCGCCGTCACCCCGGTGGAGAGGCCCACGGTCGCGAAGGCGGAGATGACCTCGAACAGCGCATCGCGCAACTCCAGCCGGGTCAGGCTCAGCAGCAGCAGCGTCCCCAGGCCCACCATTCCCACCGCGAGCAGCACGATGGTCACCGCCTGGCGCTGCACCTCCGGCGAGACGCGGCGCCCAAAGGCCACGCTGTCCGGCTCGCCGCGCACTTCAGCCACGATGATGAGCAGCAGGATGACGAAAGTGCCGACCTTGATGCCGCCCGCCGTGCCCGCGCTGCCGCCGCCGATCAGCATGAGGGCGGATGTCACGCCCAGCGTCTGGTCGCGCATCTGCCCCAGATCCAGCGCATTGAACCCGCCCGAGCGCATCATGACCGAGTGAAAACCCGCATGCAGCACGCGCCAGGCGGGCTCCAGCGCGCCCAAAGTCGCGGGGTTGTTCCATTCGTAGAGCAGCGTTGCCAGCAGCCCGGCCGGCAGCAGCAGCGCCGAGCCCAGCAGGGTGAGCTTGGTGTGCAACGACCAGCGCGCCGGCTGACGCGGGGCGCGGCGCAGGTCATGCAGCACCGGCATCCCGATGCCGCCCAGCACGACGCCCAGCATGACCGGCAGCAGGATGAAGGGGTCCAACGCGAAGCGCGCCATCCCCTCGGAATAGGTCGAGAAGCCGGCATTGTTGAAGGCCGAGATGGCATGGAACATGCCATTCCACAGCGCATCCTCCCAAGGCTCGCCATGGCCGTGGCGCAGCCTCAGCGCGAGCGCCACCGCCAGCGCCGCCTGGGTGATCAACGCCACCACCGCCACCAGCCGCAGCACCGCGGTGACGTCGCCCAGGGCCAGGCCGCGGGTTTCCGCCTGGGCCGTCAACCGGGTGCTGAGGCGCAGCCGCCGCGTCACCAGCATGCTGAGCAGCGTGGCGCCGGTCATGATGCCGAAGCCGCCGATCTGGATCAGGATCAGGATCACGCCATGACCGAAGGCGGACCAGTAGGTCGCGGTGTCCTGCACGACCAGGCCGGTGACGCAGAGCGCTGAGGTCGCTGTGAACAGGGCCGTGATGAAGGGCGCCCCGCCATCCCCGGCCCGCGCGAAGGGAAGCATGAGCAGCGCCGTGCCCAGCGCGATGACGGCCAGGAAGGCAAGCGGCACGAAGCGCGCGGGATGCTTCAGCGTTGCCGGCACCGTCATGCCACCGCACCCGCCGCCCGCCGCATCCGGGTCAGCAGCAGCGCGGCCAAGACCACGATCAAGGCCGATGCGAGGACGCCATAGACCAGCATGGTGCGCTGCCAGCCAAAGGCCGCGATGCTGCACCCCAAGACGCCCGGCCAGACGAAGCCCGTGACGTATTGCCCGGAGGAGACGAGCGCCAGCGCCGTCCTCCGCCGCCGGTCGAATCGGAGCGAGACATGGGCGGGCATGGGCGGAAGCAGCGCCCCATTGCCGAGCAACCCAACCCCCACGCCAATGCCCAGCCGCAGCGACCGCTTCTCGGTCAGGGAGGCGATGGCGAGGGCCGGGAAAATCGCGACGCCGCCGAGGATCGCCATCGCCCTCTGGCCGAACCGCCCGGCCAGCACCCCGCATGGCACACCGCCCACGCCCGTCGTCGGACAGGCGAGCGAGGTGGCGAGCGATGGCAGGGAACGGCCGGAGCCCAGCGTCTCCGAGATCGGCACCAGGCCTATCACCACGGTCATCGGCCCGCCTGCGGCCAGGGCCAGCATCGCCAGCGCGGTTCGTTGTTCCTCGTCAGCCGAGAGCGGCGATTTGCCTGCCATGTCTTGCATCCGCGAAGCGACGCCGCCAACGAATCAGCCCGCCAGGCGCTGGTCAATCCGGCAGCGTCTGCTTAACCCAGAAGCGGCATGCTCGTCATGTCATCCTTGAGCGCGACGCCGGTGGCGCCCAGCGCGCGCGCCCCACGCAGCAGCCAATGCACCTTCGCCGCCGCATCTTCGGGGCTGATGCCGCCGGGGCGGATGTTGCTGATGCAGTTGCGCTCTGCATCCGTGCGGCCGCGCCGGGGCTGCCAGGTGAGGTAGATGCCCATGCTGTCCTGCGCCGAAAGGCCAGGCCGCTCGCCGATCAGCACCACCACGGCCTCCGCGCCCATCGCCTCGCCAATGTCATCGCCAATCGCCACGCGCGCCTGGCGCACGATCACGACTGGCCAACGCGCCTCCGGCACGACTGGCCAACGCGCCTCCGGCATGACGGGCCATTCGGCCCAGAGCGCCCGCACCATGGCCGCCGATTTCGCCTGCACGCCGGAAGCGCAAAGGCCGTCCGCAATGACGATCACCGTGCCGCCGGTGCGTGGCAGGCTCTCGCGATCGGCCGCGCGCAGGCGGCGGCCGAGATCGGGGCGCAGCAGGTAGGTCTTGCGGTTCTCGGCCTCGCTGTGCAGCAGGGGCACGGGGCCGAGTTCAGCGCGCAACGCCTCCACATCCAGCGCGGACCAGACGGCGTCCCGCGCCGCAGCATGCGCTTCCTGGAAATCGAGATGCGCTGCGGTGGGGATGGCATTGCCCGCCCGGCCCAGGCCGACACGCGCCTGGGTGAAGCGTCGCAAATCGGACCAGCGGGTGATGCTCATGCGAAGCCGATCAGCGCAGGGGACATGCTGGCCGGTATGGCCTCCCCGCGCCCGATGCCCATCCGCTCCAGCCAGGCCGCGAATTCCGGCGCGGGCGTCTTGCCCAGGGCGGCGCGGGCATAAAGCCCGTCATGGAAGGAGGTGGATTGATAGGCCAGCATCACGTCATCCGCGCCAGGCACGCCCATGATGTAGGTGACGCCGGCGACGGCCAGGCTGGTGAGCAGCGTGTCCATGTCATCCTGGTCGGCCTCGGTGTGGTTGGTGTAGCAGATATCTACCCCCATCGGCAGGCCGAGCAGCTTGCCGCAGAAGTGATCCTCCAGCCCGGCGCGGATGATCTGCTTGCCGTCGAACAGGTATTCCGGGCCGATGAAACCCACCACGGAATTCACCAGCAGCGGCGCATAGGCCCGCGCCACGCCATAGGCCCTCGCCTCGATGGTCTGCTGGTCCACGCCGTGATGCGCCTCGGCGCTGAGGGCGCTGCCCTGGCCGGTTTCGAAATACATCACATCCTGGCCAAGCGTGCCGCGTTTCAGCGACAACGCCGCATCCTCCGCCTCGCGCAGCAGGCCGAGCGTCACGCCGAAGCTTTCATTCACGCCCTGCGTGCCGCCGATGGACTGGAAGACGAGGTCCACCGGCGCCCCGCGCTCCATCGCCAGCAGCGCCGTCGTCACATGGCAGAGGACGCAGCTTTGCGCGGGAATATCCAAGCGGCTTCGCAGCTCGTCCAGCATGGTGAGCAGGCCCAGCACCTGCTCGATATTGTCGGTGGCGGGGTTCACGCCGATCACGGCATCGCCCGCACCCAGCAGCAGCCCGTCCAGCGTGCTGGCGGCCACGCCGCGCAGATCATCCGTCGGGTGGTTGGGTTGCAGGCGGATGGAAAGCGTCCCTGGAAGCCCAATCGTGTTGCGGAAGCGCGTCACCACCCGGCATTTTTGCGCCACCGCGATGAGGTCGCTGATGCGCATGATCTTGGCGACGGCTGCCACCATCTCGGGCGTCAGGCCACGGCGGATGGGCGGCAGCGCCTCCGGCTCGGCGGCCAGCAGCCAGTCGCGCAGGCCGCCCACCGTCAGATGCGCGATGGGGCCGAAGGCCGTGGCATCGTGGCTGTCCAGGATCAGCCGCGTCACGTCATCTGCCTCGTAAGGGATGACCGCCTCGTTCAGGAAATGTCGCAGCGGCACATCGGCCAAGGCGCGCTGCGCTGCCACGCGCTCGGCGACGCTGGTGGCGGCCACGCCGGCCAGCGCATCGCCCGAGCGGAAGGGCGTGGCGCGCGCCAGGAGCGTACGGAGATCGTCGAAGACGTGGGTGGTGCCGCCGATGGCGTGCCGGAAGGACATGCCCCTCTCAATCACGCCGCGATGTCGGAAATCAAGGCCTCATGGGTTGCCAGACGCGGCCTTGCGGCGGAAAGTTGCGACAACGGAGGAAGACAATGGATCGTGCTGCCCTGGAAGCCCGCCCCGATGCGGCGGAAGCTTGGCCTGACCAGATTTATGACCTGCTGAAGCAATATAATGTCCGGCAAGTGGCCCTGGTGCCCGATGCCGGTCATTCGCGCCTCATCAAGCGCTGCCTCGCTGACAACACTTTGCGCGTCGTCACCCTCACCACCGAGGAGGAGGGCATCGCCCTCATGCAGGGCGCCTGGCTGGGGGGGGACCGCTCGGTGCTGCTCATGCAATCCTCCGGCGTGGGCAATTGCATCAACATGCTTTCGCTCTCGGGCATCCATCGCACGCCCATGCCGATGATCATCACGATGCGCGGCGATTATGGCGAGTTCAATCCGGCGCAGATCCCGATGGGGCAGGCGACGCAGGCCGTGCTGGAGGCCATGGGCACCATCGTCCACCGCGCCGATGCGGCTGAGGACGTGGCCGCCACTGTCGAGGCCACGCTCAAGCTCGCCTACAACACGTTCCGGCCGACGGCCACGCTGCTCGGCCAGCGCCTGCTCGGCGCCAAGACCTTCGGGAAGGATTGATCGCCATGGTGACTTTGGGCGCATCCGGAAAAATCGACCGGCGCGATCTGGCGCGCATCCTGCTGGAGGATCGCGGCGGGATGCTGGTGGTGGCGGGCCTTGGCGCGCCGGCCTGGGACATCACGGCGGTGGGAGACGGGCCGCAGAACTTCCCGCTCTGGGGTGGCATGGGCGGGGCGGCGATGATCGGCCTTGGCCTGGCGCTCGCCCAGCCCGAGCGGCAGGTGCTGGTGCTCACGGGCGATGGCGAGATGCTGATGGGCATTGGCAGCCTTGCCACCGTCGCGCACCAGGCGCCGCGCAACCTCTCCATCGTCGTGCAGGACAATGAGCATTACGGCGAGACCGGTATGCAGGAGACGGCAACGCGCCACGGCACGGACCTTGTCATGATGGCGCGGGGTGCCGGCATCAGGAACACCATGTTCGTGACCGAGGCGGGCGATGTGCCAGCGCTCAAGGCCGCGATCCATGCCAATGAGGGGCCGTTCTTCGCCGTGGTGAAGATCGACCCGGCCAGCAAGCCGCTGGTGCTGCCGCCGCGCGAAGGCGCCATTCTTCAGGCACGGATGCGTGAGCATCTGATGGGGCCCGCCGCGCACTTGGCTTGATTGCGAGAGGGCTTTGCCCCTCACGCCACCATTCGTCGAAGGTGCAGGAAACAGAGTTTCCTGCCGGGGTTTCAGGGGCAGATCCCCTGACCTTCAAAGGAACCAGCAATGCCGCATGTCGTCCTCCTCCGCTCCCTCCACCCCGATGCCGAGGCGGCGCTGAAGGCCGAGCCCGGCTTCACCGTCGAGACGGTGCACGATACCAGCCGCGAGAATCTCGTGCGCGCGATGGAGCGGGCCGAGGCGATCATCGTTCGCGCCACGCCGATCAACGCGGATTTCCTCGGCTTCTCGCCCAAGCTCGCCATCGTGGCGCGGCATGGCGTGGGCTATGATCAGGTGGATGTGCCAGAACTCACCAGGCGCGGCATTCCGCTGACCGTCACGGCGGATGCCAATGCGCTGAGCGTGGCCGAACACGCGATGATGCTGATCCTCACCATCGCGCGCCAGGTGCAGACCTATGACGCGAACACCCGCGCCTTCAAATGGAGCAGCCTGGAGGCGCCCGTCACCTGGGACCTTTCGGGGATGACGCTGCTGGTGGTGGGTTTTGGCCGCATCGGCGGGCGCGTCGCGCGGCTGGCCGCTGCCTTCGGGATGGATGTGGTGGTGCATGACCCCCATGTGGCCATGAACACCGTGAAGGGCGCGGGCTTCCGCTACGCCAAGACCGTGGCGGAAGGGCTGGCCCAGGCCGATTGGGTGACGATGCATTGCCCCTCCAACGCCGAGAATCGCGGCATGGTGAATGCGGAATTCCTGGCCTCGATGAAGCCCGGCGCGCGCCTGGTGAACACCGCCCGCGGCACGCTGGTGCAGGAGGCGGCGCTGGCCGCCGCCCTTCGCACCGGCCATATCGCGGCAGCGGGGCTGGACGTGTTCTGGGATGAGCCGCTGGCGAAGGACAACCCGCTGCTTGATGCGCCCAATGTGGTGATGACGCCGCACACGGCCGCCGCCACCGTGCAGGGCATGCGCCGCATGGGCCTCTCCTGCGCGGATTCCATCATCCGCCACTTCAAGGGTGAGGTGGATGTGGACATGGTGATCAACAAGGAAGTCCTGCGGAGCAACCGTTGAACCCCCTCCTGAGCCTGGCTGACCACGCGGCCGGCTGGCGCGGCGCGCCGCTCCCGGCCGAGGTGGAGCACGCGGCCCGCCGGGCGCTGATTGACTGGTTCGCCTCGCTCCTGCCCGGCTGCCGCCTGGCGCCGGCCACGCTGATGGCGCGCGCCCTGGCGGGTGAGCGCGGAGCAGGCCGCGCCGTCTCCTATGTGGATGGCGCCCGCACCGGCCTCCGGCATGCGGCGCTGATCAATGGCACGGCGAGTCATATCGTGGAGTTTGACGATATCTGGCGTTGGGGCGTCTATCACCCCGGTTGCCCGACGGTGGCGGCAGCCTTGGCCGCTGCCCAGGCGGGCGGGCATGACATGGCCGCGCTGCTGCGCGCGATGACGGCCGGGTACGAGGTCTCCTGCCGCATCGCCCAGGCGGTGCAGCCCAGCCATTATGATTTCTGGCACACCACCGGAACGGTCGGCACCTTCGGCGCGGCGGCGGCCGTCGCCGTGTTGCTGGATTGCGACGCGACGCAGACGGCCCATGCCATCGCCACCGCCGCCACCATGGCGGGCGGCTTGCAGCAGGCCTTCCGGGGCGATGGCATGAGCAAGCCGCTACATCCCGGCCACGCGGCCGAAGCCGGCGCGCTGGCCGCGATGGCCGCGCGGCAGGGGATGACCGGTGCGCTGGACGTGCTGCATGGCCCGGCCGGCTTCGCGGCGGCGACGAGCGAGGATACCGGCAAGTGGGAGAAGGCGATCACCGCCATTGGCAAGCCGCTGACGATCACGCAGATGACGGTCAAGAATCACGGCTGCTGCGGCCATATCTTCGCCGCGCTGGACGCCACGCGGGATTTGCAGCGCGAGCACGGCTTCGCTGCCGATGACGTGGCGGCCCTGCATGTTGGCGGCTATGCCGCGACGAAGAACGTGTGTGACCGCCCGGCGATCACGACGGAGCAGGAGGCCAGGTTCTCGGCGCAATTCACCATCGCCAGCATCATGCTTTACGGCGGAGTGCGACTCGATGCCTTCGCGCCGGAGCGCCTGAGCGAGCCCGCCATCCGTGCCATCATGCCGCGCATCACCATCAGCCTCGACCCGGAATGCGAGGCGGCTTTCCCCGGCGCGCGCAGCGCCAAGGTGACGATCAGGCTGCGCGACGGGCGGGAGTTGTACCGCCACCAGCCGACACGCAAGGGCGACCCTGACGCGCCGCTTTCCGATGTGGAACTGGACGAGAAGTTTCTCGAATTGGCCGGGCCGGTGCTCGGCAGCGCCGAGGCCGTGGCCTTCCTGGCGAGATTGCGGGACGGCGCGGACTTGCCGGGAGAGTTGCGCCTCGCCTGAGCATCGCCTCCGGTGAAACCACCAAAGGCGATCAGGCTCTTTGCCACGAGGCTGATTCACGCCTTTGGTGAAGCCACCAAAGGCGATCAGGCTCTTTGCCACGAGGCTGATTCACGCCTTTGGTGAAGCCACCAAAGGCGATCAGGCTCTACTCCCGCGCCTGCATCTGTTGCAATTGCCCGCGCATCGCGGTCAACAGGGCGGAGACCTGGTTGCCGCCGCGCTGCACCACGGCGCTGTATTCGCTGCGCTGGGTGAGGCGGAGCGAGGTGCCCTCGGCCACCAGATCCACCACGCGGGGCTGGCCATTCACATCGGCCACGCGCCAATCGAGGTTGATGGGCGGCGTGCCCGCGCGCTCCACCACGGTCGTCACCAGGACGTCCTCCTCGGTGCGCTGCTGGCTGCGGCCAAGCGAGAAGCGCACGCCCTGATACTCGCCCAGCCGGGCGGCGAGGTTGCGGATCAGCGTTTCCTCAAAGAGACGCAGATATTCCTGCTGCTCGGCGGGGCTCGCCACGCGCCACCACCGGCCCAGGATGAAGCGGCCCGTGCCCTCGATGTCCACCGCCTGGCGGAGAATATTTGCCACGCGCTCACGCCGCTGCGCGGCATTGAGGGTGGTGCTGTTCAACGCCTCGACCAGGGCATTGCCCGTGGTCTGGATGAAATTCATCGCCCGTGTTGCGTCCATCTGGGCCAGGGCCGGCTGGGGAAGGGCGAGGCCAAGGCCCGCCAGCATTGCGGTACGGCGACCGATCGAAGCCATCTTCATCCTGATATCACTCAACGGGGGGGAATGGTTGCGCCGGGCAGCACGGTCACGCCGACGCCCACGCCGAAGCCGGTACCGCCCGCCGCTTCGGGCGCCGTCCGGCCGGTGTTGCGGATCTCGGCCTCGCGCCGTTGGCGATAGGCGCTGCGGAGCGTCGAATAGGGATCGAGCGAGGTAGCATAGAGCGTGTCCAGCGTATCCAGCACGCTTTCGCGCGTATCGAGCACGGTCATGCCGCTGCGGACCCAGCGCAGGATTTCCACGACCTCGCCCTGGCCGAACCAGAACCAGGGGCTGGCCACGACATCCACGCCGGCGCCCAGCAGATCCCGTGGGTTGGATGGGCCAAGGACTGGCAGGAACAGATACGGGCCTTCGCCCACGCCCCAACTCGCCAGGGTCTGGCCGAAATCCTCGCCATGGCCACGAATGCCGAATTGCCATGCCGCGACATCCACGAGGCCGCCAATGCCAAGGGTGGAATTGATCAGGAAACGGGCGGCGGTGCGGCCGGCACGGTCCATCTCTCCCTGGAGGATGTCGTTCATCAGGATGGTGGGCGCGCGCAGATTGCCGAGCGCATTGCGGACGCCCTCGCGCACCGGCGGCGGGACGGCGGCGCGATAGACCACGGCGGCGGGGCGGAGCAGCACCGTATCAATGGCGTTGTTCACCTCAAACAGGCCGCGATTCAGGGGCTCCAGCGGGTCATTATTGGCCTCGTACTCGGCCACCGCCTCCGGATCGGAGGCGGGCGGGCGCGTGGCGCAGCCAGCCAGCCCGATCACGATCAGGGCCGTAGCCAGGAGAGGGCCGAAGCGCATGGGTTGAACCGGGCCTTTCTCGACGAGGGCGAAAATCCGCCGCAATTCCGAGCCTAACAAGCACAACCTGCCCCCTTGGAGCAAGTTGCTGCCATGTCACGAAAAGTCTCCATGAGCGTGGCAAGACCCTTGCGAAAACCCGAACCCGACGCCAAACCCCTGCTCCATGGACACCGCCCCGCACAACACCCTCGAACGCTGGCTGACCGGACCTCGTGTCGGCAGCCTGCCTTCACCCAGCAGCATGCCCGCGCCCAAACTCTCCTTCGAGTTCTTTCCGCCGAAGAATGAGAAGCTTGAGGCGGATCTCTGGGCCTGCATCCGCCGGCTGGAACCGCTGGCGCCCCGCTTCGTTTCGGTCACCTATGGCGCCGGCGGCTCCACCCGCGCCCGCACGCATGACACGGTGGCCCGCCTGGTTCGGGATACCAGCCTGACGCCGGCCGCCCACCTGACCTGCGTGGGTGCCACGCGGGAGGAAGTGGACGAGGTCGCGCGGGAATACTGGGCGGCCGGGGTGCGTCATATCGTGGCCCTGCGCGGCGATCCGCCGGCCGGCGCCAGCGAATACACCCCCCATCCCGGCGGTTACGCCCAGGCCGAGGATCTGGTGCGCGGCCTGCGCCGAATCGCGGATTTCGACATCAGCGTGGGCGCCTATCCCGAGACGCATCCGGCGGCGCTCTCGGCCGATGCCGACCTCGATTTCTTCAAGCGCAAGATGGATGCGGGCGCCAACCGCGCCATCACGCAGTATTTCTTCGATACAGACGTGTATCTGCGCTTCCTGGACCGCTGCCACGCGGCGGGCATTACCCTGCCCATCGTCCCCGGCATCATGCCGGTTTCCAACTTCGCCAGCGTGAAGCGCTTCTCGGCCATGTGCGGCGCCTCGGTGCCGGCGTGGCTGGAAAAGCTTTTCGAGGGGCTGGAGGAGGATGAAGGCACGCGGCGCATGGTGGCGACAACGGTGGCCGCCGAGCAGGTGCGGATCCTGCAGGCCAATGGCGTGGATGAATTCCACTTCTATACGCTGAACCGGCCGGACCTGACCTATGCCATCGCCCATATCCTCGGCGCGCGGCCGGTGGCTGCCGCCTGAGGCCCCCCCCAACGGGGAGGGCATTTTCCCATGGGCGGGGAGCCTCCGGGATGAGCCGCCCGGGGGTGGGTGATCAGAACTTCATACCGGCCAGCCAGAAGATAAAGAGAAGAAAGCTCAGGCAGGCCAGCCCGGTGCCCCAATAGAGCGGGATGCGTTGAGGCGGAATCGCCGAAAACGTTGAAGCCCGCTCTCAGCAGTGGCGAGACCATGAAAGTGAGCGCAAGCGAACGCATCATGGTCTAGAGCATTTTCCGTTCGGAAGGGCTCACGGAAAAGCTCTAAATCATTGAATTACGAGCATCTTTATCCGATCAAACGATTCCGTTTGATCGGATGATGCTCCAGGCCAGGGCGGATGGGCGCTCATCTTCGAAGCGTGGCCGGCGCGTCGGGGTGTATTCCTGGGTCGTCATCATACAGCTCCTGTCTGGTTCGGGTCGTGTCCTTCACCTTGCAGGTGGCTGTGCACATGCCGTGCCAGCGGAATCTCAGCCCCTTGCGGCCGCGATCAGCCCTTTCATCCGCGCGATGGCGGTGGGCAGTCCCTCGAAGACCGAGGTCGAAATCAGGAAATGGCCGATCGAAACCTCGCTGATTTCGGCGATGGCGGCGATGGGGGTGATGGTCTCGTAGCTCAGGCCGTGGCCGGCATGACATTGAAGATCAAGGGTTTTCGCGTAGCGCGCCGCCTCGGCCAGGCGCGCCGCCAGGGCCGGGCGGGCTTGGCTCTCCGCATCGGCATAGGTGCCGGTATGGAGTTCGATGGCCTGGGCACCCAACTCGGCGGTTCTTGCAATTTGCGTTGCATCGGGTTCCACAAAAAGCGAAACCTCGATGCCAAGCCCGGCCAAACGCCGGATCGCCTCGGCCAGGAAGGGCCCGGCGCGCAGCACATCGAGGCCGCCCTCGGTGGTGAGCTCGGCGCGCTTCTCGGGCACGATGCAGACGGCCGGCGGGCGCAGGCGTTCGGCCAGGGCGACCATCTCCTCGGTCGCGGCCATTTCGAAGTTCAGCCGGGTCTGCACCTCCCTCGCCACCCGCTCCAGGTCGTGGTCGCGGATGTGGCGGCGATCCTCGCGCAGATGCATCGTCACGCCATCGGCGCCGGATGCCATGGCCAGGCGCGCGGCTTCCACCGGGCAGGGGAAGCTGCCGCCGCGCGCATTTCGCAGCGTCGCCACATGATCCACGTTGACGGAGAGGCGCATCAGACGCGATTCCTTCGATGTTCGGCGAGTTGGGCGGCCAGGCGAATGGCCGCGATCAGGCTTTCGGCGCTGGCGATGCCCTGGCCTGCGATATCCAGCGCGGTGCCGTGATCCGGGCTGGTGCGAATGATGGACAGGCCCAGCGTCACATTCACGCCGCCGGCCATGTCCAGCGTCTTGATCGGGATCAGCGCCTGATCATGATACAGGCAGATGGCGGCATCATAGCTTGGCCGTGCATGGGCGGTGAACATGGTGTCGGGCGGCCAGGGGCCGGTGGCGGCGATGCCGAGTGCCTGGAGCGCGGCCACGGCTGGCGCCACGATCGCCTGGTCCTCATGGCCGAGGGTGCCGGCCTCACCCGCATGCGGGTTCAACCCGGCGATGGCCAGCCGCGGCGCGGCCAGACCGAAATCCCGGATCAGCGCCGCATGGGTGATGCGGGCATGCTCGACGATCAATTCCGGCGTCAGCCGCGCAATGGCCCGTGCCAGGGGCTCATGCACCGTGACAGGCACGACGCGCAGTTGCGGGCAGGCCAGCATCATCACGGGCGGCATGCCCGTGCCGGCCAATTCGCCCAGGAATTCGGTGTGGCCGGGATGCGCGAATCCGGCGGCGGTGAGCACGGATTTCTGGATCGGGTTGGTCACCACACCATCCACCGCGCCGTTGAGCGCCAGCGCCACCGCCTCGCGGATCGAGGCGATCACGGCGGACGCGGTCGCCACACTGGGGCGGCCGGGGGTGGCGATTGCGGGCAGGGGGCGGTGCAGCACCGGCAGCGCCTCGGCGAAGCGCGCCTCGGACGGGTGGGCGATGCGCTGGATGGGCGCGCCGATGAGGCGCTCCGCATCGTCGAGCAGCAGGAAGGCCGGGCCGGTGGCACGCAGCGCATGCCACGCCTTCACGGCGATTTCGGCGCCGATGCCGGCGGGCTCCCCCATGGTCAAAGCAAGCATGTCGTGGCTGTAGCAGAGCCCCGCCCGCCGCACGATAGGCGGCATGCGCCCTTCCCGCGGGAGAGAGCGGCCTTGCCTTGCGACGGCGCAAGGCGATTCGCGCCAGGATAAGTTAGAAGCGGCGCATGCTTGCCAATTGCCTCCATGACCTCGCCGCCCTCGGGCCGGCCGGACTGCCCGCTTTGCTGGCTGCGCTGTTCCTCGCCGGGCTGGCGGGCGGGCTCTCGCATTGTTCGGTGATGTGCGGGCCCTTCGTGCTGGCCCAGGCGGCGGCGAAGGCGGATGCCAGCCTGGGCGGCGGCATGCTGCGGCGGCTCGGGGGCGCGGCGCTGCTGCCCTATCACCTGGGGCGCGGGCTGGGTTATGGCGCGCTGGGCGCGGTGGCCGGCGGCGCGGGCGCGCTGCTGACGCAGGCCGCAGGGCTGCGCGGGCTGGCCGCATTCCTGTTGCTGCTGGCGAGCCTGCTGATGCTGGCGCAGGCCTCCTCCCGCCTCTCGGCCCTGCTGCCCCGCCTGCCGGCGCCGCGCCTGCCGCGCGTGCTTGAATCGCAGCTCGGCGGGCTGCTGGCGGCGCCGACGGGGTGGCGCGGGGTGAGGCTTGGGCTCTTGCTCTCGGCGCTGCCCTGCGGGCTGCTCTATGCGGCGCTGGCGGCGGCCGCTGGTTCAGGCAGCGCGCTGGCCGGGGGGCTTGCCATGCTGGTCTTCGTGCTTGGCACCTTCCCCGCCCTGGCGATGGTGGCGCTGCTCGGGCGGTTTTTCGGCCAGGCGGTGGGGCCGCGCTGGCGGGCGCTGGGCGGGCTGCTGTTCCTGCTGAACGCTGCCGTGTTAGCCGGGCTGGCGATCCAGCTTCTTGCCTAGAGCATCATCCGATCAAACGATTCCGTTTGATCGGATGATGCTCTAGCACTACAGTTGCGATTTCCGATAATGAGCTGCTTGAGCGGCGGCTTGGTGGGCGCGTCTCCAGAGTGACCACGCGATGAGGTGCGCGGGTTGGATGCGTCGTCTGGCGAGCCGCGTTGCTATGCGGCGGATTTC
>CAMTUX010000048.1:0-52011 GCA_947084995.1 uncultured Roseococcus sp.
CATGACCTCAAGGCGCATCATCTCGCTCACCAGACCTTCACCGACGCCGACGCTCTCGACCGCAGCATCCACCACGGCGTCGACGCACTGAACAGGGAGCGCAATGTCGATCCGTTGGCCAAGGCGAGAGTCTCTGCTTAGGGGTAGGAGGGGACGCGGAAGCCAAAGCAATATCATTCCTTGAAATGAGAAATATCAAGACCGGAGAGCTTGCGCGAGAACACGGCATGCGTACGCGATAGCGGCACAAGGTCAGACTGGCGCTTCGATTTTACTTTATGTTCAGGCCGGATAGCCATCTCCCCTAGTCGGCACCAGGTTTTTCAAGGCTTTGCGCCTCACCCAAAGGCCCGCCGCCACAAAATCCCGAAAAACTGGCTCGGCTTCAGCGCACTGACCGATTGCCGGTAGGCACCGGAGAACAGCTTCCGCACCAGCGCCGCCCGCTGCGGTGGCGTCGGCCGGAAGGCCAGTTGGCAATGCCGCTCATGCAGCAGCCGGATTTCCGCCGCCACTTCACCCACATCGCCGATCCGCACGCTCACCGCATCGCCCACGCGCAGCGGCGGCAATTCCTCGGCGCTCAGCCGGCAGCCCTGGAGTGAGAGATTATCCAGATGCGCCATGACGCTGCGCCCGCCCATGCTCGCCTCGACCGTCTCATCGGTGTTGAAGCGCTCCTCCTTGCGGAAGCGTGGCGCCTCCACGCACATCAGGGCGGCGACCGCCAGCATGATGATGTTGTAGAGGCTCCAGAACAGCGTCATGGATTCCACGCCGGGCGGCGTATCGCCGATGGGGCCGGTGACCAGGCGCAGGATGATGCCGCCCAGCGTCAGCCCGGCCAGGCCCAGGAACATCCCCGCCAGGCTCCATTGCACCACCGTCCGGTCCCGCGTTGCGCCCTTGGCCGTCACCTTGAACTTCTGGTTGCGTGAGCCGAACAGCCCGATGGCACTGGCCCGCAGCGATTCCCGGCACACCAGCAGCGACATGGCGTCCGCCAGGATCGGCACATTCGTCCCCCGGCTGACCCAGGCGAGGAAGATCACGCAACTCAGCCAATAAGGGCCAAGGTTTTCCACCAACCCGCCCAGCTCGGCCTGGACGATGACGAGGCCGGTCCACCAATACAGGATGGGCACGATGATGCAGATCACGCGCAGGATGGGCGTCATCGTCCAGAACAGCACCGTGTCCAGCGTGTGCATCCGCATCTTCATGGGCGTCGGCCCCGGCGTCAGCGGGCCCCAGGGCGTGCGGACGATCTGCATGGTGCCCAGGCACCAGCGGCCGCGCTGGGTGAGGTATTCCTGCAACCCCTCGGGCGCCAGGCCCGCCGTCAGCGGCTCGTTCAGATAGACCGTGTGATAGCCCAGGCCCGTAAGCTTGATGGAGAGCAGGATGTCCTCCGTCACGCTCTCGGTCGGGAAGCCGCCGATCGCGGCCAGCGCGTCGGCCCGCACCATGGAGGAGGTGCCGCAGGAAAAGGCGGTGCCATGCGCGTCCTTCGAGGCCAGGATCACGTCGAAGAAAAAGCGCTGCTCATCGGGGATGCGGCCAGGGTCGCCCAGGTTGAGCTGGATGGGGTCGGGGTTGAAGAAATGCTGCGGCGTCTGCACCAGTGCCGCCTTGGGGTCATGCAGCAGGGCGGCGGCGCGGCGCAGGAACAGCGGCGTGGCGATGAAATCCGCATCCAGCACCGCGATCACGTCCGGCGGGTCGGGCAGCTTCATCAGGTCCCAGAAGGTGGCGTTCATGTTGCCCGCCTTGCCGTGGCTGTTATCGCCGCGGATGCGGTAATGGGCGCCCAGCTCCTCGCACATCTCGCGCAGCCAGGCTCGCTTGCCGTCATCCAGCACCCAGACGCGAAAGCGCGGATAATCCTGGGAGAGCGCGCCGATGATGGTGCGGTAGAGGATCTCCGCCTGCTCGTTATAGGTGGGGATCAGCATGTCGATCAGCGGCGCGCCGCCGGGGTGGCCCTCCACCGGGTTGTTGGTCGCCTCCGCGCTCCGATCCACCGTGCGGGAGAGCACATGCAGCAGGATCAGCCCGGCGAGGCTGCCCACCACCTCGATCAGGAAGAAGGCCCAGGAGCCGATCACCAGCGGGTCCAAGGCGAGGGGCGGCAGGGTGTCGGTCGCGCGCCAGATCAGGTAGCGCACCAGCAGGACGGCGGTGAGCATGGCTGCGAACCAGCGCACCTGCGGCTGCTCCGGCCGCACGAAGGGCAGCAGCAGCGAGAGGCTCAGGATGATGAGGCAGGGCAGGAAGGCGGGGGCGAGGGGGTCGCTCGGTTCCATGGATGGCGGCTAGCGGAACCGCACTTCGCCCATGCGTCCCGTCTCGCAGACCTCCGCCTGGGAGGCGATGCGGAGCAGGGCCTGCGGACGCACCCGCGCCTCGCCGGGCGTGAGGCTGAGCGGGATGATCTGCACCACCTCGCCCTCCAGCACCTGGCGGCTGCCCGAGGGGCGGAATTCCGCCTTCTGGCCGATGCGGACCGAGCGCATGCTGCGATCATCCAGCTCGGCGGTCAGGATGGGTTCGCCACAGGCGGCGAGGTGCGCGATCTCCTGCCCGGCGCGGATCACCTCGCCCGGCTGGACCAGGATGCGCGTGGTGACGCCCGCCGTCGGCACCAGCACTGGCGCCTCGTGGTGGAGCGCCAGAAGCTGCTCCTCGCGGTCGGCCTGGCGGTGCAAGGCAGGCAGGCGGGCGCGGCGCTCGGCGATCATGGCACCGACCTCGACGAGGGTGAGCATCAGCCGGTCCGTGGTCTGCTGCGAGATGGAGCGGTCCGTTGCATTGTCGGTCGCGAAGATGCCGGCGATGGCGCCGGCCTGCTCGACCAGCAGCGAATCCCGCCGCTCGGCCGCCGCGCGCTGGGTGTCGCGCGCCACGTCCAGGTCCCGGCGGAGCACATCCATGGCCGCTTGTGAGGTGAAGCCCTGCCGCACCAGGGATTGCCCGCGCGTGGCGGCGGCGGTGGCCTCACGCAGTCGGGCATCCGCCACGCGCAGCAGGGACTCGCTCTCGGCCAGGCGGGCGGCGATCTGGTCCACGCGGGTGCGGCGGAAGGCCTCCGCCGTGCCGATGGCGGCTTGCAGCAGGGCGCTGGTGCCGCCTGCGCGATGCTCGAGTGCCGCCAATTCCCCTTCCACCGTGGCAATGCTGGAACGCAGCTCGGCCAGGCGGCGCGTATCGGCACGTTCATTGATGACGCTGCCAAACACCGTGCCCTCGGCCAGGTGGTCGCCGGGGAAGCGCAGCGGCATGTCGAGGCGGCCCTCGATCGGGGCGCGCAGGATAAGGGTGCGCCCGGCCAGCACCGCCGTCTGGGCGCTGACGACGAAAAAACGGTCATAGGCGAACCAGATCGTGGTGCCGGCGATCGCCATGGCAAACAGGATCCGCATGGCACGGCCGAGGAAATCACCCTTCGCGGAGGGTGGGGGCGGTGCCGGGGGGCGCTTGGCTGGGGCCGCCGGCGTCTCCTGCCTTGGCAACGTATCCACGCATGTATTTCCAATTCATGTCTTGCGAGGGAATCTCGCAAGACTGGGCGGGGCTGCATTGATTTAAACCAACACGCAAGACTGCGCCTCTTTTCATGCACCTGCCAAGCGGGAAGCGGGCGCCCCTTTCCCGGCGAAACCTGCTAAACGCCCCCACATGTCCATCACCACCCTCAAGGTCCCCCTCGCGGAGGACGACACCCGCCTCGACCGCTGGCTGAAGCGCCGCTTCCCGGCCCTCACCCAGGGGGCATTGCAGAAGATGCTCCGCACCGGCCAGATCCGCGTGGATGGCAAGAAGGCCGAGGCCAATACGCGCCTTGTCTCCGGCCAGGAACTCCGCATCCCGCCCATGCCCACCAGGCAGGCCCCCAAGGCCGAGCCCAGGCCCCTGGCCGAGAGCGTGGTGGCCGAGATGCACGCCATGGTGCTGTATCGCGATGACAGCGTGATCGTGCTGAACAAACCGCCCGGCCTGGCCGTGCAGGGCGGCCCCGGCATCAACAAGCATGTGGACGGCATGCTGGAAGCACTGGCCGAAGATGGCGAGAAGCCACGCCTGGTGCATCGCCTGGATCGCGACACCTCGGGCGTGCTGGTGGTGGCGCGCAACGTCACCTCCGCCGCGCATCTCGCCCGCGCATTCCGCGGGCGGGACATGGAGAAAACCTATTGGGCCGTGGTGGTGGGTGAGCCCGATATCGCGCTCGGCCGCATCACCATGCCGCTGACCCGCGTGGGCGGCCCACGCGGCGAGCGCACCGCCCCGGCCGAAAAGGGCGAGGCCGGGCTGCGTTCCGTCACCGACTACAAGGTGCTGGAAGTGGCCAAGCGCCGCGCCGCCTTCCTCGAACTCCATCCCCAGACCGGCCGCACGCACCAATTGCGCGTCCACTGCGCCGAGGCGCTGAAGACCCCAATCCTGGGCGATGGCAAATATGGCGGCGAGGCCGCGCATATGGAGGGCCTCTCCGGCAGCCTGCACCTGCATGCGCGCTCCCTTCGGATGCCGCACCCCGAGGGCGGCTGGCTGGATGTCACCGCGGCACCCCCCGCGCATTTCGAGGAGACGATGGGCTTCTTCGACTTCGACAACCCCGCCGCGCGGGCGCCCCGGCGGACAAGATGAAACGGGGGCTCGCCATCGGGCTTGGGCTGCTGCTGGCCCTGCCCCTCATCGCCCTTGGCGGCTTCCTGCTTTTCTTCGACGCCGATGCCTTCCGCCCGCGCCTGGCCGAGGCGGTGCAGCGCGCCACGGGCCGCGAATTCCGCATCGAAGGCCCGCTGCGCCTCACCCCCGCCCTCACCCCCACCTTGGCGGCGGATGGGCTGGTGCTGGCGAACAGCCCTGGCGGCAGCGCGCCCGAGATGCTCCGCATCGCCCATGCCGAATTGCGCCTGGCGCTGCTGCCGCTGCTCTCCGGCCGGATCGAGGTGGCAAGCCTGCGCCTGGAAGGTGGCCGCCTGCTGCTGGAGCGCGAAAATTGGCGCCCCACCCGCGCGCCCGGCCCCGCCACCCCTGCCCCGCAAGCCGCGCCAGCGCGCCCCCTGGCGCTGGACCTGCGCGCCGTCATCTTGCACGATTGGCGCGTCACCGCGAATGGCGAGGAGTTCCGCCTGCCGCAGCTGCGCCTCACGGGGGCGGGGCCGGATCAGCCGCTCGACCTCAACGCGACCCTGATCCTGCGCGGCGCGGAAGCCTTGATCGAAGGCCGGCTGGGCGCGCCGATGGCGCTGGGCGGCGCGGCCCCCTGGCCCTTCCGGCTCGGCGTGGTGCTGCCTGGCGCGCGCCTGGCCGCCGAAGGCCGGCAAAACGGGGGCGACTGGAGCGCCGCATTGAGTGCCGAAATCCCGCGCCTGGACGCGCTCGGCGCGCTCGCCGGGCGCGGCCTGCCCCCGCTATCCAGCGTGAGTCTGCGGGCCGAGGCCGCGCTTAGCGGCGACGCCCTGCGTGTCTCCGGCATCGAAGGCCGCGTGGGCGGCGGCGAGTTCGCCGGCCTTACCCTGACCGCCGCTCGATTCACGCAGCCAAGCCTCGACGCGCCCCTGACCGCCGAGGTCAATGGAAGCTTTCGGGGCGAGGCCGTGACGCTCAACGCCGAAGCCATGCCCGCCGCCCTGATCGCGGGCACGCCCACCCCCATCAGCCTGCGCGCGGCGGCGGCGGGCGCCACGGCGAGTCTGAGCGGCGAATGGCCCGGCGCCTTGCGCCTCACGGGTGCCGCGCCGGATCTGGCCCGTCTCTCCGGCCTGGCGGCTCGGCCTCTGCCGCCGCTGCGGGATGCCACGCTCAGCGCCAGTTTCGTGGCACTGGGGCCGATCTTCGGCGAGGGGGCGCGGATCGGGGAATTCGCCCTCGCCTCCTCGGCTGGCGATCTGGCGGGAGCGCTGGAATGGCGCCGGGGACCGCGCCCGGGGGTGAGCGGACGCATCACCTCCTCGCGCCTGGAACTGGACGCGCTGCGCCTGCCGCCCGCGCCGGCGGCTGCCCTGCCCCCCCCGGCAGCGCCCAGCGCGCAGGCGCCCTCGCCGCCAGCCGGGGGCAGGGTGATTCCGGATCGGCCGCTGGACCTCTCGGCCCTCACCCTCTTCGACGCGAATGTGGAATTCGCGCTGGCGGAGATCATCCAGGGCGGATTGACGCTGCGGCAATTCCAGGGCCGGCTGGTGAACAATGCCGGGCGGGCGCGGCTGGAGCCCTTCACGGCGACGCTGCCGGGCGGGCGGCTGGCCCTGGCCATGGCGGCCGATGCCACGGGCGCCACGCCGACCCTGCATATCCGCGGCGGCGGCGAGGGGCTGGACCCCACCGCCCTGCTGGGCGCCCTGGGGTTGAGCAGCCCGGTCACCGGGCGCAGCGACCTCGATATGGACCTGCGGGCGCAGGGGGCGAATTGGCGGGCGCTTGCGGCCAATGCGTCAGGCCATCTCGGCCTTGCGGTGGTGGAGGGGCGCCTCGGCGGCCTGCCTGCCCAATTGCTCGCACCGATTTCGGGCTTTGCCGGCGGCGTGCCGGTCGCCTGCCTCGCCCTGCGGGGCGAGGCCGAGCGCGGCATTATCCGCTTCACCGCCTTCTACCTGGATGGCGCGGCTGGGCGGCTGGCTGGCGAGGGCGGCATGAGCCTGCGTGACGAGACGCTTGCCATCCGCATGCAGGGGGATTTGCGGCTGGCCGGCGTGAGGGTCCGCGCGCCGATCCCTCTGGGGGGAACGCTCGCGGCGCCACGGCTGGAATTTGGCGCCTTGACCGAGGGCGCGCTGGGCGGCGTGCTGGGCGCACCGCCCGCGGCGGCACAAGCCATGCCCGATTGCGCCGGGGCCCTGCGGATCGCGCGGGGTGGGCGGGAAGGGCTACTGCCAGCGGCAGCCCCGGCCCAGCCGGGCCAGACGCAGCCTTCGATCAACAACCTGCTGCGCGGGCTTCTGGGGCGCTGAAGCGCGGGCTCAGGCCTGGGTGATGGCCCGCCAGGCCACATGCCCCAGAACCCCGACCAGGATGCTCACCGTGGCGAGGAGGCAGAGGCGCAGCAGCATCAGGGCGAAGTCACCGCGGGCAGTTCCGGTCGCTTGGGACATGAGAGGCTCCTTCGGGTGGATGGTCTGTCCACTGAGGAGCAAGCCATGGGCCAAATAGTCATGCCTTTGTTTTTGCGATAAATATGCAGGATGTGGCGGACCTGATGCGTCCGCCGCCCCTCATGTCGCGTTGCAAATTGCAGCCCGACACTTGCAAGACGCAACCGCAAGACGCCACCCACTGGCCGCGCCGCCCTCGCAAGCGCCCTTCAGGAGTCCTTGCGGCTTGTTTCGATGAGCGCAATCAGCTCGGGCGGAATGGGATCTTCCGCCAGCTTGCCGAACATGTTGTTCAGCCCGCGATCCAGCCAAAGGTCGAATGCGGCATCCGGCGCCGCCTCCCGCGCGCGCCGTGCTTTCTGCGTGGCCGAAGCCATCAACCGCTTCTCCTTGCGGGAATTGTCCTGATCCTTGGACAAATCATCTCCTAGGTGAGCCACCTGCCGTGAAATTCACGATCAGCCTGTGGCGTCCGACCTGCCTCAGGCGCAAGCTTCAGGTCAAGCCGCCCCCTCGGCCTTGCGCCCTTCAGGAGAGGCCGCGCGGGGGCTTCCCCCAGGATCCAGCTCCGAAGCTGGGCGCGCGTCCGGGAAACGCGGGCCTTCAGCGTTCCCACCGGAATGCCCATCTGCGCCGAGGCGTCCTCGTAGGAGACGCCCTGCACCGAGATCATCATGAGCAGCAGGCGCTGGTCAGCCGGCAGCCTGGCCAGATGGCGTTGCAATTCCTTCATGGCGAGGCTTTCCTCCTGCCCGCCACTCCGCGCCAGCGAGGTGGGCGGCGCATCCTCGATCGAGGCGGCGGGCCGGCGGCGGCGGCAATCCGAGAGGAAGCGATTTCTGAGAATGCTGCCCATCCAGGCGCGGAAATTCGTGCCGGGCTCAAACGAGTTCTTGGCCGCCAGGGCATTGGCGACGGCCGTCTGCACCAGATCATCAGCGTCGGAGCGGTTGCGCGTCAGGGCCAGGGCCTGCTGACGCAGCGACGACAAGGCGGCCATCATGAGGTCGTGAAAATCGGTCGTGGGCACTCCTGGCGAGGCGATCCCGCGATTCAGGGTTTCAGGGCTTCCGACATGTGGGGGCTTGAGGCTCATGAGGAGGACCTTTCACGGATATACGGCGGTCAAACCCGCCAGCCTCGCCTTCGATGCATGTCTTTTTGTCCATGAACTGAAAAACCGCCCCTTGTCGTGCAACCCTCATCCGGATCGGTGGTTTGGAGCCGGTGGCGCGACGTGGTGCCGGCGAGGCTTTGTGCATCAAGCCGGGACGTTCCGGGATTTCGGTGTATCATGGTATCAGTGAGGGGGGGGCGGTTTGTTCAATCCGATCCGACTCCCATCCGGCTCGACCGCCTGCCCAATCCCCTCCTGACATGGGAATCACGGATCTTGCCTGACGCTTCTGAGTTGATCGCCGCCCTGCCCTATGCGCGCCGCTATGCCCGCGCCCTCACCGGGGCCCAGGCAACCGGCGATGAAACGGTGGCCCGCGCGGTCAAGCTGCTGCGCGACGACCTGCCACCAAGGCTTGGCCTTTTCGCCGCCATCACCTCGCTCACATCGGACCATGCCGAGGCTCCCGGCATGCCGTCGCTGGCGCGCCATCTGCTGCTGCTGACCACCATCGAGGAACTCACCATGGCCGAGACCGCCAGCGTGACAGGCCTGGATGTCCGCGAGATGGGGCGCCGCATCGCCGCGGCGCGCGAGGCCATCAAATCCGCCGTCGTCACCCGCGTGCTCATCATCGAGGATGAGCCGATCATCGCGATGGATCTGCGGATGCTGGCGCAGGAATGCGGGCATACCGTCGTGGGCGTCGCCGCGACCGAGGCCGATGCGGTGCGCCTGGCGGCAGAGGGCGATGCGCGGCTGATCCTGGCGGATATCAACCTCGGGCGGGGCGGCAACGGCATCAGCGCGGTGCGGCAGATCCTGCAGCGGATCGAGGTGCCGGTGATCTTCGTCACCGCCTATCCGGAGGATCTGCTGACGGCCGAGGGGGTCGAGCCCGCTTTCGTCATGCGCAAGCCCTTCGACCGCTTAATGCTGGCCGTCCTCACCTACCAGGCGATCAGCCCGGGCTACGTTCCCCTGGCCTGACGCCTGCAACCCGCCCCCGGGAACCGCGTTCCTCCGCTGTCGCCGTGTTTTCGCGGCCATCGAGGAGAGCGCAAATGAACTGGGACATCATCAAGGGCAATTGGAAGCAGATGACCGGCTCCATCAAGGAGCAATGGGGCAAGCTGACCGATGACGACCTGACCGCGATCGAGGGCCGGCGCGACCAACTCGTTGGCCAGGTCCAGGAAAAATACGGCATCGCCAAGGATGAGGCAGAGGCGCAGGTCAAAACCTGGGAGGACCGCCACCGCTCCGACTGAATCACGCTTGCCGCACGAGACCGGAGCCGGCATGGCCGTGCCCCGGTCTCTGGATCGAGGGGATCGCACTGATCCGCGGCGATGCGGATGAGCAGCGCGGGCTGGGGCGGTTGACCCCGCGCAACCCACCACCACCGATGGGCGCGCCAGGCCCGGCCCCGGCGCGCTGACGCCTCATTGCGCTTCCAACCTCCGGGCGCTCCATCGCCCCCCACCCATTCGCGCAGCGTGACAGAGCATCGCCCGGCCTCGGTGGTGATGAGGTTCCAGCCATTGGGCCAGCCCGTCCCGCGCGGTGAAAGCGCGCTGGGTGCCACCACCTGCAACGGCCCCCCTTGCCCCAACCACGTCACCTCGGGGCGGTGCAGATGGCCGCAGAGCAACGCCGCCACGCCATGGGAGCGCAGCAGCGCAATCGTCGTCTCGGCATGGCGGGGTGGCGCAACGTCGGAAGGGCTCGCGGAAAAAACTCCAGATTATTGAATCACAAGCATCTTTATCCGATCAAACGATTCCGCCTGATCGGATAATGCCCTAGCCGGCGGGCAGCCCGGCATCCATCCAGGGATGGCTGGCCAGCACCATGGCCAGAGCGCGGCGCAGCGCGGCGGAGCTCGCCGGCTCCAGCAGGAGGTCCGCCGCATCGGCAGCGAGGGGGATGGCACCCTCGATGGGCAAGTGCAGCGTGGCCACGGATCTACGGTCCAGCGCCTGGCGCAACAGTTGCACGGAAATGCCCTGCAAGGTGGCAGGCAGGACCGCCGCATCCACCGCGCCCGCCCGATCCAGCTCCGCCAGGGCCGCATCCAGGGAGGTGGCCGGGCCCAGCACCTCGCAGCCGGCTTCCCTGAGGGTGGCCACAATGCCGGCCGCGCGGTCCGGCTGGTCATCGGCCACCAGCACGCGCCGGCCCGAAAGCGGCGCCCCGCCCCTCGGCGCTTCCGTCCGCAACTCCCCGGAAAAGGCCGAGGCGCCGATGCTCAGCGTGCAGCGCAACCCCTCGCGCAGCCAGCTTCGCTCCAGCCGGCCGGCCAGTTGCGCGCCGGCATTGGCGTCCATCAGCATGGTACCGAGCCCCACGCGGGTCGGCACCTCCAGGATCTCGGGGCCGCCGCGCTCGATCCAGTCCAGCTCGACCCGCGCACCGCAGATCCGCCAGCGCAAGGTGAGGTGCCCCGACGAGCTGGAGAGCGCGCCGTATTTCATGGAATTCGTGGCGAGTTCATGCATGACGAGGGCAAAGGGCTGCGCCGCATCGGACACGATCCGCAGCGGCAGGCCATCCATGGACACCTGCGCGCGCATCGGCGCCAGTTCCTGCCGCAGGATTTCCGACATCTCGGCGCTGACCCAGCGCTCCCGCGCCAACACGTTATGCACCCGGCTCAGCGCGGAAATGCGCCCCTCCAGCACCTCGATCAGGGCGGGTACATCATTCTCGACCTCGGCGGCGGAAAGCCGGACCAGGCCGCGCACCACGCTCAGCACGTTCTGCGCCCGGTGATCCACCTCGCGCGAGAGCATGCGTTCGGACGCCTCGATGCGCTTGCGGGTGGTGATGTCCACGATGGCGGCGCTGACGCCGGTGACCTCGCCATGATCATCACGGACCGGGTAATAGCTGCACAGCCAGGAGCGGGATTCGCCCTTGACCACGCTGCTCATCTCCACCGCCTGGAGGGGCATGCCGGTCTCCATCACCTGGCGCATGATGGGCACGACCACGGGCGCGACCTGCGGCGCCATGGCAGCGAGGCGCTGCCCGATATGGGCGGCGGGCGGGCGGCCATAAGCCTCGGCCAGCATTTCATTGATGGCGACGAAGCGCAGTTCCCGATCCATCAGGCAAAGGCCGACCGGGGCGCTTTCATAGGTGGCGCGCAGCCGCGCGGCGGTCTCGGCGCGATCCGCCTCCGCCTGCCGGCGCTCGTGATAGTCGAGGCCCACCGCCGTCCAGGCGCTGGCCCGGCCCGAGGCGGTGCGGATCGGCGCCCCGGTGAAAAGGAACCAGCGCCACTCCGCCACCTTCGCGTTGCAGATCCGCATCTCGCGCGAGAATTGCCCGGGCTCCCCGCGCGAGGCGCGCTCCAGCGCCTCGCGCCAGGTGGTGGCGGCCCCCTCCCGGTCCTCGGGATGGATGGCGGCGAGCCAGCCCTCGCCCCGGCTCTCGGCGAGGGTGAGGCCGGTGGTCTCCTGCCAGTAGCGGTTGGTCCAGTCCACCTGGCCGTGCTGGTCGGCCGTGAAGACGATCTGCGGGGCCACGGCCACCACCGCCTGCATCCGCGCCTGCGCCCGCAGCCGCGCCGCCTCGCGCGAGGCGACGCTCTCGGCCATGTTGTCGAAGGCCTCGGCGAGCTTGATGAACTCCCGCCCGCCGGCGATGGGACCGACGCGCGCGCTCCAATCCTGCGCCTCCCAGCGGCGAATAATTTCCAGCAGGCGGCGCACCGGACGTTCCACCGCGCCGTGGAACACCAGGATGCCCAGCACGAAGGTCAGCAGCAGCGAGCCGATGATCATCAGCGCCGCGCGCCGGTCGGCATAGACCGCATCACGCAGCAGGGAGGCGGTCTCCAGGCCGACGGTGACAAAGAGGCCGGCGGGTTCCACGGCGATGGGCAGGTAGGCCGCGACGCGGCGCACGCCATCCAGCGCCGGGGCGTCAATCACCCCTGGCGCCGGGGCGTTCAGCAATGCCAGCGCGAAGGGCGGCATCTGCTGCCCCACGAAACGCTCGGCATCCACCGAGCGGGCGAGGATGATGCCATGGGCATCGGCGATGGTGGAGGCGCTGCCGGCCGGCAGCGGCGCGGATTGCAGTTCCGCGATCATCCAGTCCACCGAAAGGGAAAGCGCCAGCACCGCGACGGCCTGGCCCGCATCATCGCGCAGGGGCGCGGCCAGGTGCAGGCTTCGCTGGCCCGTCGCGCGGCCAACGGCGTAATGGCCCACGCGGAATCCGTTCTCGCGCAGGGCCCCCTGGAAATACGGCCGATCCGCGATGTTGATCCTCCGCGCATCCTCACGCGCCACGCAGACCGGCTGACCCTCGCGATCAAAGAGCGTCGCTGCCAGGTAGCGGGGATTGGCGGCCACGATGCGCGCCATGAAGGCATCGCATTCCACGCTGGGGCGCTGCGCGCGCACCGCGTCATGCGCGGCCATGCTGCTCAGCAATTGCTCGGCGCCCTCCAGGATGCTGGTCTGCTGCTGGCCGACCAGGCGGGCGAAGCGCATCGCCTGCTCGCCAAGCTGCTGCATGCGTTCAATGCGCGCCTCGCGCTCCAGCAGCACCTGCACGATCGCGGCGGGGACCAGGGCGAGCACGAGTCCGATCATCGCCCAGACCGCCAGCGGCAGGGAGGTGGCCTTGCGTCGCAGCCAATGCATGGCGTTCTTCACCCCCGGATCTGCCCCCTCGGATCAATCCCCTTCAGGCAGCCTGGGCGAGCTTGTCTTCCGCCAGCGGAAGAACCTCCAGGCACACCTGCATCCCCACGGGGTCGTTCGGGTCACCGACATGGCCGCCGCTGACCGGCAGGGCCTGTTCGGGCGCCCGTGAAACCCCCACCCGGATCAGATTTGCCCCGGCGGGCAGCCCATTGGCGCGATCGTATTCCACCCAGCCCGCGCCAGGAAGGCATATCGCGCACCAGGCGTGGCTCGCCCCGCCGCCCTGCTGTTCCACCACGCCCGCCTCATAGAGGTAGCCGGTCACGAAGCGCGCGGCGAGGCCGAGGCTGCGCGCTGCTTCCATCATCAGCCGCGCGAAGTCACGGCAGCTTCCGCAACCCGGCGCGAGCATCTCGGCCGGCAGTTGCGTGCCCACGCGCCCCCACGAAGCGCCGCGCCCATCCATCCACGCGGCCCTCGGGGTCGGGATACTGGCGCTCGGTCAGGCGGTTCACATCCGGGACTTCGGTAGCCGAATGGGAGAAGGGAAAGCTCTCCGCCATCGGATCGGGCGGGACGGATGGCACCGTGATGCCGGAGAGGTCATGCGCGAGGTCGAGCCGCGAGACGCTGCACAGCCTTTCCGTCCGCAACGCCTGGGGCGCGTCCGGCACGCAGATGGAATTGCCGAAGACGTCATGCGCCCAGATGACGGCGCTGGCCCCCCTATCGCCGCCATTCCCAGTAGAGCGGCTGCCGCCCCGCCGCGATGGCCTTCGCCTCATAGCGCGTGGGCGGCCAGCCTTCCGGGCGCTCGGTCGCTGGGGCTTCGCCCCTGAAGATCGCCTGGCCGGCGAAGACCTCGCGCACCCATTCCTGATAGGTCGGGTCATCGCTCGCCACGCGCCAGATGCCGCCGGGCTTGAGCACGCGGGCAACGATGGCGATCATCTCGGGGTGCACGAAGCGGCGCTTGGCATGGCGCGTCTTGGGCCAGGGGTCGGGGAACATCAGGAACAGCCGGTCCAGGCTGGCCTCCGGCAGGGCCAGCAGCAATTCGCGCGCATCCTCGGGCCAGAGGCGCAGGCGCGGCGGGATGGGCGCCGTCGTCTCCGCGCCATCAGGGATGATCTCGGTCAGCAGCGAGCAAAGGCCATGCTCATAGACCTCGCTGGCGATGATGGCGGTGTCGGGGTTGGCGCGCATCTGGGCCAGCGTGTGCTCGCCACCACCGAAGCCCACCTCGAACCAGAGGGCGGCGGCGCCTTGCGCGAAGCCGAGATCGGTGAAGCGCAGGCGCGGCAGCCCGTCGCTCAGCAGGCGTTCCTGGCGGGGACGCAGCTTCTTGCCGCGCCTGCGGCCATAGAGGCGGTGGGGGATACCCTCGGGCCAATCACCTTCGGACCAGCCATCCTCGGCGTCATCGGTCATGGGCACTCACTCCTGGAAGCAAAAAAGGGCCTGGAAGCAAAAAAGGGCGGCCTCCTCGCGGAAGCCGCCCCCTTTGATGATCCCGATCGGCTCAGCGGCCGAAGGCGGCCTTCAGCGCGGGGACCAGATCGGTCTTTTCCCAGGTGAAGGTGCCCTTGGCCTCATCCGGCGTGCGGCCGAAATGGCCGTAGCTGGAGGTGGGGACATAGATGGCGCGGTTCAGATGCAGATGCTCGCGGATGCCGCGGGGCGAGAGGTTCACCATGTCCTGGATGACCTTGGCCAGCTTCACCTCATCCACATCATGACCCGTGCCGTGCAGGTCGAAATACACCGAGAGCGGCTTCGCCACGCCGATGGCGTAGCTGACCTGGATGGTGCATTTGTCGGCCAGGCCAGCGGCGACGACGTTCTTCGCCACATAGCGCGCGGCATAGGCGGCCGAGCGGTCCACCTTCGTCGGATCCTTGCCGGAGAAGGCGCCGCCGCCATGCGGGGCCGCGCCGCCATAGGTGTCCACGATGATCTTGCGCCCCGTCAGGCCGCAATCGCCATCCGGGCCGCCGATCACGAAGGTGCCGGTCGGGTTGATGTAGAGCTCGTTATCCGCGCACATCCAGCCGGCCGGCAGCGAGCTTTCGATCAGCGGCTTCACCATCGCCTTGATCTGCGCCTGATCCATGCCGTCCTCGTGCTGCGTGGATACCACGACCGAGGTGACGCCGACGGGCTTGCCGTCTACATAGCGCAGCGTGACTTGGCTCTTGGCGTCGGGCAGCAGGCCCTTCACGGAGATGTCGTTGCTGCGGCGCAATTCGCTGATGCGGCGCAGGATCAGGTGCGCGTAATACAGCGGCGCGGGCATGAGGTCGGGCGTCTCGATGCAGGCATAACCGAACATGATGCCCTGGTCGCCGGCACCCTCATCCTTGTTGCCGGCCGCATCCACGCCCTGCGCGATATGCGCGGACTGGGCATGCAGGTGGCATTCGATGCTGGCATGCTGCCAGTGGAAGCCTTCCTGCTCGTAGCCGATATCCTGGATCGCCAGCCGTGCCTTGTGCATCAGCAGCTCGGGCGTGATCGCGGCTGGGCCACGAACTTCACCGGCGATGATCACGCGGTTGGTGGTGACCAGGGTTTCGCACGCCACGCGGGCATACGGGTCCTGTTCGAGGAAGGTGTCGAGTACGGTATCGCTGATGCGATCCGCAACCTTGTCGGGGTGGCCTTCGGAAACGCTCTCCGAAGTGAACAGGTATTCGCCCTTGTCGCGCATGGCTTGGTTCGGCCTCTTGTCGCTGGTCGGATGATCCGGGGAGGAATCAGCCCGATGGGCGACCGGACACCCCGGTCAGGCTGGCCCGCCGCATGCGGGCGCGCGGTGTTTGGCAGCGCGGGCCGGAAGGGTCAAGATACCAGACCAATAGGCATGCGCGGCTCTGCCCTGCTTCCTGGCCGCTCCACCGGCGAATGCTTCGCCGATTGCCGGATGGCCAAGGTCGCGGAGGGTCAGATTTATTGACGGCGCATGCCAACCATTGTGCAGCGGCGGCGTTCTACCGCCACGCTTGGCTCAAATGCTGCGCCAGCAATTGGATCGGATTGCATCGAATGACCAAGAATTCCACGATCATAGTGGTCGCGCTCGTCTGCCTCGCGCTCGGCGCCGGCGGGTATTGGGTTTACCAGGACCAGCAACGCAGCAGCATTGACGTCAATCTGGGCGGCACGGGCATCACCATTCAGACACGCTAGCATCCCATCAAACAGAATCGTTTGATGGGATAAAGATGCTCGTGAATCAGTGAGCTGGAGCTTTTGCCGTGAGCCCTTCCGAACGGAAAAAGCTCCAGCAGCCTGTCGGATTTGCATCTCCACCTTGGAGGTTGCCTGGGCAGGCGGCGCGAGGGTGGCTCCGCTACAGTCGAAATCCATCCAGCGGAATGGGCGCTGGCCGCCCGGCGATCTCGGCCGCCAGCACGGCGGCGCTGCCCATGGCAAGCGTGAAGCCCAGCGAACCCTGCCCGAGATTGAGGAAAAGTCCCGCCATCCCCGGCGCGCGGCCCAGGATGGGCAGGCCGCTCGGCGTGGCGGGGCGCAGCCCGGCCCAGGGGTTCAACTCCCGCCAATCCGTCGCCTCGGGGAAGGTGGCGCGGGCCAGGCGGATAAGGCTGGAGAGGCGCTTTTCCTCCAGCGCGGTGGAATAGCCCACCACATCGGCCATTCCCGCCACCCGCAGCCTCTGGCCGATTCGGGCATAGACGATCTTGGCCGCGCTGTCGGTCACGCTGATGCGCGGCGCGGCCGCCTCGCGCAGGATGGGCAGGGTCAGCGAATACCCCTTGAGCGGATAGATCGGCAGGTCCAGCCCCAAGGGCCGCGCCAGGGCGCGGGCGCCGACACCGAGCGCCAGCACCACCGCATCGGCCTCGATCACGCCGGCGCTCGTCATCACGCCGCGCACCCGGCCCTCGGCGCGGATGATCTGCGTGGCGCGCATGCCCATTTGCAGCGTCACCGCCGCATTGGTGCGGGTGAAGGATTGCGCCAGCCCCTCGCAGAACAGCCGGCAATCCCCGGCATCCTCGCTGACCGTGTGGATGCCGCCGGCAATGCGATGGGCGATGCCCGAAAGCGCCGGCTCCAGCGCCAGGCATTCCTCGCGCGAGAGGGCGCGCTGCGCGGCGCCCCCGGGGAGAGCCAGGGCGGCTTGCAACTCCATCTGGCGGCGGGCGCCGGCCATGGCGGCGGCATCGGGTTGCAGCACCAGCTTGCCGGCGGGCGCGAAGGCGAAATCGAAGCCCCCGCGCGCCGCAAATTCGCGCATCAGGTCGCGCGAGAGATAGCTCAGCAGCAGCAGGCGTCGCGTGGTCTGCCCGGCCGTCTTGGCGTTGCAGGCGCGCAGGAAGGCGATGAGCCATTTCCACTGGCCGGGATCGGCCCGCGGGCGGAAGCGCAGCGGGCCGTCGGGGTCCAGCATCCAGCCGGGCACCTTGCCGATCACCCCCGGCCCGGCGAAGGGCGCGACGTAGCTGTAGGAAAGCTGGGCGCCATTGGCGAAGCTGGCCCCCAGGCCCACGCGCGGCTCGGCATCCAGCACCGTCACCGCATGGCCCTCGGCCGCCAGGGCCTGGGCGGTGGTCAGGCCGGTCACGCCGGCGCCGAGGATGAGGACATGCATGGCGCATTGGTGCGGGCACGCCCGCGCATGGTCAATGGCGCAATGGGCGACGCTCTGGTATCTGCGGGGCATGACCTTGCCCGCCGACCGCCTTTCCGAAAAAGACCTGCTTGCGCGCATGCAGTCTTTCCACTGGTGGCACTCCATCGCGCTCCGCCCGGGGCTGACGACCTTTGGCGGCAAGAGCGAACTGATCCTCGCCCAGGAGGAGGAGGCCTTCTTCGGCCCCTTCAACTTCCAGGGCCGCAGCGTGGTGGATATCGGCGCCTGGAACGGCGCCTTCAGCTTCGCCGCCAAGCGGCGTGGCGCGGCGCGCGTGCTCGCCACCGACAGCTATATCTGGAACCACCCCGTCTGGCGTGGCCGCGAGGCCTTCGAGCTCGCCCGCGCCGAACTCGGCCTCGACATCGAGGCGAAGCTGGTGGACCCGCCGGACATCACCCCGGAGCTTGGGCTGTTCGACGTCGTGCTGTTCCTCGGCGTCTTCTATCACCTTTATGACCCGATCCAGGTCATGACGCAGTTGCGCGGCATCACCCGCCAGATGCTCCTGGTCGAGACGCATAGCGACCTGACGAACCAGGCGCGCCCCGGCATGGTTTTCTACCAAGGCGACATCCTGAACCAGGATCCGACCAATTGGTGGGGCCCCAACCCGGCCCTGATGCTGAGCATCTTCCTCCAGCTCGGCTTCACGCGCATCTTCTACCGTGACCACCCGACGCTGGGCCGCGCCCGCGGCATCTACGCCGCCTTCCTGCCCGAGGTGGAGGACAGCCTGATCCTGGGCTTCGACGAAAATTGGCTCGACCTCGACGTGCCGGGGGCCATCGAAGGGCTGTTGACGCCGTGAATGAAGCCGAGCTCCGCGCCGCGATCCAAGGCCATCGCTGGCTGCAAAGCCTGCGCCTGCGCCCTGATCTCGTCACCCCCGGCCTGAAGCCGGAAGCCGAACTCCAGGAGGAGGAGGCCGCCCTGCTCGACCCGCTGAACCTGAAGGGCGCCCATGTGCTGGAAGTGGGCGCAGCCAATGGCGCCTTCAGCTTCGCGGCCCTCAGGCGCGGCGCGGCCCGCGTGCTGGCGACCGACCACCTGGCCTGGACCCTGCCGGGGAGCGACGCGCTCTCCGCCACGCAATGGGCGACGCATGCGCTGGGGGCCGGGCTGGAGATGGCGCCGATGGACCCGCGCCACCTCAATGCCGGCTTCGGCAGCTTCCATGTCGTGATGGCCACCGCCTGCTTCGACCAACTGTTCAACCCCATCCAGGCGCTGCGGGGCATTCGCAGCGTCACGGAGAGGGTCCTCCTGCTGGAAACGGCACAGGACGGCCTGGACGATGCGCGGCCGCTGATGATGGCGCATGGGCGGATGATGCCGATCGGCGGCCCGGAGGGAAGCTGGGTTTCCGGCTGGGGGCCGAACCCGCCCCTGATGACGCAACTGCTGAACGATCTCGGCTTCAACCGGATCCTGTATCGGAGCCATCCCCGGCTGGGCTCCGCCCGAGGGCTCTATGCCGCCTTGCTGCCTGACGCGCCGGACGGGCTGCTGGAAGGCTTTCATTCGCCCTGGATCAGCCTGACGCATCCGCAAGGCTGAAGCGGCGCCGCCACTGCGTGCTCAACCAGGGTTGAGTACGCAGCATCTGGGCGCGCTGGCTGCGCTCGGTCCGGGCCACGATTTCCTCCCGCCCGGGCGCCGCGCCCTCCCCTTCCGCGTTGACCCTTCCGCGCCGCGCGCCTACTTCCAACGCATGACAAACCGCCTCCGCATCGCCCTCGCGCAGATGAACCCGCATGCGGGCGAGTTGCGCGCCAATGCCGCGAAAATCCGCGCCCTGCGGGCCGAGGCCGCCGCCGCCGGCGCCGATCTGCTGGTGACGCCCGAATTCAGCATCGCCGGCTACCCGCCCGAGGACCTGGTACTGAAGCCCGCCTTCCAGGCGATGTGCGATGCCGAAATCGCCACCCTGGCGGCCGAGACGGCGGATGGCGGCCCCGGCGTGATCATCGGCGGGCCGTGGCTGGATGGAGGAAAACTCTACAACGCGGCCTTCCTGCTGGATGGCGGCAAGATCATCGCCCGCCGCGCCAAGCATGAATTGCCCAATTACGGCGTCTTCGACGACAAGCGCGTGTTCGACGCCGGCCCCGCCCCCGGCCCAGTGGTGTTCCGCGGCATCCGCATCGGCCTGATGATCTGCGAGGATTGGTGGTTCCCGGCGGTCTCCGAGACGTTGAGCGAGAGCGGCGCGGAACTCCTGCTCTCCATCAACGGCTCCCCCTTCGAGCTGGAAAAGGCCGAGGCGCGCATAGACCTCGCCGTCTCCCGCGTGGTCGAGACGGGGTTGCCCTTCATCTTTCTCAACCAGAATTGCGGCCAGGATGAGCTGGTGTTTGACGGCGCCAGCTTCGTGCTGAACGCCGATCGGAGCCTGGCCATCCGCGCACCCAGCTTCGCCGAGACGCTGATCCTCACCGATTGGGCAAAGCCCGCCGAAGTCTGGACCTGCGCCAAGCAGGAACTGGCCAAGCCGCTCAGCCGCCCGGCGCAGATCTATCACGCGATGATGCTGGGCCTGCGCGACTATGTGGAGAAGAACCGCTTCCCCGGCATCGTGCTCGGCCTTTCGGGCGGCATTGATTCCGCCATTTCGGCCGCCGTCGCCGCCGATGCGCTGGGCGCGGCGCGCGTGCGCGCGGTGATGATGCCCTCGCCCTATACCAGCCAGGAAAGCCTGGAAGATGCGGCGGAATGCGCGCGGCTGCTGGGCATCCATTACGACACCATCCCCATCGGCCCGGCCATGGCCGCCTATGAGGCGATGCTGGCGCCGGCCTTCGGCCATCGCGCCCCCGACATCACGGAGGAGAACCTCCAGTCGCGCATCCGTGGCGTGACGCTGATGGCGCTGTCGAACAAGTTCGGCAACATGCTGCTGACCACCGGCAACAAGAGCGAGATGAGCACCGGCTACGCCACCATCTATGGCGACATGTGCGGCGGCTATTCGGTGCTGAAGGATGTCTACAAGACCGATGTCTTCGAGGTCTGCCGCTGGCGCAACGAGAATATCCCCGCCGGCGCGCTCGGCCCCAATGGCGCCGTGATGCCCGGGCGCGTGATCACCAAGCCGCCCAGCGCCGAGCTCAAGCCCGGCCAGAAGGACCAGGACACGCTGCCACCCTATGCGGTGCTGGACGCCATCCTGAACGGCCTCGTGGAACGGGAACTCAGCGTGGATGAGCTGGTGGCCCAGGGTTTCGAACGCGCGCTGATCCTGCGCGTCTGGCGCATGCTGGACCGTGCGGAATACAAGCGCCGCCAGGCCCCACCCGGCGTGAAGATCGGCAGCCGCGCCTTCGGGCGGGACCGTCGCTACCCCATCACCAATGGCTTCACCGGGTTGATTTCATGAGCGCGAATCTGCTGGCCCCGCCCGAGGGCCTGGAAATCCGCATCATGGACCTCTCGGGGGCGAATGGAGCCGAGCCACTGGAGGTGGTGCGCGGCTTCACCTCGCTCGCCCATGCCAATCAATTCGCGCGGCGCTATGTGCGCGACAGCGTGGAAATCTGCCGCCCGCGTGGCGGCAAGCCCGAGGATGTGACCAAGGCCTGGTTCGCCTTTGGCGAGGATGCGGTGGTGGAAGGCGTCAGCGAAGGCGCCTGGACGAGTGGCTCCGAACTCGCCGCTTTCGCCGCCAACCCGCCGCGTGACCGGGAGGAGCGCAACTGGCGCATCATTGATCCGCGCCGGATGGAAGAAGACGACGAGGAAGACGACGACGAAGCCGGGCAGCAGCCATGAGCGGCGCCCCCGGACTTTGCTTGAAACCCGCCCGCCCGGCGCTTGAGGCCTGAATATGAAACTCCGCTTCGCACCCTCCCCCACGGGCCATCTGCATGTGGGCAATGCCCGCATCGCGCTCGCCAATTGGCTGTTCGCCCGCAAGTCCGGCGGCGAACTGGTCCTGCGGCTGGATGATACCGACACTGGCCGCAGCAAGGTCGAATACGTGACCGCGATCGAGGAGGATCTGCGCTGGCTTGGCCTGGAATGGGACAGCATGTTCCGCCAGTCCGACCGGCTGCCCGCCTATGCCGCCGCCGCCGAGAAGCTGAAGAAAAGCGGGCATCTCTATCCCTGCTTCGAGAGCGAGGAGGAACTCTCCTACAAGCGCGAACTTCGCCTCAAGCAGGGCCGCCCGCCGCTCTATGACCGCGCCGCGCTGAAGATGACCGAGGAGCAGTATGCCCGCGCGCTGGAGAACGGGAAGCAGCCCTATTGGCGCTTCAAGCTCTCCACCGGCAGCGTGGATTGGGTGGATGGCGTGCTCGGCCCGCGTTCGGTCAAGCTCTCCGCCATCAGCGACCCGGTGCTGGTGCGCGCCGACGGCTCGCCGCTCTACACCTTCACCTCCGTGGTGGATGATCTGGAAACCCGCGTGACCCATGTGGTGCGCGGCGAGGATCACATCACCAATACCGGCGTGCAGCTGGACATCTTCCGCGCCCTCGGCGGCAAGCCGGAGGCGCTGCATTTCGCGCATCTGCCGCTGCTGACCGATGCCGATGGCGGGCCGCTCTCCAAGCGCATCGGCTCGCTCTCGCTGCGGCAGTTGCGGCGGGATGGGGTGGAGGCCGCTTCCATCACGGGTTATCTGGCCGCACTCGGCACTTCGCATGATCCCTTCCCCGGCATGCCGCCCGAATTGCTGCCGGCCTTTGATTTGATGAGCGTCTCGCATTCCTCGCCGCGCTTCGATCCGCGGCAATTGCTGGCGCTGAACCGCAAGCTTTTGCACTCCATGTCCTTCGAGGAAGCGCAGCCCAAGCTGCCCGAGGGCGCGGATGCCGCCTTCTGGGAAGCCGTGCGCGAAAACCTCGACCGCCTGCCCGAGGTGAAGCATTGGTGGGATGTGGTGCATGGCCATATCGCCCCCGTCGAGCAGCAGGGCCAGGCGGAATACCTCGCCCAGGCCATCGCCCTGCTGCCGGCCGAACCCTATGACGCCACCACCTGGCCCGCCTGGACCGAGGCGCTGAAAGCCGCCACCGGCCGCAAGGGCAAGGCGTTGTTCATGCCGCTGCGCCTGGCGCTGACCGGCGAGGATCACGGCCCGGACCTCAAGACGCTGCTGCCGCTGATCGGCCGCGAGAAGGCCCTGGCGCGCTTGCAGGCTTGAAGAATGGCGGGATCCTGGCGCATAGAAGCGCCATGGTCCCGTCGCTGCCCTGCCCCGCCTGCTGACGACCCGCGCGCCGCGTGACGCTGGCGCGCGCTTACCTTTTGGCCCGACGGACCAGCCCCGATGACCCAACCCGCACTTCGCTTCCACAACAGCCTGACGCGCCGCGAGGAGGATTTCTCGCCGCTCGATCCCGCGCATGTGAAGCTCTATGTCTGCGGCCCCACGGTCTATGACCTGGCGCATCTGGGCAATGCGCGGCCTGTCGTGGTGTTCGACGTGCTGGCCCGGCTGCTGCGGCGGCTTTATCCGCGCATCACCTATGCGCGCAACATCACCGACGTGGATGACAAGATCAACGCGCGCGCCCGTGACTCGGGCGAGCCCATCAGCGCCATCACCACCCGCACCACGGCGGATTTCCACGCGGACATGGCGGCACTCGGCAACCTGCCACCCGATGTGGAGCCGACCGCCACCGGCCACATCGCCGAGATGATCGCGCTGACGGAAAAGCTGATCGCCAATGGCCACGCCTATGCGGCGGAAGGCCATGTGCTGTTCAGCGTCGGCAGCTTTGCCGATTACGGCAAGCTCTCGGGCCGCAACCAGGATGAGCTGCTGGCCGGCGCCCGCGTGGATGTGGCGCCCTATAAGCGCGACGCCGGGGATTTCGTGCTGTGGAAGCCCTCCGATGACGAGACGCCGGGCTGGGATTCCCCCTGGGGCCGTGGCCGTCCGGGCTGGCATATCGAGTGCTCGGCCATGTCCTGGCGGCATCTGGGCGAGCAATTCGACATTCATGGCGGCGGCGCGGACCTGCTGTTCCCGCATCACGAAAACGAGGTCGCGCAGTCGCGCGGCGCCTTCGGCACGCCCTTCATGGCGCATACCTGGCTGCATAACGGCATGCTGCTGGTGGATGGCGAGAAGATGTCCAAGAGCCTGGGCAATTTCCTGACCGTCCGTGACATCCTGCGGCACGGCGCATGGGCGGGCGAGGCCTTCCGCATGCTGCTGCTGCGCACGCATTACCGCAGCGCGCTGGACTACACCCAGGCCGCGCTGGAAGCCGCCAAGGCCGAGTTGGATGATTGCTACGCCATGCTCGCCCGCGCGCCCGAGGTGAGCGACGCGGCGCTGATCACCGAGATGGCGCAATGGGCGCTGGCGCCGCTCGCCGATGATCTGAACACCCCGCTGGCGCTGGCCCGCCTGCGCGATCTTCGCACGCTGGAAAACAGCGCCACCGTGGGCGGTTCCGCCGCCGCCGTGCTCTCGCGCATCGGCAAGGGCTGGACACCGATCCCCGGCCAGGCCGCCGCTGCCTTCCGCCAGGCCGCCGCCGTGCTTGGCATCGCGCAGGGCGACCCGCGCGCCTGGCTGCAAGGCGGCGATGATGCGGGCGCGATCGAGGCCGCCATCGCGGCCCGCCTTGCCGCGCGAGCCGCGAAGAACTGGGCCGAAGCGGACCGCATCCGGGCCGGGCTTCTGGCCCAGGGCGTGGTGCTGGAGGACAGCGCCGGGGGCACCACATGGAAGCGCGCTTGACCCTCACCTTGTGGCAAGCCCCAGCATGGCCGTCTTGCAACGGAGAGACACCATGAATCGCCGCACCGCCATCCTCGCCACCGCCGCAGCACTCCCCGGCACGGCGCTGGCCCAATCACCGCATGCCGGCCACGGCGCGCAAGGATCCCGCAACGAGCCCGCCAGCACGCGCGAATTCCGCGCGGCCAACGCCACGATGCATCGCGGCATGGAAATCCGCTATTCCGGCAATGCCGACCGCGATTTCGTCGCCGGCATGATCCCTCACCATGAGGGCGCGATCGAGATGGCGCGCATCGTGCTCCGCCACGGCAGCGACCCCGAGGTGAGGCGCCTGGCCGAGGAAATCATCACCGCCCAGCAGGCCGAGATCACGCAGATGCGCGCCCTGCTCGCCCGCCTTCCGCCTCGATGAGAGAGGAGGGCGCCGCACCGCTGGTCGCGCCATCTGGCGAGACGCCCATCGTGGTGCTGGTGCGCCCGCAACTGGCCGAGAATATCGGCACCACGGCGCGCGCCATGGCCAATGGCGGGTTGTTCCATCTGCGCCTGGTGGCCCCGCGTGACACATGGCCGCATCCGCGCGCCTGGGCCGCGGCCTCGGGCGCGGATCGCATCCTGGATGCGGCCCAAATCTTCCCCACGGTGGATGCCGCGGTCGCTGATTGCCACCGCGTGCTGGCCACCTGCCCGCGCCCGCGCCATGTGGTGATCCCGGTGATGACGGCGCGCGCGGGCGCGGCCGAGCTGCGCGACATCAATGCGCGCGGCATGCGCGTGGCGGTGCTGTTCGGCCCCGAGCGCGCGGGGCTGGAGGCCGAGGATCTGGCCCGCGCCGATACGCTGATCCGCTATCCGCTCAACCCGGAATTCAGCTCGTTGAATCTGGCGCAGGCGGTGATGGTGCTGGCCTATGAATGGTGGGTGGCCGCCGATGCCACGCCGCCGCGCCAATTCCAGACACACAAGACCGAGGTCGCCACCAAGGGCAGTCTCGACAATTTCATGGGCCATCTGATTGATGAGCTGGATGCCTGCGGCTTCCTCCGCAACGCGCCCAAGCGCGAAGGCATGGTCCGCAACCTGCGCCACTGGTTCGAGCGCGGCGAGATCACCGAGCAGGAGGTCCGCACCATGCATGGCGTGGTGTCGGAACTCTCGCTGGGGCGCATGCGGCGGGGCCGCCCGGACGCCAAGACCCCGCCCGAGGAAGACTGAGGCGCCCGGGCTTCGCTCGCCGCTCAGTCCGCCTTGATCCCCACCCGCCGGATCAATTCCCCCAGCCGCGCATGCTGCGCCACGTTGCGCGCCTGATACTCCTCCGGCGTGCCCGGCAGCGCCACGGCGCCGAGTTCGCCCAGCCGCGCCACATCCCGCACGCCGAGCGAAGGGTGCGGTTGGGTCAAGGGGATTGCGCGAAAGCGGGCGCCGCCAGGAGCGGCGTGGCGAGCAGGCTGCGACGGGCGACCATCACAGGGTCCATCCTCCATCAATCACCATGGCCTGGCCGGTGACGAAGGTGCTCTCGTCACTCGCCAGGTAAACCACCAGCGCCGCCATTTCCTCGGCGGTGGCCAGCCGCCCCATGGCCTGGCGCGCGATGAAGGCGGCGCGCGAGGCCTCGAAGCTGCCGGCCGCTGCGGCATTGGCGGCGATGCGCTCATGCAGGCTGGGCGTATCCACCGTGCCGGGGGCCAGGCAATTCACCCGCACGCCCTGCGTCACGCAATCGGCGGCGACGGCGCGCGTCATGCCGATCACCGCGGCCTTGGTGGTGCCATAGAGGAAACGGTTGGGCGCGCCTTTGATGCTGGAGGCGGCGGAGGCCATGTTGATGATGCTGCCGCGGCGCGCCTTGAGCATGCCGGGCAGGGCCGCCTGGATGCTGCGCCACATGCTGCGGACATTGAGCGCGAAGGCGAAGTCCCATTCGGCATCGGTGCAGGTCAGCGCGGTGTTCTGGTGCACGAAGCCCGCGCAGTTGAACAGGATATCCAGCGGCCCGGCGGCTGCGATGGCGGCCGCCACGGCGGCATCATCCAGCACATCCAGCGCATGGGCGGTGATGCCCTGCCCGGCCAGGCCATCGAGCTTGGCGGCGTCGCGGTCGGTGGCGATCACGCTCGCGCCCTCGGCCGCCATGGCCAGCGCGGTGGCGCGGCCAATGCCCTGGCCCGCCGCCGTCACGAATGCGCGTTTTCCTGCCAGACGTCCGGCCATGTGGTCCCTCCCTGAGTTCTTTCCGGTATTCCGGCCCCTGGAAGGCGTGGCGTCAATCCCCATCAGCACGGGCCCCATCAGCACGGGCCCCATCAGCACGGGCCCCATCAGCACGGGCCCCATCAGCGCGCCCCCCGTCAACGCGGGCCGAGGCCGTGTTCCTTGGCGCCGAAGCCTGCACCGCCCGCCCGGCCATAGGCCGAGAGCGCCTCGCGCAGGGGCTGGCTGGCTTCCTGCCGGCGCTGCGCCTCGGGGCGCTCCCCGGAACGCTCATCCTGGCGGCCCAGCAGGGCGGTCAGCATCGCCTCGCTGACGCGGATGGGCGCGGTGGGGCGCGGGGTGGCCGATGCTGCCGGGGTGGCCGGCAGGTTTTGCCGCGGCTGCGATGGGAAGGCCCCATCGTGATCCTGCGCGGCGCGGGCGGCCTGGCGCTCGCGCATCTGTTGCAGCATGGCGGAAGCCCCGCCGGACGCTGAGATTTCCATCATTCGCCTCCATCTGGTGCCGGGGCCGGATCGCCCCAGGCCGGATGGTCATTTCAAACCGCGTGCCAGCCGCGCCCTATCCGTGGATGAAGACCGGGCAAGGCGCGGCGCGCAGCAAGCGCGCCGTGGCGCTGCCGAAGATCAGCCGAGCGATGCCGCCTTCCTGATCCGCGCCGGGCATCAGCAGCGAGGCGGGCAGGCTATGCGCCTCGGCCAGCAGGGCCTCCTCGGGCGCTTCCTCGCGTCGGGTCAGACGAAGTCCAGGGCATCGGCCAGCACGCGCGCGGTACAGGTGCCGGGCATGTCATCAAGGCCAAGCAGGATGGAGCGGATCATTCCCGCAAACCGGCCTTGCCATGCGTGGCGGGCAAGGCAGCCCTGGTTTGACTTTGGCCCTGCCGGCGATCATCCTGCCCCCCATGTCCCAACATCCATCCACTCCCCACCGGGCCGGCTCCCGTGCCTGGGTGGTCCTGCTGGACCCCGATCCATGCGGCTCGAAACGCGGCTGAAGCCGCCTTCACCTGACCCGCAAACCGTGATCGAGGGGGCGCGCGCCGCGCCCATACTGCCATGTCCCTAGCCCATCGCCTCGCCCCGCTGCCCGCGCGGGCGCAATTTCCCGTCTTCGTGACCGCCGCCACCTGCGCCTTTGGCGGCGTGTGGATGTCGGTGCCGCTGGCCGCCGTGCTCCTGACCGAGCAGGGCGCCTCGGCGGCCGTGGTGGGGCTTTACGCCGCCGCCGTCTGGGTGGCGGCGCTGCTGACGGCGCCGGCCTCGCCCTGGCTCGCGGGCTGGGCGGGGGGCGCGCTGCGGCTGCACCAGGCGGCGGGGCTGACCTCGGCGCTGGCGCTGCTCGGGCTGGCCACCAATCCGCCGCTGGCGCTATGGTTCGTGTTTGGCGGACTGCTCGGCGTTGCCTCCTGCCTGACCTGGACCACGGCGGATGCGATTGCCGGCGCCATGGCGCCGCCGGGGCGGGAGGGACAATTCCTGGGCATCTACCAGACCTTCGTCTCGGCCGCGATCGGCGGCGGGCCGGCGGTACTGTGGCTCTCGGGCGTGCAGGCGAGCGCCTTCGCGGCCTCGGCCGGAATCATGATGATCGGCTTCTCGCTCACCCTGCTGCTGCGCGAGGTGCCGGGCGCCGTGCCGCGCCGGATGCGGCTTTCCGCCGTGCGGTTGCGGCCCGTGGCGCTGATGATGCTGGCGCCGGCCGGCGCCGCCATGCTGTGCGGCGCGCTGGAAGGCACGGCGGGGGCAGTGTTTCCGGTGCAAGGCCTGGCGCTGGGCCTGGCGGCCACGGCTGCCGCAACCATCGTGGTGGCGACAGGTTTCGGCAACATGCTGGCGCAATATCCGGTCGGCATGCTGGCGGACCGGTTTGGCACGCACCGCGCCTTGTTGGGCTGCGCGGTGGCGGTGGCGCTCGGCTCGCTACTCTGGCCCTGGCTGGCGCCGGGCTGGGGAATCTGGCCAGTGCTGGCGGTCTGGGGCGGCGCGGCGGGAGCGATCTATACGCTGGGCATGGTGCGCGCCGTGCAGCGCTTCGCCGGGCCGGCGCGGGCGCTGGGCATGGCGGGGTTGAACACGGCCTATCTTCTGGGCGGTGCCCTGGGCGCGCCGCTGGGTGGCTTGCTGCTGGAGGGGGCGCCCGGCTGGGGGCTGCCGGTGGCGGTGGCGGTGGTTGCGCTGGGCGGTGGGCTGGCGCTCAGTGTCGCCGCTTTGCGGCGCGGTGAGTGATAACGCTTTGCGGCGTGGTGGGTGATAACGCTTTGCGGCGTGGTGGGTGATAACGCTTTGCGGCGTGGCGAGTGAATGGAGGCTTGATGATGCGTTGGCTGGTTCTGTTTCTTGCCCTGACGGGCCCCACTCTCGCCCAGGCGCCGACACCAACGCCCACGCCGCCGCATCCGCGCCCGGCCGCGCCGCCCGCCGAGTCCATCGCCGAAATGGGCCGCCCCGGCTGGACGGTGGATGCACGCAATGGCTGCTGGGTCTGGAACCCCAATCCACAACTGGAGGAAACCGTCCTCTGGACCGGCCCTTGCGAGGCTGGCCCGGCCCAGGGCGATGGCGTCCTCGAATGGCGCTACACCGAGGCGGGCGAACCGCGCGGCGAGCGCTATGTGGGCAGCATGGCGCGCGGCCGCTTCCATGGCATCGGCACATTCCTGGACTCCCGGGGCTCGATCTACCAGGGCGAATGGCAGGAGGGGCGCGAGCACGGGCGCGGCCTGCGCGTCTGGGCCACCGGCCGCTATGATGGCGAATGGCGCGAGGGCCAGCGCCACGGGCGCGGCATCATGTTCTGGATCAATGGCAACCTGTTCCGCGGCGAATTCCGCGAGGACCGGCCCGAAGGACTGGGCGAGTATTTCAGCGTGGAAGGCGGCTGGTTCCGCGGCGCCTGGCTGGCCGGCTGCTTCCGCGAAGGGGAACGGCAGGCGGCGATTGGGCGGCCTTTGGAGGAGTGTCCTTAGAAAAAAGGGGCCTCCGGCGGCCGGGGCCACGGGCCCCATTTGAGCTACGCCTTTGGTAGCCTGACTACAAATCTGGCACCCAACACCTTGCCTTCCGCATCGCGCCGGTTTTCCGCGCTGATGCGGCCGCGCAAGCCCTCGATGATCTGCTTCGAAATCGAAAGCCCCAGGCCCGAATGCTGGCCGAAGCGCTCGCTGCGCGGGCGCTCGGAATAGAAGCGGTCAAAGATGCCTTCCAGCTTCGCATCCGGGATGCCTGGCCCCTCATCCTCGACGATGATCTCCACCTCCGCCCCCGCCTCCCGCGCGCGCAGCCAGACATGCCCGTGATCCGGGCTGAAGGAGACGGCATTGCCCAGCAGGTTCCGCAACACCTGCACCAGCCGATCCTCCACGCCCATCGCCACCAGCCGGTCGGGTGCTTCCAGCTCCATCTCCGGGTCGCGCGGCTGGCGGGTGGTGTTGTGCAACTCCACCAACACGGCGAGGATCGGGCCGATATCCACCGGCTCGGCAATCGCGCGGGAGAGTTCGGCATCCACGCGCGATGAGTCGGAAATATCGCCGATCAACCGGTCCATCCGCACCGCGTCATTGGCGATGATACCGAGCAGCCGCTTCTGCTGCGCCGGATCCTCCACGCGGCGCAGCGTCTCGATGGCGCTGCGGACGCTGGTCAGCGGATTTTTCAGCTCATGCGCCACATCGGCGGCGAAGCGCTCATTGGCGTCAATCCGCGCCCAGAGCGCCCGGGCGGCGGCCTGGAGGTCCCGCGCGAGGATGCCGATCTCGTCCTGCCGCTCCAGCAGGCGTTCGGGCACGCTGCCGCTGCGGCCCTTGCCCTGCCGCATCTCGGCCGCCGCCCCCGCCAGTTGCAGGATCGGATTGGCCAGCGTGCGCTCGAGATAGAGCGAGACGGCGACGGTGAGGATCAGCGCCAGAACGAACAGGCCCAGCACGCTGGCGCGGATTTCGAACAGCCGCGCATCCACCTCCCGCGCCTCACGGGTCAGCAGCACGATTCCCACCGCCTGCGCGCCGCGCCGCGCGGGTTCCGCCACGCTGACCAGCAGCCGGCCATCGGGCGTGCGGCGGATATAGGGCGTCACACCACCTTCCAGCGCCAGGCGCAATTCCGCCTGTCGCTCAGGGCCGAGATCAGGCTGCCAGTCGAAGCTTTGCGCGTCCGGCGTCGTGTCCAGCACCACCGGGTTCAGTGCCTGGCGCGGCAGCAGGCCCAGCACGCGCTCATACAGGCCGGAAACCGTGTCGGAGAGCGCGCGGCGCGGGGCTGGCGCCGGCAGGGGCTCAGTCACCACCGCGCCACCCACCGCCTCCCGCACGCGGCTATCGGCGACGACCAGGCCCGCCGTGTCAAACAGCCGCGCCTGGGTATTGGGCGATGGCTCCACCAGGCGGCGCAGCAGGGGGCGCGCCACCTCGGGCACCAGCACGGCGCGGTCATCCTGGATGCGGACCGCGGCCTCGGCGATGCCGCCGGCATAGATGCGCGCCTGGGTCCGCATCGCCTCGACCTCGGCGCCGAGCAGGCCGTTTTGATATTGATCCAGGTAGAGCAGGGCCGCGGCCAGCAGCGCGGGCGGCAGCGCATTCACCAGCAGGATGCGCCGCAGCAGCGGCGAAACCCAGCGGCGGCGGCGATCGGCCTCGCCCACGCCATCCTCGGTCCTCAAAAGGGGAGCCTCCGGCATGGTCAGAGGCCCGTGGTCAGCACGTCGAGCGCGCGGGTGATGTCATCCTGCTGGGCGGCGAGATTGCCGATGACGGGGCCGAGTTCGCGCTTGGGGATGGCGCCGAGGAACTGGGTGGCCATGAGGTAGGGCGCGCCCTCGATCTCGAAGCGGGGATGCAGGTCCCGGATGGGAGTCGGCACGGAAACGGGTGGCAGCAGGGGGATGACCATTCGGGTTTCGAGCTTGTCGAGGAAATCGCCCTGGATTTGCAGCAGATAGCCGGGCGCGCCGCGCGGGCGGCGAAAGAGATCGAAGCGGGCCATCGGGTCAGAACATGCGATATTCAGCGAGGGGCGGCTCGTTGCTCTCGGTCCAGCGGTTCCAGGCCTCGATGGCGTCCTGGTTTTCGGCCAGCCAGCGGCGGGCCTTCTCGGCGCGGATGGCCTCCTGCACGGCGCGGGCGGCGATGGCGGCGGCGTCCAGGCCGAGGGATTGCGCTTCGGCGGCGAAGGGGGCCTGGGCTTCGGCAAGGCCGGGATCTCGCTCGACCGTGAACAATTCCGGCCGCAGATCCGGTCGCAAATCAGTCGCGGCAATCCCGGTCAGCTTGGATATGGCCACGACATAACCCGCTGGGATGCGCCGCCAACCCGAAACGGTGGACGGATGAAGCGCCAGGAAGGTTGCAAGGCGCGATACGCCCCCTGCTGCCTGCAACGCACGTTGGAGAATGACATCCCTCATGCGCTGTCAGTAGCAAGCAGTCGAGGGAAAACCAACACGAATCTTTGGAAACTCAACGCCGCCGCCAAGCCGCGTAAATCCGCGGCCCCGCCAGCGCCAGCACCGCCACCACCAGGATCGCCAGGCTCCCCGGCCGCGTCACGAAGACGCTCCAATCCCCCTGGCTGATGGTCAGCGCCTGGCGCAGCGCCTGTTCCGCCATCGGCCCCAGGATCATGCCGATCACCACCGGCGCCACCGGGAAGTCGAAGCGCCGCATGAACATGCCGATGATGCCTATGATATAGAGCAGCACCAGATCCACGATGGAGTTGGAAATCCCGTAGGTGCCGATCGTGGCAAACACCAAAATGCCGGCATAAAGCTGCGGCGTCGGGATCTTCAGGATCTTCACCCAGAGCCCCACCAGCGGCAGGTTCAGCACCACCAGCATGACATTGGCGACGAACAGGCTGGCGATCAGCGTCCAGACGAGATCCGCCTGCGTCTCGAACAGCAGCGGCCCCGGCTGGATGCCATAGCTCTGGAAGGCGCTCAGCATGATGGCCGCCGTGGCCGAGGTCGGCAGGCCCAGCGTCAGCATCGGCACCAGGATGCCGGCGGCGGCGGCGTTGTTGGCGGCTTCCGGGCCCGCCACGCCCTCGATCGCGCCGGTCGTGCCGAATTCATGCGCGTGTTGGGGCGCCACGAGCTTCCGCTCGGCGTAGTAGCTCAGCATGGTCGGCATTTCGGTGCCGCCGGCGGGCAGCACGCCGAAGGGAAAGCCCAGCCCCGCGCCACGCATCCAGGGCCAGAAGCTGCGCTTGAGATCGGAGCGGGAAAGCGTGAGCTTGCCCACCGGCAGCACCACGGGCGCCCCCCCGTGATAGCGCCAGGCCATGTGCAGCGCCTCGGCCACGGCAAACAGCGCGACGGCGACGAGCACGACATTGATGCCGTCATAGAGTTCCGGCAGTCCAAAGGTCATGCGCGGCTGGCCGGTCTGCAAATCAATGCCGATCAGCCCCAGCGTCAGCCCGAAGAACAGGCTGACCAAGCCGCGCAGCGCCGAGCCGCCCAGCACGGCCGAGACGGTGACGAAGCACAGCACCATCAGGCAAAAATACTCCGCCGGCCCCAGCAGCAGCGCGAAATCCACGATGACGGGGCCGAGGAAGGCGATGCCCAGAGTGCCCACCACGCCCGCCACGAAGCTGCCGATCGCCGCCGTCGCCAACGCCGGCCCGGCGCGGCCATTGCGCGCCATCTTCGCCCCTTCGAGCGCGGTGATGATCGAGCCGCTTTCGCCCGGCGCGTTGAGCAGGATGGAGGTGGTGCTGCCGCCATACATCGCGCCGTAGAACACCCCGCAGAACAGGATGAAGGCGCCCGTCGCACTCACCTGGAAGGTGATGGGCAGCAGCAGCGCGATGGTCAGCGCCGGCCCGATGCCCGGCAGCACGCCGACGGCCGTGCCCAGGAAGCAGCCGGTCAGCGCCCAGCCCAGATTGGTCAGCGTCAGCGCGTGGGAGAAACCCAGCGCCAGCCCGTTGATCGCTTCCATCAGAGGACCTCCCGCCCGAGGAGGCGCAGGACCAACCTCTCCAGCAATCCCGCGCCGATATTCACGCCCAGCCCCTGCACGAAGATGAACCAGACCAGCAGCGTCAGCGGCAGCGCGATCAGCAGGTCCCGCGCCATGGAGCGGCTGCCAAAGGCCGCGGCCACCAGCACGAATTGCGCCGAGGCGGCGATGGAAAACCCGGCGGGGACGATCAACACGAAATTCGCCAGCAGCCCGGCACCCAGCAGCCCGAGGGCGCGCATGTTCGGCGGCCCGGCCTCCACCACATCGGCCAGGCTGGCGGACCAGCCGCCGCGCAGCGCCGCGAGGACGAGAAGACCGCCCAGCAACGTCATCGCGCTGGCCACCACATAGGGCACCGCCTTGGGGCCGACCTGGGCGTAAAGCGGCGAGACGGGAATCGCGCCCGCCTGCCAGAAGCCGACAAGGCCGAAGCCCAGCACAAAAGCCCCGGCCAGAAGGTCGGGCCACGCAATCCGGGACGTCATGGCGACTCGCTTTTCCTCAAGCCGCCAGTCTTGGCCCTTTCATGCCATTCGTCACCTGTTCATCGCAGGGCCCGCATGTCATCCGGCGCGGGCCGCGCCGGATGACCGCCAGGATCAGGCAGCCAGCGCCGGATAATCCGTGTAGCCCTTGGCATTGCCGCCATAGAAGCTGCCCTGGTCGGGCGTGTTCAGCGCCGCCCCCTGGGCCAGCCGCGCCGGCAGGTCCGGATTGGCCAGGAAGGGCACGCCGAAGGCCACCAGATCCGCAAGGCCCGAGGCGATATCGGCCTCGGCCCGCGCCCGGTCATAGCCGCCGTTCAGGATCAACCTGCCCTTGTACTTGGCGCGGATCAGCGCCGGCACGTCGAAGCCGGGATTGGTGTTGAAGATGTGCAGATAGGCCAGGTTCCGCTTCGCCAACTCACCCGCCACATAGGCGTAGGTCACCGGCGCATCCGGGTCATGAATGTCGTTGAACACCCCACCAGGCGAGAGCCGCACGCCGACGCGATCCGCGCCGATGGCGGCCACCGCCGCATCCACCGCCTCCAGCAGGAAGCGGGCGCGCTTCTCCAGCGTGCCGCCCCAGGCATCGTCACGCTGATTCACATTGGGCGCCAGGAACTGGCCGGGCAGGTAGCCATTGGCACCATGCACCTCCACGCCATCCAGCCCCGCCTCGCGCGCCAGGGTCGCGGCACGGCCATAGCTCGCGATCAGGGTCGGGATTTCGGCGGCATCGAGTGCGCGGGGCGCGCCATGCGGCTTCATGCCCGCATGGGTGTAGATCTCACCCGGGGCGGCGATGGCCGAGGGGGCGACAGGCTGCGCGCCATCCAGGAAATCGGGATGGGAGATGCGGCCAGTGTGCATCAGCTGCACAAAGATATGGCCGCCCTTGGCATGCACGGCATTCGCCACCTGCCGCCAGCCCGCCACCTGCGCGTCGTTGTAGAGGCCAGGAATATCAATATATCCGCGGCCCGAGGCATCGGGCGCCGTGCCCTCGGCGACGATCAGCCCCGCGCTGGCCCGCTGGGCGTAGTATTCGGCATTGAGTGCATTGGGCACCTGGCCGGGCGAGCGGTTGCGCGTCATCGGCGCCATGACGATGCGGTTGGACAGGTCCAGCGCGCCGACGCGAATGGGGGAGAACAGGGACATCTTGGGGAAGCTCCGTGGCTTGGGGGGCGGAACATGCCGCCCCGTCGCCATGGAAGATGAGCGCGAAGGCTCGCCCAGGGAAATCAGCCCTGGTGATGAGCCTCATTCACCCCGCGAGGCCGAGTTCCTTCAGCACCGCTTCGGTCGCCGTCACATCGGCGGCCAGGAAGCGATCGAAATCCTCGCCCGCCAGGAAGGCATTGTCCCAGCCGCGCGTCGCCAGCAATTCCCGCCAGGCCGGCAGGCCGTTGATCTCGGTCATCAGCCCCACCAGCGCATTGCGCTGGGCGGGATTGATGCCGGGCGCGCCAAAGACGCCGCGCCAATTGGAGGTGACAACATCCACGCCGGCTTCCTTCAACGTCGGGATGGCGGGGTCGCTGCGGGTCTCGCCGGTGGTGGCCAGCGCGCGCATCCGGCCGGCGCGGATCTGCTCGGAGAACTCCGAATAGCCGGAAATCCCCGCGCGCACCTGGGCGCCCAGGATCGCCGCCTGGGCCGGCCCGCCACCAGCGAAGGCGACATAGCTGCCCTCGCGCGCATTGCGGCCCAGCGCCTTGAGGATCAGCCCCAGCGTGATGTGGTCCGTGCCGCCCGCGCTGCCGCCGCCCACCGAGGTGCCGCCCGGATTGGCGCGCAAGGCCGCGAGCAACCCGGCAATGTCCCGGATCTCGGATTGCGCGGGCACGACCACCACGCCCACCTCCTGCGTCATCCGCGCAATGGGCGTCACATTGGTGATGCCGATGGGCGAGCGGTTGGTCAGCACCGCCCCCACCATCACCGAGCCCGCGACCATCAGCGCATCGGGCCGGCCGCGCCGCTGCGAGACGAAGCGCGGCAGGCCGACAATGCCGCCCGCCCCGCCCACATTCTCGAACTGGAAATTGCCGACCAGCCCGGCCGGGCGGGCCACCTGCTCGATCGCGCGGCCCAGCCCGTCCCAGCCGCCGCCGGGGCCGGCGGGGATGAACATGCTGATATTGGCGAAGCGGGCCTGGGCCTCGGCCCGGCTGGCCAGGAGGGGCGCGAAGCCGGCGGCGGCCAGCAATATTCTACGGTTCATGGTGTCAGCCCTGCATCTGCTTGAGTTCGGGAATGCCGCCCAGCGACAGCAAATGGGCATAGATGGCATCAAGCCAGCCCTTGTCGCGCAGGGTGGCCAATTGCTCGCCGGTCAGCTTGGCCAGCCGCTCGCGATCCACCGCGAAAAACCCATCCACCCGGAAGGGCTCGCCCTCCCATTCGAACTGGGTGGCGGCGGGTTGCAGCAGCCCCATGAGCGAGAGCGCCTCGGCGAATTCACGGGTCTTGCGGAAGGCAGCCTCGACCGAGCGGGTGAATTCCAGCGCCTTGCCGGCCAGCGGCGCCGGCTTGCGCCCGGCGTCAAACATCGGCTCCCCGGCGGAGGCGGCGAATTGCGGGGCCTGGGGGTCAATGCAGAGCACCAGTTGGTCGGAATCGGCGGCGGCGCGGACCAGCAGGAAGGGGTAGCGACGCAGATAGGCCGGGACATAGCAGCCCCGGCGCCAGGCGCCCCGCTCATCCACAAAGAGGTTCCGGTCGGGCGCGAGGCCGGTCAGCGCCACGGGCATGTGCGGTGCCTGGCCCGCGAAGACCACCGGCATGTGCCGCCCGGCAAGCGCGAATTCCTCGACGGCGAGCGGAATGGAGGAAAGATGCCTCGCGAAGCCATGGCCCACATCGCCCAACCGCAGCGCGGCATGGCGCTCGCTGTCGAGCGGTTCCAGCGCCGTATAGAGGACCGGCAGGCTCGGGACATTCATGGCGTCTTTTCCCACACGGCATCAGGGCGAGAGCGCGGCGCACGCTTCGTTAATAATACGACACAAACATCCCACAGGGTGAAACCGGCCTTGTCGTCATGAAACAGCATAGCCCAAGATTTGCCGCCACCGAAAGCGTCCAGGAGGGCAAAGCCCATGACCTTGGAGAGCAAAGCCGGTGGCAATAAACGGGAGGAAAGCCCCATGGCCGACGAAACATCCCCACCCGCCCCCGATCGCCGGCTGAGCCGCCGCCTGATGGTGGCCCGCCTGACCAGCGGCGCCGGTTCCTCCACCGGCTGCACCGACCGCGACCCGATCGACGGCCCCAGCCGTGGCCGATCAGGCCGCGCCGACAGCGCCCCCTCGGATGGTCCGGGACGCGACCGCCGCTGAAGCGGCACCGCTGGCCGCCCGCATGCATCCTGGTGGCGTGTCGGCGGACATCCGGAATGTTGATCCGTGGCGACCAGTGTGCATTGTTACGCTTGAGGAAAATTTCGCCCGCAGAAGAAGAAGCAAGACGAGGAAACCGATGAAAGAACGCCTCTCCCGCCGCCTGATGGTCCTGCGTCTTGTCGCCCTGGGCGGGACGGCGACCGCGCTGGCCGGCTGCGTCGCGCCCGGCCCGATGCAGTATCGCAATCCCTTGCCGCGCGGCACAGGCATCACCGATGCCGACCCCAGCGACGGGCCAGGCAATGGACGAGGCGGCCGGCGCGGCACCGGCATCACCGATGCCGACCCCAGCGACGGGCCAGGCAATGGACGGGGCGGCTTTCGCGGCACCGGCCGCACCGATTCCGACCCGCGCGACGCGCCCGGCCGGGGCCGCTGGTAAGCCGCCTTTTCTTCCACATGACAGCCGCCCGGGCCGTGCGGCTGGCGCCCCAGGGCCAGCAGGGACCATGCAGCAAGAAACAATCCAGCCAGGCTTGGCCGAGGCCGCCTTCGCCCTCGCCTTCGAGGGGATGTCGGTGGATCAGGCCCTGGCCCTGCGCGAGGGACTGGACTGGAGGCACATCAAGGGCTCCCGCCGCGACCGCTTCGCCGATCTCCTCAGCGTGGCGGCGCTGGACGCGCATCTTCGCACCGATGGCGCCCGCACGCCGCGCATCGCCATGGCCGATGAGGGACGCCACGGCAGCGCCGGCGTGCCGGAGGAGGAATTCGCCTTGCCCGATGGCCGGGTGGACCTGCCCCGCCTGCTGGAACGCTTCGACCAGGGCGCCTCCCTCGTGGTATCGCAATTCCATGAGACCCACCCGCCGCTCGCGAATTTCTGCCGGGGGCTGGAGCGGCTGTTCCTGCACGCCGTCCAGTCCAACATCTACCTGACCCCCCCGGCCGCGCAGGGCTTCCGCACCCATTTCGACACGCATGACGTGCTGGTGCTCCAGGTGGAGGGCCGCAAGCGCTGGCGCGTCTGGGATGGCGAGCGCATCGAGCGCCCCACCCGCCGCACCCCCTGGCCCGGCAACATGCCCCCCATCGGCGAGCCGCATGTGCTGATGCTGGAGCCGGGCGACGCCCTCTACATCCCGCGCGGGGTGATGCATGACGCCGCGACCGAGGCGGGTGAGCGCTCGCTCCATGCCACCATCGGCTTCATGGAACCTTCCTGGGCGCAGGCCATCCGCGCCCTGGTGGACGAGGCCGAACTGCATGACCCGATGCTGCGCGAGAGCCTGCCCAGTTGGCGCATCGGCGAACAGGATTTCCTGCCCGAACTGGCCGCCCGCCTCACCCGCCTCGCCACCCCCGCCCATGCCGAGCGCCTGGCCAATCTGATGCTGGAGCAATTGGCGCGGGACCGTCAGCCCCTGCCGGCGCGCGGGCTATTCGCGCCCATGCCGGAGGGCAAGCTGCGGCTGACCGAGGGAATGCATTCGCACCTGGCGCAGGGTGCCGACGGCACGACGACCTTGTTCTGGACGGGCGGTGCCCTGCCGCTGGATGCGGCCGAGGCAGCGGAACTCGCCGCCCTTGCCGAGGGCGCGCTACCGGGCAAATCCGCCTTCGCGCGCAGGCTCTGGGCCATGGGGCTGCTGGAGCCGGCCTGAAGGCCGAACTCGGCGGCGCGCTAGACCATGATGCGTTCGCTTGCGCTCACTTTCATGGTCTCACCATTGCTGAGAGCGGGATTCAACGTTTTCGGCGATTCCGCCTCAACGCATCCCGCTCTAGACCATGATGCGTTCGCTTGCGCTCACTTTCATGGTCTCACCATTGCTGAGAGCGGGATTCAACGTTTTCGGCGATTCCGCCTCAACGCATCCCGCTCTATCGCTGCAAGGCGAGGCGAAGATGCCCCTCGATTGCGGTGGAGAGGATGGCGTAGCCCACCAGCGTCAGGTGCAGGCCGTCATGCGCCACCCAGTCATGCAGCACGCCCTGGCCGTCCACCATCAACTGCCCCGGCTCGCTGTAGAAGACGCGCTGGTTGTCGCCGCAAACGGCCAGGAGTTGATTCAGCCGCGCGATGGGCTGGCGCATCGGGTCCGTGGCCCGGATGCCGCGCGGCAGCACGCCCAGCAGGACGATCTTCGCCTCGGGGGCCAGGCGTTGCAGCCGCGCGATGATCGTGGCGACACCCAGCGCCACGTCTTCCGGCCGGTTGCCATGGGCGATATTGTTGGTGCCGATCAGCAGCACGATGGCGGCAGGCCGCAAGCCGGCCGGCCAATGGCCGTTCTCCAGCCGCCAGAGGACGCTTTGCGTCGTATCCCCGGAGACGCCGAGGTTGAGGGGGCCGCGTTGGCCGTAGAACATCTGGAACAGGTTGGGCTGCCAGCCCTCGGTGATGGAATCGCCAAGGAAGACGATCCGCGCCTGGCTCACATCCGTGGCGCGCAGCCGCGCGGTGAGCGCGTTGGCGCCCACGCGCCATTCGGGCCAGGCCGGCACGGCGGCGATGGCCTCGGCCGGCAGGCGTTGTGCGGCCGGCGGGACCGGGCAGGCCGCCCAGGCGGACAGGGGCGAGAGCGCCGCCGCCATAACCCCCAGTGCCGCCCAAGCCAGGCGCCGCGAGACCCGCGCGAGGTTCATCTCACCATGTCGGGCGCGCGGCGCCGGAGGGCAGGCTGACCCATTCGGGACGCCCGCCGCCGAAGCTGGACTGCACCGGGTCATTGACATTGGGCGTCGGCGCGGCGGCCCCGGCATGCAGCGGCAACAGGTCCTCACGCGGGCGGTCCAGGCGCCAGCGCAGGTAGAACAGGCCCACCGTATCCTGGAAGTTCCCCACCCGCTCGAACCGGCCGGCGAGGCCGAGGCGAAGATTGGGCGAGGCCGCATATTCCAGGTTGCCGAAGATGGACCCCGTGATGCCGCTGCTGCGCGTGCCCGCATTGCTGGTGGGAATGGTCGGATCCGCGCTCGCGGCGGCCACCACCTGGGATTGCAGCGCCGCATTGGTCGGGAAAAGCGGCGTGGAGGCGGTGCGGAAATTCTGGTAGCCGACCGCGCCGATCGTGCGGAGGGACCAATCGCCCCAGCGCGCGATATAATCGGCCTGGAGCGAGGCGATGACGTTCCGCTGCGGGCTGAAATACCCGCCCTGGCCGAAGGTGACCCCGCCGAGATTCCTGTCGAAGCCGAAATAGCGGAGGTCCACGCCCATGGTCAGTTGCTGGTTCTGCTCCCGCAGCACGGCGTAATAGGCGCCAATGCCGGCATCCAGGCGGGCATTGTCCTGGACGTTGTCGCCCCGAAACAGGTTGTAGCCCGCCCCCGCATAGGTGCCGAAGCGCGCGGTGGGCGCCCATTCCAGCTGGGCGCGGCCACCGGTGCGAACCACGCTGCCCCAACGGGCGCCGGCCACGGATTCCGGCTGGCCGGCATAGGAGAGCATGCTGTCCGTCACCGCCCGGCGCTCGATGCTCAGGCGCAGGCGCAGTTGCTCGTTGATGCGCGGCACCACCTCGGCCCCGCCCACCACGTTGGTGCGGCCAAAGCCGAGCGGCGTCGAGCCGATATCGACCCGGAAGTTGCGGCCGAGATAGGCGAGGCGCAGCGCGGCGCCCTCGGCCGTCTCGCGTCCCGCGCGGAAGGTGCCGGGCGCCGCCAGCGCGTTCTGGCCAAAGACCCGGGCTGCGTTGGAATCGGTGTTCAGCCGGCCGGCATTGAGCGCCACCGCATCCAGCCCCAGCACGATCCGACCGGGCAGGTTGCCGGGCATGGGGGTGGAAATCTCGGTCGGCACGACCAGGGTGGTCAGCCGCGACAGGCCGGCCTCCCCGGTGCGGGAGCCGAGCATGACGCCAGCCTGCACCCAGCTCGCCGCTTCGTCGCGCGCGCGGATCAATTCCTGGGCGATCTGCGCGGTGAGCGGATCATGCAATTGCGCGGGGCCGGGGGCGCCGCGCATCGGGTTCAGCGCCTGCCGGGTCAGCCGCGCCTCGGCCAATTGGCCGCTGTTGCGAAGATGCTCCAGCCGGCGCGCGCCGGCGCTCTCCACCAGGCGAAGGCTGCGGCCCAGCTCGCCACGGGCGCGGGCGACGCGCGCCTCGGCCAGCGTCACCTGGATTTCGCCGGGATGCAGGAAAGCGGTCTCCGTGATCAGCGCATCGGCCTCGCGCAGGTGGCCTTCCGCCAGGGCCAGATCCACCTTGGCGAGGCGCGCCGTCAGGTTGCGCGGATCGCGCTCCAGCACGGCATCCACCAGAATCCGCGCCTCGGCGGTGCGGTTGCTGGCCACATAGAGGCGCACCAGCGCCATGTTCAGCGGCACGCTGGCGGGCGAAGCGGCCAGCGCCGGGGCCAGAACCTGATAGGCCAGCTCGGGCTGCCGCCGCTGGGCCAGGGCGTCGGATTGCTGGGTGGCGCCCGCTTCCATCACGGCCGCCAACTCGCGCCGGGTCTCGGCCGGCAGGTTGCGGTCGGCCAGGAGGGGGGCGGCCAGAGCGCTGGCATCCTCCAGCCGGTTCGCCTCGATCAAGGCCGAGGCGAGGGCAATGCGGTCCGCGGCGCTGGTGGCGGGGTTGGCGGCGAGCGCCGCGCGGGCGGCCATGCCGGCCCGCAACGGATCATTCAGCCGCGCAAAGGCCCGCACCGTGGCCGGGCCCACCGTGAAGGCGGGGTCCCGGCGCCCGGCGCCGGCCAGCAGGGCCTCGGTGGCGCCGGGGCGTCTCTCGCGCACCTGGAGTTCCATCTGGCGAATTTCGAATTCGCGACGGCTGGCCGTCAGCAGGCGGTTGGTGTCGGGGTTGCGGACCCGCACCGGCACCCGCTCCAGCAGGGCGACGACGGTGCCGAAGCGCTCCTCGTCCAGCGCCGCGAGCGCCGCCGCGGTCGAGGCATCGGCGCTGGTGTCCCGCTCCAGCGCGGCCTGCAACTCGGCCGCCTCGGCGTTCTGCCCCAGGCTGCGGAGCTTGCGGATGGCGTCGAGGGTGATCCAGGGATTGCCCGGTGCCATGGCGAGCGCCTGGCGCAGCAGGGCCAGGGATTGCTCGGGATTGTCGGTCACGGCCGCGCGGTCGCGCAGGCTGAAGGCGCGCACGCCCAGCGCATCGCGGTCGGGGGGCAGGCCCATCTCGCGCTGGAAGGCCTCGGCCTCGGCGATGCGGTCCTGGCCGAGCAGGGCGAGGTGGAGCCCGTTCATGGCGTCGCGCTGGCGTGGCCGCAGCGTCAGCGCATTGCGGAAGCGAGTCTCGGCGGCGACGAAATCGCGCCGCATGATGGCGACCTGGCCGAGGATCATCTCGCTGTCCAGGCGCTCCTGCCCGGGGGCGTTCAGGCCACGGCGCGCCAGGGAATCGGCGCGGTCGAGGTCGCCGCGTTGCAGCGCGCGCCAGGCGAGGCCGGCGGGGCCCGGATTGACGCGCCCCCCGCCCCCACCCGCGGCCCAGGGCGTCAGGTCGCCGACGGCCCGCGTGAACTCCTCCTCGCGGTCGGGCGAGAGAGCGATGGCGCGGTCCCGCAGGTTGCGCGCCTCGGTCATGCGGTTCTGGATCTTCCGCAGCACCGCCAGGCCGAGAATGGCCTCGGTGTCGTTGGGATCAATCGCCAGGGCGGTGTTGAATTGTCGCTCCGCCTCACCGCTGCGGCCAGCATCCACCGCGCCCCAGCCTAAGATGCGGGCCGAGGCACCGGGGGCGATCACCACCTCGGCGGCGCGAGCCTTGGCTTCCAGTTCCGGATCATTCGGGTTGAGCGCGAGATAAGCGCGGATACGCGCGGCCGTCTCCGGCTCATCGCCCAGCCAGAGCAGGGCTTGGCGCCATGCGATGCGCGCCGCCTCGCGCGCACCGCGCTGGCTGAACAATTGTTGCAGCCGGTCGATGCCATCCGTCCGCGTTTCCTCACGGTAGGTGAGGATCTTGGCGTAGGTGAGCGCGAGCGTGATATCGTTCGGCTGAGCGGCGGCCATCCGGCCAAGCTCCTGTACTGCCTGGCGGTAGCCGCTCTCGGATGATGCGCCGAGAACCTGAAAATATTCCGGGGCGAGCGCGGGGGGAATCCGGCCATTGCGAAACATCTGCCGGTAGCGGGCCAGCGCCTCCTCCGGGCGGCCCGCACGTGACAATTGCCGCGCGGCGGCCAGCGTTTCCGCATCCTCCGACGTCACGCGCAGCAATTCCTCGCCGCGGGCGAGGCGCGGGTCATTGGGGGCGAGCCGGCGCAGGCGGTTCATATAGCGCCGCGCGGCATCGGGCTGGTTGGCGAGCGAGGCAAGTTCCAGCGCGCTGGCCAGCGCATCGACGTTGTTCGGCTCGACCACCAGCAGGCGGTCAAGGGTTTGCAGGGCGCGTTCCGTCTGCCCCTGCTGCTGCCAGAAGGCCGCCTGCTCCAGCAGATTGACGGATGCGGCGCCGCCGCCCATCCGCGTGTCGCTGCCCAACGGGGGGGCGGCCGGGGGCGGGCTCGCATTCGAGGCGGTGGACGGTGCGGCCGTCGCTGCCGGCGCGGGAGGCGGCGAAAGCGGGAGGGGTCCCGAGAGCGCAGGCGGCGGCGAGAGGGCTGGCGGGGGCGAAAGTGCGGGCGGTTGCTGGGCAGCCGCTGACACGCTCGCCAACGCCAGGCTGGCGGCAAGCCCCACTGCCGCGCGTCCGAAGGCGCAGCGCTCCGCCAGGTTGTTGCCGCTCGTCATCCGCGAGGTCCTGTCATGGCCGCCAAATGGCCGTCGTGTCGCGCGTCAGGAAGGCCGAGGGCTGGCCGGTGCCGCTGATCAGCCAGATGCTGTACATGCCGCCCGCTTCGAGCCCCTCCAGCGAGAAGGGCGCACTGACCCGCTCGCCGCACTGGCCGCGGATCTCAGCCGCCACGGGGTTCACGCTGCGCGCACGCGTGGTGAGGCTGGGCACCCCTTCGAAGACCATCGGGCCCGAGGGCTGGATGGCAACGGCCGCGGCCGGACAATCCGGCATCGCGTTGTAGAAGGCGAGGCGGGCGCGGGCGCGGTTGAAATCGGGTGAATCCACCACGGGGGTCGCCGCCAGGCCGCCATCTGCGGTGGCATGCAGCAGGACGGTGACGAAGCTTCCCGCCTCGATTCGGAAGCTCGCCTGGGCGCGGCGCGCACCCTCCTGGAATTCCAGGCGGAGTTGGCGGCTTGCCACGTTCTCGACCACCGTGAAGGGCATGACCCGCTGGGCCGGGGCGGTGCCAAGGCGCTGCTGCGGAAGGAAATCGGGGCGGGCGGTGACTTCGCCGGGCAGCACATTCACCAAGCGCAGATAGGCGGAACCGCGCGGAGGCACCGGATCATAGACCTGGGCCTGCGCCCAGGCGGAATTCGTGGCGCAAAGGCTGGCGGCAAGCCCCGCCAGCAGCCCAAGAAGCGACCGCCTCATGCGACAGCCCGCCGAAGCTGGTTGAGGAACTCGGCCGGCGGGATCGCCGCCGTGCCCCAGGCGGCGTTGTTGGTGGTGTTGACCATGTCCTGCTCCAGCAGGTTCCAGACCAGGGCACGCGGGCGTTGCTGCCTGAAGGCATCGCTGCGGAGATATTCGAGCAGGGTGAAATACGCCCCGACATTGTTGGGCTTCCACGAAAGGCCGACCGGCCGCACCAGCTGATTCGACAGCACCGGCTGGAAGCCGAAGCGCGGCTGGACATTGCTGGTACCGACAATGATGGTGTCGAAGCGGTCATCCTCGATGAGTGCCGCGGGGCCTTCCGGCGGGAGGATGTTGCGAATGAGCGATTGCTCCGGGCCATAGGCGCTACGCTGGGGCGCCGGCACATGCTGCGTCAGGTCGCCCGCGGCCAGTTGCATGGGACGCAGATCCCCAAGGCGGGTGCCCTGGCGCGGGCTGGGCGGAAGTTGCATTTGCGCGCGCATCTGGCGGGCCATCTCAACCGCGGCCAGCTCGGCCCCCATGGGCGTCCAATGCGTGTCGGTCCTGAAGAACAGCGGATGTGCCGGGTCACGCTGCATCTGCGCACGAAACAGGGCGTCGAGGTCAGGTACCACCGCCCCGGCCCGCATGCCCTCGGCAACGGTGAGGCTGTAGCGCTGCGCCGCCTCCGGGGAAATCTGGGAACCGGCGGGCAGGTATTGCCGCATCAGCCGCTTGCGCGACGGGATCAGGCAGATCGCCACCTGGATCCGACCGGCACGCAGGATGCCGATAGCTTCGGTCACGGTCTGCAGCGCGCTCCGCAGGGAGGCCATGTCAATCCGTACCAGGCGATCCCAGACGGGGAACAGCCAGCCATTCGTGCCGATCTCGACCAGCGTTGCCTGCTGCGCCTTGGCCGTGCCCGCCAGCCAGGGCGCCGCCATCGCGCCCGCAAGGCCGGCGCGCCGGGTCATTGCCGGGGAAATCCGCAGATCTTCCATCTCAGTCCTCATTCTCTGCTTTGTCATCAAACCGAGCGCTCTCGCAGGCGCTGCGCGGCCCGGCGACGAAGCGCCCAGTAGATCGGCCCCGGAATCAGCAGGATCACCAGCAGGAACACCCCGAGCAGCAAATAGGGGTTGTCCTTCATGAGATATTCCGGCCAGAGCCAGGGCGGCAGCGTGCCCACCGTATAGGTGGAACCCACGCGAAAGGCCTGGATGCGCCCGCCGCTGAGGATCGCCGTGTCACCCTGCACGCGCGGCACCTGCTCGGGGTCGCGCAGGGCCGTCACCATGGCCTCCAGCCCGGCCGGGCTGGAACCGGTGAGCACCACCACGGAACGGCCGGAGCGCAAGGGGCTCTCGAAGCCGAGCAGGGCGCCCAGCGACTCGCCCGGAGCGCCAAGGACGGCCGAGACGCGCTCCATCTCGCCGCGTCGCTCGCCGCCAAAGAGGTTGCGGAAATCCCCGAAGACATCGTTCAGCCGCACGGTGAGGCGGTTGCCCTCCAGTTGCAGCGGGGCTTCGCGCAGCAGCGTCTGCAAGGCGGGCTGGCGGCCCAGCGTGCCGATCACCAGCAGATCCTTGTTGGCCATGGCTTGCAGCCCGTCGGGCCGGGCCACCTGCATGTTCACCGGCGGATAGCCGACCAGCGCCGCGATCCGGCCGATCATGGTCAGAAAGGTTTCCAGCTCCACCTGGGAAGGGCGCTCGGGCAGGATAACGGCGGTCTGCGAGAGATCCGCATATTTGGTGAAGGGGAAGCCCGAGGAGGTGAAGAAAGCGAGGTTGGGCAGCGTTGTGAAGCGATAGGCCCCGGTCAGGTCAATCGTGCTGTCCGGGTCCACCGAGGCGCGGATATCGCCCGGCACGGCGATGCAGTCGCCACGATGCAGCGGCCGCATGTCGAAGCGCAGTTGCAATTCATTCTGGCCGAACAGCATGTAGCTCGGCAGGCCGACGCGAATCTCGTCGGTCTCGCCCTGCCCGACCTGGCGTTGGATCCAGTTGAACGGCCAGCCGGGCTCCGCCTGGCGCAGCGGCGCCGAGCGCAGGTAGATGTCGTTCAGCGCAACATCCAAGCGGGAGACGGCCACGTCCATGATCGGCCCAGGCGGGGCGCGGAAGCGAATCAGCGCGGAGAGCGCGCGCTCCCGCGCCGTGTAGAGATCGGGCGCGGTGCGGAAGGGAATGGCGATGGGGCCGGGAACATAGCCGAAGGCCTGCAACTCCGATGGGTCCATGATCTCGCCGAAGCGCAGCGGACGGTCCACCCGCACCCAGCGCGGCGCGTCATAGGCCTGGCGCGGCGGAACATCCTGCGCCTGGATCGTCACCAGCTCGCCGCTCAGCGCCTCGCGGCCCACGCCGAGCGCCGTGGCCGCGGCCACCGCCTCCTGGCCGTTGCGCCCGGCAATGACCAGCAGCAGGCCCATCGGGTCATTGGGATTGGGCAGGATGGCCAGCGTCGGCCCTTCCAGGCGCGGCATGATCACGCCCGGAATCCCGTCCAGACTGGCCGAGACGACCACCGCATTACCGCGTTGCGGGATTATGTTGCCGACCGGAAAGCTGGAGCCCCGGTAATCCGCCTGCACCGCGAACCAGGAGGAGACGATGGCCGCGGCGCGCAGCGCGTCGTTGCCTGGCACCTCGGGCAGGATGAAGGGCAGCACCAGCGGCTCGCGCAGCTGGCGGGGGTCGAAGAAGGGTTCCGGCAGGCGGCCGAGGTCACGCGTGATGGGCAGGCGTTCCAGGCGCAGCGAAATGGTCGAATTGTCGGAGATCGTGCTCCAGAGCAGGCCGGAGAGCGGGTCGTTGCACTCGATGGCGTAGCGGCCGGTGAAGCGAAAATTCAGCCGGTTCACATCGGCGAAGAAGAAGGGATTGATCGGGAATTCCAGCGGGCCGAAGGCAGGGCGCGCGCGGTCGGGCTGGACGGTGCCGATGAACTGCTCGTTCAGGGTGAAGGCGATCTGGCTCAGCTCTGGGATCAGCGCGGGCGAGGTCGCGCCCTGGAGCGTCAGCCGGGCGGAGGTGACGACCTCATCGCCGCGCACGCCAAAGAGCAGGCCCTGAAGATCGGCGACGCCGCGCATCTGCATCGGGCCGCGCAGGCCGAGTTGACGCAGCGTGCGCGTCTCGGTGCGGGTGCCCGGCGCATCCTGGCCCGCCGTCGCCATCAGCGGGTTGCCGGAAAAACCCTGGGGAGCGGCGATGGGCATCGGGGCCCCTGGCGCGGCGTCCAGGATGGGCGGCAGGCTCGGCGCGGGGGCTAGGCCTGGTGGCGGGGACAGGGTGGGTGGCGGGGACAGGGTGGGCGGCGGGGACAGGGTGGGCGGCGCAGAGAGGGCGGGTGCCGCGGGCACGGGCCCACGCGATTGCGCCCAGCCGATTCCCGGTGCCAGCAACAGGGCCAGCGCGATGGCTGCCGGAACCGAAGGACGGACAATGCCGGCACGCCTCGCGGCCTGGAGCGCAGGTGTCGTGAAGGCCTTGGCCGGCGCGAGGTCCTCGTCCGGATCCGTAGCGGTAACCTGGATGGACCGCCCTGCCGTCGCCTGTTTGCGAAGGCTGAATTGAGAACCTCCGGCGAAAAGACCACCAATTGACACAAGCACTTCCTTCAAAGAGCGCAGCGGGCGGTCCACGCGATTACTGTCCCAATCCACCCAGGCATCGGCCCGGCAGAGCGTCGCGATCACAATACTGCCTTCATCCTGCATGTCCTGGGGCAGAAAGCGCAAATTGAGACGATCCCCCTGCCAGCGCAAGACTTCCGCGGGCACGGTCACGCGTTGGGAGCCGGCATCCAACTCGACCATGACGAGGTTGTCATCGCCCCAGTTCTCGGGTGCGGGCATCCGCAGGGCGGCGCCGCCCAGCGAAAGATCCTCGGAGAGGCCCTCGATCCGCCTTCCATCGGCCAGCAGCACGGCGGCCTCCACCTGGGCCGAGACGCGCGCGCGGGAGCGCACCTGGCGGCGCTCGCGGCCCACGGCCAGCCCGGCCAGCACCGCGATGAGGCAGAAGGTCGCCCAGATGACGTTGAGCGCGAAGGCCTGGAATTCCAGCGTCTGCGGCGCATTGGCGGCCAGGCCGTAAATGCCGAACAGCAGCCCCAGCAACAGGGCGGCGGCCAGCCCCATATTCGGCCCCACGGCGCGCAAGTCAAAATAACCTTCCTCCAGCGTGCCGCCCTTGTCGGTCACGTTGAAGCGGCCGCGCTTGGGGTCCAGCAGCGTCGAAAGCGTGACCGGCAGCAGATACACCGTCAGCACCGTCTCGTAGATTTCCGACCAGAAGGAATGGCGGACGGCCTTCTGGATGCGCGACGCCGTAATGACGGAGAGCACGATATGCGGCCCCGCATAGGCCACGATGGCCAGCGGCGAGGCGGCGATGATGCTTTCGCCAAAGATCAGGAAGGCCAGCGGCGCCGTCAGGAACACGAAGCGCGGCAGCGGAAACAGGAAGTGGAACATCGCATTGAAGTAGCAAAGCCGCTGCGCGAGGTTCAGGCCGCTGGAAAACAACGGGTTTTCAACTCGCATGATCTGAATCATGCCGCGCCCCCAGCGCATGCGCTGGCCGATATGCAGCATCAGCCGCTCGGTCGCCAGGCCGGCGGCCAGCGGCACGCGCAGATAGGCGGTGCGCCACCCCTTCTTCTGCATTCGCAGCGAACAGTGGCAATCCTCCGTCACCGTCTCGGTCGGCACGCCGCCCACGGATTCAAGCGCCGTGCGCCGGATCACCGCGCAGGAGCCGCAGAAAAAGGTGGCGCCCCAGAAATCATTGCCCTGCTGGATCAGGCCATAGAAAAGCAGCCCTTCATTGGGCACGCGCTGGCCAGCAGCCAGGTTCCGCTCGAACGGATCGGGCGAATAGAAGTGGTGCGGCGTCTGCACCATGGCGAGGCCGCGGTCCCGCAGCATCCAGCCCAGGCTGAGTTGCAGGAAGCCGCGCGTGGCCACATGGTCGCAGTCGAAGATGACGACGTATTCGGAATTGGTCTGCGCCAGCGCGTGGTTGATATTGCCGGCCTTGGCGCCCTTGTTGTCGGGGCGGATGATGTAATTGCAGCCGACCTCCTCGGCGAAGCGGCGGAAATCCTCGCGGCGGCCGTCATCGAGCAGGTAGACGTTCAACCTGTCGGCGGGCCAATCCAGGGCGAGGGCGGCGAAGACCGTGGGGCGCACCACGTCCAGCGGTTCATTGTAGCTGGGGATGAAGACATCCACCGACGGCCATTCATCCGTGTTCGCCGGCAGGGGCGCCGGCTTGCGGTCAAGTGGCCACAGCGTCTGAAAATAGGCGAGGATGAGCGCGATGATGGCATAGACCTCGGCCAGGAGCAGCCCGACGCCGAGGAAGCTTTGCAGGAAGGTGCTGAAATCCAGTGTCTCGGTCAGTCGCCAGAAGATGTAGCGCAGCGACACCACGAGCGAGAGCACGATCAGCATGAGCGTGACGGTCCGCCCCGGGATCCGGTTGAAGATCAGGAACAGCGCCAGGCAGCCGAGCGCGAAGACCACCTGCTGCTCCGCCGCCATCGGCACCGTGATGATGGTGAGCGAGAGCGAGGCACCCAGTAGAACAATGAACAGGCCGAACCACCTGTTCCGCATCAGAGGCAGGCGCGCCATCCATTCCCTGCGCGCAGGGATTTCGCTCATCGGGCGCCCCAGCCGGCGTTGAAGGGCTCGGGCACGGGCGGCAGGGCGGCCTCGATGCCACGGGCGATCTCGCGCAGATCCTCGGCGGCCTGGCTGTTGGGTGCCAGGTCGAGCACCAGGCGCTGCGCGGCCAGGGCCTCGGCCACGATCTCCTCGCGGCAGATGGCGCCAAGCAGGCGCGGCCCGAGGTGGCGGGCCACCGTCTCGGCCGCCGCGCGCGAGAGGCGAGTATTGGGGTCCACGCCGTTCAGCACGACCCGCAACCGGCCGGCAAACAGGGCGGCCATGGTGCCGGCGCCGAGGAAGCGGCCATTGTCGATGTCGGGCACCAGGGCCGCGCTGGTCGCGTCCGCCAGCAACACCGCGCAGATCATGGCCGACATGGGCGCGAGAATATTCAGGGAATGCGAGGCGCCGGGGGGCGTATCGGCGATCACCAGAAGGTTGGGGTCCGCCAGGATGGCGCGAATGGGCGCCGCCAGCAATTCGGGGTCCCGCTCCAGCGCATGGGCCAGGCCCAGCGCGCCGCGGATATCGATGGAACCATGCGGCAGCAGCATCACGCCCGAGGAGGTCTGCCGGACCATTTCCCGCCAATCCGGCCGCTTGGGCAACTCCGTCATGAAGCCGGCCGTGTCGCTCAGGGGCACTCCGAAATGCAGGCGCAGCGTGTTCTGCGGATCGAAATCCATGACCAGCACGCGCCTTCCCTGGCGCCGCATCGCATCGGCGACATTGGCGGCCAGGGTTGTTTTCCCGACACCGCCTTTGGGGGAAGCGAAGCAAATGAGGGGCATGAAATCTCCGGCAGCCTAAAAGGTTGACGGCGTTCCCAGAGCGGCGCGGAACGTGTCAAGGGGGGATGAGACAGGCGGACCGCCTGTCGCGACGAGACGCATAACCTCCCCCAGAGGAACTGTCACGGCTGCCGCCGGGAGGGCGCTTCCGCCACCCCGGCCGGATGTCTCCGGTGCCCCCTGCCTGGAGATCGGCTCCGGCAAGCTTGCCTGGCCCGGATGGCTCACGACCTGCTTCAGCCGGCTCAGCGTGCTGCCGGCGGGCGGCGGGGGAGAGGGCGGCTGCGAATCACGCGGCTGGCCCAGCGCCTTGAAGATCGCGAATTCGGCAGCAGGGCCAGGGGCTGGGGCTGGCGGAGTTGGGGCTGGCGGCGGGAGAGCCGCGTGCAGGATCGGCAGCGGCGCATGCGCTGGCGGGGCGGCGGGCGGGCTGAACAGGCCAGCCCGTGATTCGACCGAGCTGGCAGTCGGGCGTGACGGAGAGGCCGAAGGGGGCGCGCCGGACGGTGCCGCTAGCGCCGCCCAATCTATCTCATCCAATGCCCGGCCCGCGTCGGGAGCGGCACCCGGCAGCAGTTGCACGGAATTGAGGACCTCCGAGAACAGGGACAGGCTCCCCCCCTCCTCCTCAGGCGTCCCCCTTGGGGGTTGGGGCGACTTCGCCGGAGCGGGCGGCGGCACCATCGCCATTACCGGCGCGCTCATCACCACGGGCGGCGGCGCGACCGGCGCGGGTGCCATCGCCAGCGCAGGCGCGCTCATCACCACGGGCGGCGGCGCGACCGGCGCGGGTGCCATCGCCAGCGCAGGCGCGCTCATCACCACGGGCGGCGGCGCGACCGGCGCGGGTGCCATCGCCATTACCGGCGCGCTCATCACCACG
>CAMTUX010000049.1:0-14026 GCA_947084995.1 uncultured Roseococcus sp.
GCGGGGGCCGTCGCGGCGCGGCGGGCGGTTCTCCGTGCCCTCCGCGGCACCCTCGGCCGGGGCTTCGCGGCGCGGGCCCTTCGGGCGAGCATTGCGGTTGGGGCGCGGCGGCTGGGCCGGGCGCGCCCAGGCCACCATGGTCGGCAGCACGGGGCCTTCCACGCCCTCGGGCAGCGGCTCAGAGGGGATCAGCCGGAAGCCGAGTTCGGCCAGCACGGGGGCCAGGGCGTCGCCCTTGATGCCGAAGCGGCCAAGAATCTCGGCCGGCAGCGGCGCGGGCGCCCGGCGGGTCAGATAGCCGAGTTCAGCGGCCACGCGTTCCGCCACATCCAGCCGCAGCAGCACGGGGCCAGCCGGCACCCAGCCCATCATCTGGGCAAAGCCGGGCGGCCAGGAGAGCGCCATCACGCCATCGGTCGGGATGGAAACCAGGCCGGGCGCGGGCAAGGCGGGCGTCGGCACGTCATAGCTCAGCGCCCAGATCTGCGCGCGTAGCGCCATGGGGCGCGGCTTCAGCGCCTCGGGCAGGTAGAGCGCGAAGCGGCCGGCGCGGATGCCGATACCCTTCAGCTTGGTGCGAAGCTCCTGGCCGATATGGTTGCGCGTATCGCCGGGCTTGAGGCCCAGCGTCTCGCGCAGTTGGAAGGCCGGGCCGCGCAGCGTGTTGTCCTCGGCGGCTTTCGCCTCGATGGCGGAAATCGCCGCCAGATCCTTGGCCACCACGCCCTCGATCCAGCCGGCCAGGCGGGCGCGGATGCGCTCGCGCTGCGGGCCGTCCAGGAATTCGGAATCCTTCACCTCGATCAGCGGCTTGCCTGGCTCGCTGCCCATCTTGAGGCGGGCGATCTCGGCCCCCTCCCAGGTGATGCGATGCTCCGCCGTCAGGCCGAAGCTCTCCGCCTTGGCGATGTCGAGCGAGGCGACGCGGCGCGGGATTTCCTGCACCAGGGCGCGGCGCGCGGCGCGGAGGACGAGCTTCTTCTCCTCCTCACCACCCTCGCCCAGCTCGGGGAGGAATTCGAAGCCGACGACGCGGCCCACCTTGTGGCCCTCGACCACCACCTCGCCCTGGCGCGTCACGGCGCTGAGCAGGTCTTCCTCGGTATTGTCCAGGCTGCGGATCAGGTGGGCCGCGCGGCGATCCACGAAGCGCGCCGTCAGGCGCTCATGCAGCGCGTCGCTCACCGCATCCTCGGCGGCGCGGGCGGCTTCCTGCTGGGTGGCCGCATCGCGCACCCAATCGGCGCGGGCGGCGATATAGGCCCAGACGCGAATGGCTGAGAGGCGGGACATCAGCGTGTCGAGGTCGCCCTCGATGCTGGTACAGGTGGCGATCTGCGAGGCGACCCAGTCGGACGGCACATGGCCATCCTCGCAGAGATGCGTGAAGAGCCGCGCGCAGAGCCGGGTATGCGTGTCATCCGCCAGCTTGCGGAAATCCGGCACCTGGCAGGTTTCCCACAGCAATTGCAGCCGCGACCTGGACGACGCCATGCGGCGGATGGCTTCCTCGCGCGCCAGCAGGCTGAGCGTGATATGGTCCACCGCGTCATGCCCCTTGGTGAGGCCGGCCTGCGGGGGGGCAGCGCCGAGGCTGTCGAGCAGCGACTCGATGCCGGAGAAATCGAGATCGCTGTTGCGCCAGGCCAGCGCCTGAATCGCCTCGAAGTGATGACCCTCGATCTTCTCGACCATCTCCTCCGGCAAGGGCGGGCATTCGCCCGTCACGCCGAAGGTGCCGTCACGCATGCCACGGCCAGCGCGGCCGGCGATCTGCGCGGCCTCCTGGGGCGTGAGCAGGCGCGGCGCGTGGCCGTCGAACTTGTTCAGGCTGGCGAAGGCCACATGGTCCACATCCATGTTCAGGCCCATTCCAATCGCATCCGTCGCCACGAGGAAATCCACCTCGCGGTCCTGGTACATCTTCACCTGGGCGTTGCGGGTGCGGGGCGAGAGGCGGCCCATCACCACGGCGCAGCCGCCGCGGCGGCGGCGGATGGCCTCCGCGATGGCATAGACCTCGGCGGCCGAGAAGGCGACGACGGCGCTGCGCGGCGGCAGGCGCGTCAGCTTGGCGGGGCCGGCATGTTCGAGCTTGGAGAGGCGCGGCCGCGTCTCGATCTCCACCTGCGGCACCAGGCGTTGCAGCAGCGGGCGGATGGTCTCGGCGCCCATGAACATCGTCTCGACCAGGCCGCGCGCATGCAGCAGCCGGTCGGTGAAGATATGCCCGCGATCGGGGTCGGCGCAGAGCTGGATCTCGTCCACCGCCAGGAACTCGACCTTGCGATCCAGCGGCATGGCTTCGACCGTGCAGGCGAACCATTTGGCGTCGGGCGGGACGATCTTTTCCTCGCCGGTGATGAGGGCGACGTTCTTCTCGCCCTTCTGCGCCACCATGCGATCGTAATTCTCGCGCGCCAGCAGGCGCAGCGGGAAGCCGATGATGCCCGACGAATGCGCGAGCATGCGCTCCATCGCCAGATGGGTCTTGCCGGTGTTGGTCGGGCCGAGGATGGCCTTAACGCGTGCGTCGAACATGCAGGGTTCCAATGACGGCCCATCACCCAGGAGCGAAGGGATGGGGCGGGAGGGTTATGAACCATGCGCCAATGATTGCAACTTGGCTCTGCGCGGCCGAGATTGCGGGCCGTGACACCCCCGCAAAGCTTCGCCCTGGTTTTCGGCGCCCAATTCGCCGCCTTCGGCGCCATGATGCCGTTTTTGCCCGTGATTTTGGCCGAGGGCGGGCTTTGCGCCAGCCAGGTGGGGGCGGTGATGGCCGCCGGCTCCCTGGTCCGGCTGGTGGCGGCCCCGCTCAGCGGCAGGCTGGCGGACCGCGTGCCCGACATGCGCCGGTTGCTGGCCATCGCGGCGCTGCTGGCGGCGGTGAGCGCGCTGGGCTTCGGCCTGGCGGCTGGGTTGGCGCTGCTGCTGGCGGTGCAGGTGCTGCACAGCATCGCCGCAGCCCCCATCGTGCCGCTCTGCGATGCGCTGGCGGTGGGCGCGGTGCGGCGGGGTGGCTTTGATTATGCGCGGGTGCGCTCGGTGGGTTCCATCACCTTCATGGTGGGCGCGCTGCTGGCCGGGCTTGCCGTCGAATGGGCGGGGCCGCGCGGGGCCGCCTGGATGCTGGCGGCCGGGCTGCTGGTGACCGCCTGGGCGGCGCTGCAACTGCCCGCCACACCGCCGCGCGAGGCGCCCACAGCTTCCACAAGTCTCTGGGCGCCCCTGGCAGAACCCGGCTTCCGCTGGGTGCTGCCCCTGGCCGCGCTGATCCAGGGCAGTCATGCGGTGTATTATGCCTTCTCGACCCTGCATTGGCAGGCGACGGGGCTGAGCACGGGCTTTATCGGCCTGCTCTGGGCGCTGGGCGTGCTGGCCGAGATCGCCCTGTTCCTCTGGGGTCGTCCGGTAGTGGAGCGGCTTGGCGTGCGGGGCCTGGCCCTGCTGGCGGCGGGGGCGGGGGTGCTGCGCTGGGGCGTCACGGCCTTCACGCATGATCCGGTGCTGCTGGTGGTGATCCAGTTGCTGCATGGCCTGACCTTCGGGGCGATGCACCTGGCCGCGATGCGCGCGCTGGTGGGGCTGCCCGCCGGGCTTTCGGGCCGGGCGCAGACGCTGCTGGCCTCGGCGGTGAGTGCCAGCACGGGTGGGCTGATGTGGGCCAGCGGCTGGCTTTATGGCGCGGTGGGGGGCCTCGCTTTCCTCGCCATGGCGGGGCTTTGCCTGTTGGCGGCGGGCTTGGCGCTGCGACCCTGGCCCGGCGGCCTCAACCGGCCGGGGTGAGTGCCCGGTCCAGCAGCGCGTCAATCGGCCCCGCATCATCCCAGCGCAAAGTGACGCTGACCACGCGGACGCGGTCCTGGAATTCGGGCGGGATCCGCACCCAGTCCTTGCGGGTGGTGACGGGGATGGCGCCCAGGCGTTCGGCCTGCTCCAGCAATTCGCGAAGATCGCCGGCATCGAAGGGATAGTGGTCGGCGAAGCTCTCGGTACCCGCCACCACGGCGCCGCCCTGGCGCAGGGTGGTGAAGAATTTCCGCGGATTGGCGATTCCGCAGAAGGCAAACACATTCTCGCCCGCCAGCGCGGCCATTTCCGGGCCGGGGACGAGATCGCCGCGCAGCACCGGCAGGCCTTCGGGCAGCAGGGAGAGCGCGCCCGTCTCGTCGGCGCCGATCAGCACCGCCGCATCACAGCGGGCGGCGGCGGCGGCCACGCTCTCGCGCAGGGGGCCGGCGGGGATCACATGGCAATTGCCGAAGCCATAGCCGCCATCGATCGTCAGCAGGGAGAGCGTCTTGGCCAGGGTCGGGTTTTGGAGCCCGTCATCCATCACGATGGCGCCGGCGCCCGCGGCAATGGCGCGCCGGGCGCCGGCGGCGCGGTCGGCGCTGACCCAGGTGGGGGCCAGGGCGGCGAGCAGCAGGGCCTCATCGCCCACCATTTCGCTGCCATGATGGCCGGGCTGGACCTGGACCGGGCCCTTCACCGAGCCGCCATAGCCGCGCAGCAGGAAATGCGCCGGGGTGCCGCGCGCCTGGATGCGGCTGCCTATATCCATGGCAAGCGTGGTCTTGCCCGCACCGCCCGCCGTGGCGCCGCCGCAGCAGATCACCGGCACCGGCGCCTGCCAGCCGGGCCGCGCCATGCGCCGCGCGGTCGCGGCCGCATAGATGGCGGCAACGGGCGAGAGCAGCAGGGGCGCAATCCCCCCGCGACGACCCCAGAAATCGGGCGCTCGAATGCTGATGGTAAAGCCCTTCCTTAGCCTTGTTCCAAATCGCCACCCGGCCCGGCCAGGGCCAGCAGCGCCTCCGCCATTCGGCCAGGCAAGGCGGAACTGGCGGCAACCCAATCGCTGGCGGCACGCGCGATGGCGGCCGGTATATCGGCGGAGTTTAGCATATCCGCAACGATGGCCGCCAGCGCGGCCGCATCCGCCACCTGGCGGGCGCCACCCGCCGCCAGCAGGCCGGATGTGGCCTCCCGGAAATTCTGCATATGCGGGCCGAGGATCATGGGACAGCCCAGCCGCGCCGCCTCCAGCGGATTCTGCCCGCCATGCGGCACCAGGCTGCCGCCGATGAAGGCAATATCCGCCACGCGATAGAGCAGCCCCATCTCGCCCATCGTATCGGCGAGATAGACCGGCCCGGCATCGGGCAGCGCGCCGAGCCCGCGCCGGGGCCAGGGGCCGAGCGAGGCCCCGCGCTCGGGGTGGCGGGGGGCCAGGATGGTGAGCAGTTGCGGCCAATCGCGGCGCAGCGCCTCGGCCGCGTTGAGGATCTGCGCCTCCTCACCCGGATGGGTGCTGGCGGCGAGCAGCACGGGCCGCGCGCCGATGGCATCCCGCAACGCCGCCAGCGCGCCCGCATCGGCGGGCAGCGGGGGCGCGGCCAGCTTGAGGTCGCCCGGCGGCGCCAGCCCGCGCGCGCCCAGCGCCAAAAGACGCTGCGCATCCTCAGCCGAGCGCGGCATGATCAGCTGGAAACGGCCCAGCAATTGCCGCGCGAAGCCGGGCGCCCAGCGCGCCCAGCGGCGGCTGGTACGCCCGGAAATCCGGGCATTGAGCAGCGCGAGGGGAATGCCCCGCGCATGGGCGGCGCCGAGGATGTTGGGCCAAAGCTCGCTCTCCACGAAGCCCGCCGCATCCGGCCGCCAGCCATCCAGGAAGCGTTCCACCCATGCGGGCACGTCGAGCGGCGCGTAGCGGTGCAGCACCCGGCCCCGCAACGCCTCGGGCAGGCGCCGGGGCAGCAGGCGGGCGGAGGTGACGGTGCCGGTGGTGACCAGGATGGTCAGCGCCGGATCGCGCTCGGCCAGGGCCTGGATGAGCGGCAGGATGGAGAGGCTTTCGCCCACGCTGGCGGCGTGCAGCCAGATCAGCCGGCCTGCGGGACGGGTCGCGCCATGGCCCTCGCGTTCCGGCAGGCGGGCTGCCTCCTCCTTCCCCAGCCGCGCGCGGCGGTGGAGATTCCAACGCAGCGCCGGGGCTGCGAGGCCGGCCAGCACATGCCAGGCGCCGCTCATCGGCGTGGCTTGCCGAGCGCCGCATCCGCGGCATCGCAGGCGGCGTTCAGGGCTTGGGTGATGGCGGGCAGCGCGGCTTGCGGCGCATCGCGCGGCACGCTGATGGCGGGGCCAGCCACCATGACGCCACGGCCGAAGGGCAGCGGGAGTTCCATCCGGTCCCAGCTGTGCAGCCCGATGGCCCAGGCGAAGCGGCCAGCGCAGGGCAGCACGGGCTTGCCGCTCACCGCCGCCAGTTGCGCCACGCCGGGCGCCGGCACCCGGCGCGGGCCGCGCGGGCCGTCAGGGGTGATCACCATCATCGAGCCGGTCCGCAGCAGCCGCGTCATGGTCAGCATGCCGGCGGCACCACCTTTTGATGTTGAGGCATGGATCATGTTCAGCTCGAAACGCTTCACCACATCGCCGATCAGGCGGCCATCGCGGTGCCGCGACACCAGCACATGCGCCGAGGGGATGCCCACCCGCGCCTTGCCGGTGCGCCAGAGATGCGGCATGGCGGGAAGATTCTCGTGCCAGAAGGCCGCGATGACGTTGCCATGTTGCGCGAAAGCGGCGTCAATCTCCTCCCCGCCGATCAGGCGCCAGCGCGTGGTCCGGTAGGCCAGCGCGAGGTAGCGGCCCAGCAGATTGGCAGCCAAGGCCTTGAAGGCCCCATGGCGCGTCAGCCGGCGCAGCATGCGAAATTCTCGAACATATTCCGCGCGGGTCGCATGCCGGCGCACGCCATGCAAGTGCGGTCACCGTCAAAGGGGCACAAGATTCTCCCGGAAGGCGCTGGCGCTGGCCGGCCAGGAGAAGCACTCGGCCTGGGCGCGGGCCTGGGCGCGGGGGACATCCAGCGCGGCGAGGCAGGCGCGGCGGAGGTCCTCATCCAGCACGCCGCCCGGCCCCACCACGTCGCGCGGGCCCATCACCGGGAAGGCAGCGACCGGCGTGCCGCAGGCCATGGATTCCAGCAGGACCAGGCCGAATGTGTCGGTACGGGAGGGGAAGACCATGACGTCGGCGCCGCGATAGGCGCGGGCCAAATCCTCGCCATGCCGCCAGCCGGCGAAATGCACGGCGGGGTAGCGGGCTTGCAGGGCAGCCCGCTGCGGGCCGTCGCCCACCACCACCTTGGTACCGGGCAGGTCGAGATTGAGGAAGGCGGCGATGTTCTTCTCCACCGCGACGCGGCCGGCATAGAGAAACACGGGGCGGGGCAGGCCCTCCCAGGCGTCGTGCTCGCCATCCTGGAACAGGGTGAGATCCACGCCGCGCGTCCAGGGCAGGATGCGCCGGAAGCCGCGGCTGGCGAGTTCATCGCGCAGGGTCGGCGTCGCGGCGAAGGTGCCGGCGCTGGCATTGTGGAAGCGGCGCAGCAAGGCCCAGGTGGCGCCCGGAGGGATGCCGGTGCGCGCGGTGACATATTCGGCGAAGCGCGTGTGGAAGCTGGTGGTGAAGCGCCAGCCGCGCTTGCACGCCAAGGCCCGCGCCGCGATGCCCAGCGGGCCCTCGGTTGCCACATGCAGCGCATCGGGGCGCATCTCGTCCAGCATGCGGGCCAACCCGGCGCGCGGCAGGACAGCGAGGCGGATATCGGCATAGCCTGGCATGGCGAAATTGCGGAAACGATCCGGGCCGATCACCTCCACCGAATCGCCCAGCACGGCCAATTCGGCGGAGACACGCTCCAGCGTGCGGACCACGCCATTCACCTGCGGCCGCCAGGCATCGGAGATGATGGCCAGCTTCATCAGGCGGGCAGCGCCTCGCGCCGGGGTTGCGGCGCGCGTTGCCGGGCGGCCCAGTCCAGCAGTTCGAAGCGGCCATCGGCGTGCTCCACCAGGGCGGTGCAGCTTTCCACCCAGTCACCGTCATTCATGTACATGATGCCGTTCACCAGGCGCATCTCGGCATGGTGGATATGGCCGCAGATCACGCCATCCAGGCCGCGCCGCCGCGCCTCACCCGCCAGCGCCACCTCGAAGCGGTCAATCGCCTTCACCGCTTCCTTCACCTGGCGTTTGAGCCATTGGCTGAGCGACCAATAGGGGTAGCCGAATTTGCGGCGGGCCAGGTTGAACCAGCGGTTCAGCACGAGTGCCGTGTCATAGGCCCAGTCCCCCAGATAGGCGAGGAACTTGGCGTAACGGATCACGCCGTCGAACTCGTCGCCATGGATGACCAGGAATTTGCGGCCATCGGCGCCCTCATGGACCGCCTCGCGCAGCAATTTCACGCCGGCGATCTCAAGGCCCAGCCATTCGCGGAACATCTCGTCGTGGTTGCCGGGGATGTAGGTGACGCGGGTGCCGCGTTCGGCATGGTCCAGCACGGCGCGCATCACGGCGTCGAACTCGGCATGCCAGTACCAGGTCTTGCGGAGGCGCCAGCCGTCAATGACATCGCCCACCAGATAGAGCTGCTCGCATTCCACGCGGGCGAGGAAGTCGAGCAGCATGTCGGAGCGCGCGCCCCTGGTGCCGAGATGGATGTCCGAGACGAAGACGCTGCGGACCCGGATTTTCTCATCACGTGGCGGCATCAGGCTCATGCTCCGTCCTGTGGATGAATGCGCTCTTGGGTGGAAAATCCTCGCTCCGCACGTGAATCTTCCATGACCTCCGCGCTGCGCGCATGTCGCGGGGATGTCACGGAGGCGATGGCGAATCGTCATGGATGCAGTGCTAGCGCTGACAAAATGCCGGGTGATCACTGATGGGCTTCCCGGATCGCGCCCCGCGTGGTGGCATTGGCGCGAATCGAGGAGGATTTCCCCATGACCATCGGCTTTCGCATCCGCCCCATCACCGCGCGCGTGGCGCCGGCCATCATCGGCCGTGCCGCCCGCGTGCCCGCCGCCAATATCGGCGATGTGATGAACCGGCTTCAGTCGCTCAGCGGCACCTTCCATTCCTATGGCGCGCATAAGCGCATGGTGGGCCCGGCCTTCACGGTGAAGGCGCGCTCGGGCGACAACCTGATGCTGCACCGGGCGGTGGACATGGCGCAGCCGGGCGACATCATCGTCTGTGACGGCAATGGCGATCTCTCGGTGGCGCTGATGGGCGATCTCATGCTGGGCCACGCGACCAAGCGCGGCATCGCGGGCGTGGTGCTGGATGGCGCGGTGCGCGATGTCGCCTCGCTGGCGAAAATGTCGCTCGGTGTCTGGGCGCGCGGCCACACGCCGGCCGGCCCCTGGAAGGAAGGCCCGGGCGAAATCGGCACGCCGATCTCCTGCGGCGGCCAGGTGATCATGCCCGGCGACCTCATCTGCTGCGACGAGGATGGCGTGGTGGTGGTGCCGATGGATGAGGCCGAGGCGGTGATCGCGGCGGCCGAGGCGCACCAGGCCAAGGAAATCCGCAGTGAGGGCGAGATCCAGGCCGCAACCTGGCCGCGCGACTGGGTGGTGGCCAGCCTGCGCGAGAAGGGCTGCGAGGGGGTCTAACCCCCCGCCTTACCCCGCCCGGCGGTGGCGGCCAGCCAGCCGCCCCCCGCCACCAGGGCCAAAGCGAGGAGCAGGTTCCAGCTGATGCTCCCCGCGCCCGCCGCCACCAGCAGCAGGGTGGAGGCCACCGGCACCGCATAGGCCAGCGTCCCCAACAGCCTGGGGTCGCCGCGCTTCATGCCCCAATCCCAAAGGAAGAAGGCGGCGCCGACCGGCCCCAGCCCCAGCAGCAGCGCCGCCAGCGCCTGCCGGCCATCGGGCATCACGCTCGGCTCAAAGGCCAGATGCGCCAGCAGGGCCAGCAGGGCCGCGCCGGCGCAGAAGCCGGCCACCGCCTCGGTCGGCACGGCGGCGAGGCGGCGGGAGGTGACGGAATACAGCGCCCAGACAAAGGCGCAGCCAATGGCGCAGAGAAAGCCGAACCAGGCCTCCGCCGGGAAGCGCGCGCCACCGCCCAGCAGCAGGGCGCAGCCGGCAAAGCCCAGCCCCACACCGAGCAGCCGCCGCCCGCCCAGCCGCAGCCCCAGGATCGGCGCCGAGAACAGCACGATGAGCAGCGGCCAGAGGTAGTTCAGCAGATTGGCCTCCACCGCCGGGGCGAAGGCCAGCGCAGCGAAATACAGCGCGTGATAGCCGAACAACCCGCCTACCCCATGCGCCCAGGCCAGCGGCCCTTGCCGCAGCGCGCCCCATTCGCCGCGCAACGCCACCACGCTCAGCCCCAGCGCGGCGGCGACGGCAAAGCTCATCGCGGTCAGTTGCAGGGGTGGCACCCCGGCAGCCAGGCGCGAGAGGATGGCGAGGAACGCCCAGAGCAGCAGCGCGCCGATTCCGGCCAGCGTGGCGTTCACCCGAATTGCGGGTCCACCGGCACGCGCAACGCCTCGGCCAGCCGGTTCGTCTCGGCGGCCATGGCGATGACGGCGAGCAATTCGCCATGCATGGCGTCATCCATCCCCTTGGCGCGCGCCGCCGCCGTGTGGGAGGCGACGCAATACTGGCAACCCGCCGTGGCACTGGCCGCGAGGTAGAGCATCTCCTTGACCAGCGGATCCAGCGCGCCGGGGGCCATGACCTGCTGCAAATTCGCCCAGACCCGCGCGAGGGTGGGCGGATGTACCGCCAGCGCCTTCCAGAAATTGTTCACATCGGCGACACCGCGCCTGGCCTTGATGTCGTCAAAGACGGCGCGCACCTCGGGGGGCGCGTCCTCGTATTCGAGCAGCTTGCTCATTGCGCCCCCATTATTCAGGACGAGGCAGCGGCTTGTAGGGGAAGGGCGCGAAGCGCGTCGGGAAGAAGCGCATCTTCTGCCAGACGCCATTCTGCACATAGGGATCATCCGCCCACCAGGCGCGGGCTTCCTCCTCCGTCGGGTGGCGGGTGATGGCGATGGAGCCCAGCATCTCGCCCTTGGGGCCAAGCAGCGCGCCGCCGCAGGCCAGCACGCCTTGCTCGGCGAAGCCCAGCACGCGCTTCATGTGCGACTCGCGCACGGCCATCCGGCGCTCGACGCTGTTTTCCGCATCCTCGGCGATGACGACGCAATGCGTCATGGCGCTGGGCATGCGGCCAGAGGGGGGGCCAGAGGGGGAGGCAGAGGGGGAGGCAGAGGGGGGGCCAGAGGGCAAGGGCTGGTAGTTCATGGGGGCGATGCGATAGGGGCGCATCTGGTAACTCAGCCAGACGCCCTCCCGCGCGAAGGGCTCCTCCAGCAGATATTCCCGCGCGCCCAACTCATCCTCGTCATTCAGGATCATCAACGAGCCAGCGACCGAGCCATCGGCGCGGAACAACGGCACGGCGAGGTTGAGCCGGCCAGAGGCAGCCCAGCGGGCGATCACCTCCATATGGCGCTCGCGCATGGCGGCGCGGCGTTCGGCCGCGCCCGCATCCTCGCCATCCCAGCCCAGAATCACGTAGCCCATGGTTTCCACCCTTGCCCTTGATGGGCTGGATGGTCGCGGGTTCGGGCGATCGTCGCAATGGGGGTGGCGGGTTCACAACCGGGGAGAAGGCGGGCAGAACGCCCCAACCCGGTCAACCCGGCCAGAACCCAGCCGCAAGGGCCTTACGAATGTCTCTCCGATGGGACGTGCTGCTGGCCATCCTCGGCATGGCACTCGCCACCTATCTGCTGCGGGCGGGTGGCTATGCCCTGCTGCGCGCCTTTCGCCCGCCGCCCTTCGTCACCTCGATGCTGGGGCACATGCCCGGCTGCATCTTCGTGGCCTTCGTGACGCCCGCCTTGGTGACGGGCGGCTGGCCGAGTCTGATCGCGGCCGCCGCCGTCACCGGCATCATGATCGGCACGCGCAGCTATATCCTGGCGATCCTCGGCGGCGTGGCCGTCATGTGGCTGGCACGGCTGGCGTGACGGGCTGCGCGGCTGGTGGACCGGCCTGGGCCGCCGCCTTCACGGCGGCGAAAAGCGGGATGCCGGCAGCGTCGCAATGCTGCTTCACGCGGCGATTCAATTCGCGCCCCACCGCCCAACGCCGCGCCGGCGGCGTCATGACGCGGGCGCGGACGATCACCCCCGCATCGGTCATCCTGTCCACGCCCAGCACCTCCATCGGCGCCAGGAGTTGCGGCGCCCAGGCCTCGTCCTGCCGCATGCTCTCGCCCACCTGGCGCAGCATCATCACCGCCTGGTCCGTATCGGCCGAGTAATCCAGCGCCACATCCAGCACGGCGTAGCCGAAATCGCGCGTCTGGTTGGTCACCGTCGTCACCGCGCTGAAGGGCACGATATGGACCGAGCCATCCACCGCGCGCAGCTTGATCGAACGAATGGACAACTCCTCCACCGTGCCGGTCATGCCGCCCACCGTGATGGTGTCGCCCACCGCCACCGCATCCTCGAACAGCAGGAAGATGCCGGTGATGACGTCGCGCACCAGCGTCTGGCTGCCGAAGCCGACGGCCAGGCCCAGCACGCCGGCACCGGCCAGCAGGGGCGCCACGTTGATGCCGACCTCGGTCAGCAGCGTCAGGCCCACGATCACCAGCAGCAGCGCGCCCAGCGCCGTGCGGAGCATGGGCAGCAACGTCCGCACCCGCGCCGAACGCGCGGCCGAGCCATCCTTGGGCAGCCGCGCCAGATGGCGCTGGATGGCGGCATTCGCCCCTTCCCAGATCAACAGCGCCACCGCCAGCGTGATGCCGAGCGAGGTGATGCCGGAAATCAGCCGTCCGCCCCAACGCCCGGTGCCGAACCAGGCCAGTGAATGCAACCCCCAGACCTCCAGCAGCAGCACGATGCCGATCGCGACGATCACCATGGAGACCAGCGTCCGCAGCATCGGCAGATAGCGGTTGGCCCGCAGTTCCAGGCCGGGATAACGGGCCGAGAGGTCGGCACTGATGCGGAACAGGCGGTCCAGCAGGCGGCGCAGGCCCTCATCCAGCAGCTTGGCGCCGACCACGATTCCGACGGTGGCGAGCGAGGCCGAGGCCAGCCGCTCGAAGCCACGCTCGATCTCCAGCGCCCAGACCGTCCAGGCGGCCAGCAGCCAGAGGATCATGAGCACATGCCAGGCCTCGGCGATGCGCGAGCGCGCGGCGCGCATGAACATGCGGGTGCGGGTGGGCACATCGCCGGGCGCGAGGTCCGGCGCGTCCAGCACGGAGGCGACGGCGGCGCGGTTCTGCAGCACGACCAACGCCGCCAGCAGCGAGAGCACCAGCAGGCCAAGGCGCCAGATCGTCTCATGGGCGCCCTGCGGCAGGCCAAACAGCATCGCCACCTCGGCCGTGGCGTAGAAGGTGACGCCGGTGAAGGCGATGCGGCGAATCCAGAGCGTGGCATAGGCGGCCGTCTCGTCATCGCAGCGGATCAGGCGGAGCCGCGTGAGGCCTGGCGCGAAGACCAGCCGACCCACCGCCATCACCGCGAGGGAGGCCATGTAGGCGAAGGTGACCGCCTCCATCACCAGCTTGTTGGAGGGCCAGATGGAGAGCGAGCCGATGACGGAGAGCGCCGCCGCGCCAAACCCCAGGATGGGCACGAGGTCGAGCGCCAGGTGCCCCAGCATGTAGGGCAGCCGGCGCAGGCCCTGCATCGGGCCTGCCACCGCCTTGCCGCGCTGCTCCAGCCGGGCATTGGGCCGGTGCAGCAGCCATCGCAGCAGCCGTTCCGTCGCCATGCCGGCGGCCAGGACGAGCGCCAGCTTCCAGCCGAGCGCCCAGACCTGGCCTTGCAGTCGCTCATCCGTCAGCAGCCGGTCGAACCAGGAGCGCACGAGGCCCATCTCGGCCGCGGTCGAAAGCGTGGTCCAGGCATGGAGCAGAAACCCGCCGATGCGGCTGGCGATGCCCACCACGATATCGGCGGGGGCAGAGATCACTTCCTCCGGGGTGGGCACGGCGGGCGCTTCCGCCGCCGCGGCGGCAGGGGAGTTGGCCTCCAGGGCGCGGATCAGCGCGGCGCGGCGGGCATCGTCACGCAGGATCCCCAGCAACGCGCCAAGCTCGGGCGGGACGCTGGCCTCGGGCGCGGGGGGCGTTGCGGCAGGCGGTGCGGGGGTTGCGGCAGGCGGCGCGGCGGCA
>CAMTUX010000050.1:0-22288 GCA_947084995.1 uncultured Roseococcus sp.
GGAAATCCGCCGCATAGCAACGCGGCTCGCCAGACGACGCATCCAACCCGCGCACCTCATCGCGTGGTCACTCTGGAGACGCGCCCACCAAGCCGCCGCTCAAGCAGCTCATTATCGGAAATCGCAACTGTAGTGCTAAGCGCCTGGCAGTTGCGCCGCGATGATGACGGCCAGCCGGTCCCTCCCCCCGCGATGGACCGCCTTCCCCCGCGCCAGCCGCCGCAAATCGCGCCGGGCCAGCACCAGGGGGAGTGCCGCGGCGCGGGCCGCGCGGGGCAGGCCTTTCAGCGAAAGCGGAGCCGGCGCCTCGCCTGCCAGCCGGGCGATGACGGGGGCGGCCAGTTCGGGCTTCCCGACCACCGCCTCGGGCATGATGAGGTCGCGCGGCAGCAGGCAGCGGCCCTGCGCGGCCAGGGCCGGTACCGCGCGCAGCACACCAGCCAGGCCATAGAGCATGCCCGCCCGTTGCAGCGCGGGCAGCATGGCAGCGGGTGCCCCCAGCAGGCGCCCGGCGGCCACGGCAAAGCCGCCCGCGGTGCCGCGCAGATAGGCGTGCAGGGCGGCGGTGCTGGCCATGCCCTCCTCATCGGCCTCCATCTCCCGCGCCTCGGCCATGGCGATCAGGCTGGGGGCGTCGAGTTCGCCGGCGCGGATCGCGGCATGGAGGGGGCTGGCCACCTCATGCTGACGTGCGGGCGCGCCCTGGGCGGCCTGCTCCACCGCCTCGCGCCACCAGGTCATCCGGATCAGGGCGATCATCGGGTTGCTGGCGGCTTCGCGCGCGCGGGCCAGCTCGTGGTTGAAGGCGATGAGGGTGAACAGCGCCTCGCGCTTCTCCGGCGGCGCAAACAGCGCGCAGAGGAAGCGATCGGGGTCATGGCGGCGCGCGATGGCACCGCAAGGGGAGAGTTCAGGCACGGTGGCGTCCATGGCGGCAAGCCGTGCCGCGCGCAAGCGGTTGACGCTTCGCCCCGCGCTGCTTAGCTCCAACCCACCGCAGCCAACACCCCGGAGAAACGCCATGGCCTTCAGCCTTCCCCCGCTCCCCTACGCCACCTCTGCCCTCGCCGCCCAGGGCATGTGCCAGGAAACGCTGGAGCTGCATCACGGCAAGCACCACAACGCCTATGTCACGGCACTGAACGGCCTGATCGAGGCCAAGGGCCTGGCCGGCAAGTCGCTGGAGACCATCGTGGCCGAAGCCGGCAAGGCCGGCGCCGATGGCCTGCCCGTGCTGAACCAGGCCGGCCAGCACTGGAACCATGTGCTGTTCTGGCAGGTGATGTCGCCCAATGGCGGCGGCGACAAGCTGCCGGCCAGGCTCGCCGCCAAGATCGACAGTGACCTCGGTGGCCTGGCCGCCTTCAAGGAGGCCTTCAAGCAGGCCGGCGTCACGCAGTTCGGCTCGGGCTGGGCCTGGCTGATCATTGGCGCCGACGGCAAGCTGAAGGTAACCAAGACCCCCAACGGCTCCAACCCGGTCGCCACCGGCGAGGGCACGCCGATCCTGGGCGTGGATGTGTGGGAGCACGCCTATTACCTGGATTTCCGCAATGTCCGCCCGAACTACCTGGACAACTTCCTGAACAAGCTCGTGGATTGGAGCGTGGTGGAAAGCCTGATGGACAAGGGCGGCCTGAGCACCGGCCAGAGCGCGTAAGCCTCACCGGCTTTCACGAAACAAGGGGCGCGGTCCGCAAGGGCCGCGCCCTTTTTCATGACCAGCGCGCCAAATCCAGCAGCGCGTGGGCAAAGGCCTCGGGCGCTTCCTGCGGCGGGTTATGCCCCACGCCGGGCAGAAGCCGGCGCTCAAATCGCCCGGTGAAGTGGGGCGAGGCGTCCGGCCCTGGCGGGTTCACGCCATCTGCCAGGCCGTGCAGATCCATCGCCGGCACGGTGATGGGCGGCAGGCGGGCCAGCGCCGTCTCGAAATCTTCATGCGCGGGGTCGCCCGCGACCAGGCCGAAGCGGTGGCGGTAGGAATGCACCACCACTTCGACGAAATCCGGATTCTCGAAATGCACGGCACTGGCGGCGAATTCCACCCCGGAAAACCGCCATTCGGGCGACCATAGCTGCCAGAGCAGCCGCGCGAAGGCGGTGCGATGGGCCGCCAGCCCCGCCGCCCCGCGCGCGCCATGCAGGTAGAACTGGTACCAGTGCCGCATCTCGCCCTCGGGCGCTTGCGGCTCATTGGCGCGGGCGATGTCCTGGATGTTGTAGCCGGTGCAGGTGAGCAGGCCGGCGCAGCGTTCCGGGCGCAAGGCGGCCACCACGCAGGCGGCACGCCCGCCCCAGTCATAGCCGGCGAGAATGGCGGAGGGGATGGAAAGCGCGTCCATCAGCGCCAGCAGATCAGCCCCCAGCGCGCCTTGCGCGCCGGAGCGTGGCACGCCTGGCCTGAGCCGCGTCTGCCCATAGCCGCGCAGATGCGGCACCAGGACCCGATGGCCGGGAAGATGCGGCACGACGCCATCATAGCAGCGCGCCGCATAGGGAAAGCCGTGGAGCAGGATCATCATCGGGCTGCTCTCCGGCCCGTGCTCCTCCACGGCGATGGTCAGTTGCGGGGTTTCGACCAACCGCAACCGCATGGCCTCAGCCCTTGGCGTCGTTCGCCGCTTCGGGGCGGATCACGCTGCCGATGGTGCCACGCACGACCGTCACGCGCACATTCTGCGCGATCTCGATCTCGACCTCATCCGAGCCTTCCCTGACCGACTTGATCTCACCCAGGATGCCGCCGGCCGTGATCACGCGGTCACCGCGCTTCAGGCTGGTCAGCATGGCCTTGTGCTCCTTCATTTTCTTCTGCTGCGGGCGGATCAGCAAGAAATAGAAGACGACGAAGATCAGCAGCAGCGGCAAAAGCTGCATGACGATCGAGCCCGCGCCGGCGGCGTCCTGGGCATAGGCGGGGGAGATGAGCATTGGGCCTCGCAATGGGAAAAAGGATAGGGGGCAGATGAACTGCCGGAAGGCTTGCGTCAACAGGCTTGCCTTAGCTGGCGGGCGGCGCTTGAAGCGCCGGATGGATAATGAACTCCTCGCCCGCATCGCCGCCGCCCTGGAGCGCATCGCGCCCCCGCCGGCCCCGCCGCCGACCCTGGAGGGTGCGGATGCCTTCATCTGGCACCCGGGCCAGCAGCGCCTGGCGCCCGTGCCCAAGGTCAGCCGCGTGGACCTGGTGCTGTTGCAGGGCGTGCAGCGGCAGAAGGACATCATCCTGGAGAATACGCTGCGCTTCGCCCGCGGCCTGCCTGCCAACAACGCCATGCTCTGGGGCGCGCGCGGCATGGGGAAATCCTCGCTGGTGAAGGCCGCGCATGCCGAGGCCAACCAGCAATACCCGGCCAGCCTGGCGCTCATCGAAATCCACCGCGAGGATATCCGCACCCTGCCCGACCTGCTGGGTCATCTGCGCGTGCAGCCGCGCCGCGCGCTGGTCTTCTGCGACGACCTCTCCTTCGAGAAGGAGGATGCCGACTACAAGGCGCTGAAATCCGTGCTCGATGGCGGAATCGAGGGCCGGCCCTCCAATGTGCTGTTCTACGCCACCTCGAACCGCCGTCACCTCATGCCACGCGACATGATCGAGAATGAGCGCGGCAGCGCCATCAACCCCAATGAATCGGTGGATGAGAAAGTCTCGCTCTCCGACCGCTTCGGCCTCTGGGTCGGCTTCCACAATTGCGATCAGGACACCTTCTTCGCGATGATCGAAGGCTATGCGGGGGCGATGGATCTGGCAGTAAGCCAGGAGGAATTGCGCGCGGCAGCCATCGAGTGGTCCGTCACGCGCGGCGGGCGCTCGGGGCGCGTGGCTTGGCAGTTCATTCAGGAAATGGCCGGGCGGCTCGGCGTGAAGGGCTGAAGTTCCTCGGCACGCCGGAGGAACTGCCCGCGCTCTCCGGCCTGCAAGGCGCGCCCCGTCATGGCTTCCGGCAGGCATGCGCCAAGATCGGAATGTGGTGAGCATCCATCCCGCGATCCGCGACGCGGGGGGCCGTTTTCGCAACCCCGATGGCCGGCCAGCCCCTCGCCCGCGTGGCGCGCATGCTTTGGGAGTGCCAGGGCGCGCCCTGGCCGCAGGGGTTTGCGGAGCCCGTGCCTCCCCAGCTCGCTTAGACCATGATGCGTTCGCTTGCGCTCACTTTCATGGTCTCGCCACTGCTGAGAGCGGGATTCAACGTTTTCGGCGATTCCGCCTCAACGCATCCCGCTCTAGCAGCCTGTCGGATTCAGGCCGAAAAACAGCTTCAAACGTAATGCTATGACCCCGTTGCGCCCAAAAAAGACCGAAAATTTCCGGAGCGCAGCCAATCGCAGGCAAAAAATTACATGAAAAGTTCCAATCCGACAGCCTGCTAGAGCTTTTTCCGTTCGAAAGGGCTCACGGCAAAAGCTCTAGATTATTGAATTGCTAGCATCTTTATCCGATCAAACGATTCCGTTTGATCGGATGATGCTCTAACCTTCTCGCCCTCCATCTCCTGCCCATGGCATCACGGCAGCAACGCCTCCGCCTCGGCCCAGAGGCGGCGCGTCAGCTCGGCCGCCGGTTCGGCGCGGGCCATGGCAGCCCCCTGCCCGGCCCAGGCCTGCATGCGCGAAAGATCCCCCGCCTGCGCCGCCGCCACGCGCATCGGCGTGGTGAGGACGCGTTGCAACGGATAGGGCGCGGGCGCGGTGCGCTCAAAGGCGCGGGTCGCGGCATTGGCGATGCCGCGCGCCAGCCGGCCGGAAAAGGCGCGGGTCAGCACCGTGTCCTCGGGCGCGGCCTGGGCCAGCCCATCGGCCCAGGCGGGGGCCAGCGCCGTCTCGGGGCAGCGCAGATAGGCGGTGCCGAGCTGCACGGCACTCGCCCCCAGCGTCAGCGCGGCGGCGATGCCCCGCCCATCCATGATACCCCCGGCCGCGATGACGGGCACCGAGAGCGCATCGGCCAGACGCGGGATCAGCGCGAACAGCCCGATCAACTGCGCCTCGGCCGCTTCCGGCGTGAAGGAGCCACGATGCCCGCCCGCCTCGGCCCCCTGCGCGATGATGGCGTCAGCCCCGGCGGCCTCGGCCGCGCGGGCCTCGGCCAGGGTGGTGGCGTTGCAGATCCAGAGGATGCCGCGCGCCTTGAGATCGGCCACGAATTCCGGCTCCCACAGGCCCATGATGGTCGAGACGACGGGCGGCCGCGCCTCCAGCACCGCGGCGCATTGCGCCCCGAAATCCGGCAGGAAGGGACCATCGCCCAATGGCGGCGGCTCAGGGCCCAGGCTGGCCAGGGTGGCGCGGGCGGCTTCCTCGCGCGCGGCATCGCGCACCGGCGGCGGCTCGGGCGCCCAAAGGTTGATCTGGAAGGCGCCATTGCTGCCGGCCCGGAAGCCCTGCACCCAGGCGGTGATCTCGGCCGGGTCCATTTGCAGGGCACCCAACCCCGCCATGCCGCCGCCATTGGCCACCGCCAGGCCCAGCGCGACGGGCGAGGAGCTGGCCATCGGCGCCTGGAGAATGGGGACGCGCAGGCCGAAGCGGGCACAGAATTGTCGGGCACGGTGCGTGGCGATGGACATGGCCCGAGGCTCGCGCGCTGGCGCGATTGTGTCCATCCTGGCGTGGCGCTAGCAATCGGCGCATGGCCAGAAAAAAGGCGCTGCTGATGAGCCCGGACACCAACCACGCCGCCGCCCTGGCCGTGACGCGAAAGAAGCTTTTCGGCACGGATGGCATTCGCGGCACCGCCAACAAGCCGCCGATGGATGCCGGCACGGCGCTGCGCCTGGGCCAGGCAGCCGGCAAGTATTTCAACCGCGGCGCGCACCGGCACCGCGTGGTGATCGGCAAGGATACCCGCCTCTCAGGCTACATGCTGGAGCCGGCGCTCACGGCGGGCTTCGTCTCGGCCGGGATTGACGTAGTGCTGGTGGGGCCGCTGCCCACGCCGGCCATCGCGCTGATGACGCGCTCGCTGCGCGCGGATCTGGGCGTGATGATCAGCGCCTCGCACAACCCGCATGAGGATAACGGCATCAAGCTGTTCGGCCCCGATGGGCTGAAGCTCTCCGATGAGCAGGAGGCCGATATCGAGGCGCTGATGGCGGGCGATCTCAGCTCGGCCCTCGTCTCGCCGGCCAAGCTGGGCCGCGCCTCGCGGCTGGAGGATGCGCCGGGCCGCTACATCGAGGCGGCCAAGCAGAGCTTCCCGCGCGGGCTGACGCTGGAGGGGCTGCGCCTGGTCGTGGATTGCGCGCATGGTGCGGCCTACAAGGTGGCACCGACCGTGCTGTGGGAGTTGGGCGCGGAAGTGGTCAGCGTCGGCGTGGCGCCGGATGGCTTCAACATCAATCGCGGCGTGGGTTCCACCGCACCCGCGCATCTCGCCGAACTGGTGCGCGAGCGCCGCGCCGATCTGGGCATCGCACTGGATGGCGACGCGGATCGCGTGGTGCTGGTGGATGAATTGGGCCAGGTGGTGGATGGGGACCAGATCCTCGCCGTCATCGCGGATTCCTGGGCGCGCGAGGGCAAGCTCAAGGGCGGCGGCCTGGTCGCCACCGTGATGAGCAATATGGGGCTGGAGCGCTTCCTCACCTCCCGCAACATCGCCCTGCACCGCACCAATGTGGGCGACCGCTATGTGGGTGAGCGGATGCGCGAATTGGGCTGCAACCTGGGCGGCGAGCAATCGGGCCACATGATCATCAGCGATTTCGGCACAACAGGCGACGGGCTGGTGGCCGCGCTGCAAGTGCTGGCCGTGCTGGTCGAGGAAAAACGCCCGGCGAGCGAGGTGTGCCGCCGCTTCCAGACGCTGCCGCAGAAGCTGGTGAACATCCGCTTCTCGGGCGTCACGCCGCTCAAGGACCCAGGCGTGCAGGCCGCCATCGCGGCCGAGGAAGCGCGGCTGGGCGCGCGCGGCCGCGTGCTGATCCGCGCGAGCGGGACCGAGCCTGTGATCCGCGTCATGGTGGAGGCGGAGGAGGAGGATTTGCTGAACATCTCGCTCGATGCGCTGTGCGGCGTGATCCGCGCGAGGCTGGGCACATGAAGGGCCGCGTCCTCATCTGTGCCGGCTCCGATTCCGGCGGCGGCGCCGGCATCCAGGCCGACATCAAGGCGGTGACGGCGCTGGGCGGCTTCGCCATGACGGCGATCACGGCGCTCACCGCGCAGAACACGCTGGGCGTACAGGGCGTGATGGCTGTCGCACCCGATTTCATCCGCCGGCAGATGCGGTCCGTGCTGGAGGATCTGGGCGCGGATGCCATCAAGACCGGCATGCTGCATGATGTGGCGACGATCAACGCCGTGTGTGACGAGATCGCGGCCCAGGCCCCGCATCTGCCGCTGGTGGCGGACCCGGTGATGGTGGCCACATCCGGCAGCCGCCTGCTTGCCGCCGATGCGGCCGAAACATTGCGCCGCCGCCTGCTGCCCATGGCCACTGTCATCACGCCCAATATCCCGGAGGCCGAGGAACTTACCGGCCTCAGCATCACGGACGAGGCAGGCATGCATGAGGCCGCGCAGGCGCTGCTGGCGATGGGCGCGCGTGCCGTACTGCTCAAGGGCGGCCACATGACGAGCAAGGTGCTGGTGGATTTGCTGGTGACACAGGGGGGCGGGCATCGCTACGAGGATAGGCGGATCGAAACGCGCCACACCCATGGCACGGGCTGCACGCTGGCCTCCGCCGTGGCGGCGGGGCTGGCGCAGGGCCTGGCGCTGGAGCCGGCCGTGCGCCGCGCGCGGGTCTATGTGCGCGCCGCCATCCTGGCCGCGCCAGGCTACGGCGCCGGCAATGGTCCGCTGGATCATGGCGTGACCATGGATCCCAGCCGCTTTGTCTGACGCCGGCATCGCCAAGGCCCCGCTTCCTGAAAAGGGCGGCCTGGTGAACTGGCCGCTGCCGCTGCTGGCGGTGCCGCTGGGCCTGGGCGGGCTTGGCCTCGCCTGGCGGAAGATGGATGTCTGGGTGGTGAGCGAGCCGCTGATGGTGCTCACGGCACTGGCCTGGATCGTCATCCTGGGCCTGCATGCCACCCGCGCCTGGAAACACCCCGGCGCGGCGCTCGCCGATTGGCGCAACCCGCTGCGCTGCGGCTTCGCAGGCGCGGCCTCCATCGGGATGATGCTGACCGCCGGCGCCCTGCTGCCCCATGCGCCGGATGTGGCGCGGTTTGTGTTGCTGGTCGCCATCGCGCTGCACCTGGCAATCGGGCTTTCGCTGCTGGCCCGCGTGCTGCGCGGCGAGGGCGGCCCCTCCATGCTGGTGCCACCGCTCCTGATCCCGTTGGTGGGCAATGTGCTGGCGCCGATCTTCTGCGCGCCCCTCGGCCTGCCCGTGCTGGGCTGGATGCTGTTCGGCTTGGGGATGCTGCTCTGGCTGGCGCTGCACCCGCTGCTGCTGGCCCGGCTGTTCGAGGCGCCGCTGCCGCCGCCGCTGCGCCCCTCGCTGGCCATTCTGCTGGCACCGAGCGCCGTGGGCGCGCTGGCCATCGAAGCGCTGGGCGGACCGGAGCCGGCCTTCCTCGCGCTCTATGGCATGGCGGCCTTCACCTTCGCGCTGCTGCTGGTGGTGCTGCGGTCCATGCTCGGTTCCGGCTTCGCATTGGGCTATTGGGGCCTGACCTTCCCGCTGGCCGCCTTCACCACGGCCACCATGAAGCTCGCCCCGATCTGGGTCAGTTGGGGCATGCTGGGTCTGAGCACACTGGTCATCGGCGGCATCGCACTCGCCACGCTGCGCCTGGCCTTCAATGGCGGCCTGCTGCGCCCCCACTGAACCGGGGAAACCCATGAGGAATGATTCATCGGCCTGTTTCAGCAGGCCGATATCGTGGTGATGGCGGCCCTGGCCCATGCGGTGCGACGGGTGCCGATCAGACTCGAGTTTCGCTGATCCGCCATTTGCCTTCGATGCTCAGGGCGATACCTGAGCGGCTGGGACCACGACGCTACCGCCTGCATCCGCCCCCGGATCATCCAGCGTAGAGAGTCCCTCGCCCCCTGCATTGCTGCGGCCCAGCTCCGCATCGCGGCGCTGGCGCACAACGCTGCGCAGGCGGGCGTAATAGTCCAGGCTTTCGCTTCGCAGCACGTCCAGCGTCTCGATATTCTCGGCCCGCAGGTCCAGCCCGCCCAGCGCGCCCCGGCCCAAGCCCAGCATCTGCGAGAGCGCGGCCGAGGTCGCGGCACCCGTGGCCAGCCTCACCGGGCTTGCCAGCGCGTCCACGCCATCGCCCACCGCATCGCGCACCGTGGTGGGGCCAAATAGCGGCAGCATCAGGAAGGGGCCATCGGGCACGCCCCAGACGTGCAGCGTCTGGCCGAAATCGCCACCATGGCGCTCAATGCCCGAGGGGGTCGCCACATCGAACAAGCCAAGCGCGCCGGCGGTGGAGTTGATGTAGAAGCGCATCAGCGTATGCCCGGCATCCATCATGCGGCCTTGCAGCAGGTTGTTGGCCAGGATCACCGGCTCATTCAGGTTCCGCAGGAAATTCCGCAGGGAGGTTCGCATCGGCGCCGGCACCGTCTCGCGATAGGCCAGGGCGACGGGCCGCAGCACATTGTCATCGAGCAAGGTGTTGAATTCGAGCACCGCGCGATTGCTGGGCTCAAAGGGATCGGAGGGGTCGGCGCCGGTGGCGCAGCCCGCCAGCAAGCCCGCCAGCAGCACCAGGGAGGGGATGGGTTTCACGCAGGGCACTCTACCCGGCGGCCAGCCGCCGGGCGATAGTGAGAAGGTGACGTTGTATTTCGCGCTCCTGCCCATGATTCTGGCCCTGGCCGGCGCCGCGCAGGCGCTGCTGGCGCGGCGGGCGCTGCGGCGGCTGGCGGCCACACCCCCGCCCGCCTCCCCGGCGTTGCCGGCCAGCCTGCTCAAGCCGCTGCATGGCGCCGAGCCCGGCCTGGCCGAGAACCTGGCCGCCTGCCTGGCGCAACGCCACGCCGCCCCCTTCGAGGCGATCTTCGGCGCGGCCGACCCGGCTGATGCGGCCCTGCCCGCCGCCCGCTCCGCGATGGCTGGCAGCCCCACCCCTGGCCGGCTCGTCACGGGCGGCGCGGTGCTGGGCGCCAATCGCAAGGTCTCGCAACTGGTGCATCTGGCGGCGGCGGCGCGGCACCCGGCGCTGGTCATCAGCGATGCCGATATGCGCTGCCCGCCCGAATGGCTGACGGCCGTGACGGCGCCGCTGGCGACACCGGGCATCGGCCTCGTCACCTGCCTCTATCGGGGCGAGGCGGCGGATGGTGGCACATGGTCGCGCCTCGCAGCCCTTGGCATTGACTGGCACTTCCTGCCCAATGCGGCGCTGGGCGAGGCGCTGGGCAAGGCGCAAGGCTGCTACGGCGCGACCATGGCCCTGACGCGGCAGACGCTGGAGCGTATCGGCGGCTTCGAACCCCTGCTGCCGCTGCTGGCCGATGACCATGCGCTGGGCGCCGCGATCCGCAAGGCCGGGCTGCAAGTGGTGATTTCGCCCGTGATTCCGGCTCATGTCATGCATGAGAAAACGCTCACATCCCTCTGGCATCACGAACTTCGCTGGGCGCGAACCGTGCGGATGGTGAACCCGGCCGGCCATGCCGGGCTTGCGCTCACCCATCCCCTCGCCTGGGCGCTGCTGGCGCTGGCCATCGCGCCGGGATGGCTCATGCTGGGGGTGCTGGCGCTGGCCCTGGCGGCCCGGCTGGCCCTGGCCCGAGGGGTGGATGCGGCGCTGGCCGTCCAGGGTGGCTGGCGGCGCTGGGCCTGGCTGCCGGTGCGGGATCTGCTGGCCGCCGCCATCTGGGCCGCCGCCCTCTGGCCAGGCGGCGTCGTCTGGGGTGCCCATCGCTACCGGCTTGGCGCGGATGGCCGAATGGTGGAAACCACCCGCGCCCCATGAAACGCCTGATCCTCACCGCCGATGACCTCGGCCTCGCCCCCCAGACCAACGAGGCGATCGAGCGCGCCCATCGGCAGGGCGTGCTGACCGCCGCCAGCCTCATGGTGGGCGAGGCCGGCTTCGAGGAGGGGATTCGCGTCGCCCGCGCCAATCCTGGCCTGGCCGTCGGGCTGCACCTGACGCTGACCGATGGTGTGCCGGTGCTGCCCGCGGCGAAAATTCCGGCGCTGACACAGAAGAATGGCCGCTTCCGGGACGACATGGCGGCGCTCGGCCTGTTGCTGGCGCTCTCGCCCATGGCGAAGGCGGAACTGGCCGCCGAGGTCGCGGCCCAGATGGAGCGCTTCACCGCCACCGGCCTGGCCTGCGACCATGTGAACGCGCACAGGCATTACCACCTGCATCCGCTGATCGCCGCCGCCCTGATGCAGGCGGCGGCCGGCGCGGGCGTGCGCTGCATCCGCCTGCCCTGGGAGCCGGGCGCGCTGGTCCGTGCGGTGGACCCGGCCAGCCCCCGCCAGGCCGAATGGGCACTGAAGCCATGGTGCGCCACCCTGCGTAAACGCGCACTCAACTGGAACCTGTTGGCGCCCGGCCAGGTGGTCGGTCTTGCCTGGTCCGGGCATTTCACCGCAGCACGGCTGCTGGGCGTGCTGCCCCTGCTGCCCGATGGCGTGACCGAACTCTATTTCCACCCCGCCACCGAGGGCGGCTTCCCTGGCAGCGCCCCCGGCTACGACTATGCCGGCGAAGGCGCGGCACTATGCGACCCGCGCGTGGCCGAGGCCCTGGCCGGGGTTTCGCGCGGCGGCTATGCGGCGATGCTCTTGCCGAAACCGCAATCCCCCCTCAGTTGAGGCGCTGTTCTTCCCCCAAGAGGTGATCTTGCTCCCGATCCGCCAGGATATTCCCCGCCGCGCCCTGGTCACGGGGGGCGCGAAACGCCTTGGCCGCGCCATCTGCCTGGCGCTCGCCGATGCCGGCTTCGATCTCGCGATCCATTACAACAGCTCGGCCGCGGAGGCCGAGGCGCTGGCACGGGAAATCCGCGCCCGAGGCCGCGCCTGCGTCACCCTCGCGGCCGACCTGATGCTGGAGGCCGAGGTCGCCACCCTCATCGCCCGCGCCACCGAGGCGCTCGGGCCGCTCGGCGTGCTGGTGAACAATGCCAGCACCTTCGACCGCGATGAATGGAATGACGCGACGCGCGCCAGCTGGGACCACCACATCGAACCCAATCTGCGCGCGCCCTTCCTGCTGATGCAGGGCTTCGCCGCCAGGCTGCCGGCGCCGCATCACGGCGTGATCATCAACATGCTGGACCAGCGGGTGATGTCGCTCACGCCGCATTTCGTGACCTACACCCTCTCCAAGGCCGGGCTCTGGGCGCTGACGCAGCAAATGGCGCTGGCACTCGCCCCGCGCATCCGGGTGAACGGCATCGGCCCTGGCCCGGCCCTGGCCAGCCCGCGCCAGAGCCAGGAACAGTTCGACCGGCAATGCGCCTCCGTGCCCCTGGCACGCGGCACCTCGCCCGAGGAGATCGGGTCCGCGGTGATGGCCCTGCTGGGCCTGCCCTCGGTGACGGGGCAGGTCATCCACCTGGATGGCGGGCAGCATCTGCAATGGGCGCCGGCGGGCGGCAGCGCGCCCGAGGAATGACGCGGCGCGCGCACGGTGCTACCCCGGCCCCGGACAATTCGGACCCCCTTCATGGCCTTCGCTGCATGACCTCGCCCACACCACGCATTCGCAAGGTCTTCGTCCGGGGGCTGGAGTTGCAGGCCCGGCTGGGAGTCTTCCCGCATGAGAAGGTCGCACCCCAGCGCATCCGCATGCATATCGAGCTCGACGTCGTGGATGAGAGTGCCGCCATCGGCATCGGGCCGGATAATCTGGAACGAGTGGTGGATTACGGCCACCTGGTGCATGCCGCCCGCGCCGCCGTGGCGCAGGGGCATGTGCTTCTGGTGGAGACCCTGGCCGAGACCGTGGCTGAAATCGCGCTGCGTGACCGCCGCGTTCTGCATGCCCGCGTTTCCATCGAGAAGCCGGATGCCTTCGCCGACACGGATTGCGTGGGCGTCACGGTTGAGCGGGAGCGCGTCTAGACCCGCGTCAAGCCCTTCGGGCGCACAAAACGCAGAATCATCCACTGACAGTGATGGCTGTTACTGAAGCACTGATTTCACAACACTTTCTTCATAGGGCCATCATTTCCGCAGTTGAATTTTCGATACATACTAGCATTTTCAATAGCTTGTCCTTCTGCCCATTCTGAAGGCAATCCGTACCAACCCGAGGCGAAAGGCCGTTTTGACACCCAAGCGGAAAGCTTCACCCACAGAGTTATCCACAGAAGCCGGGGATTGTTTTGTTGGCTTGAACGGGACGCCCCCTGCCGCTAAGCGCAACCCCATGGAAACCGCCGAACCGCCAAAGGGGGGGCCAAAGGGGGGGCCAGAGGGGGGCGTTGCCAGTGGCATAGCCGTGCTGGAAGCCGCGCTGCCCAACCTGCCGCTCTCGCCCGGCGTCTATCGCATGCTGGATGGCAAGGGGGATGTGCTCTATGTCGGCAAGGCGCGCGCCATCCGCAAGCGCGTCACCAGCTACACCCAGGTCTCGCGCCTGCCCGAGCGGTTGCGCCGGATGGTGCACGAGACGTGCCGGATCGAGGTGATCACCACCGCCTCCGAGGCCGAGGCGCTGCTGCTGGAAGCCAACCTCATCAAGAAGTTGAGGCCGCGCTACAACATCGTCCTCAGGGATGACAAAACCTATCCCTGGCTGATGGTGACCGATGACCACCCCTTCCCGCAAATCGCCAAGCATCGCGGCGAGCGGCGAAAGGGCGCCAGCTATTACGGCCCCTTTGCCAGCGTCTGGGCGGTGAACCAGACCATCACGGCCCTGCAGCGCGTCTTCCTGCTCCGCACCTGCCGCGACACCGTCTTCGACACGCGCGACCGCCCCTGCCTGCTGCACCAGATCAAGCGCTGTTCGGCCCCCTGCGTGGCGCGCATCAGCGCCCAGGATTACGGCGCCCTGGTCCATGAGGCGAAGCAGTTCCTGGCGGGCGAAGTCCCCACCATCCAGAAGCGCCTGGCGGCCGAGATGGAGGCGGCGGCCGAGAGGCTCGAATTCGAGCGCGCCGCCAGCCTGCGGGACCGCATCCGGGGCCTGACGCATATCCAGGGCACGTCGCGCATCAACCTCGATGGCGTGGGCGATGCCGATGTGGTGGCGCTGCACATGGCGGCCGGGCAGTCCTGCGTGCAGGTCTTCTTCTTCCGGGGCGGGCGCAACAACGGCAACCGGCCCTATTTCCTGACGCATGCCAAGGCCGATATCAGCCCCGAGGAGGTGCTCGGCAGCTTCCTCGGCCAGCTTTATGACGACCTGCCCCCGCCGCCCCTCGTGCTGCTGAGCCACGAGGTGCCGGATGCCCCCCTGATCGCCGAGGCGCTGGCCATCAAGGCCTCGCGCAGGGTCGAGTTGCACCGCCCGCAGCGGGGCGAGAAGCGCGACATCGTGCTCCATGCCGAGACCAATGCGCGCGAGGCGCTGGAACGCCGCCTGGCCGAATCCACCGCCCAGGCCGCGCTGCTGGACGGCGTGCAACGCCTGTTCGACCTGCCCGAGCGGCCGGAGCGCATCGAGGTCTATGACAACAGCCACATGATGGGCAGCAATGCCTACGGGGCAATGATCGTCGGCGGCCCCGGCGGCTTCACGAAATCCGCCTATCGCAAATTCGCCATCAAGGACGCCAGGCCCGGAGACGACTTCGCCATGATGCGCGAGGTTCTGGAACGCCGATTCGGCCGCGCCCTCAAGGAGGACCCCGCCCGTACCGAGCCGGGCTGGCCCGACCTCGTCATCATTGATGGCGGCCAGGGCCAGCTTTCGGCCGTCTCCGGGGTCATGGCCCAGTTGGGGCTGGAGGATATCCCCGTGGTCGCCATCGCCAAGGGCGTGGACCGCGATGCCGGGCGGGAATGGTTCCACATGGCCGGGCGCGAGGCCTTCCAGCTGCCCCAGCGCGACCCGGTGCTGTATTACCTCCAACGGTTGCGGGACGAGGCGCATCGCTTCGTCATCGGCACCCACCGCGCCGGGCGCGCCAAATCCCTCACCAGGTCGGAACTGGATGACGTGCCGGGCGTCGGCCCCAAGGTGAAGCGCGAATTGCTGAATCACTTCGGCTCGGCGCGCGGCGTGCGGCAGGCGAGCGAGCTGGACCTGGCCAATTGCCCAGGAGTCGGCCCCGCCCTGGCCCGCCGCATACATGAACATTTCCACCTGGGCGCGGCACAAGCTACATAGACGCCGTGCCGACAGATCTGCCCAACCTCCTCACCCTCTCGCGGATCCTTGCGATCCCCCTGCTGGTGGTATTCGTCGCGATCCGCGCCCCCTGGGCGGACATGGCGGCCTGCGCGCTGTTTTCGGCTGCGGCCATCACCGATTACTTCGACGGCAAGATCGCGCGGGACCGGCAGATCGTCTCCGATTTCGGCCGCATGCTGGACCCCATCGCCGATAAGCTTCTGGTGGGCGCGGCCCTGATGCTGCTGGCCGGCTTTGACCGCCTGCCGAATTGGGCATTGCTGCCGGCCATCGTCATCATGCTGCGCGAAATCCTCGTCTCGGGCCTGCGCGAATACCTGGCCGGCATCAATTTCGGCCTGCCGGTGACCTCGCTCGCCAAATGGAAGACCGGCTTCCAGATGGGCGCGCTGGGCACGCTGCTGGCGGGCGATACCGGCGCCGCCGTGATCGGCCTGGGCTTCCTGCCCGTCTCGCTGATCGGGGAGCTGATGCTCTGGATGGCGGCCGTGCTGACGCTGCTGACCGGGTGGGACTACCTGGCAGCCGGGCTGCGGCATGCGGCGCGAGAGGTACCACCTCTCACTTCGTCACCCGCCAACCCGTTGAACCGGCCCAACCCGTTGAACCGGCCCAACCCGTTGAACCGGCCCAACCCGTTGAACCGGCCTTGAGATCGCGGCCCGGCGAGCGCATGTTGCGGCGCGGAGTTCCGAATCCCTCCAGGAGTCGCCAATGCGATTGAAGCTCAGGGCCGTCGCCTTGCTGACCGTCATACTCGGCGTGGCTGGCTGCAGCAGTGTCGAATCCGGCATCGCTGGCGTGCAGGGTAGCCTTTCGGGCAGCTATAACCGCTTCGGGCCGAGCTGGGGCGGCATGCAGCCCGCCATGCCCACCGACAGCCTGACGGTGCAGCGCATTCGCGGCCAGGCCGACCGGCGTGAGCCCCTGCGGCCCGAGGGCGGCGATGTCTGGCCGGTCGAGGAAGGGCCGCGCGCCACCCTGGCAAATCCGGAAGAAGCCCTGCGCGGCATCCGCCCGGGCGAGCCGGAGCCGCGCCGCGCCCGCGGTTCAAGCAGCGGCTTCGAGAATGCGCCCGGCGCCGCGCCGCCCGTCATGTCGCCGATCTTCGAGGCCCCGCCGCAGCCCCCCCGCGCCAATCGCACCGATGGGCGCAGCCCCGCTGGGCAGGTCTTCCAGCCGCAGGGGGGGCCTGTGGTGGGCACGGGTGGTGCGGGGAATGTGCAATCCACCGTCTCGCCCCAGGGCTCGGGCGTGGCCATCCGCGATGGCGCAACCACCACGCTGTTTGGCCCCGATGGCCGCGTGCAGCAGGTACCGACGCCGCGCTGAACAATGCAGATCCTGTATTTCGCCTGGGTGCGTGAAAAGATCGGCCGCGCGGGTGAGGAGATCTCCCTCCCCCCCGGCGTATCGGACGTTGCCGACCTGATCCGCCATCTGGGCACGCTGAGCCCCGGCCATGCGGCGGCCTTCGCCAACCCCTCCGCGATCCGCGCGGCCATCAACCAGGATTTCGCCAGCCCCGACGATGCCGTGGCGGATGGCGACGAGGTGGCTTTCTTCCCCCCCGTCACCGGCGGCTGAGCATGGCGCGCATCGCCGTCCAGGACGCCGAATTCGACACGGCCGCCGAGACGGCGCTGCTGACGCAAGGCCGCACCGATATCGGCGCGGTGGCCAGCTTCATCGGGATTTGCCGCGCCGATGACGGCCTGGGCGCCATGGTGCTGGAGCATTATCCGGGCATGACCGAGCGCGCCCTGGCCAAGATCACCGCCGAGGCCGAATCGCGCTGGCCGCTGACCGGCTGCACCGTCATCCATCGCGTGGGGCGCCTGCCGCCCGGCGCGCCGATCGTGCTGGTGCTGACGGCCAGCGCGCACCGGCAGGCGGCGCTGGATGCCTGCGCCTTCCTGATGGACTGGCTGAAGACCAAGGCCCCCTTCTGGAAGCGCGAGGAGTTCACCCAAGGCCGGGCCCGCTGGGTCGAGGCCCGCGGCGAGGATGATGCGGCCGCCCAAAAATGGTGAAGCCGAAGTGGTGAGACGCCTCCTCGCCATCCTGGCGGGCGGTGCGCTGCTGATCTGGCCGGCTTTCCTCAACGGCTACCCGTTGTTGTTCAGCGACAGCGGAGCCTTCCTGGCACAAACCGTGGTGCCGCTGATGATCTGGGACAAGCCCTGGATCTATGGCCCCTTCGCCTGGCTGTTCCATCAGCACATCTCGCTCTGGGGCACGGTGATCGCGCAGGGCGTGATGCTCTCCCACCTGCTCTGGCTGCTGGCTCGGGTGCTGGGGCGGGCCACGCCTGGCGGGCATCTGGCGCTGTGTTGCGGCCTGGCGCTCCTCACCACGGCCCCCTGGTCTGCCGCGATGGTGATGCCCGACATCCTGACGCCCATGGCGGTGCTGGCGGCGGCGCTGCTCGGCTGGGGATGGGCGGCACTGGGCCGGGGTGAGCGGCTTTGGCTGCTGCTGCTTGGCAGCGTGGCGACCGCGTCGCACCTGTCCAACCTGCCGGTGATGCTGGCGCTGCTCGTGCTGGGCGGCTTGCTGCGGCTGGGCTGGCGGCGCTGCCTCGCCGTCGCCGGCCCGTTACTGGGGGCCATGGCACTGCTGCTCGGGACCAATCTGTCAGGGCATGGGCGGCTGGCGCTCTCGCCCTATGGCAGCACTTTCCTGCTGGCGCGGCTCATCGCCGATGGGCCGGGCGCGCGCACCATCGCTGCCGCCTGCCCCGAGGCGGGCTGGTATCTCTGCGCCTTCGCCGGCCGCCTGCCGGCCGATGCCAATGATTTCCTCTGGCAACCCGACAGCCCGGTGAACCGCACCCCCGAAGGCGCGGCGATCTTCCTGGGTGGCGCCGTGCTGGCGCCGGAGGCCAGCGCCATCATCGCGGAGACCTTGCGGCGCGAACCCGTCGGCGTGCTGCGCGCGGGCCTGACAAATTTCCTGCGGCAGATGACCCAGACCGGCATCGGCGACACGCTGAGCGCCCATCTGCTTGATGTGACGGTCCGCCCGCGCCTCGTCGAGGGGTTTCCCGGCTTCGAGGTCGCGGCCTATGACGCGGCGCTGCAGCAGGGTGAGGGGCTGGGCCTGGCGGCGCGGCGCATCGGCTGGCTGCATCCGCTGGCCTTGCTGCTCAGCCTGCCCTTCCTGGCCTGGGGCTGGCGGCGGGCACAGGCGGCGGGGGATGCGCGCATGCGAGGGCTGTTATTGTGCCTGCTGGTGGGCCTCACCGCCAATGCCCTGGCGGCCGGTGCGCTCTCCGGCGTGCATGACAGGTATCAGGCGCGGGTGGCGTGGCTATTGCCGCTGGCAGCCTGGCTGGCCTGGCACATCGGGGCCTATGGCCGGGCCCAAGCTGCATCGGAGGGTCTTGCACAATCTGGACGCCGCCCCCGGAAACCCTCATAATACATTGTTTTAGAATACTATATTTCCAGTAACCGGTCCTGCCAACCCGGTCCAGCCTCCGGCAATCAGGCCCGAGCCTGGAGCGGGAAATTCCCATGTTTGCAATCTCACTCAAATCCAGCCTGCGAGGCCTCGCCGTCGCCGCACCGCTTGCTGTCGCGCAGAATGCCCGCGCGCAGGCGGTCGGGCTGGAATTGTCGCTGCGGCTTATACCAACCGCTGAAAATGCTGACTCGCGTTGATTTCGGGGATTCCCCTTCGGCTGATCTTTTGATTCGCTGATGTGACTGGCGATTCGCGAGGGAGGTGGGCATGGCTCGGGCGATTGAGGTGACGCGGCAGGAGGTCGTGTCCCAGGTGGTGGTGTAGGAACGACAGAGCCCGGGGCGCGTAGCGAAGCCCCTGGCGAAGCGTAGCGGAGCGTAGCGGAGCGCCCCAGGCGGCCACCGCGGTGATCCTTGGTAGGGTTTGGGTTGTCAAGACCTTCAACCTCATGGGAACCTCCGATCTGGCGAGGAGCTTACCCATATCCGTGGTTCTGCGATAACAGGCCCCATGCCGATCAGCCCGAGCTTCCGCCCCGCCCGCACCCATGCCGCCCTTGGCGGGGAATTCTGCGACATCGTGGCACCGGCGCGCTTCCCGAAGCACATCCTGCGCCACCGGGACCAGCGCCAGGCCGCCCGCCTGGGGCTGGAGGGGCTGACGGATGAGGAATGGATCGCCCATTTCGGCCGGTTCGAGCCGCTGCCGGGCAGCTTCGAGCAGCCTTTGGCCCTGCGCTACCACGGCCATCAATTCCGCCACTACAACCCCGAACTCGGCGATGGGCGCGGCTTCCTCTTTGCCCAGATGCACGATCTTGAGGATGGCCGGTTGCTCGATTTCGGCACCAAGGGCAGCGGCCAGACGCCCTGGTCCCGCACCGCCGATGGGCGGCTGACGCTGAAGGGCGGCATGCGCGAAATCCTCGCCACCACGATGCTGGAGGCATTGGGCGTCAACACCTCCAAGAGCTTCTCGCTCATCGAGACGGGCGAGGATCTGCAACGCAATGACGAGCCCTCGCCCACGCGCTCCTCCGTGCTGGTGCGGCTGTCGCATTCGCATATCCGCATCGGCAGCTTCCAGCGCTTCGCCTATCTGGGCGATGCCGCCTCGATCAGCGCGCTGCTGGCGCATGCGGTGGGGCATTACCTGCCCGAAGCCGCCGCCGAGGCCGAGCCGGAGCGGGCCGCGCTGTTCTTCGCCGAAGCCTGCCGCCGCGTGGCGCGGATGGGCGCGCAATGGATGGCGGCGGGCTTCGTGCATGGCGTGCTGAACACCGACAACATCAACATCACCGGCGAGAGCTTCGACTACGGCCCGTGGCGCTTCCTGCCGAAATACGAGCCCGGCTTCACCGCCGCCTATTTCGACTATGGCGGCCTCTACGCCTTTGGCCGCCAGCCCGAGGCATTGCTGTGGAACCTCACGCGTCTGGGCGGCTGCCTGCTGCCCTTGGCGGGCGAGACGGAGCTCAAGGCGCGGCTGGAGGAATCGCTGCATGGCTTCGGCGCGCTGGTGCAGGCGGAATTCGCCCGCGCCGTGCTCTGGCGCCTCGGCCTCAAGCCCATCGAGCCGGCGCGCGATGCCGCGCTGGCCGGGCTGTTCTTCAACGCCCTGCTGGAAAGCGAAGCCCCCTTCGAGCGCGCCTTCTTCGATTGGCGCGGTGGCCGCCAGCGCGATTATCCGCATGCCGCCTGGGGGGCGTTCCGCGCGGCGCTCAACGGCTATGAGCCTGCGGCGGGCGGGCACCCATATTTCGAGGGAACGGGGCCGGCCACGCTGCTGATCGAGGAGGTGGAGGCGCTTTGGGCGCCCATCGCGGAGCGCGATGACTGGGGGGCGTTTCACGCCAAGCTCGCTGCCATTGAGGCGGCGCGCTTGGCTTATCTGGCGTGAAACGACGGGGCTTTGCCCCCCTCGCGCTCCCTGCACCCTAGAGCATCATCCGATCAAACGGAATCGTTTGATCGGATAAAGATGCTTGTAATTCAATGATTTAGAGCTTTTCCGTGAACCCTTCCGAACGGAAAATGCTCTAGGGTCAGGCGCGGGCTTCGGCCCGGCTTGCGCGCATGAAAAAAGGCGGTCGCCCTTGGGGCAGCCGCCTTTTTTTTCGTCCAAGGAAGGCCGCCCTCAGCCGGCGGATTTATCCAGCTCGGGGTCGGCCAGGTAGGCGCGGTTCCGGCCATCGCGCTTCGCCCGGTACAGCGCCTCATCCGCCGATCCGATCAGCTGGTCCGCCGGCACGCCAGGCCCCCCCACGGCGACTCCGATGCTGATGGTGATGGGCACCACCAATTCCCCCACCCGCACCGGCTCGGCCGCCACGGCCTCCCGCAGGCGGTCGGCCACGATCAGCGCATAGGCGCTTGGCGCGCCGGTCAGCACGGCCAGGAATTCCTCCCCGCCATAGCGGGCCACGACATCGGCCGCGCGAAGCTGGACGCGCAGGCGCTCGGCCACGTCGCGCAGGGCGGCGTCGCCGATATTGTGGCCATGCGTGTCATTGATGGATTTGAACTTATCAATATCCACCAGCAGCACGGCCGCCTCCTCGGTCCGCAGCAGGCCATCCAGGTGCCGGCGCACATAGCGGCGGTTGCGAAGCCCGGTCAGTTGGTCCGTGACGGCCATTTCCAGCGAGCGGTCCAGCTCGGCGCGCAGCCTCTCCTGGTAGCGCTTGCGGCGGATCTGGTTGCGGGCGCGGGCGCGCAGCTCATTGGGGTCGAGCGGGCGGAAGGCGTGGTCATTGGCGCCAAGGTCGAAGCCGCGCAGCACCTGGGTCTTTTGCGCGGTATCGGCCAGCAGCAGCAGCGGCAGGTCCCGCGTGTTGTTCTGCGCCCGCATGCGCGAGGCGAGGCGCAGCACCTCGGCCGCGTCCGGCGGCAGAGCCAGCAGGGCCAGGTCGAACTCGCCCTTGCCCAACTGCTTCTGCGCCTCCTCAATGCTGGTGACGCAGGTGACCTTGATGGCATCCGCCTCCAGCGCCTGGCGGACCACGGCCATTTCCTCGGGGATCTCGGCCATGATCAGGGCGCGGGCACCAGCGACCGAGACCATCGGCTCGGCCGCGCTTTCCAGGCCGAGGTCCCGCGCCGTCTCGGCACGCAGGCGCCAGGCGTCCTGGACCTGCTTGACCCGGAGCAGGGCACGCAACCGGGCGAAGAGTGTGGCGTCATCAACAGGCTTGGAAAGGAAGTCGTCAGCACCCACTTCCAGCCCGCGGACTCGCTCCGCGCTATCGGTCAGGGCGGTGACCATGACGACGGGGATATGCTGGGTCCGTGCATCCGCCTTGAGCGCCGTGCACACTTGGTAGCCATCCATCCCCGGCATCATGACATCCAGGAGAATGACGTCTGGTAATTGTGTGAAAGCTATCGCCAAAGCCTCCTGGCCGCTGGAGGCCAGGAGGACTTCATAATACTCGGCCTGGAGCTTAGCACTACAGTTGCGATTTCCGATAATGAGCTGCTTGAGCGGCGGCTTGGTGGGCGCGTCTCCAGAGTGACCACGCGATGAGGTGCGCGGGTTGGATGCGTCGTCTGGCGAGCCGCGTTGCTATGCGGCGGATTTCC
>CAMTUX010000051.1:0-31196 GCA_947084995.1 uncultured Roseococcus sp.
ATGCGTTGAGGCGGAATCGCCGAAAACGTTGAATCCCGCTCTCAGCAGTGGCGAGACCATGAAAGTGAGCGCAAGCGAACGCATCATGGTCTAGAGCATCATCCGATCAAACGGAATCGTTTGATCGGATAAAGATGCTCGCAATTCAATGATTTAGAGCTTTTTCCGTGAACCCTTCCGAACGGAAAATGCTCTAGCTCAGTAACGGACCTTGTCCGGCTTGGCCTCCCAGAGCCGGAACGCCTCGATCGCCTCGGTGCCGAGCAGGCGGCGGATCGGCAGGGCGCGGCTGTGCATGGGCCGCGCCACTTCCGCATAGATGGCGGCATCGTCAAAGCCGATGGCTGCCGCATCCGCGCGGTCATTGCCATAGACGATCTCGCCGATGCGCGCCCACCAGGTGGCGGCGAGGCACATGGGGCAGGGTTCGCAGCTGGTGTAGAGCACGGCCCCGCTCAGATCATGCGTGCCGAGTGCGGCGCAGGCGGCGCGAATCGCCACCACCTCGGCATGCTGGGTAGGGTCCTGGCCGGGAACGACATTGTTGCGCCCCTCGCCCAGGATCACGCCATCGCGGACCACCACCGCGCCGAAGGGGCCGCCGCCCTCGGCAACCCCCTGGCAGGCCAGGGCAAAGGCCCGGCGAATGAAGGTATCTTCCATGGCGTCCCCTGCTGCCGGTAGGCTGTGGCGATGACCTTGCCAGCGCTCTCCATTCTTGATCAATCCACCATCGTCTCCGGCCACGGCCCGGCCGAGGCGATCCAGGAGAGCCTCGCCATCGCGCAGCTGGCCGATCGCCTCGGCTATGCCCGCTACTGGCTGGCCGAGCACCATAACAGCCAGAGCCATGCCGGCTCCGCCCCCGAGATCCTGATCAGCGCCATCGCCGCCACCACGCGGCGAATTCGCGTCGGCAGCGCGGGCGTCATGCTGCCGCATTACTCGGCGCTGAAGGTGGCAGAGCAGTTCCGCGCGCTGGAGGCCATCGCCCCGGGGCGGATTGACCTGGGCCTCGGCCGCGCGCCGGGCAGCGATGGCCGCACCGCCTATGCGCTGAACCCGAACGCCGCCAGCGCCGCCGATCACTTTCCCGCGCAATTGCGCGATCTGCTGGGCTGGCTGGGCGATGGCCTGCCGGAGAACCATCCCTTCCGCGAGGTCCGCGCCAGCCCCGAGGTCGCCACCGCGCCCGAGGTCTGGGTGCTCGGCTCCAGCGATTACGGCGCGCAGATCGCCGCCTATTTCGGCCTGCCCTATTGCTACGCCCACTTCATCACCGATGGTCAGGGCGCGGCCGAAGCGCTGAACATCTATCGCGAGGGCTACCGCGACATGCGCGACCAGCCCGCCCATGCTGCCATCGCCGTCTATGCGCTGGCCGCCGACAGCGTGGCCGAGGCCGAGCGTCTCTTTGCCCCCCGCGCCCTGTGGCGCCTGCACCGCGACCGCGGCAGTTTCCCGCCCTTCCCCACCGCCGATGAAGCGGCCCACCACCCCTATACCGAGGCCGAGCGCACCCGCATCGAGCGCATGCGCGAGAACGCAATCATCGGCACGGGCGAGCAGGTGCGGGACCGCCTGGCGGCGCTGACCGCCGAGCTGGGTGTGCAGGAGGTGGCGATCCTCACCCCCTGCCATGACCGCGCCGCCCGCGCCCGCAGCGTGACCCTGCTGGCCGAAGCCTTCGGCCTCAGCCACGCCATGCCCATGGTGGCCGAATAGGCACGGCTTGACCTTGTAACGATCCGGGGTGACGGTCACGCCTCAACTCTTGGCTTGATCCCGCAGCACCATGGCAGCCCCGACCGCAGCACCCAGCGCCGCCCAATCCTTCCTGGACCGGGTGCGAGGCCTGGCCCCGGGCCTTGGCGTCTGCCTGGCCATCGCGGCCATCGCCATGGTGATCCGCGACATGACGGGAATCGCGGCCCTGAACCCGGTGGTGGTGGCGCTGGTGCTGGGTGTGGGGCTGAGTGCGGTCATCGGCCGGCCTGGCGCGCTCAAGCCGGGCATCAGCTACGCGGTGCGGCCCGTGCTGCGCGCGGCCATCGTGCTGCTGGGGTTCCAGGTGACGTTGGGCATGCTGGCCTCGCTGGGCCTCGGCGCGCTGGTGCTGGCCTTACTGGTGGTCGGGCTGACCTTGCCCTTCACCATCTGGCTTGGCCGCGTCATGGGCGTGGATTCCAAGCTCGCTTTGCTGATCGGCACCGGCACCGCGATTTGCGGTGCCTCGGCCATCGTCGCGGCCAACCAGGTGGCGCGCGGCAAGGATGAGGACGTGACCTATGCGCTGGCCGTCATCACGCTTTGCGGCACGGTGGCGCTGATCGCCTTCCCCTATTTGGGTGATCTGATGGGCATGTCCGCCAACACCTATGGCCTCTGGGCGGGGGCCGCCATCCATGAGGTGGTGCAGGCCGTGGGGGCGGCCGCTGCCGGCGGATCGGAAGCGGCGCAGACGGGCACGGTCATGAAGCTCGCCCGCGTCTTCCTGCTGGCGCCCGCCGTGGTCGCGTTGGGCTGGTGGGTGGCCCGCAGCCACATGGCCGAGGCCGGGCAGGCCCACGCGCCCGTGCCCTGGTTCGCCTTCGGCTTCCTGGCGCTTGTGGTGATCGGCAGCACGGGGCTTGTGCCGCAATTCGTCGTGGATGCCTCGCGCTTCATGGTGCCCGTCATGCTGGCGGCTTCCGTGGCCGCGCTGGGCTTGCTGACGGATTTGCGCGCCCTGCATGCGCGTGGTGCCGCGCCGCTGCTGCTGGGCGTGGCGAGCACGCTTTTTATCACGTTGCTGGCCTTGGTGGGCGTGGCCATCATCTGACCAGACGAGACAGACGCCAGGTCTGCTTGCCTCAGCAGGGCATCGCCTCGAAGACCCGCGAGGGCGCAACGAATTCATCCTGCGCCGCCACGGTCAGCAACTCGCGCGAGCCTGCTTCCTGCGTGCGGCGCAGCACCCCAAAGACGGAGGATGCGGCGGCGGCCAGCGCCTGCCCCGCATCGCCGCTACGCATCCGGTGCAGCAGGAACAGCGCGGCGATGGCATCGCCCGCGCCATTCACATTGATCGGCAGCATGGGCGTGGTGACCCGCCAGAAGCGCCCGCCCTCGGCCGCCAGCATGCCGATGGAGCCTGCTGGCATGTCCGGCAGATCCAGGCTCGTCAGCAGCACGCAGCGCGGCCCCATGGCTTGCAGGCGCGTGACCGCCGCCTCGGCCGAGGCGAGGTCGGTGACGCTGAGCCCGGTCAGCCATTCCAGCTCGAAGCGGTTGGGGGTGGCGATATCCGCCATGGGGATGGCGCGGTCGCGGAAGAATTCCGGGATGCCGGGCCGCACATATATGCCGCGCCCGTCATCGCCCAGCACGGGGTCGCAGCACCACAGCGCCACCGGGTTGGCGGCCTTCACCTGGGAGACGGCGTCCAGGATGGCCTCGCCAATCGCGGCATCGCCCATATAGCCGGTCAGCACCGCGTCACAACTGGGCAGCGCGCCGCGCTCCGCGATGCCCAGCACGCAATCGCGGATCAGTTCGGCGCCGAACACCTGGCCGCGCCAGGCGCCATAGCCGGGGTGATTGCTGAACTGCACCGTGTTGATGGCCCAGACCTCGGCGCCCAGCCGCTGCAAGGGAAACATCGCGGAAGCATTTCCGACATGGCCATAGGCCACCCAGGACTGGATCGAGAGGATGTTCATCGCGCCCCAGCAATAGGGCGCGATCCGGGAGGCGTCCATCTGCGCGCTCGCAGCCGCGCGCCGCGTGATGCGAGGCTCGCTTTTCCCCGATGGAGACCCGCCCGTGATCCGCTTCAAGGAAGCCATCCACCTCCAGGCGCAGCCCCCTCGGGACATCGACCACATCGCCGGCGGCTGTCAGCACGTCGCGGCTGATCCCGCGGGCGGTCTGCGCGAGGACACTCACCTCCCGCATGGCAAGCCTGGCCGATTGTGCCTGGCGCGTGACGCGCCCGACGCTCCCGGCGATTTCATGCGAGGCGCCGCCTTGCTGATGGAGCCAAGCGGAGATCGTATCGGCGATCAGGCCCATGCGCCCGAATCGCCTTGGCCATGGAGGCGACGGAGCCGAGGGCTCCCTCGGTGGCCTTCACCTCGCCTGCCACGACGGCGAAACCCTTGCCCGCCTGGCCGGCGCGTGCCGCCCCGATGGCGGCGTTCAGCGCCAGGAGGTTGGCCTGCCCGGCGAGGCGCTTGCAAATTCCTGCCGGAGAGGGCATCTCCCGTCCACTGATTTATCCTGATCGCAAGACATAGGGGCAGGCGGCGCCGATCCGGTGCCGACCTGCCTTACCGCATGGAGGCCTGACCGTGGCTCATTCACCGCTTGAGAAGATTCGCAATATCGGCATCACCGCTCACATTGATGCGGGCAAGACGACGACGACCGAGCGCATCCTCTACTACACCGGCAAGAGCCACCGGATCGGCGAGGTGCATGACGGCAACACCACGACCGACTACATGGAGCAGGAGCGCGAGCGGGGCATCACCATCACCTCCGCCGCCGTGACGGCGATGTGGAATGACAACCGCATCAACATCATCGACACCCCCGGCCACATTGACTTCAATATCGAGGTGAACCGCTCGCTGCGCGTGCTCGACGGCGCGATCTTCATCATCGAGGGCGTGGCCGGCGTGCAGCCGCAATCCGAGACCAACTGGCGCCTGGCCGACCGGTATCGCGTGCCGCGCATCATCTTCGTCAACAAGCTCGACCGCACCGGCGCCGATTTCTACAAGGCCGCTGATACCCTGACCGAGAAGCTGGGCATCAACTGGGTTGCCCTGCAGCTGCCCATCGGCATCGAGGACCAGCTCAAGGGCGTGGTGGACCTCGTCGAGATGAAGGCGCTGGTCTGGGAAGGCGATGAACTGGGCGCCAAGTACCATGAGGCGCCCATCCCCGCCGACATGGCCGACAAGGTCGCCGAATATCGCCAGAAGCTGCTCGACACCGCTGTTGGCATTGATGAGACGGCGATGGAAGAATACTTCGCCGACGGCAACGTCTCGGTCGAGACGCTGAAGCGCTGCATCAAGAAGGGCACGATCTCGGGCGAGTTCCGCCCGGTGCTCTGCGGTTCGGCCTTCAAGAACAAGGGCGTGCAGCCCCTGCTCGACGCAGTGATCGACTACCTGCCGAGCCCGCTGGACGTGGAGGGCATCAAGGTCGCCCCCGAGGAAGGCCAGGACGAGACGGCCGAACGCCGCATCATCCCGGTGAAGACGGACGGCCCCTTCGCCGGCCTCGCCTTCAAGATCATCAACGACAAGTACGGCAACCTCACCTTCGTGCGCGTCTATTCGGGCGTGCTGCGCCAGGGCGACATGGTCATGAACACGACCAAGGGCCACAAGGAGCGCATCGGCCGCATGTTCCAGATGCATGCCGACAAGCGTGAGGAAATCAAGGAAGTCATCGCCGGTGACATCGCGGCCTTCGTGGGCCTCAAGGACACCGGCACGGGTGACACCCTGGCCAGCCAGGAGGACCCCGTGATCCTGGAGCGCATGGCCTTCCCGGTGCCCGTGATCGACATCTCCGTTGAGCCCAAGACCAAGGACGCGGTGGAGAAGATGTCCATCGGCCTCGGCAAGCTCGCCGGCGAAGATCCCTCGCTGCGCGTGAAGACCGACCAGGAAACCGGCCAGACCATCCTGTCGGGCATGGGCGAGTTGCACCTGGAAATCATCGTGGATCGCCTGCGCCGCGAGTATAATGTGGATTGCAACATCGGCGCGCCGCAGGTGGCCTATCGCGAGACCATCACCAAGAGCCACACCGAGACCTACACCCACAAGAAGCAGTCGGGCGGTTCGGGCCAGTACGCCGAGGTGAAGATCACCTTCGAGCCGAAGGAACGCAACACGGGCATCGAGTTCGTGAACGCGGTCGTCGGCGGTTCGGTTCCAAAGGAATACATCCCGGCGGTGGATAAGGGCATCAAGGTGCAGGCCGATACCGGCGTCCTGGCCGGCTTCCCCACGGTGGACTTCAAGTTCAGCCTGGTGGACGGCAAGTACCACGACGTCGACTCATCGGCTCTGGCCTTCGAAATCGCCGGCAAGGCCTGCTTCCGCGAAGGCATGAAGAAGGCCGGCCCCGTGATCCTGGAGCCGATCATGGATGTGGAAGTGACCACCCCGCAGGACCATGTCGGTGACGTGGTGGGCGACTTGAACCGCCGCCGCGGCGTGATCCAGAACCAGGACATGGCCGGCACCTCGGTCATCGTCCGCGCGCATGTGCCGCTGAAGGAAATGTTCGGCTACATCTCCAACCTGCGCGGCATGACGAAGGGGCGCGCCTCCTTCTCCATGCAGTTCCACCACTACGATCCCGTGCCCCGCAACGTGGCGGACGAGATCATGAAGGCGGCTGGCTGAGCTTCCTCAATCCGGATCAGGCGGGCCAGGGCAACCTGGCCCGCCTTTTTTGTGACCGCCGCTCCAGGCGCGCCACCCAGCAACGTGGACAAACGCCCCGCTTTGGTGACACTCGGCCATGGAGGAAATCAACATGAAGCGCCGCGCCGCACTTGCCCTGCTCGCCACCCCTGCCCTCGCGCCCGCTGTGGCGCAGGCGCAGCCCGCCTGGCCGCAACGGCCGGTCCGCATCATCGTCCCCTTCCCGCCCGGCGGCTCGAATGACGTGATCGCGCGGCCGCTGGCCGAGAAGCTGCAGCAGCGCCTGGGCCAGCCCGTGGTGATCGAGAATCGGCCCGGCGCTGGCGGCGCCATTGGCGCGGCGCAGGTGGCGCAGGCGCCGGCCGATGGCCATACGCTGATGATCACCAGCAGCAGCTTCGCCGCCTCGGCCGTGGTGCAGCGCACGCCCTATGATGCCATCAACAGCTTCGAGCCGGTGGGACGCTTGGCCGTGGCGCCCTTCCTGGTGCTCACCAACCTGAATTTCCCGCCGCGTGACATTGCGGGCCTCATCGCCTACGCGCGCGCCAATCCGGGGCGGGTGGATTTTGGCAGTTCGGGGCCGGGCGGCATCAACCACTTCGTCACGGAGCATTTTGCCCTGCGCGCCGGGCTGCGCCTGAACCACATCCCCTATCGTGGCATGCCCCCCGCCGTGACGGACCTTGTCGCCGGGCATATCCAGATGCTGATCACCACCATGGCCAGCGCCTCCGGCCCGATCCGCGACCAGCGCGTGCGCCTGCTGGCCTATGCCGGCCCCGGCGCGCCCGCCGGCAGCCCCCCCGCCCCCACCGTGCGGGACGCGACCGGCCTCGACTATGACGCCACGATCTGGTGGGCGCTGCTTGCCCCGCGCGGCCTGCCGCCAGAGGTGACGCGCATCCTCAACGCCGCCGTGGTGGCAAGCCTGGCCGAGCCCGATGTGGCCCGCATCTACGAGGCCGAGGGCGCCACCCCTGCCCCCTCGACGCCCGCCGAATTCGCTGAGATCCTGCGCACCGACATCGCACGCTTCCGCGAGGTGGCCCAGGCCGCGAACATCCGGGCGGAGTGAAGTGGCGTGCGGCAATCCTGTGCGGCGCAGTTCCAAGCCGGCCGCAATCGGCCTATCATACCAGCCTTGCCTGGGCAGTTTGGGATTTCCGCCGCATGTCGCTCGTCAAAACCACGGCTCGCATCTTCCAGCCGCCGCGCTCGGCCATGCAGTCCGGCCGCTCCAACACGCAGGAATGGGTGCTGGTCTTCACGCCGTCGGGCCGTTCACGCCTGGACCCGCTGACCGGCTGGATCGGCTCGGGCGAGACCACGAAGCAGTTGCGCCTGCTGTTCCCCTCGCGCGAGGCGGCCATCGCCTACGCCCAGAATGAGGGCATCGCCTATGAGGTGGAGGAACCCACCCGCACGCGCCCGATCAAGCCCAAGGTCTATGCCGATAATTTCCGGCCCAACCGCCCGGATAACTGGACGCACTGAGTTTCCCAGCGCCCTTAGCTCAGTTGGATAGAGCAGGAGCCTTCTAAGCTTCAGGCCGGTGGTTCGAATCCACCAGGGCGCGCCACCCTTCATCGCTGCTTGCCTCGCAGCCCGCAAAGACATGCCGGCCAGCGAGGCGACGGCGCCGCAGCCGCTCACCGCCCATGGCGCGGACAAGCAGGGCTCCGAACTGCATGCGCTCCACCAGGCCGATCTCATTGGTCGCATTCGAAAGCACCCCTGCTGACGAAGAAGGAGATCGAGTCTCGCTCCATCCTGGCGGCGCTGCGGCACTCGAACCGTGACGAGCCCCGTGCGGCGGCCGTGCTGGAGATCAACCCATCCACCCTCCATCACCGCCTCGTCACCTGGCGCGAGGAGGGAACGCTGGCGCCGGAATTCGATTGAGGCTTGATTGACGGCCATCCCGGCCGGGGCCTGATGGCCGCGCCGGCCGTCCCGGCGTAAGCAGGGGCCATGTCAGCATCCAACCCGCCCGGCGAAAGCCCGGCCAAGCCCTTCGAAATCTTCCTCATGGCCCCGCCGGGGCTGGAGGAGACGCTGCTGGCCGAAGTCAGCGGCAAGGGCTTCAAGCGCCCGCGCGCCGTGCCGGGCGGCGTCATCCTCCTGGGCGGCTGGCCGGAAGTTTGGCGCGCTAATCTCTGGCTGCGCGGCGCCGGGCGCGTCCTGGCCCGGATAGACGGCTTCCGCGCGCAGCACCTGCCGCAACTCGCCGGCCGCGCCCGGCATGTTCCGTGGGCCAGCGTCCTGCGCCCCGGCATCCCCTTCCGGGTCGAGGCGACCTGCGCCAAGTCGAAAATCTATCACAGCGGCGCGGCGGCCGAGCGCATCGAGATCGCCATCAAGGAAGCCATCGGCACGCCCCCTTCCCCGGAGGCCGATGTCACGGTGCGGGTTCGCATCGAGAATGATCATTGCACCATCAGCCTCGACACCTCGGGCGAATTGCTGCACCGGCGCGGCCATAAGCTGGAGGTCAATGCGGCACCGATGCGCGAGACCATGGCATCGCTGTTCCTTCGCCAATGCGGCTTTGACGGAAATGAGTCGGTGCTGGACCCCATGTGCGGCTCCGGCACCATGGTGATCGAGGCCGCTGAGATCGCGGCCCGGCTCAACCCCGGCCGCTCACGCCATTTCGCCTTCGAGCAGCTTGCCACCTTCGATGCCGAGGCGTGGGAGCGCATGCGCGCCGTCAGCCCCGCGCGCACCCCCACGGCGCAGTTCTATGGCAGTGACCGCGACGCAGGCGCCATCGCGATCAGCCAGGCCAATGCCGAACGCGCCGGCGTCGCCGCCTTCACGGCATTCCGCCAGGCGACGATCAGCGAGGTGACGCCCCCCACCGGCCCGCCCGGCCTGGTCATCATCAACCCCCCCTATGGGCAGCGCCTGGGCGACAGGAAGCAGTTGCTCCCGCTCTATCAGGCGCTCGGCCAGGTGTTGCTGAGCCGCTTTGCCGGCTGGCGCGTGGGCCTGGTCGCGGCCGAGACCATGCTGGCGCAGGCCACGCGCCTGCCCTTCCTGCCGCCCGGCCCGCCCGTGCCCCATGGCGGAATGCGGGTGACGCTTTTCCGGACCGCGACGCTCGGCTGAAGGGATCGCGCCCTGCCTCGCAGCCTGCGAGAGAGGGGGTGGCACGCCGCATGCATGTCAATCGGCGCCCAAAAAGCCCCCCCCATCGGCGTCCAAAAGGGACCCCGTTCCAGGGTTCATCGCCCCACGGTGTCGCCCGGCGCGGAGCCGTATGCCCCCGAACTGAACCCGATCGAGAACGTCTGGGAATACCTACGCGGCAATCAGTTGAGCATGCAGCTCTGGGACAGCTACGAGGTCATCGTCGACGCCTGTTGCGACGTATGGAATTCCTTCGTCGCCAACGTCACGACCCGTGAATGGGCAACGGTCAATAGTTAAGGCGGTTGGTATGACACCTCGGGCAGCATGAATGGGGCGGAGTTCAACCTCCAGCAGCAGGGCCATGTGCAGGCCTTCCAGGGCGGCGGCGGCATCGCGGCCAACTTCATCCGGTGGTCCGGCGCATCGCAACAGACTCAATCGGTCGGCCGGACGCTGACCAAACGCGCGGCTTCACCCCGGATGCTGGGGCGCGGCTGGGCTTCGCGGACGGCATCCTGGCGGGGACATCATCCAGGACGGCGTCGCGGATTTCCAACCCTGGAAGGCGTGACCTCGCTCCGGGGCAGCGATTTCTGGCTCTGGGGCGATCAGGCGGCGCGGTTCACAGCCGCGCGGCCACCCCGCTCACCCCCGTCGCGAATTCCAACTGCGCCAGGGCGATGAGATAGGCGGCGCGGGCATTATTGGCGCCTACCCGCGTGGCATTGAGCGTCCGCAGCGCATCCAGTACATCCAGCAGCGAACGCCCACCCGAGAGATAAGCCTGCTCCGCGCTGCGATAGGCCAATTCCGCACGGCTCAGCGCGCCGCCGGTATAGAGCCGCAGCAGCGCGCGGGATTGCTCATAGGCGGCCCAGGCGGTCGCGAAATCGGCCCGGCCCTGCAACAGGGCTTGGCGCGCCTGCGCCTCCAACTGCGCCTGCTGGCCCGCCGCCGCGCCGATCTGGCCGGTCACGATCTGGCTGGTGAAGATCGGTACCGACAGGCTGAAGGTGAACTGGTTGGTGGCGTTCAACGGCTGCGAGGCCGTCGGCAAATCCTGCGAGAGGCGGGAACGGCTCCAGCCGCCATTCACCGTCACATCGCGCCAGCGCTGCGCTTCGGCCAGGCTGGTATTGACCGCGCCGGCGGCGGCGGCGCGGTTGGCCGCCACCACATCGGCGCGGTTGTGCACGGCCTCGGCCAGTTCGTCGCGCGGGATGCCCGGCGTCGGCATGGCATCGAAGCGGCCGCGCACATCCAGCGCGATAGGCGGCAGGGCGGCGCTGGTCCGCGTCGCGGCACCATTAGGCGTGAAGGCCGCCGCATCCAGCGCCAGCGCCAGGGCCACCTGGGCCACGGCGGCCGCGTAATTCTGCGCGGCCGCCGTCACCTCGGCCTCGAAGGGCAGGCGGCTGGCCTGGAAGCGCAGGAGGTCCCCTTCCGGCAGCGCGCCATCCTGCAATTGCCGGCGCAGCAGCGCCTCGGTCCGGTCGAGCGTGGCACGGTTGGCCAGCGCCACTTCCAGATTGGCGCGTGCGCCGAGGGCCGCGATGAAGGCCTGCCGCAGCGCGAAGAACTGGCCGCGCAGCGCGTCCAGCACCTGCGCCTCGGCCACGCCGATATTCTCCTCGGCCAGGCGGGTGCGGAGCCTGCGCTTGCCGCCCATCTCGATCAGCGCGGTCAGGCCCACCGAGATGTTGTTGGCCGGGCTGATGAAGCGCGCAGCCTGAACGCGGCTGTTCTGCATGGTGTTGAACTCGGCGAAATTATTGCCGATCGAGACCTGCGGCGGCGGCGGCGAGGAAGCGACGAGGCGCTGCGCCCGCACCGCATCCACGCCGCGCTGGGCCGCGATGACGTTGAGGTTGCGCTCCAGCAGCAGCCGCTCGGCCTCATCCAGCGAGAGCACGCGAATGCCGGCGGGCAGCGGCAGGGGCAGCATGCCGGGACCGGCGACGCGGGCTGGGCGCGCGACCGGCGGCGGGCTTTGCGCCAGGGCGGGTGCTGAGAACAGCAGCAGCAGCGTGAGGGCGGAAGCGGTCCTCATGCCGGCAACCCCGCGCGCTCACGCCGGGCGGACAGCGCGGCCTCCTGCCGGGCGAGGTCACTGGGGCGGCCCAACAGGTCCACCAGGGCCGGAAACACCACGAGGATGAAGATCGGCACGAAGCCGATGCCGCCCACCACCACGATGGCCAGCGGCTTGGTCACATCGGCGCCGATGCCCGTCGCCAAGGCCATTGGCAGCAGGCCGAAGAAGCTCGCGAAGCAGGTCATGAAGACGGCCCGCAGGCGGTCCTGGCCGGACTGGTCCAGCGCCTCGCGCCAGCCCATTCCCTCATGCCGCAAATGGTTGAAGTGGCTGAGCAGGATGATGCCCTCCATCACCGTGATGCCGAATAGCGCGAGGAAGCCGATGGCGGCCGGCACCGAGAAATTCAGCCCCGCCGCCCCCAGCGCCAGGATGCCACCCACCAATGACAGCGGCACCATGGCCATGACCAGCAGCATCTCCCGGATATTGCCGAACTGCACATAGAGCAGGATCATGATGATGATCAGCGCGACCGGCACGGTGGTCAGCAGGCGCTTCACCGCCTCCTGGAGGTTGCGGAATTCGCCCACCCAGTCGAGGCGATAGCCCGGCGGCAACTGCACCTCGCGATCCACCAGCGCCTGGGCTTCCTGCACCGCACTCGCGGGGTCACGCCCGCGGACGGAGAAGCGCACCGGCACGTAGCGGCTGCCATCCTCGCGATAGACATAGGCGGTGCCCGAGACCAGCTCGATCCGCGCCACATCGGCCAGGACGGCCCCGCGCGGCCCGCCCACGGGGATGCGCCCGATGGCATCCAGGCTGTTGCGGTAGGGCTCATCCAGCCGGACCACGATGGGGAAGTTGCGGTCGCCGCCCGGCTCGTAGAGACGCCCCGCCTCCCGCCCGCCGATCGCGGCCTGGATCACGTCGTTGATGTCCTCGACGCGCAGGCCGAAGCGCGCCGCGCGGGCGCGGTCGATCGTGACCGAGACGGTAGGCTGGCCGAGGGTGGGAAAGACCGCGATGTCGGTCAGGCCGCGCACCTGGGTCAGCAGGCCGCGGATCTGCTCGGCGCGCGCCGTCAGCACGTCGAGTTCCGTGCCGAAGACCTTGATGGCATTGGCCCCCTTCACGCCCGAGGCCGCCTCCTGGACGTTGTCGCTGATCGCCTGGGCGAAGCTGAACTGCACGCCCAGGAAGCGCTCCGAGAGGCGGGCATTGATGGCGGCGACCAGGCCATCGCGGTTATGCGCCGTGGTCCAGCGCTCGGGCGCCAGCAGGGGCATGAAGAATTCGGCGTTGAAGAAGCCGGCCGGGTCGGTGCCGTCATCGGGGCGGCCCTGCTGGGAGGTGACGGTGACGGCCTCGGGGAATTCCATCAGCGTGGCGCGGATGCCCTGCACGGTGGCGTGGCCCTCCTCCAGCGAGATGGTGCTGGGCATGGTGGCGCGGACCCAGAGATTGCCTTCCTCCAGCGTCGGCAGGAATTCGGCGCCCAGCAGCGAGAGCACGAAGATGGACACCGCCACCAGGATGGCGGCCACGGTGAGCGAGAAGGCGCGCACCGCCATCGCCGCGTCATAGAGCTTCGCGTAGAGCCAGCGCAACAGGCGCATCAGCGGCGTGTCACGCTCGCGGCTGTTCTCGCTCAGCAGCACGGCGGAGAGGGCGGGGACGATGGTGAAGGCCGCAATCAGTGAACCCGCGATGGCATAGGCGTAGGTCTTGGCCATCGGGCCAAAGATCCGCCCCTCGATGCCACCCATGGTGAATAGCGGGATGAAGGCGACGATGACGATCAGCAGCGCGAAGATGATGGGCTTTCCCACCTCGCTCCCCGCGCGAAGGATGATGAGTGAAATGCCCGAAAGCCCGCCTTCCGCCTGCCCGCCCGCATAGAGATGCGGGTTGCGCCGGGCCATGGCGAGGTGCCGGTAGATATTCTCGACCATGATGATGGTCGCATCCACCAGCAGCCCGAAATCGAGCGCGCCGATGCTGAGCAGGTTGGCGCTCTCGCCGCGCGCCAGAATGATGAAGACGGCGAAGAAGAAGGCGAAGGGGATGGTCGCCGCGACCACCACCGCGCCGCGCAGATCGCCCAGGAACAGCCACTGAATGATCAGGATCAGCACCACGCCCAGGATGATGTTCTTCACCACCAACTTGGTGGCGAGCTTCACCAGTTCCTCGCGGTCATAGATCGGCACGATGTGCACGCCGGGCGGCAGGATGCCGCCCGCATTGATGCGCGCCACTTCGGCCTGCACGCCGCGGATGGTGGGCAGCGTCTGCTCGCCGCGCCGCATCAGCACGGTGGCCAGCACCACATCCTCATCCTGCTCATGCCCCGCGATGCCCAGGCGCGGCAGCGCGCCGATCTCGATGGTCGCGACATCCGAGAGCAGCACGGGCGAGCCATCGGCCGAGGCGCTCAGCACGATGTTGCGGATGTCATCCAGGCTGCGGATCAGGCCGATGCCCTGCACCACGGCGGCTTGCGGGCCGATCTGGATGGTGCCCGCCCCCACCGTCGCATTGCCGCTGCGCACCGCCTGGATGACGGCGGGCAATTGCAGGCCGAAGGCGTTGAGGCGCGGGAGATTAATCGTCACCGCATAGGATTTGCTGCGACCGCCGAAGCTCGTCACATCCACCACACCTGGCACACGCTTGAAGCGGCGTTCCAGCACCCATTCCTGCAACACCTTCAGGTCATCGGGCGAGAAGCCGGGCGGGCCGACCAGGCGGTAGCGCATGATCTCGCCGATGGGGGAGAGCGGGCTGATGGTCGGGTTCGCGCCATCCGGCAAATCCCGCAGCACGGCGAGCCGGTTCAGCACCTGCTGCAAGGCCTGTTCATAGGTATAGGCGAAGGTGAACTGCACCCGCACATCCGACAGGCCGAACAGGCTGGTGGAGCGAATGGAGTTGAGGTTGGGCAGCCCCGCCATCGCCAGCTCCACCGGGATGGAGACGTAGCGCTCGATCTCCTCGGCCGATTGCCCGGGATTCTGCGTGATGATGACAACCTGCGGCGGCACCGGGTCGGGATAGGCCTCGACATTCAGTTTGAGAAAGCTGTAGGCGCCCACCGCCACGAAGGCGATGAACAGCAGGATGAACAGCGCGCGCTGTTGCAGCGAGATGGCGACAAGATGGCGCATCAGTGCCCGATCCGATGAGGCGGCTTGCCGCCGAGGAGGTGAATCGGGCTGGCCCTATGGAGGCCGCTCAAATGGGTGGCCGTGCCGCGGCGGCGCATCGAGTTGGCCACCATGTCATCAGTCAATCCGCGTCGCGCGATCAATGAACAGGGCGCCCCCCGTGACCAGGCGCTCCCCCGCCTCGATCCCATCGCGCGCCTGGATCATCTCGCCCGAGCGGATGCCGGGCGTGATCTTGCGCATGGTGAAACGGCCCTCCGGCAAGGCCACCCAGATATTGGCCTCGGCGCCGCGGAAGATCACGGCATTGGCCGGCACAGCCGGGGATTGCTGCGCCTCCCCCACCGAGATGCGGAAATTGGCGAACATCTCGGGGCGCATCGTGCCCTCGGGGTCGGGCACTTCGGCCATCACGGTCAGGCGGCGCGTGGCGGGGTCGAGGCCCGCGGAGGTGCGGACGATGCGGGCGGGGAAGCTGCGGCCCGGCAAGGCGGCGAGCGTGACCTCCACCACCTGCCCCACCTGGATCAGCGGCACGTCCAGCTCGCGCACATGGGCCACAAGCCACATGGTCGAGAGATCGGCGATGGTGAAGACTGGCTCCCCCTGCCCGGCTGAAACCCATTGCCCCGGCCCGACGCGGCGCTGGGTGATGGTGCCGGCCAGCGGCGCCGTCACGGTGATCACGCCGCTGACCTGGCGGGTGCGTTCGATCTCGGCGATTTGTTCGGGCGTGCGGCCCAGCAGGCGCAGGCGGTCCCGCTGGGCTTCGGCCTGGGCGGTGGCGCTGCGGGCATCGGCCTCGGCGGCGTTGGTCGCGGCGCGCGCCTGCTCGACATCGCGCTGCGAGGCGGCGCGGGCGGAGAAAAGGGATTGCTGCCGTGCATCCTCGCGCCGGGCCTGCTCCAGCGCCACGCGCGTCTTCTGCACATTGTCCAGCGCGGCCAGCCATTCATTCGCGGCGGCAGTGACGTCGGGCGTCTCGACCTCATAGAGCGGGGCGCCCAGCTCCACGCGGTCCCCCACGCGGGCGAAGGCGCGGATCACCCGGCCGGTGAAGGGCGAGAGCATGGGGGTGGAGCGGTCGTCATTGTAAGCGATGCGGCCCTCGGCCAGGCGCTCGGGGCGGAATTCGCGCATCGCCACGGGCTCGATCCGCAAGGCGCGTATTTCGTTCTCATTGAGGCGGAATTCGCCGGGGGACAGGCGCGCGGAGGGCACCTGCTGGGTGGATGGGGGCTGGGTCTGGCTCTGATAGAGATATCCGCCACCCGCGACCGCCGCCGCGAGAGCCATCCAGAGCCAGGGCTTGCGGCCGGGGGCTTCCGCCACTGTATCGGGCGGGACCGCGCTTTCCGCGCGGGTCTCGGCCTTGCGCGCCTCCGGGTGGATCACATTCATCAAGCGTCTTGGACTTTCCGATGCGCGACAGGGAGAGACGCGAAGGGTGACCCGACGCGTCCCCAACTCTCGGGGAAAGTTAAACCGAAACTGAACGAGAAGGTAGCTGCGAAAGCTTAAATTTTAGACAGGCCTGGAGGGATCAAGCCGGCAAAAGCGGCTGCGGATCGAGCCAGAGGCGATACCAACCCAGGCTGAAATGCAGATGCGGCCCAGTGACGCGGCCGGTGGCCCCCATGGCGCCGATCCTCTGCCCTTGCCGCACTTCGTCACCCTCGCGCAAATCGAGGGCGGAGAGATGGGCGTAGAGGGTGTTCACCCCATGCCCGTGATCCAGCACGATCAGCTTGCCGAAGAAATGGAATTCCGCCGCCAGCGTCACCTTTCCCCCGGCGGCGGCCTGGATGGGCGTGCCCACCGGCCCCGCGACATCCAGCCCGTAATGCGGCTGGCGCGGCTGGCCATTCAGCACACGCTGGCTGCCGAAGACGCCGCTGATCCGCCCCCGCACCGGCCAGACAAGCCCGCGGGCGAAATCCACCCGCGCGGAATCAACGCCGCGCACGGTGGTGAGGCGCTCGCGCTCGGCGCGGATGCGCTCCAGCGCGGCGGCGTCGGGCGTCACCTGGGCGGGGGGCAGGCCGGTGATGTGCTGCACATCCCAATCGCGCCGGGCCACCGCGATACTGCGCGCCGCGCCGTTGACGGTGAAGGTGGCGCCTGGCCCGTGATCGCGCCCGAAGCCCAGTGCGAAGAATCCCTCAGGCGAAACGCGGACCGGCTGGCCATCCAGGGCCAAGCGCTGGCCGGCCGCCCCCTGCCCGATCAACAGTGCGCCCTGCTGCGGCGTGCCGCGCCATTCTACCCCCATGGCCACCGCCGGCCGCGCCAGCATGAGGGCTGGCAGGGCGAGGGCCGCGCGGCGCTTCAAAACAGGCTGCCCTGGGGCGGCTTCGCGGGCTTGGGTTTGCCGCCCGCCGCCGTCGCCTTCACCGCACCATCCTGGAAGGTCAGTGTCAGATTGGCCCCCGGCGCCACCTGGCTCGCCTGGGTCAACGTCACGCCATCCGGCCCCTGCACCAGGGCAAAGCCGCGAGCGAGAACCGCATTGTAGCTGACCGCCTCCAGCCGGGCCGCCAGGCCCTCGACGCGGGCTGCCCGCTCGCGCACCAGCGCCAGCACGGGGCTGGCAGAGAGGCGCGCCAAAGCGGGTGCCGCCTGGCGCCCTGCCGCCCCCCGCGCCCAGGCCGCCTGCATCCGCTGCTCCAGCGAGCGCAAGGCATGCATACCCGCCGCGATGGCCTCGCGCGGGTGCCGCAGCCCGGCGCCGAGGCGAGTGAGTTCCGAGCGCTTCGCCACCACGAAACCCGGCAGGGCCGAGCGCAGCCGCTCGCCCCGGTCATCCAGGCGCTGGCGAAGCTGGTTCACCATGGCCGGCAGGTCGGGCAGGCCGGCCTCGGCGCGGGTCAGGTGCAGGCGGGCCTCACGCAGGCGGGCGCTGATGCGGTTGTCCATCCGCGCGCCGCGCTGCGCCAGGTCAGCCGCCACTTCCACGCGGGCGGGCACGGCGAGTTCGGCGGCGGCGGTGGGCGTGGGGGCGCGGCGATCACTCGCGAAATCAATCAGCGTGTGGTCCGTCTCATGCCCCACGGCCGAGATGAGCGGGATGCTGCAAGCGGCGGCGGCGCGCACCACCACCTCCTCATTGAAGGCCATGAGGTCTTCGAGGGAGCCGCCGCCGCGCGCCACGATGATCACGTCCGGGCGCGGCACCGGCCCGTTCTCGGGCAGGTTGGAGAAGCCATGGATGGCGGCGGCGATCTTTTCGGCCGCGCCCTCGCCTTGCACCGGCACCGGCCAGAGGATCAGATGCCGTGGAAAGCGGCGGGCCAGCGTGGTGCGGATATCCTGGATCACGGCGCCCTGCGGGCTGGTCACCACGCCGATCACGCGCGGCAGCAGCGGCAGCGGGCGCTTACGCGCGGCGTCGAACAGGCCTTCCTTCACGAAGGCGGCCTTGAGCGCCTCGATCCGCGCCAGCATGGCGCCGGCACCGGCATATTCCAGCTTCTCGATGACCAGTTGGTACTTGGAGCGGTCGGCATAGGTGGAGAGGCGGCCGGTGGCGATCACCTCCATCCCGTTCTCGGGCTTGAGGCCAACGCGAGAGACGGTGCCCTTCCAGATCACCGCCTCGATCTTGGCGCTCTCCTCCTTCAGGGAGAGGTAGATATGGCCGGAGGCATAGGGTTTGACCTCGGTCAGTTCGCCGCGCACCCGCACGCGTGAGAACGCCCCCTCCAGCGTGCGCTTGATGGCACCCGCCAACTCGCCCACACCATATTCAGGAACATTGGCACCGATTCCGTCCATGCCTGACTTATAGGGGCGGAATTTGGCTTTGCGGAGGCACCGTTGCGATGAAGATTCTGGTTGTGGGCGGTGGTGGGCGGGAGCATGCGCTGTGCTGGGCCATCGCGGCCTCCCCCCTGCTCACCAGGCTGTGGTGCGCGCCGGGCAATCCCGGCATCGCGGAGCTGGCGGAGTGTGTGGCGATCGGCGCGCAGGACGTCTCCCGCATCGTGGCCTTCGGCGTCGAAAACGCAGTGGATCTGGTGGTGGTGGGGCCTGAGGCGCCGCTGACGCTGGGCCTGGCCGATGCCTGCGCCGAGGCGGGGCTTTTATGCTTCGGCCCCAAGGCGGCGGCGGCGCGACTCGAAGCCAGCAAGAGCTTCTTCAAGGAGATTGCCAATGCCGCCGGCGCCCCCACCGCCGCGCATGGCCGGCACACCGATGCCAATGCCGCCCGCGCCTATATCCGCGAAAAGGGCGCGCCCATCGTGGTGAAGGCCGATGGCCTGGCAGCCGGCAAGGGCGTCGTGGTGGCGATGACCGTGGCCGAGGCCGAGGAAGCCGTCACCGAGATGATGGAGGCCGGCATCCATGGCGAGGCGGGGCGCGTCGTCGTCATCGAGGAATGCCTGGTCGGCGAGGAAATCAGCTTCTTCGCGCTGTGCGACGGCACGCATGCCATTCCGCTGGGCGCGGCGCAGGACCACAAGCGGGTGGGCGATGGCGATACCGGCCCCAATACCGGCGGCATGGGCGCCTATTCCCCACCACCCGCCTTCACCGAGGCGCTCCAGGCGCAGGTGATGGCAGAATGCATCAACCCCGTGCTGACCGAACTCGCGCGGCGCGGCACGCCTTTCCAGGGCGTGCTTTTCGCCGGGCTGATGCTGACGGCGCAGGGACCGAAGCTGCTGGAATTCAACGTCCGCTTCGGCGATCCGGAATGCCAGGCGCTGATGCTGCGCCTGCGGAGTGACCTGCTGCCCGCCCTGCTGGCAGCCTGCCAGGGCGAATTACGCAATTTCGACCTGCGCTGGGAGAAGCTGGCGAGCCTGCTCGTCGTCATGGCCGCGCGTGGTTATCCGGGCACGCCGCTGAAGGGCACGGAGATCCGCGGCCTGGAGGCGGCGGCCCAGGTGCCGGGCGTGCAGGTGTTTCATGCCGGCACGGCGCGGGATGAAGCGGGGCGGCTGGTGGCGAATGGCGGGCGCGTCCTGGGCATTGGCGCCACGGGGTCCACCCTCGCCGAAGCCCGTGCCGCCGCCTATGAAGCGGTCTCGCGGGTGGATTGGCCGGAAGGATTCTGCCGGAGCGATATCGCCTGGCGGGCGCTGTAGAATCGGATTGGAAAATGCCGTGGTGATGCCGACCGCAACACGGGGCTTCACCGCACATGCATCGTGAATTGCACTTGCCGGCGCGACATGGCCCGCCCCTGGCATGTATCGCAAAATGCAATCATCGGCCGCGCCCGCGCCTTCGCCCATTCCGGCCTTGCGGCGAGCAGGCCGTCCGGCGGCAGGTGATGGCCGCATCACTCGGCGCGCCCCGCGCGCGCTCCAGCCCGGCATGGCCTGCGAAGAAGGCCCGGATGGTCAAAGATGTTCTGCGCCATGGCCCGCACCCTTCCGCCTTCCCACCAGTGATGGCAGGCTTGCCCTCAAATCAAGGAGGCCAGTCATGACCTACACGAACCCCGAGACCATCGCGCTCCATGGCGGCAGCCATCGCGCCGACCCCAATACCGGCTCCGTCGCCGTGCCGATCCACCAGACGACGAGCTTCCAGTTCCAGGATACCGGCCACGCCGCTCGCCTGTTTGGCCTGGCCGAGCTCGGCAACATCTACACCCGCATCATGAACCCCACCTGCGATGCGCTGGAAACCCGCATCGCGCAGCTCGAAGGCGGCGTGGCCGCGCTGGCCGTCGGCTCCGGCCAGGCGGCGACCAGCTTCTGCGTGATGAATCTCTGCCAGGCGGGCGACAACATCGTCAGCAGCACCGATCTCTATGGCGGCACCTACAACCTGTTCGCCAATACGCTGAAGCAATTCGGCATCGAGGTCCGCTTCGTGGACCCGGCCGACCCCGAGGGCTTCGCCCGCGCGACCGATAGCCGCACCCGCTGCTACTATGCCGAGACGCTGCCCAACCCCAAGCTGCAGGTCTTCCCCATCGCGGAAGTCGCCGCCATCGGCCGCAAGCTGGGCGTGCCGCTGATCATGGACAACACGGCCGCGCCCATCCTTTGCAGGCCGTTCCAGCATGGCGCAGCAATTGTCATGCACTCCACCACCAAGTGGATCGGCGGGCATGGCACCTCGATCGGCGGCATCATCGTGGATGGCGGGAATTTCGACTGGGAAGCGGGCGGTGACCGCTTCCCGACGCTGAACCAGCCGGACCCCAGCTACCATGGCGCGGTGTGGTCGCAGGCGGCCAAACCGCTTGGCCCCATCGCCTATATCCTGCGGATGCGGACCTGCCTGCTGCGTGACATCGGTGCCCCCATGGCGCCCTTCAACGCCTTCATGTTCCTGCAAGGGCTGGAGACGCTGCCGCTGCGGATGGAGCGGCATTGCAGCAACGCGATCCGCGTCGCCGCCTACCTCGCCAGCCATCCCAAGGTCACGCGCGTCATTCATCCCTCCCTTGCCACGGGCGAGGCGCGGCGCCGGGCGGAAGCCCATCTCAAAGGGGGCTATGGCAGCCTGATGGGCTTCGAGTTGGCGGGGGGGAAAGAGGCTGGCCAGGCCTTCATCGAGAAGCTCAAGATGTTCTACCATGTGGCCAATATCGGCGATGCGCGCAGCCTCGCCATCCACCCCGCCACCACCACCCACAGCCAGTTGAACGAGGCCGAGCAGGCGGCGAGCGGGGTGACGCCCGGCTATATCCGCCTCTCCATCGGCATCGAGCATATCGACGACATCCTGGCCGATCTCGAACAAGCGCTGGCGGATTGAACCACATGCGTCACGCCGGCTCCTTCCCCGCGACCCGCATGCGCCGCAACCGCCAGGATGCCTGGACGCGCGCGCTGGTCGCGGAAAACGAACTGCATGTAAGCGACCTCATCTGGCCCATCTTCCTTACCGAAGGCACGGGCCAGCGCGTGGCGGTCGCCTCCATGCCCGGCGTGTTCCGCGTGAGTTCGGACCTGATGGCCGAGCATGTGGCCGAGGCCGTCAGCCTCGGCATCCCGGCGGTCGCGCTGTTTCCGTACACCCCCATGGAGATGCGCGACGAGGACGGCACCGGCGCGCTCGACCCCGACAACCTGACCTGCCGCGCCGCCCGCGCGCTCAAGGCCGCGCATCCAGGCCTGGGCGTCATCGGCGACATCGCGCTCGACACCTACACGCTGCACGCGCATGACGGCGTGGTGCGCGATGGCGAGGTCCATAACGAAGAGACGGTGGCCGCCCTCGTCACCATGTCGCTGAACTACGCACGCGCCGGCGTGGATGTGGTGGCGCCGTCGGACATGATGGATGGCCGCATCGGCGCCATCCGCCGCGCGCTGGACGCTGAGGGGCTGATCCATACGCGCATCATGTCCTACGCCGCGAAATACGCCTCGGGCTTCTACGCGCCCTTCCGCGACGCCATCGGCTCCCTCACCGGGCCGGACCGGACGGGGCCAAAGGACAAGAAGACCTACCAGATGGACCCTGCCAACACGGATGAGGCGCTGCGCGAAGTGGCGCTGGACCTGGCCGAGGGCGCGGACATGGTGATGGTGAAGCCCGGCCTGCCCTATCTGGACGTGGTGCATCGCGTGCGGCGCGAATTCGGCGCGCCCACCTTCGTCTATCAGGTGAGCGGCGAGTACTCGATGCTGATGGCGGCCATCGAGCGCGGCTGGCTGGACCATGACCGCGCGATGATGGAAGCGCTGATGTGCTTCAAGCGCGCGGGTGCGAATGGCATCCTGACCTATTTCGCGGTGAAGGCCGCGAAATTGATCAAGGCGGGTTAAGCCGCCGCAACCTGCGCTTCCCTTCCGCGTGTGGCGCTGGCATTCTGCCCCCACAAAATGCAGGACCCGATGACGGGCCCGCGCCACATTGGGGGAATTCCATGCCGACACGTCGCCAAGCCATGGCCGCGGGCCTTGCCGCCACACTCCTGCCCGCACCCGCGCTGGCACAGGCCTGGCGGCCCCAGCGGCCGATTCGCCTCATCGTGCCCTTCGCGCCGGGCGGATCGAATGACATCGTGGGCCGCATCGTGGCGGAAGCCGCGGGCCAGATCCTCGGCCAGCCCGTCATCATCGAGAATCGCGCCGGCGCGGGCAGCGTGATCGGCGCCGAGGCCGCGGCGCGCGCCGCCCCCGATGGGCTGACGCTGCTCATCAACTCCTCCATGCCCACCGTGCCCGCCATGGTGGCCCGCGTGCCCTACAACACGCTGGAGGATTTCGTCGGCATCGCGGTCGCGGGCTTCTCGCCCTATGTGCTGGTGGTGAACCCCCAAGTGCCCGCCCGCACCGCGCAGGAATTGGTGGCGCTGATGCGCGCGACGCCTGATCGCTTCCATATCGCCGCCACTGGAACCGGCAGCGGCGTCCATGTGGCCGCCGAACTGTTCCGCTCCATCGCGCGGGTGCAGTCGGATGTGGTGCATTATCGCGGCGGCGGGCCTGCCGTCGCGGCGCTGGTGGGGGGCGAGGTGCGCGTGGGCCTGCCCACCATGGCCTCCTCCATCGGGCAGGTACGCGGCGGCACGTTGCGGGCGCTCGCGGTGCTGGCGGAACAGCGCACACCCGTCCTGCCGGACGTGCCGAGCGCGCCCGAAGCGGGCCTGAGCGGCGTCATCCTGGAGGAATACTTCCCGATCCTCGCTCCCGCGCAGACGCCAGCGCCCATCGTGGCCGCGCTGGGCGAGGCTTTCCGCGCCGCCATCCAGCAGACCACGCCGCGCCTGGGCGAGATGGCCGGCGTGGCGCCGCGCGCGGGCTTCGAAACCTCGGACCAGGTGATGGCGCTGATCCGCGCCAGTATCATCCAACAGACGGCCATCCTGCGCGCCGCCGGCGTGCAGGCGGAATAACCCGTCAGGCCAGGAAGTCAGCGATCAGGCGGATTTGCGCCGGCTCCATGAGGGCCGGCGCATGGCCGCAGCCGGCAATGGTGGCGACGCGCACATTGGGGTGCTGCCCCATGCGTGCCGCCGTCTCGGGCAGCAGCAGGTCGGAGGTTTCGCCGCGCAGCACCAGCACCTGGCGCTGCACGCAGAACTCCCACAGCGGCCAGAGATCCAGATCGGTGATCGGCCCGTCCATCGCTTCCAGGATGGCGGGGTCATAATGCAGGCGGTATTGCCCGCCCGCCGTCATGCGCCCGCTATGCTCGGCCAGGTGCCGCCATTGCGTGTCAGAGAGATTGCCGAAGGGCGCATGGACGCGGCGCAGATAGGCCTCCAGCCCCTGGATGTCCTGAAAGACCGGCGGGGCGAGAAGATACTCCCGGATGCGCCCCAGCGCCGCCTCGGGAATGGAGGGGCCGACATCGTTCAGCACCATCCGTCGCATGGAAACGCCCGGCGCGGCCGTGAGGCCCATGCCGATCAACCCGCCCATCGAGGTGCCGACCCAGTCATATTCGCCCAGTTCCCCCAGCAGCGGGGCGAGTGCCGCCACATAGGTGGGCAAGACGTAGAGCGCGCCCGCGGGCAGCCAGCCGGACATGCCGCGCCCCGGAACATCGGGGCAGATCACCCGCCTTCCCTGCGCCGCCAGGTGCCGCGCCAGCGCGTCGAAATCGCGGCCATTGCGCGTCAGCCCATGGACGCAGACCACGGCACGGCCACGCGGCGGGCCCCACTCCGTCCAGCGCAAGGAGAGCACCCCGAAATCCAGCGTGCTGCGAAGCGAACCGGTGCGGGGGCCATCCATCCTCAGACGATGCCTTTCTCACGCAGCGCCGCGATCTCGGCGCCGCTCATGCCCAGCAGGCCGCCCAGCACATGCTCGCTATGCTCACCCAGGACAGGCGGCGGCGAGCGGTAGTCGGGCGGCGTGGCCGAGAGCTTCACCGGATTGGCGATGACCTCGATCTCCTGGCCGCTCTTGTGCAACATCTTCACCACCATGTCGCGCGCGATGACATGCGGGTCGGCAAACACATCCTTGAGCGTGTTGATCGGGCCGCAGCCGATCTTCAGCGCCTCCAGCGCCACCACCCAGGCCGAGGTCGTGCGGGATTTCAGCACGGGCGTCAGCGTCTGCGTCACCAGGTCGCGATTCGCCACGCGGCTGGCATTGGTGGCAAAGCGCGGGTCGCTCGGCAGGTCATCCAGGCCGAAATTCTTGCAGAAGCGCTCGAAGGTCGGGTCATTGCCGATGGCCAGGATGAGGTAGCCATCCTGCGTCGGGTATTCCTGGTAGGGGCTGATATTGGGGTGCTGGTTGCCCAGTCGCGGCGGATTCTCGCCGGTGGCCAGGTAGTTCATCCCCTGGTTGGCGAGCCAGGCGACATGCGTATCCAGCATGCCGATATCAATCTGCTGGCCCTGTCCGCTCGCATGGCGATGGTTCACGGCGGCCAGGATGCCGATGCATCCATACAGCCCGGCGAACAGATCGGCCACCGGCACGCCCGCCTTCTGCGGCGAGCCGTTGGGCTCGCCCGTCAGGGACATGATGCCGCCCATCGCCTGGATCAGGGCGTCATAGCCGGGGCGCGGCGCATAGGGGCCGGTCTGGCCGAAGCCGGTGATCGAGCAATAGATCAACCGCGGGTACTTCGCCTTCAACTGCTCATAGCCCAGGCCGTACTTGGCGAGCGCGCCGACCTTGAAGTTCTCGGCCAGGATGTCGCAATGCTCCAGCAGCTTGTGGATGATTGCCTGGCCCTCGGGCTTGGCGATGTCCACCGTGACGGATTGCTTGTTGCGGTTCACGCCGAGGAAGTAGGCGCTCTCCTTCGTCTCGGGCCAGAAGGGGGGCGCGAAGCCGCGCGTGTCGTCGCCGCTGTCCGGCTTCTCGATCTTGATGATCTCGGCGCCGAGATCACCCAGCATCTGCGTGCAGGTGGGCCCGGCGAGAACGCGGGTGAGGTCGAGAACGCGAAGGCCCTTGAGAGGACCGGAAGGCTGGGACATGTCAGGGCTCCGAGTGCTGTCCCCGTGATTATGCGCCACCGCCCCGGTCGGCAAGACCGCCGGCCTGGCCCGCGCCGAAGCGCAGCCTGGCGTTGTGCCCGATCTCGGGCGGCGTCTTGGTCGGCCATAGCCCAGCGGGCAGCGGGGGCCAGGCTGTCCCGATACTCCGCATTCGTCATCTCCAACGAAATCGGGGCGAGGTTCGGACTCTCCGGGCCATCGGGGAGCCAGAGCCGCCCCGCCCCGGTCCGGAATTCCTTCCGCACCTGCCTGTCCTGCACGACCCGCGCGGTGCCCCGCACCGGGATATACTCCTGCCTGGACGGATTGGCACCGGCCAGCAGCACCTCGTGATCCTGGCCGATGGCCAGCGTCACGGGGCTGTTCACCCCGGCAGGGAACCAGGCCGCGTCGCCATCCACGCCCACCATCGCCATGGGGTGGGAATCGAGGCCGCGATGCGGGCTTCGTCGCCGCTCAAAGCATGGGTCATCACCGGCTTCGCCTGGGTGGAGATGAGCAGAACCCGCGAAGCCGGCCGGAGTTGCCCCCTCGGGCACAGCCAAGACTTGCCCCCTCCCCCCCATCCGGCGCATGGTCCGCCGCCAGAAGCCCGACCAGACGCCTGAGGAAACCTCCCCGATGCTTGATACGCCGCACCCCACCCCCGCCGCCCCCTGCCTCGACCAGCAGAAGCTGGCGACGGCCATGTCGGGGCTGCATTTCATCGGCGGTCGCTATGTGCCGGCCGTGAGCGGCAAGAGCTTCGCCGTGGTGAACCCCGCCACCGGCATCCAGGTGGCCAGCGCCGCCGAGGGCGATGCGGCCGATGTGGACGCCGCCGTGCGTGACGCCGCCCGCGCCCAGAAGGAATGGGCCAAGGTGCCGGCACGCAAGCGCGGCGCCATGGTCTATCAATGCGCCGCCCTTTTGCGCGAACACCAGGAGGAGCTGGCGCGCCTCATCGCTCTGGAAACCGGCAAGGCGCTGCGGACCGAAAGCCGCGTGGAAGCCGGCGTGGTGGCCGATGTGTTCGAGTTCTTCGGCGGCCTCGGTTCCGAATTGAAGGGCGAGAGCGTGCCCTTCGCCCCCAATGTGCTGTCCGTGACGGTGCGTGAGCCGTTGGGCGTGGTAGGCGCCATCATCCCCTGGAACGTGCCGATGCTGCTGATGGCGCTGAAGGTCGCGCCCGCGCTGGTGGCCGGCAACACCGTCGTCGTAAAATCGGCCGAGGAAGCGCCGCTGGCCGTGCTTCGCATCTGCGAACTGATGAACCGCATCCTGCCGCCGGGCTGCTTCAACATGGTCAGCGGCATGGGCCCGGAATGCGGCGCGCCGCTGGTGGAACACCCGCTGATCCGCAAGGTGACCTTCACCGGCTCGGTCGAGACCGGCAAGATCGTGGCCAAGGCCGCTTCCCAGAAGCTGATCCCGGTGACGCTGGAACTCGGCGGCAAGTCGCCCATGATCGTCTTTGCCGATTGCGACTTCGCCAAGACCGTCTCCGGCGCGCTGACCTCCATGCGCTTCACGCGCCAGGGCCAGAGTTGCACGGCGGCGAGCCGCATCTACGTCGAGCGCCCGATCTTCGACGCCTTCGTGGCCGAGATGAAAAAGGCCGTGGACGGCATGGTGATGGGCGACCCGCTGGACGAGAAGACCGATATCGGCACCATCATCAGCCAGGGCCAGTTCGAGAAGGTCCAGGGCTTCATCGCCGAGGGCAAGGCGACGCCCGGTGCCACCGCGCATGAATGCAGCGCGATGCCGACGGATTCCGCGCTGAAGAAGGGCTTGTTCCTGCGCCCGGTGATCTTCACCGGCCTCGATGCCTCCTCGCGCCTGGTGCAGGAAGAAATCTTCGGCCCGGTCACCGTGATCCAGGCCTTCGACGACCCCGAGGCCGTGCTGGCCGAGGCGAATGACAGTGAATACGGCCTGGCGGCATCGCTCTGGACGAACAACCTGAAGGTCGGGCTCGACCTCGCGCATCGGCTGGAAGCGGGGCTTGTTCAGATCAATCAGAATCTGGTTGTCCAGGCCAACCTGTCCTATGGTGGCGTGAAGAGCAGCGGCCTCGGCAAGGAGGCATCGCTCGAAGCCATGCTCGAACACTTCACGCATAAGAAAACCATCATGGTCAACATGGCATGAGCATGGACCTCTCCGGCAAGACCGCCGCCGAATTGAAGGCGATGGTCGCCAATGCCGAGGCCATCCTGGCCGGCCCCAACGCCAAGCTGCACGCCAAGGCGGAAGCCTTCCGCGAGGCCGCGAAGCTGGCCCTCTCCGAGCGCCGGGTGCTGCCCACCGGCAACCGCGCCGTGCCGGATGAGGTGCTGAACGCCGCGGTTGCGCGCATCAAGGCCGTGGCGGTCGAGGCGCTGACCACGTTTGATCTCTCCCCCGCCACAGCCAAGGAGCGCGGCATCACCACGCCGCATGCGCTGCTGGCGACCAGCGGCGCGCCCAAGACGGGCGGCGGCGTGCGGACCAAGAAGTTCAAGCGCTGCCCCTACATCTCCTATCGGGGCCCGGGCGGCATCGCGATGCTGCAATACGCCGTAGCCCCCGAGGAGGCCGCGGAGGGCTTCTGGTCCGGCGGCTTGGTCGCTGTTGGCAGCGCCGAATCCAAAACCGGGTTTGATGCGGCAATGGAGCCGGAGGCCGCCATCGCCGCCTTCTTCCAGGCGCTGGCGGAGATCGCCCCCAAGCGTTCGTGACGACGGAGGCGGCCTGCTCTATCGTCATCGTCGCCTATCACTCGGCGGCGCTGTTGCCTGCGTGCCTGACCGCCATCCCCAAGGCCTGCCCGGTCATCGTGGTGGATAATGCCAGCCCCGATGCCAGCGCCGAGGTGGCGCTGGCGGCCCGCCCCTCGGCACGGGTGATCCGCGCGGCGCGCGACCTCGGCTTCGGGCCGGGTGCCAATCTGGGCTTTGCCGATCCCGTCTTTGCCGAGGCGCTCGCCGCCCGCAGCGGCATCGGCCATAATGGCCGGCTGGAGAACTTCTACGGCGCGGGCGTGTTCCTGTGTTCCGACGCCGCCGCCCATGTCACCGGCCAGATCCTGGCGGTGGATGGCGGCTTCACCGCGAAGTGAGAATGCACCCGTGAAAGCTCTGGTCCAGACCGCCCCCAACATCCTGGTCTATCGCGACGAGCCGGAGCCCGAGGCACGGCCCGGCGAGGCCATCATCCGCGTCGAGGCGGTGGGCATCTGCGGCTCGGACATGCACGCTATCCATGGCCATGATTCGCGCCGGCCCACCCCCATCATCCTGGGGCATGAGGCGGCGGGGCGCGTGCTGACCGGCGCGCTGGCCGGGCGGCGCGTCGCGGTGAACCCGCTCTGGACGCCGCTGGATGATGAATTCGCCCGCGAAGGGCGGCCACATCTCTCGCCACGCCGGGAGGTTCTCTCCATGCCGCCGCGCCCCGGCGCCTTCGCCGAGCTGGTGCGCGCGCCGGAGGAAAACCTCGTCGAGATCCCGGCGGACATGCCGGCCCAGCATGCGGCGCTGGCCGAGCCGATCGCGGTCGCGTTCCACGCCGTCAATCATGGCGCGCGCCTGCTGGGCCGGCCCCTGCCCGGCCTGCGCTGCGCCGTGCTGGGCGGCGGCGCCATCGGCCTCGCCGCCGCGCTGGTCCTCGTGCAGCAGGGGGCGGATGACGTCTGGCTGATCGAGCCGAACCCCGCCCGCCGCGCCACGGCCGAGCGCGCCGGCATGCGCGCCTGCGCGCCGGAGAGCGGCCCGCCGGATGCCTCCTGCCTGCTGGTGGTGGATGCGGTGGGCGCCGCGGTGACGCGCGCCAGCGCCTGCCGCCTGGCGCGGGCGGGCGGCGTCATCGTGCATGCGGGGCTGCTGCCGGGCGCGGAAGGGCTGGATGTGCGACGCCTGACCTTGCAGGAGATCACCTTCACCGGCACCTACTGCTACACGCCCGACGAATTCCGCACCGTGGTGCGCCTTCTGGCCGGCCAGCACTTCGGCGCGCTGGACTGGCTGGAACTGCGCCCCCTGTCCGAGGGTGCCGCCGCCGTGGCCGCCATTGATGCGGGCCAGGTTTCCGCCGCAAAGATGGTGCTGATCCCCTGAACGTCCCCGCGCCGGGGGGGGGCGTGAACCTCCTGGCCTCGCTCCGGGGCTTGGGGTAAGCCTTTTTGGGCTTTGCGAGGAAATGGATATGGCGGCGACCGGTTCGAGCATCATCGATCTTCTGCGCTTGGTGCCGCAGGGCGGCCCCGCGATCCTCAACGCCTCCGTCACCAATCTCTGCAACGCCACCTGCGACTTCTGCAATTTCGCGCATGACAAGGGCTTCGTGACCGACCGACGGACCATGAACGCCGATCTCTTTGCCGACTCGCTCGCGCATATGCGCCTGAAGGCCAATGTCCGCTTCGTGACCTTCATGGGTGGCGAGCCGCTGCTGCACAAGCGAATCGCCGAGATGGCGTGCACCGCCAATGAGATGGGCGTGCAGCCCACCATGGTGACCAATGGCTGGCTGCTGCCCGGGCAACTGGAATCGCTGCGGGGGACGGGCATCAGCACGCTGTTCATCTCCATTGATAGCGAGGACGCCGCCGCGCATGAAACCAATCGCGGCCTGAAGGGCGTGTGCGAGCGCATCAAGGAAGCCACGACCCGGATGCGGGAGATGGGGATCACGCCCATCGCCTCCGTCGCCATGACGCGGCTGGTGCGGGACTTTTCCCGACTCGGCCATTTCCTTCGTGAGTTGGGCTTCGCGGCGGTCACCTTCTCCTACCCGCGCAAGGCGGCACTTGGCTCCTCCTCGCTCGTCTATTCCGAGGAGAGCGAGTTGGTGGATATGTCGGTGGCGGAGCTGATCGCCGCCTTTGACGGGGTGGAAAAGACGCGGGCGGTGATCCCGGTGTTCAACCCGAAGGAGGGCATCGCCGATATGCGCCGCCGCCTGACGGGCGAGGGCGAGCGCTTCATCTGCCATGCCGGGTACAAGTATTTCTACCTCGACTGGAACTACGACCTGTGGCGCTGCGAGGATTGGAACAAGCCGATCTCGAAGGTGATGGACTACTCACCCGAAATGGCGATGCGCGATGGCTGCCAGGCCTGCACCACGGATTGCTATCGCGATGCGAGCATCATGCTGCATTTTTCCGTAGCCTTGGGGGATAGCTTTGCGCGACTGCGCGAGGGGAAGATTGGCGCGGCGCTGGGGGCTTTGGCGGATCGGCGGAATTTGGGGTCGTTGGGGGCGGTGATTAATCATGGGCGGCGGATCAGGGGGTTGATGGGGGCGCGGTGAGCGGCTGGTCTGCTGCGAGGCTGCAAGTCTGATCAGCAGTATGCGTCGACTCATTCGTGCGGCCACATTTAGAGCATCATCCGATCAAACGGAATCGTTTGATCGGATAAAGATGCTCGCAATTCAATGATTTAGAGCTTTTTCCGTGAGCCCTTCCGAACGGAAAATGCTCTAGCACTACAGTTGCGCTGACGCATGAACTCTGAATCGATGCGTGACCATGACTCGATTCGGAGGTTGTGGTGTTGGGTGCATCG
>CAMTUX010000052.1:0-21113 GCA_947084995.1 uncultured Roseococcus sp.
CGGCTCCGCCGCCGGGGGCGGCCAGGGCGGCTCCGCCGCCGGGGGCGGCTCCGCCGCCGGGCGCGGCTCCGCCGCTCGGCTTCTGGGGAGCGGCGGCCTTCCAATGGGAGAATCCAAAGGCCTGGATGATTGCGCTCGCTGCCCTGCCTGCTTTTCTGGGGCTGGATGGGGCAGGCGGCGCGTCAACTGCTCGGCGATGGCGGGCGGCTGCGCGCCTTCAACATCGCCATGGCCGCGCCGCTGGTGCTCAGCCTGCTGCCGCTGGCGCGCGGCTGAGGCGCGGCTTCCAGGCCAGCGCGCCCGGGCCAAGCATCGCCTGGACGATGAGCGCCACGGTCCAGAAGGCCGGATACTCCCAGCCGCCATGCGTCGCGGTGTAAATCCAGCCATTGCCGAATTGCTGGCGGACAATTCCTGCCATGAGCAGGGCCAGCACCAGCGCCACCCAGCGCGTCCGCCAGCCGAGGATGAGTGCCACGCCGCCCGCCGCCTCCAGCGCCGTCACGAACCAGGCGAACCAGGCCGGGTAACCCTGGCTGATGAACCAGGGGACCACATGCGCCATCCCCGTCGTCCACAGCTTCCAGACCAGCGCATGCGCCAGAAACAGCACGCCCATGGTGACGCGCAGCAGCAGGGCCGCGTAGGGCGCGGTGGCCGGCATCACGGCCGCGCCGCAAGGCGAAGCCGCAGCAGGTCCCGCCAGGCGTCCGGCGCAATTTCGCCCAGCACGGCGAAATCCCCCCGGCCCAGTGGACGGAGAATGACGGCGGCCCCCTGCGGCCGGGGTGACGGCCCGCCCGCGCCGATCAGATGGTAGGAATGGCCCACCATCACCCAATTGCCCTGGATGGGCCGTTCCGGCAGCAGGGCGCGCAAGGCGGCACCCATCGCCCGCACCGCCGCCGCATCCACATGGCGCGGCAGGGTGAGCGCCGGCTCGGGTTCGGCGGTGCCGAAGGCGAGGGCGGCGGTCTCCAGCGTGCGGCAGAAGGGGCTGGCCAGAACGCGGGCCACCGGGATGGCGAGGTCGCGGAACGCCGCGCCGATCGCCAGCGCTTGCGCGCGTCCGGTGGCGTCGAGGTTGCGCTGGCTTTCACATTCGCCCGGCACGGCCAAGGCCTGGTCGGGGGCTGAACTGCCGGTTTCCGCATGGCGCAGGAAAATGACGAGACCGCCCTCACGCAGCGCGGCGAGCAGGGTGGCATCGGCCTGGGCATGGCCCGGGAGCAGCAAGGCGATGGTGAGAATGAAGCGTCTGAGCATGCTGGCCGATATGCCGGTTTTTCCGTCGAACGACAATGAAAATTATTAAAATTCAGTCGCTTATTGATAAACATATGAAGACGTGTGCAGACGATCAGCCATATTCCGCGGCCCGAGGCCGCGGCCGACGCGCCCGGACAGCACCACGCTGAGTTCCGGCTCCGTGCTGCGCGCGGCCGGAAAAGGGGCGTTGGGAGCGGCGCGGGAATACTGGTAATATGCACCGATGATCAGCACCTCGCCGCAATTCGTGGAAAACGCCAGCCGCGCCATGGCCGATGCCGGGCTGCAAAAGGCGTTGGGCACGGCCAAGGGCGCCTTCCTGCAACGCCGCGCCGCCGCCGTCGCCAATTTGCCGGAGTTCGAGTCGCTGCGCGACACGGCGCGCGACATCAAGAACCACACCCTGGCGAATTTGGATTTCTACCTGGAAAAATTCGCCGAGAATGTGGAGCGCGCCGGCGGCAAGGTGCATTGGTGCAGCACGCCCGACGAGGCCCGCGCCGCCGTGCTGGAAATCTGCCGCAAGGCCAATGCCAAGACGGTTACCAAGGGAAAATCCATCATCTCCGAGGAGTTGGGGATCAACCACCACCTGGAAGAACACGGCATCACGCCGGTCGAGACGGATCTGGGCGAATACATCATCCAGCTGCGCGGCGAGATTCCCTCCCACATCATCGCCCCCGCCTTCCATTTGAACCGCGAGGATTGGGAAGCCGATTTCCGCCGCGCCCATACCGACCTCGACCCCGACCGCGTCTTCCATGAGCGGCGCGACATCCTGAGCGAGGCGCGCACGCGGCTGCGCGAAAAATTCCTCGCCGCCGATGTCGGCATCACGGGGGCGAATTTCCTGATCGCCGAGACGGGCTCCAGCGTCATCGTCACCAATGAGGGCAATGGCGACCTGACGCAGACGCTGCCGCGGGTGCATATCGCGCTCGCCTCCATCGAGAAGGTGGTGCCGACGCTGGAGGATGCGACGAGCCTGCTGCGCGTCCTCGCCCGCTCGGCCACCGGGCAGGATTTCTCCGTCTATACGACGTTCAGCACCGGCATACGCCGCAAGGGCGACCTGGACGGGCCTGAGGAATATCATGTCGTCCTGATTGATGGCGGCCGGTCCAACATGATCGGCACGGAATTCCAGGAGATGCTGCGCTGCATCCGCTGCGCCGCCTGCATGAACCACTGCCCGGTCTATGGCGCCACGGGCGGCCATGCCTATGGCTGGGTCTATCCCGGCCCGATGGGCAGCGTGCTGACCCCCAGCCTGATCGGCGTGAAGGAAGCGGGGCACCTGCCCAATGCCAGCACCTTTTGCGGCCGCTGCGAGAGCGTCTGCCCGGTGAAGATCCCATTGCCCAAGCTGATGCGCCATTGGCGTGAGCGCGAGTTCGAGCGGCATCTGCAACCCGGCGCCATCCGCAGCGGGTTGAACATCTGGGCCTGGTTCGCCAAGCGGCCGGGGATGTATCGGCTGGCCTCGCGGCTGGGCATCGGCGCGATGGGGCTGCTCGGGCGGAAGAAGGGCGCTTTCAAATCCCTGCCCTTCGCCGGCGGCTGGACGCAGGGGCGGGATTTGCCGGTGCCGCAGGGGCGCACCTTCATGGATGAATATGCGCGCCGCCAAAGGGCGGGAGCCAGCCGATGAGCAAGGAAGCCATTCTCGGTGCCATCCGCCGCGGCCTGAAGCGCGGGGAACTCCCGGCTGACCAACGCGCCATGCTGGAGGCCCGCCTTGCCTCGCATCCGCGTCATCTGCTTCCCGCGCGTTCCCGCCTGCCCCGGGCGGAGCAGGTGGCGCTGTTCATCCGCAACGTCGAAAAAGAGTTCGGCAGCGTGACACGGCTGCCCAACATGGCCGCCATCCCGCAGGCCGTGGCGGATTACCTGGCGGCGCAGAACCTGCCCGCCCGCTTCGCCATGGCGCCGCATCCCGAGCTCAAGCGCATCAAATGGGCCGATCACCCCATGCTGGAGATCGAGACGCGCCAGGGCCACCCGACCGACCTGGTCAGCCTGCAACATGGCTATGCCGGCGTGGCCGAGACGGGGACGCTGATGCTCCCTTCCGACCCGCATCGCCCCACCACGCTCAACCTGCTGCCCGATACCGAGATGGTGGTGCTGCGCGCCAGCCGCATCGTCGGCGCCTATGAGGAAGCCTGGGATTTGCTGCGCGCGGAGCACAAGGACAAGCTGACCGGCAGCTTCATGCCGCGCAACATCATGTGGGTGACCGGCCCTTCGCGCAGCGCCGATATCGAGCAGACGCTGGAGTTGGGCGCGCATGGTCCGAGAGCGCTGCATATCCTGCTGGTGGATGACGACCCCTCGGCCAAAGCGTGAAGCGCAAGCGCGGCCTCACGCCCGAGGACAAGGCCATCTGGGCCGCCGTGGCCCGCACCATCCGGCCCTTGCCGGGGCGCGAGATCCCCGAGGCGCCGCCCTCCGTCACCATCACGCCTCCGCCCGCCGCGGCCGGGCCGCCGCAGCCCATCGCCAAGCCGCGCCTGCCGCCGCCCGAGATCAACCTGGGCGTCCAGCCCTCCGGCCTGGATGCGCGGCGCTGGCGGGACCTCAGGCGCGGCACCACGCGGCCTGAGCGCAAGCTCGATTTGCACGGCATGACGGCGGCGCGCGCCCATCAGGCGGTGGAGAATTTCCTCCGCATGTGCCACGCCGATGGCACGCGCGTGGTCTGCATCGTGACCGGGAAGGGCAGCAGCCATGAGGGCGGCGTGCTCAAGCGCGAATTGCCGCATTGGCTGAATGCGCCGCAGCTGCGCCCGCTGATCCTGGGTGCCGCGCATCCGCACAAGGCCAATGCCGGGGCGGTGCATCTGCTGCTGCGGCGGGTGAAGTGAGCCTCGCCACGCTGGAGGCCCTGCGCCAAGGCGCCCTGGCCGGCGCGCGGGAGTTGCGGCTGGGCGGCTGCGGCCTCACGGAATTCCCCGCCGAGATCTTCGGCCTGGCCGAGACGCTGGAGGTGCTGGACCTCGGCTCCAACGCCCTCTCTCACCTGCCTGATGATCTGGGCCGCCTGCGTCGCCTGCGCGTGATCTTCTGCTCCGGCAACCGCTTCGAGCGGCTGCCGCCCTCGCTGGCCGATTGCGCCGCACTCAGCCAATTGGGGTTTCGCGGCACCGGGATGCGCGAGGTTCCGGCCGAGGCGCTGCCGGCGGGGTTGCGCTGGCTCACCCTCACCGACAACGATATCCAGGCGCTGCCAGCGGCGCTGGGCCAGCTTTCTGCGCTGCAAAAGCTCATGCTCTCCGGCAATGCGCTGCGGGAACTCCCGACGGGCCTCGCGGCAGCCCCGGCGCTCGAATTGCTCCGCATCGCCGCCAATCGCTTCGAGGGGCTGCCCCCCTGGCTGGAGGAGCATCCGGCCCTGGCCTGGGTCGCCTGGGCCGGAAATGCCTTCGACCGGATGGCGGCGCCCGCCGCCCGGCTCATCCCCTGGCGGGATCTCACGCTCGGCCCCCTGCTCGGCCAGGGTGCCTCGGGGCTGGTGCACCAGGCGCTGTGGCGCGAAGCCCCCGGCGCGGCGCCAAGGCCTGTCGCGCTCAAGCTGTTCAAGGGCGCGATGACGAGCGACGGCCTGCCCGCGCAGGAAATGGCCGCCTGCCTCGCCGCAGGCGGGCACCCGGCCCTGGTCGGCGCCATCGGGCGCGTGGATGACCACCCCGAGGGCGCGGATGCCCTGGTGATGCCGCTGCTGGCACCGCATTGGCGCGCCCTCGCCGGGCCGCCCAGCCTGGAGAGCTGCACGCGGGATGTCTATGATCCGGCCTTGCGCCTGGACGGGCCGGCGGCGCTGCGAATCGCGCGCCAGGTGGCCGGGGCCGCCGCGCATCTGCATGGGCGTGGCGTGCTGCATGGCGATCTCTATGCCCATAACATCCTGTGGGACGGCGCGGCGGGCGAGGCCGCGCTGAGCGATTTCGGCGCCGCCTGCCGCATGCCTGCCCCCCAAAGCCTCCAGCGCATCGAGGCGCGCGCCTTCGGCATCCTGCTGGGCGAATTGGCGGCATGCACCCCCGATGCCCCGCCGGCGCTGCGGGAGGTCGCCGCCCTTTGCACCCAGCCTCGCCCGGGAAAGCGCCCCTCCATGGCCGAGATCACCAGGCTCCTGGCCTGAGCGCGGCTGGTATGGAACAGCCGCCATGACCCCCTTCGGCCAGCGCCTGCGCGCGCTTCGGCAAGCGCGTGGCATGTCCCTGACCGAGCTCGCCAGCGCGCTGCAAGTCTCGCCCGCCTATCTCTCGGCGCTGGAGCACGGCAAGCGTGGCCGCCCCTCGGCCGGGCTGATCCATCAGGTGAATGAGCATTTCGGCCTGATCTGGGACGATGCGGAGGAATTGGTGCGCCTGGCCCGCCTCTCCCATCCGCGGGTGGTGGTGGATACGGCGGGACTCTCCCCCCTGGCGACGGAATTGGCCAACCGGCTGGCCCGCAGCATCCGCGATTTGCCGGAGGAACGTGTGGCCGCGCTCCTTGCGTTGCTGGAGAAGCCCTTCGATTAGAGCATCATCCGATCAGCCGGAATCGTTTGATCGGATAAAGATGCCCCTGAATCAGTGAGCTAGAGAGCTTTCGCCGTGAGCCCTTCCGAACGGAAAAAGCTCTAAGCAGCAGGGAGCCTCTCTTGCCCTCCCCCCTGGCGCTGGCTAGGGTCGCGCGTCATACGGCAGTGCAGCAAAAGAAGGCGAAACGGGCCATGAAGCTCCTCGTCCCGGTCAAGCGGGTGGTTGATTACAACGTCAAGGTTCGCGTGAAGGCGGACAATACCGGCGTTGAGACCGCGAACGTCAAGATGTCCATGAATCCCTTCGACGAAATCGCCGTCGAGGAAGCGGTTCGCCTCAAGGAAAAGGGCATCGCCACCGAGATCATCGCGGTCTCCGCCGGCCCGGCCGCCGCGGCCGAGCAGATCCGCACGGCACTCGCCATGGGCGCCGATCGCGGCATCCTGGTCGAGCATGATGGCGTGCTGGAGCCCATCGCCGTCGCCAAGATCCTGAAGGCGATCATCGCCAAGGAATCGCCTGACCTCGTCATCCTCGGCAAGCAGGCCATTGATGACGACATGAACGCGACCGGCCAGATGCTCGCCGCGCTGATGGGCTGGCCGCAGGGCACCTTCGCCAGCAAGGTCGAGATCGCCGATGGCCATGCGACCGTCACGCGCGAAGTGGATGGCGGGCTGGAGACGGTGAAGATCACCCTTCCCGCCATCGTCACCGCCGATCTCCGCCTGAATGAGCCGCGCTATGCATCGCTGCCCAACATCATGAAGGCGCGCAAGAAAACCATTGATAACGTGAAGCCCGCCGATCTGGGCGTGGATGTCACGCCGCGCCTGACGGTGCTGCGCGTCGAGGAACCCGGCAAGCGCCAGGCCGGCGCCAAGGTGGGCTCGATCCAGGAGCTGGTTGCCAAGCTCCGCAACGAAGCGAAGGTGATCTGAGATGGCTGTCCTTCTTCTCGCCGATCATGACGGCCGCGCTGTCTCGCAGCCGACTCGCAGCGCGGTCGCCGCCTGCGCCAAGCTGGGCGAAGTCCATGTGCTGGTGCTGGGCGAAGCTGCCGCTGGCGCAGCACCTGCCGCCGCCGCCCTGCCGGGCGTGACCAGGGTGCTGCTCTGCGAGGATGCCTCGCTGGCCAATCGCCTGGCCGAGCCGCTGGCCGCCCTGCTGGTGCATCTGGCGCCTTCATATGATCACCTGATCGCCCCCGCCTCGGCCGCTGGCAAGAACGTCATGCCGCGGGTCGCCGCCCTGCTGGATGTGCAGCCCATCAGCGATGTCTCGGGCGTGGTGGATGCCGATACCTTCGTGCGCCCCATCTATGCCGGCAATGCGCTGGCCACGGTGAAAAGCAGCGACGCGAAGAAGGTCATGACCATCCGCGCCGCCAGCTTCGACCCGGTGCCCACCACCGGCGGCAGTGCCGCCATCGAGGCCATTGGCGCCGCCGCCAACCCCGGCACCTCAAGCTTCATCGGCGCCGAGGTCAGCAAGAGCGAGCGGCCCGAACTCACCGCCGCCAAGGTTGTCGTCTCGGGCGGCCGCGCCATGGGCTCGGCCGAGAATTTCCACCTGATCGAGAAGGTGGCCGATATCCTGGGTGCGGCCATCGGCGCCTCGCGCGCCGCGGTGGATGCGGGCTATGCGCCCAATGACCACCAGGTGGGCCAGACCGGCAAGATCGTGGCGCCTGACCTCTACATCGCCATCGGCATTTCCGGCGCCATCCAGCATCTGGCGGGCATGAAGGACAGCAAGATCATCGTCGCCATCAACAAGGATGAGGAGGCGCCGATCTTCCAGGTGGCCGATTACGGCTTCGTGGGGGATTTGTTCAAGGCGCTGCCGGAGCTTGAGGCCGAACTCGGCAAGCCCGTCTGATGAGCGCGAGCATCGCCAGCAGCGCGGACATGCCGGATGCGCGGCTTGATATCCCCGAAATCGCCTCGGTCGGCATCATCGGCGCGGGGCAGATGGGCAATGGCATTGCCCATGTCTGCTCGCTCGCCGGGATTCCGGTGGCAATGGTGGATATCAGCGCGGAGGCGCTGGACAAGGCGATCAGCACCATTTCGCGCAACATGGAACGGCAGATCAGCCGCAAGCTGATCACGCCCGAGCAGCGCGACGCGGCGATGGGCCTGATCACCACCAGCACCGATTATGCCAGCTTCAGCACGACGGACTTAGTCATCGAGGCGGCAACCGAGAAGGAGGCCGTCAAGCACGCGGTGTTCAAGGCGCTGGTGCCGCATCTGAAGCCCTCGGCCATGGTGGCTTCCAATACCAGCTCGATCTCGATCACCCGCCTTGGCGCGGGGACGGACCGGCCGGAAAAATTCATCGGCATGCACTTCATGAACCCGGTGCCGATCATGAAGCTGGTCGAGATCATCCGGGGCATCGCGACCGATGAGCCGACCTTCCGCGCCGTGGATGCCCTGGCCAAGCGCCTGGGCAAGCAGACCGCCACCAGCGAGGATTTCCCCGCCTTCATCGTGAACCGCATCCTGGTGCCGATGATCAATGAGGCGGTCTATGCGCTGTATGAGGGCGTGGGCGATATCCGCTCGATTGATACTGCCCTGAAGCTGGGCGCGAACCACCCGATGGGGCCGCTGGAACTGGCGGATTTCATTGGGCTGGATACCTGCCTCTCGATCATGCAGGTGCTGTATGATGGGCTGTCCGACAGCAAATATCGCCCCTGCCCGCTGCTGGTGAAATACGTGGAAGCCGGCTGGTATGGCCGCAAGACAGGGCGCGGCTTCTACGACTACACGCAGGACCCGCCGGTTCCGACGCGCTGACGGATCAGGCCGGGCGGTTCCGCAACCGCCCGAGCATCCCGGCATAGGCCGCGAGGAAGCGCTGCGGCGCATCCCCTGGCGCGTCCCAGGGCAGGGAGATGCGGATGCCGCTGCCAGCCGCCGCGCCAAACCCCATCGCCAGCAGCACATGCGACGCCGCGACCTTGCCCGAGGAGCAGGCGGCCCCCGCCGAAACCCGCACCCCCGCGAGGTCGAGCGCGATGACCTGCGTCTCGGCCGCCACGCCGGGCAGCAGGGCCAGGCTGGTATTGGGCAGGCGCGGCGCGCCCCGCCCGGCGATGATGATGCGCGGTTCCAGCGCCAGCAGCCCCGCCTCGATCGCGTCCCGGAGGGCAGCGATTCGCGCGGCGTCATAGCCTTCGCCCAGCGCGCCGCCGAGCGCGGCAATCGCCGGCAGGGGCTCAGTGCCGCCGCGCCGCCCACGCTCCTGCCCGCCACCCGCGATCAGCGGCGGCAGGTGCAGGCCCGGCGCCAGGATCAGCGCGCCCGCCCCCGGCACGCCGCCCAGCTTGTGGCCCGAGAGGGCGATGCTGGCGCCCCCCCAGGCCGGCATGTCCAGCGCCATCCGCCCGGCCGACTGCACCGCATCCACATGCAGCAGCGCGCCATGCGCCCGGCACAGCGCCGCGACCTCGACCATGGGGTGCAGCACGCCCGATTCATTGTTGGCCGCCATGACGCAGACCAGCGCGGGGCCGCCGCTGGCGAGTTCCGCCGCCAGGGCCTCCAGCGCCAGGGTGCCATCGGCCTGAACCGGCAGGGTGGTGGCATCGGGTGCCGCCGCGCGCACCGCCGCATGCTCGGTGGCACCCACCAGCACGCGGCGCCCGGCGCGCAGGCCATGGATGGCGAGTGCATTCGCCTCCGTCCCGCCCGAGGTGAAGACGACATCGCCGGGGCTCACGCCAAAGTGCTGCGCCACCGCCCGCCGCGCCGCCTCGATCACGCCGCGCGCCGCCCGGCCCCCGCCATGGATGGAGGAGGGGTTGGCGTCGGTCTCCAGCGCGGCCAGCAGCGCCGCGCGCGCGGCGGGGCGCAGCGCTTCGGTGGCATTGGCGTCAAGGTTGAGGGGCGCGGTCATCGCCGTGCCGTTTCCCGCTGGGCCATTTCCCGCCGGATCAGACGCGCGTCAATTCCCGGCGCCGCGGGGCCACGGCGCGGCCCAGCACATCGCCCTGCACCACGTCCTGGAGGGAGAGGCCGGCCAGGAAAAGGTGAATCTGCGCGCCCAGTTCGGCCCAGAGGTCATGGGTGATGCAGCGCCGCCCGCCGACGCAGCCCGACGCGCCATCCTCGCAGCGCGTTGCGCGAATCGGCTCATCCACCGCATCCACGATGTCGGAGATGGAAATCTGCTCGGCCGGGCGGGCCAGGCGGTAGCCGCCGCCAGGACCGCGCGCGGAAGCGACCAGGCCCGCGCGGCGCAGCGGGCCAAACAACTGTTCGAGATAGGCCAGGGAGAGCATCTGCGCCGCCGCGATCTCCGCCAGGCTGACGGGCGGCCCGTTCTTGGCGGCCGCGGGTTTCACCGCGCGGTCCTGCCGCGCCGCAAGTTCCACCATGGCCATCACGGCGTAGCGGCCGCGCGTTGACAGGCGCATCGCCCGCACTCCTTCCTCGATATGACCGCGCCAGAACGCCCATCCGGCGGTCACCAGGGGCCGCGCATCTTCGCGCTGACCCTCTGGCGGTAAACATTTTGCCTCAAAAAAACGTGGCGCGGGAAAGATTCCGCATCCAAACCGGCGTGTCATGCACTGGGCCGGACCCAGCCATGCAATTCGCCGTGTGAATCCATTATGAAAGCTATTCGTGAATGCGTATGATGCGCCCGTTACCCCGGAGTGAGCCGGGATAACTCTTGAAACGATTGTTTTCCCGCCCGAATTTCATGCTTTCGGGCGGTGCTGTCAAATCCTGGCGCATCCGGTGATTTTCCGGAAGACCGGGAGGGTGGCGGTAGTGGCGCTGCACGTCAAGCGTGCATGCCCACGCGGACCTTCGTGACGGGATTGTCCATGCGGGCCTGCTGCTGCCTGTCTGCCGCACCCTGAAAGGGGCAGGCGGACGGGCAGCGGCCAGGTCAGATGCAGGGCTTTGGCCGCATATTCGGCAGCGCGGATGGGGCAGCACCCCGGCTTCTCCGCGCCGCCCAACCGAAGAAACGGACACAAGGACACGATGCCTGAAGTCATGTTCGCCGGGCCCGATGGCCGCCTCGAAGGCCGCTATCACCACGCCAAGCGCCCCAACGCCCCCGTCGCGCTTTTGTTGCATCCCCACCCGCTGCATGGCGGGACGATGAATAATCGCGTTGTCCACAACCTCTACGGCAAGTTCCAGGCGATGGGCTTCTCCGTCCTTCGCTTCAACTTCCGTGGCGTCGGCAAGAGCCAGGGCCGCTATGATGGCGGCATTGGCGAGATCAGCGACGCCGCCGCGGCGCTGGACTTCCTGCAGACAGTCAACCCCAACGCCTCCATGCTCTGGGCCGCCGGCTATTCCTTCGGCTCCTATGTCGGTATGCAATTGCTGATGCGCCGCCCGGAAATGGGTGGCTTCATCTCGATCAGCGCGCCGGCCAGCCATTATGATTTCGGCTTCCTCGCCCCCTGCCCCTGCTCGGGCATGATCCTGCATGGCGAGGATGACGAGTTGGTGCCGCTCAACACCGTGCAGAAACTGGTGGACAAGCTGAACACCCAGAAGGGCGTCACGATTGACTACCGCACCATCCCGCAGGCCGGCCACGTCTTCACGCCGGAACAGGTCGAGACCATCAGCGGCATGGCGGAGGACCACGTCCTCTCCGTGCTGAACCGCAGCCGGATGGCCCTCGCCGCCGATTGAGGCACCTTCAATTGCCCAGATCAGCCGGCCCTGCTTCCCGCAGCGGCCGGCTTTTTCTTGACCGAAGCCCGCTCATGACCACCCGCCGCGCCCACCCTCCTGGCGCTGCCAGCCCGCGCCAAGGAGTGGCTGCCCGACCGCCAGATCACCATGATCATCGATCGCCTTCGCGGCCGGCGGCGGCACGGACCTCGCCGCCCGCGCCAGGCCCGACGGGCTGACCATCGGCTTCATCAACACGCCCCACATCGTTACCCTGCCGAACGAGCGCCGCACGCGCTTCCGGCTGGAGGATTTCTCCCTCATCGGCAACATCGTGGATGATCCTGGCGACATCTGGATCCGCGCCGATTCGCCCATCCAGGATTTCGCGGCCCTTCTCACCGCCGCCCGCGCGGCGCCCGAGACCATCGGCTATGGCACCATGGGCGTCGGCTCGGATGATCACCTGGCGATGCTGGCGCTGGAGCGCAAATCCGGCGCGCGCTTCCTCCACGCCCCCTTTGGCGGCTCGGCCCAGGTGAAGCAGAATCTGATGTCGCGCTCCATTCCCGTGGCGGTCATGAACGTGGCGGAGGGCATCGCCGAAATGCGCCAGGGCGTGCTGCGGCCGCTGGCGCAGATGGGCTCCACCCGCTGGGGACCGCTGGCGGAGGTGCCGACGCTGCGCGAATTTGGCTTCGATGTGGTGGGGGGCTCGATGCGCGGCATGGCCGCCCCTGCCGGCCTATCGCCCGAGGTGCTGGCCCGCCTGGCGCTCTCGGTGCGGCGCACCGTGGATGATGGCGACTTCCAGGCCAGCGCCGCGCAGCAGAACCTGCCGCTGCGTTTCCTGGTGCCGGGTGGTCGGGGTCCACATCGGAAGTTCCATCACAGGTGTCGCAACTCGTTGGAATCACGATTGTCCTCGGCCATCCAGCCCCAAGCCATTCATACCTGCATCATTTCGAAACAGCCTCTAGAGCATTTTCCGTTCGGAAGGGCTCACGGAAAAAGCTCTAAATCATTGAATTACGAGCATCTTTATCCGATCAAACGATTCCGTTTGATCGGATGATGCTCTAGACCATGATGCGTTCGCTTGCGCTCACTTTCATGGTCTCGTCACTGCTGAGAGCGGGATTCAACGTTTTCGGCGATTCCGCCTCAACGCATCCCGCTCTAAGCGCCCACCCGGATCAGGCATTCGGGCGTGATCTCCGCCAGGGAGTTCACGCCCAGCAGCGCCATGTTGCGCTCCAGCTCACCCAGCAGCAGCGCAATCGCGTGGTCCACGCCGGGCTGGCCGGCCACGGCGGCGGCATGCAGCATCGGCCTTCCGACAAAAACGAAATGCGCGCCGAGCGCCAGCGCCTTCATCACATCCGTCCCGCGCCGGATGCCGCCATCCAGCATCACCGCCATGCCTTGCGAGGCGGCGGCGATCTCGGGCAGCACGCGCAGCGGGCCCGAGGTGCCATCCAACTGCCGCCCGCCATGATTGCTGACGATGATGCCGTCCGCGCCTTCGGAGGCAGCACGCGCAGCATCCTCGGGGTGCATCACGCCCTTCACGATCAGCCAGCCGGGCCAGCGCCGGCGGATCAGCGCCAGGTGTTCCCAGTTCAGATGGTCCCGCGCGGTGAAGTCGCGGAGCACATTGCTGGCCAGGATCGGCGCGCCTCGCTCGGCGAAGCTGTTCTCGAAATGCGGCATGCCATGCCGCCGCCAGGTCTTGAGGAAGGTGTTCAACGACCAGCCCGGATGCGTGATGCCATCCAGCGCCAGCCGCAGCGAGGGCCGCAGCGGCGTGGAGAAGCCGTTGCGGACATTGTTCTCGCGGTTGGGCAGCACGGCGGTGTCCACCGTCAGCAGCAAGGTGCCGAAGCCGGCCGCCGCCACGCGGTCCACCAACGCCTCAACCCGCGTCGAATCACCAGGCAGATAGGCCTGGAACCAGGCGTCGGGGTTGGCGGCGATCACCTCCTCCATCCGGATCAGCGAGGAGCCGGAGAGGATCATGGGCAGATTGGCGGCCTTCGCGGCCTCGGTCAGCACGATGTCGCCGCGATAGGCGACCAGCGCCGAGAGCCCCATGGGCGCGATGCCGAAGGGCGCCGCCCATTCGCGGTTGAATATCGTGGCCTTGGTGCTGCGCCTGGACACATCGCGCAGCACGCGCGGCACGAAGCCGTATTCGGTGAAGGCGCGCGCGCTATCGACCAGGGCCGCGTTGCGCTCGGTTGCGCCGGCCACATAGCCGAAGATGGGACGTGGCAGATGGCGGCGCGACATGGCCTCGAAATCATCGAGGCAAAGGGCGCGTTGGGCGATGCGATTGCTCATGCGATGATTTTGTAACGGATCAGGGCCGCAGCGCCAGATGGCCAGGCCAAGGCGCGTTGCGCGTCGATGGCGGCGCGGAGCAGGCTCCAGCCTGGGCAGAAAGGATGGCTCACCCCCAGCCCGCGTGATGCGCCATCCAGTGCCGCGCGATATCGCCCCGCCGGCAGACCCAGACCCCCGGCTGCCTGCCCACCCAATCCAGCAGCCTGGCCAGCCCCACCGCCCGGCCCGGATGCGCGATGATGCGGTTGTGCAGCCCCACGCTGAGCATGCGGCCGCCCGGCTCGCTCAGCATGAGTTCCACCGCGCCCTTGATGTAGTGGAAGAATTCCTCGCCCGTGGTCAGCGCCGCGCGCTGGAAGCGGACATCGTTATGGGCCAGGTTGTAGGGCAGGATGAGGCGCGGCTGGCCGTCCAGCATGCGCCAATAGGGCAGTTCGTCATCATAGGCGTCGCTGTCATAGAGGTAGCCGGCCTCGGCCAGCAGGCCGCGGGTATTCTCGCTCGGCGCGTAGCGCGTGTACCAGCCCAGCGGCTTCGTGCCGATCATGCGGGTGATGATGGCGGTGGCATCGGCGATGCGTTGGCGCTCGTCGGCCTCCTCCATGCCGATATGCATTTCCCAGCGCAGGCCGTGGCCATCCACATCCCAGCCGGCCTCACGCATGGCGGCGGCGGCTTGGGGCGTGCGCTCCAGCGCGCGGGCCACGGCGAAGACGGTGCAGGGGAGCGCGCGCTCGGTGAACAGGCGATGCAGCCGCCAGAAGCCGACGCGGCTGCCATATTGGAACATGCTTTCGGCGGCGAGGTCGCGCCCCTTCACGGGGGCGGTGCTGCCCTCGGTCAGGGCGTTTTCGCTGCGGGGATCGCCATCGGGGAAGCTCTCCTCGCCGCCCTCCTCATGGTTGATGACGAAGTTGAGCGCGAGCTTGGCGCCATTCGGCCAGCGCGGATCGGGCGGGTTGCGGCCATAGCCTTCGAAATCCCTCATGACGTCTCCGATCGCTGGAGGGCCAGCCGCCTGCCGCCCGGCCAGTCACAGTCGGGGCGGAAGGGGATGGCGCTGCGGGCATGGCGGTTATGGGCCGGGAGTTTCATGCCGCCGATGCTCGCGCGGCGCGCGCCGGCTTTCAAGCCGGGTGTTGCCGCAGCGCCCCGCGCCGCCGAACATGCCCCCCAACAAGGGGAGGATGCCGATGGATCGCGGTTGGAACTGGCTGCGCGCGGAAGGTGCGCTGGCAGCCTGGCAGGCGCTGTGGTGAGGGAATGATCCACCGCTGCAGCGAAGACGCCTCAGCGGATCATGCCCTGAATGGCGCCGCTACTCGATCCTGACGCCGGCGGCTCGGATGATCGGCGCCCAGCGCGCATATTCCTCGCGCACGAAGCGGTCGGTCGTGGGCGCGTCCATCCAGATGGATTCGCTGCCCAGGTCGCGCAGGCGGGTCTGCATCAGCGGCATCTCCATCACCTCCTTCGAGATGGCGGACATGCGGTTGACGATATGCGCCGGGGTGCCGCGCGGGGTGAAAAGCCCGGTCCAGGAGCGCACGGCATAGTCCGGCACGCCGCCCTCAGTCACCGTTGGCAGGTCGGGGCGGAGCGCCACGCGCTCGGCCGTGCAGACGGCGATGATGCGAACGCGCCCGACCTCGGCGGGCGGGATCACGGTGGGCAGGTTCATGAAGCCCAGCTGGATGGTGCCGGCGATCAGGTCGCTCAGCACGGGGCCGCCGCCACGATAGGGCACATGCGTCATGTCCAGCCCCGTCCGCATGCGGAACAGCTCACCCGCCAGGTGGTTGGAGGAGCCGACGCCGGAGGAGCCGAAGCTCATGCCGCCGCGCATGGTGCGGATATGCGCGATGAGTTCCGGCACGGTGTGGACCGGCAGCGAGGGATGGACGGCGATGACATTGGGCACATCCACCCACATCGCCATGCCGTGGAACGCCTCGCGCACGTCATAGCTCATCTCGCCGGAGATCAGCGGGTGAAACACATGATTGGACGCCGATGAGACAAAGAGCGTCTGCCCATCCGGCCGGGCGCGCATCGCCGCCCCCATGCCGACGGAGCCACCGCCGCCGGGCCGGTTCTCCACCAGGAAGGGCTGGCCCAGCCGGGCCTCCAGCTGGGGCGCGAACAACCGCGCGACCACGTCATTCGAGCCGCCCGGCGCCCAGGGCACGATCATGTTGACCGGCCGCGTCGGCCAGGCCTCCTGCGCTTGAACGATGGCTGGGGCGCCCAAGAGCGGGGCGGCGAGCAAGATGCGGCGGCTTATCATGATGATCCTCCTGTTGCCCCCGATATAGCATGCCGCGCGGAGACTGGAATCACGATCCATGGCGGTGGGCGCGGGGCCGGGTTATGAGGATGGGAAATGGCGCGAGATGAGAGTGACGATGCGACCCCTTTCTCCGAACACCCTGGCCTTGAGCGCCCTGGCCTTGAGCGCGGTTGCCCTGCTGGCCGCCTGCGCCGGCCAGGGGCAGGCGATCCAACCCATCAACGGCCCCAATGGAGGCGATGCCTTCGCGCTGGAGGTCCAGCATGTCAGCGGCACGGCGGCGGTCCAGGCCGGCCTGGACCAGGCGCAGACCTATTGCGGCGAACATGGCCGGCTTTTCGTGATGACCAGCAGCCAGGTCGGCTCCCGCAGCTACCGCCTGGAATTCCGCTGCGTGGCGCCCTCCAATGTCCCGCCGCCGCCGGTGATGGCCAGCGCGCCGCCGCGGCCGCCCGCACGCGCGCCCCGTGACCGCCGCGCCGCCCAGCCCCGGGAAGCGGGCAGCGGGCCGTCGCTGGGCCACGCCGCCAGCCTGCCGGATGTGCGGCAGGGCGTGGCCGTCGTCGAACCCTGGCAACCCGCCACCGCGAATATCGCGCCCATCCACCCGCCCGTGACGACACGGCCGCTTTTCGCCCCGCCGCCGGGCCAGACCCTGGCGGCGGCCAGCCCGCCCTCGCGCCGCATGCCGCCGCCCGATGATTCGCCGATGGTGCTGCTGCCGCGGCTGGAGGGGGATGGCATCGCCGCCTTCCCCAGCCAGGCGCCCCGCGTCGGCCTGCCGCCCGTGGTCCGGGCCACGCCATTCGCGCCAGTTGGCGCGCCCGGCGCTTTGTCGCCCATGCAGGCGCAATCACTGCCCGTCATCACCCCCGGCGCGCCGCTGCCCGGCTTCGGGATGGTGGTGCCCAGCCTCAACCCGCTGCCCGGCGCACCCAGTTCGCTGCCGCCCATCGCCGGCGGCAGCCCACGCCCCATGGCGCTGCCCAGCAGCAGCCCCTCGGGCTTCCCCACCGGAACCTCCAACTTCATGCAAGGCTTCCGGTGAAGCGGGTGCTCAGTCGTAGATCTGGCTGAGCGTCTCCGCGACCAGGCAGGGGCGCGGATTGCCCTCCACCTCCATCTCGTTCTCGACCGTGAGGCGCACGCCGCCCTGGATCGGCTCGCAGGCCTTCAGCGTCAGATGCAGCCGCAGGCGCGAGCCCGAGGGCACCATGGCCGTGAATCGCACCTTGTTGCTGCCGTAGTTCAACGCGCGTGAGCGGTTCTTGATCTGATAGACCATGGACGAAAGCCGCGGCAGCAGCGAGAGCGTCAGGAACCCATGCGCGATGGTCTTGCCACCGGGCAATTCCCGCGCCGCGCGCTCGGTATCAATGTGGATCCATTGATGGTCGCCCGTCGCCTCGGCGAAAAGATCAATCATGCGCTGGTCCACCGTGAACCATTCGCTGGTGCCGAGCTTCCTGCCGACCCATTGGGCCATGTCGGCCGGTTTTTCGATTTCGAGCATGCATGCCTCCCTCTGCGGTCCAGCAACCTTGCGGGAAGCCGCGCCTAATCGTCCAGCCCCACCAGGGAGCGCGCGTAGTCTCGCGCCTCGAAGGGGCGCATGTCGGCCGCCTTCTCGCCCACGCCCACCGCATGCACCGGCAGGCCGAATTCCTGCGCCAGCGCCACCACCACGCCGCCCTTGGCCGAACCGTCGAGCTTGGTGACGACCAGGCCCGTCACATCCACCATCTCCTTGAAGACGCGCACCTGGCTGACCGCGTTCTGCCCCGTCGTCGCGTCCAGCACGAGGAGCGTGGAATGCGGGATCGCCGCGTCATCGCGCTTGAGCACGCGCACCACCTTGCGTAATTCCTCCATCAGCGCCGATTTATTGTGCAGGCGCCCGGCGGTATCCACCAGCAGCACATCCACGCCGGCCAGGCGCGCATCGCGCAGCCCGTCAAAGGCAAGCCCCGCCGCATCGGCGCCGGGCTTGGCGGGCACGACCACATGCGCCCCCGTGCGCTCCCCCCAGACCTGCAATTGCTCGACGGCGGCGGCGCGGAAGGTATCGCCCGCCACCATCCAGACCTTGAGGCCCTGGGCGCGATATTGCTCGGCCAGCTTGGCGATGGTGGTGGTCTTGCCGGTGCCGTTCACGCCCACCACCAGCACCACATGCGGCGCATGCCCCGGCGTGATGACCAGGGGCCGCGCCACGGGGGCGAGGATGGCGGCGATTTCCTCGGCGAGCGCCGCCTTCACCTCGGCATCCGTGACCTCGCGGCCGAAGCGGGTGCGGCGGAAGCTCTCCACGATGCGGCCGGCGGCGCTGACGCCGAGATCGGCGCCGATCAGCATGTCCTCCAATTCCTCCAGCGCCGCGTCATCCAGCTTGCGCCTGGTGAAGACGCTGCCGATGGCATCCGTCAGCTTGGCGGTGGAGCGCGCCAGCCCGGCCTTGAGGCGGCCGAAAAAGCCCGGCGACTGGATCGGCGCCGGGATTTCCTGCGGCGGGAGATCAAGCGGCGGCGGCTCGGGCGGCGGCGGCTCGGGCGCGGGCGGTGGGGTTTCGGGCGGGGGGGTTTCGGGCGAGGTGGGCGGCTGCACCGGCTCGGGCGTGGGCGGCGGCAATTCGACGGGCGGAAGGGGGAGGCCGCTTTGCCCAGCCGGTTCTGCACTGGGTTGCGGGGCCTTGCCGGTGAGCTTGCCCCAGAGATCACGCAACGCCATCAGGCGGCCTCCGCCATGAGAATGCGCCCATCGCTGCCAGTGACGCGGGCCTGGACCAGGCTGCCGCGCGCGGCGCCGGGAATGCGGATCGGCGCGAAATGCTGCGTGTGGCCCATGCCATCCGCCTCCATCAGGCTTTGCTCGGTGCGGCCGATGCGCGTGGCCAGAAAGCGCGCGCGCTCGGCCTCGCCCGCCGCACGCAGCCGGGCCGCGCGCTCGCGCCGCAGGGGCATGGGCAGTTGCGGCATGCGGGCGGCGGGCGTGCCGGCGCGGGCCGAATAGGGAAAGACGTGCAGGAAAGCCAGGCGCGCTTCCGCCACCAGTTCCAGCAGCGCGCATAGATGCGCCTCCGTCTCGGTCGGAAAGCCGGCGATGAGGTCCGCCCCCAGCGCTGCCTCCGGGCGCAAAGCGCGGGCGCGGGCGGAAAGTTGCAGGAGGTCCGCGCGGGAATGGCGGCGCTTCATGCGCTTGAGGATCAGATCATGCCCGTGCTGGGCCGAGAGATGCAGATGCGGCATCAACCGCTCCTCCTCGGCGAAGACGCGCCAGAAGGCGTCATTCAGCGCGGCGGGGTCCAGGGAGGAGAGGCGCAGGCGCGGCAATTCCGGCACCTCGCGCAGCACGGCGCGGATCAGGGCGGCCAGTTCGGGATGGCTGGCCAGGTCCACGCCGGTCAGCACGATTTCGGCGTGGCGGGTGGCGAGGTCGCGTGCCGCCGCCACGGCCTCGGCAATCGGCAGCGCGCGGGCTGGGCCGCGCCCCTGCGGGATGATGCAGAAGGTGCAGGCATGATCGCAGCCCTGCTGCACGGCCAGGAAGGCGCGCGTGCCGCCGCCCGCCGCAATTCCCATCGGCGCCGCGCGCTCGATGGCGGCAACCGGCGCGGACCAGGCGGCGGGGTCGAGCTTCGCGCCATTGCCGATGACGCGCACCACGCCGGGCAGCGCCGCCCAGGTCTCGGGAGCGATCTGCGCGGCGCAGCCGGTGACGAGGATGGGCCGGCCAGGGTTTTCCCGCGCGGCGCGGCGGATGGCCTGGCGCGCCTGGGATTCCGCCTCGCCCGTCACGGCGCAGGTGTTGACGATCAGCGCATCGGCGAAGCCGGCGCGGGCGGCCAGGCCGCGCATCGTCTCGCTCTCGGCGATGTTCAGCCGGCAGCCGAAGGTGAGCGTGTCAGTCAAGGGTGAGTTCGCCCTTGAAGGAGGTCGCCACCGGCCCGCTCATCAGCACATGCCCGTCCTCGCGCTGCTCGATGACGAGGTCGCCGCCGGGCAGGCTCACGGTGCAGCGCGCATCCACCAGGCCGCGCCTGCGCGCATTGACCAGCGCGGCGCAGGCGCCCGAGCCGCAGGCCAGGGTGAAGCCCGCGCCGCGCTCCCAGACGATGAGGCGCAAATGGTCGCGGCCCAGCACCTGCACGAAGCCGATATTGGCGCGCTCGGGCAGCAGGGGGTGGCGCTCCAGTTCCGGGCCGATGCGCATCACATCCAGCGCATCGAGATCGGCCACGAAGAAATTCGCGTGCGGATTGCCCATGGAGCAGCAGGCGGCGTCACTCACGCCATCGGCATGCATCGGCACATGAAGCGTGTCCATCTCGCGCGCCAGCGGAACCCCCTGCCAGCCCAGGCGGGGCGGGCCCATATCCACGCGCACGATGCCATCGGCCAGGCGCTCGGCGGCCAGGAGGCCGGCGATGGTGCGGATGATGATGCGCTCGCTCCCGCTCTCCGCCAGCACGAGCGAGGCGGCGCAGCGCGTGCCATTGCCGCAGGCGCCGGCCTCGCTGCCATCGGCATTGTGGAAGCGGATGAAAACATCGGCGTCGCTCGCCGGCTCCAGCGTCACCAACTGATCAAATCCCACGCCGCGATGGCGGTCCCCCACCCAGCGGATGGTTTCGGCGGGCAGGGCCAGCGGCTTGCCGCGCGCATCCAGCACGACAAAGTCATTGCCCAGGCCGTGCATCTTGAGAAACGGGACTTGCATCGCCTGCATATAGGGCATGCAAAGACTTGGCGCGAAGGGGTGCGAGGCCCTATGTGCTGGGCGCATGATCCGTCCTCCGCTCATTCTCCTCGCGCCCGTCCTTCTGGGGGCTGGCCTGCTCTCGGCATGCGGCAGCAATTTTTCCGCCAATGAATATGCCGTCCGCGCGGTGCAGCAGGCCAATCCGGTGCAGCAGGGCATCGTCGTCGGCTCGCGCCGCGTCGCCATCGCGGCGGGGGGCGAGACGGGGGCCACGGCGGGCGCGGCCGCCGGCGGCGCGATCGGCGGGGCGGC
>CAMTUX010000053.1:0-22291 GCA_947084995.1 uncultured Roseococcus sp.
TCCGCGACTTCACCTCCCGCAGCGACGCAGCCCAAAGCTCCAGCGTCGTCTCAATCGATGCACCCAACACCACAACCTCCGAATCGAGTCATGGTCACGCATCGATTCAGAGCTCATGCGTCAGCGCAACTGTAGTGCTAGCGCGGCGGGCCATTCGCGCTGAGCTACCTTGCGGTCGTGCGTCTTAAGCGACCATTTCTCCGTCTCGCGCCCCGCTACCGTGCGGAACTGTTGAGGAACTCGCCTGCGGAAATGCCAAACGCCCGTTCGGGGGTCTTGCCACGGGGAAGCCATGCGAAGCGTTGTCACCTTCGTGTGTACCCATGCTGTGTACGGCAAGGGCAGGCTGAACGCTAGATTTTCTGGGAACCTCAGGTTGTCTCCCGTGTTAGGCGGGGACTGGTGCCGACTCGGGGAATCGAACCCCGGACCTACTGATTACGAATCAGTTGCTCTACCCCTGAGCTAAGTCGGCGCCCTCTGTGGCGCGGTCCATAGCGCCAGCCAGCCCCGCTGTCCACCGCCTGGCTGGCACAACAGAGGCTTCGCATGCGGCACGGGGGCCTCTATGTGATGCGCCTCACCTGGATGCAGCCCCCATGGCCCTGGAGCCTGATCTTCTTCTGGACCGCCGCCGCCTCAAGCGGCAGCTCGGTTTTTGGCGTGGCGCCCTGATCCTGGGCGCTTTGCTGGGGGGTGCCGCGTTCTTCAGCGACGGCGTCCTGCCGGAAAACGCTGGCCTGGGTGGCGAGCATGTGGCCCGCCTGCCCATCTCGGGTACCATCACCGACAACCGCGAACTGGTGCGCCTGATCGAACGTGCCGGCCGCGATTCCCAGGTTCGCGCCCTGCTGGTGTCCATTGACAGCCCGGGCGGCACCGTCGCCGGGGGCGAGGCGCTGCATGCCGCCATTCGCGGCGTCCGCGCCGCGGGCAAGCCGGTGGTCGCTGTCATGGGCGGCACCGCTGCCTCCGCCGGCTACATGATTGCCCTGCCGGCCGAGCGCATCTTCGCCCGCGAGGCAACGCTGACTGGCTCCATCGGCGTCATCCTGCAATCCTTCGAGGTCTCCGAATTGCTGGACCGCCTGGGCCTGCGGGCGGAGGCGCTGACCTCGGGCCCGCTGAAGGACCAGCCCAGCCCCTTCCGCCCCCTGACCGAACAGGGCCGCGCCTCGCTCAATGCCGTCGTGCAGGACATGCAGAGCCAATTCGTCGCCAAGGTGGTGGCGGGCCGGCAAATGCCGGAGGAGCGCGTGCGCGAACTCGCCGATGGCCGGGTCATGACGGGGCGCCAGGCCGTCGCGGTCGGGCTGGTGGATGCCATTGGCGGCGAGGCCGAGGCGCGGCGCTGGCTGACCGAAAAGCACGGCCTGCCGGCGGAGCTTCGCCTGCGGGACCTCGACCCGCGCGGCACGGCCGAGCGCGTGCTCTCCATGGCCTCGACGGGGCTGTGGGAGGGGGGCGTGGCGGTGCTGCGCGCCCAGGGCTGGTGGCCAGGGCATGTTCTTTTGCGGTAATCCCGCACTCAGGCCTTGCAAAATTCAGTAACAAAGCCTGCTATGGCACGAAGCCATATTGTTGAGGGACACATGACAAAGAGCGAATTGATCGCGCATCTCGCCATGCAGCACCCTCATCTGCGCCTTCCGGATATCGAGGCCGTGGTCGGCACCATCTTCGAGGAGGTGAGCGCCGCGCTGGCGCGGGGGGGGCGGGTGGAACTGCGCGGCTTCGGCGCCTTCACCACCCGCAAGCGCGATCCGCGCCAGGGCCGCAATCCCCGCACGGGCGAGGCGGTGGCCGTCGCCGGCAAGGGCATGCCGCATTTTCGGCCCGGCAAGGAGTTGCGCGCACGGGTCAATGGCGGCCAGGACCCCGGCGAGGGCGAATGATCGCCTATCTGCCGCCGGCGCTGCTCGCGGCGGCGCTGGCCTGCTTCGCCCTGGCCAATCAGCAGAATGTCGCGGTGGCCTTCTGGCCTGGTGGCTGGGTGGTCGAAATGCCGCTCTGGCAGGCCATCCTCATCCCGTGCCTCATCACCTTCCTGGCGGGCGCGGTGACCGCCTGGCTGGCGCATCTGCCGGCCCGGCGCGGTGCCGCGCAAATGCGCCAGGCGGCCGCCCTGCTTGACGCCGAACTCGCCAGCCGCGATCCCAGGCCCAGCAAGCCGCGCTGAGGATTTTTTCGAGTCATGCTGCATCGCCCCACGGGCCCTCAGGGCCGGCTCATCGTCGCGCTGGATACGCCGCAACTGGCGCGGGCCGAGGCTTTGGCGGCGCTTGTGGCGCCTTCGGCCGGGCTGATGAAGCTCGGGCTGGAATTGTTCTGCGCGGCGGGGCCGCCAGCGCTGCCGCGGCTGGCTGCCCATGCGCCGGTCTTTCTCGACCTCAAGCTGCATGACATTCCCAATACCGTGGCGGGCGCGGTGGGTTCGCTGGCACCGCTCGGCGCCGCCATGCTGACGCTGCATGCGGGCGGCGGGCCGGCCATGATCACGGCGGCGCGCAAGGCGGCCGAAGCGGCGGGCGCTGCGCGGCCCATCATCCTCGCCGTCACCGTGCTGACCAGCATGGATGCCGAGCAATTGGGCGCCATTGGCGTCGCCGGCGGCCCGGCGCAGCAGGTGCTGCGGCTCGCGCGAATGGCGATGGATGCGGGGGCGGATGGCCTGGTCTGCTCGCCCCGCGAAGTCTCGCTGATCCGCGACGCGCTGGGCGAGGGGCCGATGCTGGTGGTGCCCGGCATCCGCCCCGTGGGCGCCGCCGCAGGGGATCAGGCGCGGATCGCAACACCCGAGGATGCGGTGGCGGCCGGGGCAGACTGGATTGTGGTGGGCCGCCCCATCACCGAAGCCGCCGACCCCGCCGCCGCCGCCGCCGCCATCATGGCGAGCCTCACATCCCCCCTTGCCCGATGAGCATCGAGGTGAAGATCTGCGGCGTGAATTCGCCGGAGGCATTGCGCTGGGCGGCCGAGGCCGGGGCGGATTTCGTGGGCTTCGTCTATTTTCCGCCCTCGCCGCGCGCCGTCACTCCCGCGCAAGCCGGCGCCATTTCGGCCAGCCTCACGGGCGGCCCCCGCCGCGTGGGCCTGTTCGTGGACCCGGATGATGCGCTGCTGGCAGCGGCCCTGGCCGGCACGCCGCTCGATGTGATCCAACTGCATGGCGAGGAGGCGCCCGAACGTGTCGCAGCCATCCGCGCCCGCTTCGGCGTGCCGGTGATGAAGGCCCTGGGCATCGCGGCCGAGGCCGATCTGGCGCAGATCGCGCCTTACGCGGAGGCGGCGGACCGCCTGCTGCTGGACGCCAAGCCACCGCCCGATGCCGTGCTGCCGGGCGGCAATGCCGCGCCCTTCGAGTGGCACCTGGCGCGCCTGGCCGTGATCAACCGCCCCTGGCTGCTGGCGGGCGGACTGACGCCGGCCAATGTGGCCGAGGCCATCGCGGCCAGCGGCGCGCCGGGGGTGGATGTCTCCTCCGGCGTTGAGCGGGCGCGCGGCGTGAAGGATGCGGGGCTGATCCGGGACTTCGTCAATGCGGCCCGCGGCGGGTAGCAGGGGTTGGGAAAAGCCCGGGGCTTCTATATGACAATGTTCAATCGCCAGACCTCGGGAATGCCCTGTTGAACCAGATCCTCAAGCCCAACACCTACAAAAGTGGCCCGGATTCCGCCGGCCGCTTCGGTGGCTTCGGTGGCCGTTACGTCGCCGAGACGCTGATGCCCCTCATCCTCGAGGTCGAGGCCGCCTATGCCAAGGCGAAGGCCGACCCCACCTTCGATGCCGAGTGGCGCCGCCTGCTGAAGGATTATGTGGGCCGCCCGAGCCCGCTCTGGTACGCCGAGCGCATCACCGGGCATTGCCGTGCGAAGGCGCAGCCCGGCCATGGCGCCAAGGTCTATTTCAAGCGCGATGAGCTGAACCACACCGGCGCGCACAAGATCAACGCCGTGCTCGGCCAGATCCTGCTGGCACGGCGCATGGGCAAGAAGCGCATCATCGCCGAGACCGGCGCAGGCCAGCATGGCGTGGCGACGGCCACCGCCTGCGCGCTGTTCAACCTGCCCTGCACCGTCTTCATGGGCGCCACCGATGTCGAGCGGCAGCAGCCCAATGTCTTTCGCATGAAGCTGCTGGGGGCCGAGGTCGTGGCCGTGACCGCCGGCGCCGCCACGTTGAAGGATGCGATGAACGAAGCGCTGCGCCACTGGGTCGCGAATGTCGAGGACACCTATTATTGCATCGGCACGGTCGCCGGCCCGCACCCCTATCCGATGATGGTGCGCGACTTCCAATCGGTCATCGGCGAGGAAACCCGCGTGCAGATGCAGGAGGCCGAGGGCCGCCTGCCGGACGTGCTGGTGGCGGCGATCGGCGGCGGCTCCAACGCCATGGGTCTGTTCTACCCCTTCCTGGATGACCCCTCCGTGCGAATGCTCGGCGTGGAAGCCGGCGGCCATGGCGTGGACACGCCCGAACATGCGGCCAGCCTGACCGGCGGCCGCCCCGGCGTGCTGCATGGCAACCGCACCTATCTGTTGCAGGATGAGAACGGCCAAATTCTGGAAGGCCACTCGATCAGCGCGGGCCTGGATTACCCCGGCGTCGGCCCCGAGCATTCCTGGCTGCACGAACTCGGCCGCGTGGAATATGTGGACGCGACGGATAAGGCTGCGCTGGACGCCTTCCAGCTCTGCTCGAAGCTGGAGGGGATCATCCCCGCGCTGGAGCCGGCGCATGCGCTGGCCCATGTGCTGAAGGTGGCGCCGACCATGCCGGCCGAGACGCTGATCGTGATGAACATGTGCGGCCGTGGCGACAAGGACATCTTCACCGTCGCCGGACATCTCGGGGTGAAGTTGTGAGCCGTATTGCTGCGCGCTTCGCGGCGCTGAAGGCCGAGGGGCGCGGCGCGCTCATCCCCTATCTCGAAGCCTACGACCCGGACCCCGCCACCAGCATGGCCATACTGCGCGGCATGCCCGGCGCGGGGGCCGACCTGATCGAGATCGGCGTTCCCTTCACCGACCCGATGGCCGATGGCCCGATCATCCAACTCGCTGCCCAGCGCGGCCTGAAGGCGGGCGCGACCCTGGCCGGCACGCTCGCCATGGTGCGCGATTTCCGCACCGATGACGATGTGACGCCGGTGATCCTGATGGGCTACCTGAACCCCATCCTCTCCTACGGCCCCGAGCGCTTCGCGACCGATGCGGCGGCGAGCGGCGTGGACGGCCTGATCGTCGTGGACATGCCCCCCGAGGAGGCCGAGGTGCTGGCCCCCGCCGCCATGGCGGAAGGCCTCGACATCATCCGCCTGGTTGCCCCTACCACGGATGATGCGCGGCTGCCGCTGGTGCTCAGCGCCTCCTCCGGCTTCGTCTATTATGTGGCGATCACCGGCATCACCGGCACCCGCAGCGCCGACCCCGAGGCGCTGCGTGCCGCAATCCCGCGCATCCGCGCCCATACCGATCTGCCGATCTGCATCGGCTTCGGCGTGCGGACGCCCGAGCAGGCGGGCTTCGCCTCCCAGGTCGCCGATGGCGCGGTGGTGGCCAGCGTTCTGATTGATACGCTGGCCCATTCCCTCGACGAGCAGGGCCGCGCCCGGCCGGATAGCGTGCGCCGCGTGCTGGACCAGGTGCGCGAATTGGCGGCGGCGGTCCGGGGCTGAGCTTGCCGCCGGCCCTCGCCCGGCTGGTGTGAGGGATGGCCGCCGACTTCACCCTCTGGGCGCTGCTGGCCCTCATCCTCGCCGGGGTGGCGATCGGCCTGGCGGGCGGGCTGCTGGCAGTGCCTGCCATGCTGGTGGCACCCGCCGCCGCACGTCTCAGCCGCCGCTTGCCGCAGCGCCTCCTGGCGCGGGGCTTCGCGCTTTGCCTCTTTGCGATCGCGGTGCGGCTGGTCTGGCGGGCATGGGGCGGGGGGTGAGGCGGCCCTCAGCCGCCCACGAATTCGCTCGCCTTGTAGCCTTGCGCGAACAGCAGACCGCGCAGGTCGCCATGCTGGATGCGGTGCCGTGCCGCCGCCGCCACGCTTGGCTTGGCGCGATAGGCCACACCAAGCCCCGCCGCCTGGATCATCGCCAGATCATTCGCGCCATCGCCGATGGTGGCGGCCTCGCTCAGCGCCAGCCCATGCGCGGCGGCCAGCCGCTTGAGGGTGGCCAGCTTGGCGTCGCGGTCCAGGATGGGTTGACCCACCTGGCCGGTGAGCTTGCCGGCTTCGAGCAAAAGCGTATTGGCGTGGTGCTCATGGAACCCCAGCAACTCGGCCACCCGCTCCGTGAAGAAAGTGAAGCCGCCCGACACCAGCGCGGTATGCGCGCCATGCTGCCGCATGGTCCGCACCAGCATCTCGGCGCCCGGCATCAGTTCGGTGGTCTTCCAGGTTTCCTCCAGGGCGGAGGCGTCGAGGCCCTTCAGCATGCCAACGCGCTGGGTCAGGGCCTGCTTGAAATCGAGATCGCCATTCATCGAACGCGCGGTGATCTCGGCGATTTTTTCCTTGAGGCCGGCAAAGGCGGCGATTTCGTCCAGCGTCTCGCTGGTGACGATGGTGCTGTCCATATCGGCCAGCAGCAGCTTCTTGCGGCGCCCCTGAGCGGGCTGGGCGATGAGGTCGAGCGCCGTCTCGCCCAGCGCGCTACGGACGGCGGCGATGGCCTGTTCCGGCGCCAGCGCGGCGAAGGGCAAATCCGCGGCCTCCGCCTCGGCCAGCCACGCGACAGCGTCGCAATCGGCGCCGAGCGCGATGAGCGCCGCACGGGCGGCATTGATATGGACGGGCGCCAGGGCGCCGGCGGGGGCGATCAGGGTCAGGATATGGGGCATGGCGACCGGACCATGCCGGGGCAGGGCGCATGACGCAACCGAGTGCGCTCCCCAAGCCCAAGGCGCTGATCATCGCGGGGCCGACTGCATCGGGGAAATCCGCCCTCGCGCTCGAATTGGCCGAGCGCTTCGGCGGCACCGTCATCAATGCCGATGCCATGCAATGCTATCGCGAGTTGCGCGTCGTCACCGCACGCCCGCCGCCGGAGGATGAGGCCCGCGCGCCGCATGCGCTGTATGGCGTGCTGCCCGTGGCGGAGGCCGGCTCCGTCGCCTGGTGGCGTGAAGCGGCGCTGGCGGAAATGGCCAAGGCCCGCCTGCCCATCCTGTGCGGCGGGACGGGGATGTATCTGCGCGCCCTCACCCAGGGGCTTTCCGTGCTGCCGGAGGTGCCAGCCGCCGCGCGGGAGGAGGCGCGGGCGCGGCTGATGGCGCTCGGCTCCGAGCGGCTGCATGCGGAACTCCACCCCGAGGATGCGGCGAAGCTGCGCCCCTCGGATGGCCAGCGCATCGCCCGCGCCCTGGAAATCCTGCTCGCCACCGGGCAGAGCCTGGCCGCCTGGCATCGCGCCGCGCCTCGCCTGCCGCCCGCCGATTTCGACTTCCGCGCCATCCTGCTGACCCCGCCGCGCGAGCAACTGCATCCGGCCATCATCGCCCGCTGGGCCATCATGCGTGGGCAAGGCGCGCTGGAGGAGGTTGGGGCGCTGGTGGATCGTGGATTGGACCCAAGCCTGCCGGCCATGCGCGCGCATGGCGTGCCCGAACTCGCCGCTGAATGGCGTGGCGAGATCGGGCGGGAGGAAGCGGACCGCCGCGCCATCGCCGGCACCTGGACCTATACGCGGCGGCAGGCGACGTGGTTTCGGCATCAGGAACTGGTGCCCCCCGCGGCCACACATAGAATCAATGCGCGAATTGCGGCATTTACGCAATTTTCGGAAAGAAATACGCCTGAAATCTTAGCGTTTCTTCAATAAGGCGGTTGACGCGCCGCAGCATGACCCCTAAGCCTTTGCTGCCAGAACACGAGGTCTCTCCATGTCCACCACCGAAGCTCCTGCCGCTGACGCCGCCGTGATGACCCAGGCCACGATGACCCAGGCCACGATGACTGGCGCTGAAGTCGTTCTTCGGGCGCTGAAGGACCAGGGCGTGGATGTCATCTTCGGCTATCCGGGCGGCGCCGTCCTGCCGATCTATGATGCGCTGTTCCAGCAGAACCACATTCGCCACATCCTGGTGCGGCATGAGCAGGCGGCGGTGCATGCGGCCGAGGGCTATGCGCGCTCGACCGGCAAGGTGGGCGTGGTGCTCGTCACCTCCGGCCCCGGCGCCACCAATGCGGTGACTGGCCTGGTGGATGCGCTGATGGACAGCATCCCTGTGGTCTGCCTCACCGGCCAGGTGCCGACGCATCTCATCGGCAATGACGCCTTCCAGGAAGCCGACACCACGGGCATCACCCGGCCCGCCACCAAGCACAACTATCTGGTGAAGCGCAGCGAAGACCTCGCCCGCGTCATGCATGACGCCTTCTACGTGGCGCGCAGCGGCCGCCCCGGCCCTGTGGTGGTGGACCTGCCGAAGGACATCCTCATCAAGCCGGCGCCCTATGCGGATGCGCCCGCCCCCGGCACGCCGCATCGCAGCTATCGCCCCGTCACCTCGCCCGATGCCGAGCGCATCCTGGAGGCCGTGCGCCTGCTCAAGCGCAGCGAGCGCCCGGTGATCTATGCCGGTGGCGGCGTGATCAATTCCGGCCCCGAGGCCTCGCGCCTGCTGCGTGAATTCGTGCATCTGACGGGCATGCCCTGCACCAACACGCTGATGGGCCTGGGTGCCTTCCCGGCGAGCGACAAGCAGTTCATCGGCATGCTGGGCATGCACGGCACCTACGAAGCCAACCTCACGATGCATGGCAGCGATGTGATGTTCAACATCGGCGCCCGCTTCGATGATCGCATCACCGGCCGCCTCGATGCCTTCAGTCCCGGCTCGAAGAAGATCCACGCCGATATTGATCCCTCCTCCATCAACAAGAATGTGAAGGTGGACGTGCCCATCGTGGGCGATGCCGGCCAGGTGCTCGCCGCCATGATCGAATGTTGGAAGGCCGACCAGACGCCCATCGCGAAGGACGCGCAGCAGGGCTGGTGGCGGCAGATCGAACAGTGGCGCAAGCAGGATTGCCTCGCCTATGTCCAGCAGGGGCCGATCATCAAGCCGCAGCATGCGGTGAAGCGACTCTTTGAGATCACGCAGGAGGTGGGGCGCGAGACGTTCATTTCCACGGAAGTCGGCCAGCACCAGATGTGGGCCGCGCAGTATTTCGGCTTCGACAAACCCAATCGCTGGATGACCTCGGGCGGGCTGGGCACCATGGGCTATGGCCTGCCGGCCGCGATGGGCGTGCAGATCGCGCACCCGGATGCGCTGTGCATCGATATCGCGGGCGAGGCCTCGATCCTGATGAACATCCAGGAGATGGGCACGCTGGCGCAGTACCGCCTGCCGGTGAAGGTCTTCATCCTGAACAATGAATATATGGGCATGGTGCGCCAGTGGCAGGAACTGCTGCATGGCGGCCGCTACAGCGAATCCTATTCCGAGGCGCTGCCCGATTTCGTCCGCCTGGCCGAGGCCTTCCACGCCCGCGGCCTGCGTGCCGAAACGGCCGACCAACTGGATGACGTGATCCGCGAGATGATCGCCCATCCCGGCCCCGTCATCGCCGATATCTGCGTGGCGAAGGATGAGAACTGCTTCCCGATGATCCCCTCGGGCGCAGCGCATAACGACATGATCCTCGGCCCGGGCCAGGAGAAGAATGCCGCTTCCGTGACCGATGAAGGCAAGGTGTTGGTGTAAATGTCTGAGAATCACATTCGCACGGCCACCATTGCCGTGCTGGTTGAAAACGAAGCGGGCGTGCTGGCCCGCGTCATCGGCCTGTTTTCCGGCCGTGGCTACAATATTGACAGCCTGACCGTGGCGCCCGTCGAGGAAGAAGGGCGCCTTTCGCGCATCACCATCGTCACCTCGGGCACCGAGATGGTGATCGACCAGATCAAGGCGCAGCTGGATCGGCTGGTGCCGGTGCATCGCGTGCAGGACCTGACAATGGCGGGCCCGCATCTGACGCGCGAACTGGCGCTGATCAAGGTGGTGGGCCGTGGCGAGCATCGCGTCGAGGCGCTGCGCCTGGCCGATGCCTTCCGCGCCCGCGTCGTGGATGCGACGACGGAGAGCTTCGTCTTCGAAATGACGGGCAATGGCGACAAGATTGACGCCTTCTGTGCCTTGATGCGCCCGCTGGGCCTCAAGGAAATTTGCCGCACGGGGGCAGTTGCCATCGCGCGCGGCACGGCGCACATGGCCGCCTGATTTTCTTTTCCGACCCAGACTGCACAGCAAAGAGGAGCGCCCAAGATGCGCGTCTATTACGATCGTGATGCCGATGTGAACCTGATCAAGGCGAAGAAGGTCGCCGTGATCGGCTTCGGCTCCCAGGGCCATGCCCATGCCATGAACATGCGCGACAGCGGCGTGAAGGACGTCGTCATCGGCCTGCGCCCGGGCGGTTCCTGGAAAAAGGCGGAGGCCGCTGGCTTCCAGGTGATGTCGCCGGCCGATGCGGCCAAGTGGGCCGATATCGTCATGGTGCTGACGCCCGACGAACTCCAGGGGGACCTGTATCGCGAGCACCTGCACGCCAACCTCAAGCCCGGCGCGGCGCTGGCCTTCGCCCATGGCCTGAACGTGCATTTCAACCTGCTCGACCCGCGCGCCGATATCGACGTGTTCATGATCGCGCCGAAGGGCCCCGGCCACACGGTGCGCGGCGAATACCAGAAGGGCGGTGGCGTGCCTTGCCTGGTGGCCGTCAACCAGAACCCCTCGGGCAATGCGCTGGAAATCGCGCTCTCCTACGCATCGGCCATTGGCGGCGGGCGTTCGGGCGTGATCGAGACGACCTTCAAGGAAGAATGCGAGACTGACCTGTTCGGCGAGCAGGTCGTGCTCTGCGGCGGCCTGGTCGAACTGATCAAGGCGGGCTTCGAGACGCTGGTGGAAGCCGGCTACGCCCCCGAGATGGCCTATTTCGAGTGCCTGCACGAAGTGAAGCTGATCGTTGACCTCATCTATGAGGGCGGCATCGCCAACATGAACTACTCGATTTCCAACACGGCGGAATATGGGGAATACGTTACCGGCCCGCGCATCATCACGGATGAGACCAAGGCCGAGATGAAGCGCGTCCTCGCCGACATCCAGACCGGCAAGTTCGCCCGCGACTGGATGCTGGAGAACAAGGTGAACCAGGCCAGCTTCAAGGCCACCCGCCGCCGTCTCGCCGAGCACCCGATCGAGGAAGTGGGCGCCAAGCTGCGCGCCATGATGCCCTGGATCACCAAGGGCGCTCTGGTGGACAAGGCGAAGAACTGATCGGCAACCGCATGGCCGGGCAGGGGGGCTTTGGCCCGACGACCCGGCCATGCGGCGCCTTTTCAGTTGGCCAGCGCTTCGGCGATCTGGCGCGTGCGTCCGATTGCTGCCGTCACTTGCGTGACGGCCTTCTCGATTTCGCCAATCTGGCCATTGGCATCCTCCATCATCGCCCGCGCATTGCCCATGTTGGTGGTCATGCCGACGGAGACGGCCCTTTGCTCATCCACGGCGGCGGCCGTGATGCTCACGCTTTCGGTGATCGTCGTCATTGAGCTGCGGATGCCCGAGACGGCGCCAGCCACGCTTTGCGAAGTCTGCTGAAGCCCATCAATCTCGGTGCGGATCTGCTCCGTGGCCCGGGCTGCCTGCAAGGCCAGGTTCTTCACCTCCGACGCGACCACGGCAAAGCCCTTGCCCGCATCTCCAGCCCGCGCCGCCTCGATCGTCGCGTTCAGGGCGAGGAGGTTGATCTGGTTGGCGATGTTGCGGATGAGGTCCACGATGCCGGTCATCGCCTGCGCGGCGGCGACCAGTTCATCGGCGCTCCTGGCGACCTGCACGGTACGGTCGAGGCTCGTCGCGGCGGCTTCGCGGGTGCGGGACATGGTCTGCGCGATCTCGCCGGTCGAGGTTGCGAGCTCGGCGCTGCTCATCTCCACTTCGCGCAGATTCGCCACGGTGGATGTGGTGGCGGCGGAGGCCCCGGCCGCTGATTGCGTGGACTGGCTGACGGCTGCCTCGATCTCGGCGATCTGCGCCCGCAGGTTCCGCTGCATCTCCACCTTGTGTGAGACATCAACGGCGAATTTCACCACCTTGGTGACGGCGCCCTTTTCATCCAGGATCGGGTTGTAGGCGCCCTCGATCCAGACCACCCGTCTATCCTTGGCGATGCGGCGGAAGCGGCCCGTGCGAAACTCGCCCGCCCGCAGGTCTTGCCACAGCGCCTGATATTCGGGCGCTTCGGCATCGCGGGGCGCCAGGAAGATGCGATGATTCTGCCCGACCAGCTCCGCCTCGGAATAGCCCATCGTCGTGAGGAAAATGGGGTTCGCGCGCAGGATGGTGCCATCGGGGGCGAATTCGATCACCGCCTGGCTCAGGTTGATGGCTGTCAACTGCGTGGCATAGTCCAGGTTCAGCAGCCGGTCCCGCGCATCCGCCCACTCGACGACGAAGCCGATCTTCGCGCCCTTATCCGTGAGTGGTGAGATCCGCAGGTCGAATTTGCGGGGGGCCACCGTGATGGTGGCGGCATGTGGCTTGGCCATCACGGCCAGCATTCCGCGCTGATGCGCGGGCTTCTTGTGGAAGATGTCGATATTGCTGCCGATCAGCTTGTTGACGTCAAAGCGGGGCAGTTCGCGCTTCAAATCGGCCGCGACTTCCTGCATGAGGGCCATGGTTGCGGCATTCATGTAGGTGATGTTGAGTTCGGGGTCAGCGAGCATGACGCATGCTGCCAGGGCCTCAAGCCCCGCGATCTTCGGCGCGGCATTCTCGACGGCTGGGCTTCTCAGGAACACGGGGTCTTCTCCTGGCTTGGCTGGGCGGTGGTGCCGCGAGGAGTTAAGGCCTTGCCATGAAGATGCGATTAATCCGCGCCAGATTTCAGTGATGCTGCCGCACCCTTTATCCAGGGTGCTGCCGTCATGCCGGCAATGGACCATTGGGATGCGCCGGGCGGGGATGCCATGCTCGGTCAGTGCCCGGCGCGTGGCGGCGCCTCGCGCCCGCGCGGTGGTGAAGTCCATGCGTTCGGCATGGCTGGTGATGGTGACGACTGGACGTGGATCGGCCAGCAAGCGACCCAGCAGGGGGGCGAGGCTGGCTCGCCCCTGACGTGCCGGGGCCGCGGCGCAGGGGCACCGCATGGCTTCTTGTGGCGCGTTGCGGCAGTTCAACCGGGTCCGAGGCGGGCGCGGCTGGCGGGGCTTGTGTGCAGGCGGTCAGGAAGGGGATGGCAGGAGATGCCGCCGCGCCAAGCGTGCCGGCGATGGTGAAGCGTGACATGGGGTGGTTCCTTCGGGCACCGGGCTCGCTCGGAACCCAACACCCAAAGGCAGGGGCGGCCCCCCGCCCCTTTCGCAATCAGCGCTGGCCGCGATCCACGCGCACTTCGACGCGGCGGCTTTCCAGGCTCTCGAAGCCCGGCGTCGCGCCACGATACAGGATGCGGATGCGGCGTGCGGGCACGCCATTGGTGATCAGCGCATCGGCCACGACACGCGCCCGCAGGCGCGAGAGGGTCATGTTCGCCTCGGCCGAGCCGCGCGGATCGGCATAGCCCACCACCAGCACCGGCACGCGCGGATTGAGCTTGATGCGCTCGGCCGTCTCGCGCAGGGCCAGTTGGGCGGGCTCCTCCAGCAGGGCGGACCAGGCTTCGAAGAAGATCGGCAGGGCGCGGTTGGGGTCCGCCGGGGCGGCGGGCGTTGCGGCGGGCGCGGCGGCGGGCACCGGCGCGGGCGGCGTGGCCGTCATGACCGGAGCGGGCGTCTCCGCGCAGGCGGCGAGCGCCAGGAGGGCGGCGCCGAAGGCGGCTTGGGTCAGGCTGCGGGGCATGGGATCTTCTCCTGGATCAACCGGCGAATCGGCGACATTCCAAGTGTTTTGCAACAGCCGCGCCCCGCTGTCACCGCTTGACCACCGCGCCAGGGCGTTCAAGCTTTTCATCCATGACCCATATCATGGCACCCGGCACCACCTATCCCCGCGATCTGCGCGGCTACGGCCCCAACCCGCCCGACCCAGGCTGGCCCAATGGCGCCAAGCTCGCCCTCTCCTTCGTGCTGAATTACGAGGAGGGCGGCGAGAACACCGTCCTGAATGGCGACGCCGCCTCGGAGATCTACCTCCATGAGGTGCCCGGCGGCAGCCCGATGGTGGGCGAGCGCAACCGCACGGTCGAGACGCAATTCGACTACGGGGCGCGGGCCGGCGTCTGGCGCATCCTGCGTCTCTTTGCCGCGCGCGGCCTGAAGCTGACCGTCTATGGCGTGGGCCGCGCGCTCGAACTCAACCCCGATGTCACCCGCGCCTTCGCCGAGCAGGGGCATGAGGTGGCAAGCCATGGCTGGCGCTGGATTGACTACCACCCCATGCCCGAGGCCGAGGAACGTGCCGAGATCATCCGCTGCGTGGAGACGATCGAGCGCCTGACCGGCAAGCGCCCCGTGGGCTGGTACACCGGCCGCATCAGCCCCAACACCCGCCGCCTGGTGGCCGAGCATGGCGGCTTTCTCTACGACAGCGACTCCTATGATGACGACCTGCCGCATTACATCGAGGTGGCTGGCAAGCCACAGCTCATCATCCCCTACACGCTCGACAACAACGACATGAAATTCGCCGTGCCCCCCGGCTTCGGTGACCCCGATGGCTTTGAGCGCTATTTGCGTGACGCGGTGGAGATGCTGCGCGCCGAAGGGGCGGCGGGCGCGCCCAAGATGATGAGCGTGGGCCTGCATTGCCGCCTGGTCGGGCGGCCCGGGCGGGCGGCCGCGCTGGCGCGCTTCCTGGACCATGTGGTGAGCTGCGGCGATATCTGGGTCGCCCGGCGCGAGGATATCGCGCGGCATTGGTGGGCCACGCACCCGCCGGGCTGAATTCTGGCCGGCTGATCGCTTGTCTTTTCCCGCGGCCGGGCCTTCATTGACGGCATGGATGCTGAGCCTCTCATCGGTCGCCTTGCCGTGGCGACGGCGGTCGGCTTGCTGGTCGGGCTGGAGCGCCATTGGCGCGAGCGCGACGAGCCTTCCGGCCAGCGCGTGGCGGGGCTTCGCACCTTCGGCCTGACGGGATTGCTGGGCGGCGTGGCGGCCGTGCTGGGCGAGGGCCGGGGGGAGCTGGCCGGGGCGCTGCTCATCGGCGTGACGATGATCGCCTTTGTGCTGCTGGTCGGTCCTTTCCTGCATCGTGCCGCCATGGATGAAGGCAACCACAGCGCGACAACCGCCGTCGCCGCCCTCACGACCCTGGGCCTGGGCGCGCTGGCGGGGGCCGGCTTGCCGGCGGTGGCAGGCGCGGGCGCCGTATCCTTGGCCATCCTGCTCGCGGGGCGGGAGAGGTTGCACGGGCTGGTGGGGCAGATCACCTGGCCGGAACTCCGCTCCGTCATCCTGCTCTCCTGCATGACGCTCCTGGTGCTGCCGCTGCTGCCAGAGGGGCCCATCGCCGAATTGGGGGGCGTGGATCCGGCGCGGATCTGGAAGCTCGCCATCATCCTCGCGGCGGTATCCTTCCTGGGTTATGTCGCCACGCGCTTGCTGGGGCCGGGGGCGGGCCTGCTGCTGGCCGGTGCCGCGGGTGGGCTGGTCTCCTCCACCGCGGCCACCGTTTCCCATGCCCAGGCCGCGCGGTCGGGGGGGGCTGCGGGGCATCTGGCGGCGGGTGCCCTGGTGGCGGGGGCGGTCTCCTGCCTGCGGACGGCGGTGCTGCTGCTGGTCCTGGCGCCGGAGCTTGGTCTTGCCCTGTTTCCCGCCCTGCTGGCTGCAAGCCTTGGCCTGATGCTGGTGGTCGTGTTGCCGCAGGGAAGGGAGGGCGCGGTGGCGGCGCCTCTCGCGCAGCAGCAGAACCCGTTCGAGCTCATTGCGGTCATCAGGATGGCCGCGCTGCTGGGCGGGATCGCGCTTGCGGCGCGGCTCGCGGTCGAATGGTTGGGCAGTGGAGCTTTGCTGGTGGTCGCCGCGATCAGCGGCCTTGCCGATGTGGACGCCGTGACCTTGTCGGTGGCGGGGCTCGTGCCCGGCGCCATCCCCCTCGCGCTGGGGGGGCAGGCGGTGGCGGTGGCCGTGGCGGCCAATATCATCGCCAAGGCGGGCTATGCGCTTGTTCTGGGTGGCGGCGCCTTTGCGCGCCGCTACCTGGCAGGTTCCGCCGCCGGCCTCGTGGCCGGCGGCGTCGCGTTGTGGCTGGCCTGACGCCAGCCTGGCGGGAGTCAGTCTTCGTCGCTGAAGCGATGCGCCAGGCCGGCCAGCACCCCCCGGCCCTCGCCCAGCACGGCCGCCACGCCGCCCAGCAATCCCGTCAGGCCGAAGGCGAGCGAGACGCCGACCATGCCGATGCCCATCTCGGGGGCTGCGGCGGCGGGGACGGCGCTGCCGCAGCCCCCAGCACCAGCCAGAAGGTGCCCGGAAATTCGAAACCAAGCCTTTGCGGCATGCCATGTCTCCTCGATGATTTTTTCCCGGCTCACCTCAGGCTGGAGTATCATCCGATCAAACGGAATCGCTTGATCGGATAAAGATGCTCGTGATTCAGTGATCTGGAGCTTTTCCGTGAGCCCTTTCGAACGGAAAAAACTCTAGGCGCCAATTGCGCCCAGGGAGATAGAGATCAGTAATATATCCGATTGACCTATTCGGAGATTCGCTCGATCCGGTTCACCCGCACCACCTCGCGCCAGCGGGCGATTTCGCTCTGAACATGTTGCACGAAGCGCTCGGGCGGGCCGCCTTCGGGGCGGGCGCCGAGGTCACGCATCCGGGCCTGCACCGCCTCATCGGCCAACGCCATGCTGAACAACTGGTTGAGCCGCGCGACGACGGCCGGCGGCGTGCCACGCGGGGCCATGTAGCCGAACCAGGGCTCGATCACCGCATCCGACATGCCGGATTCCTCCAGCGTGGGCACATCGGGCAGCGCCGCATCGCGCGTGCGGCCGCTGACGGCCAGCGCGCGCAACTGCCCGCCCCGGATGGAGCCGATCACGGTGGGCGTGTTCTCGAAGAACAACTGCGTGTCGCCGGCGATCACCGCCTGCATGCCCGGCGCGCCGCCACGGAAGGGCACATGCGTCATCGTCAGGCCAAGCCGCCCGTTGAGAAATTCGCCCAGCAGGTGGTTCGAGGCACCAAAGCCCGAGGAGGAGAAGTTCACCCGGTTGCCCTCGCGCTTCGCCCAGGCGACGAATTGCTGGAAATCCCGCGCTGGGTGGTCGGGGCGGACCACCAGCGCGTTCATCACGCTCGCACTCCAGAAGACCGGCACCAGGTCGCGCTCGATGTCGAAGGGCATACGGGCATAGATCGCGGCATTGATCGCGCAATTGCCGATGGTGCAGCCGCCCAGCGTGTAGCCATCGGGGGCGGATTGCGCGGCGGCGGCCATGCCGATATTGCCATTGGCGCCGGAGCGGTTCTCCACCACCCAGCGATGCGGCAAGTCTCGGCTGGCGCGCTCGGCCAGGATGCGGGCGATGAGGTCGGTGGCGCCGCCGGGCGGGAAGGGCACGATGATGCGGACCGGGCGGTCTGGCTGCCATTCCTGCGCCATGGCCGGCAAGGTGACGAGCAAGGCGCAGATGGCCATCATGATACGGCGCATGTTGGTTCCCTCCAGGTGTTTTGGGGAGAGTGCAGCGTGGCGGCGGGCGCGTCCATGGCCATCTCTTGCGGGCTGGGGCGGGGCCGGTTAGGTTTCACCCATGGCGATGATGACCGCATGCTTGATGCTGTCCGCCGGGCTCCTGGCATTGCTGCCGGCCCGGGCCCCCTCGCTCGCCCTTCTTCCGCTTCGACTTTCCCGCCCCTGGGTGTGAAACGAGGCCGCGCGCGGCCCGCACAACTCAGGGGACCCTGGTCCACCAGGGGCATTCACCGGAAAGCCTTCGAACCTCACGAGATCACCCCATGAGCCTGAACCATCCCTCCTTCGGCAAGCTCGACGCTGGCCGCATCATCATTTTCGACACGACGCTGCGCGATGGCGAGCAATCGCCCGGCTTCTCGATGAACCTCGATGAGAAGCTGCGAATGGCCGAGGCGTTGCACGAACTCGGCGCCGATGTGCTGGAGGCAGGCTTCGCCATCGCCAGCCCCGGCGACTTCGAAAGCGTGCAATCCATCGCCAGGCGCTTCTCGAAGGATGGCCCGGTCATCGCCAGCCTGAGCCGCGCCAATGCCGCCGACATCCTGGCCTCGGCCGAGGCGACCAAGCCCGCCGCGCGCCCGCGCATCCATATCGTGCTCGCCACCAGCGACCTGCACATGCGCGTGAAGCTCCGCATGACGCGCGATGAGGTGCTGGAGCGCATCACCGAGAGCGTCACCCTCGCGCGCAATCACGCGGCCGATGTCGAATGGTCGGCCGAGGATGGCTCACGCTCGGATCTCGATTTCCTTTGCCGCTGCGTGGATACGGCCATCAAGGCGGGTGCGACCACGATCAACATCCCCGACACGGTGGGCTATTCGCTGCCGGCCGATATGGGGCTGATCTTCTCGACGCTGATGAACAAGGTGCCGGACGCGGACAAGGTCATCTTCTCCGCCCACAACCACAATGACCTCGGCCTCGCCGTCGCCAACACGCTGGCCGCGATCCAGGCCGGCGCCCGGCAGATCGAATGCACCATCAACGGCATCGGCGAGCGTGCGGGCAATGCGGCGCTGGAAGAAATCGCCATGGCGCTGCGTACCCGGCAGGACGCGCTGGGGCTGCGGACCGGCATCGAGAGCAAGCGGATTCTCCGCACCTCGAAGCTGCTGGCGACGATCACGGGCTTCGACGTGCAGCCCAACAAGGCGATCGTGGGCCGCAACGCCTTCGCGCATGAGAGCGGCATCCACCAGGATGGCGTGCTGAAGGATGCCAGCACCTACGAGATCATGACCCCGGAATCCGTGGGCTGGACCACGAACAGCATCGTGCTCGGCAAGCATTCCGGCCGCGCCGCCTTCCGCGACCGGCTGAAGACCCTGGGCTATGAGGTCGGCGACAACCAGTTGAATGACGCCTTCAAGCGCTTCAAGGATTTGGCCGACCGCAAGAAGGTCGTCTACGACGAGGACATCGCCGCCCTGGTGGATGACGAGGTCGGCCGCGGCAATGACCGCATCAAGCTGACCGGCCTGAACGTCTCCACCGGCATGGGGACCAAGCCGATGGCGACCATCGCCCTTGATGTGGATGGCGAGCGGCGGGACGGCATGGCGATGGGCGATGGCGGCGTGGATGCCACCTTCAACGCGCTGCGCCAGGCCTTCCCGCATGAGGTGAACCTCATGCTCTATGCCGTGCAAGCCGTCACCGGCGGCACCGATGCCCAGGCGCGCGTGACCGTGCGGCTGGAGGAAGCGGGCAAGCTGGTGGACGGGCAGGGGGCGGATACCGATACCATCGTCGCCTCGGCGCGGGCCTATGTGCATGCGCTGAACAAGCTGCTGGTGAAGCGCGAGCGGACGGCCCCGCCGCCGGTGGCGGCGACTATCCAGGGGGACTGAAACCCCCTACCGCTTGCTCCGGGGGGCGCTTGGGGCTACGCCACCAACCTCACGCATCCCCCCTTTGTCCACCGCTGGAAGGCATCCCGCATGTTCTCACGCCTGTTCGGCTTCCTCTCCGCCGACATGGCCATTGACCTCGGCACCGCGAACACGCTGGTTTACGTGAAGGGCCGGGGCATTGTCCTGAACGAGCCCTCTGTCGTCGCCATCTCGGATCATCGCGGTCGCAAGCAGGTTCTGGCCGTGGGCGAGGAGGCCAAGCAGATGCTGGGCCGCACGCCCGGGAACATCGCGGCCATCCGCCCGCTGCGGGACGGCGTCATCGCCGAGTTCGAGGTGGCGGAGGAGATGATCAAGCATTTCATCCGCAAGGTGCATAACCGCCGCAGCTTCACCTCACCGCTGATCATCGTCTGCGTTCCCTCGGGCTCGACCGCGGTAGAACGCCGGGCCATCCAGGAAAGCGCGGAAAGCGCCGGCGCGAGAAAAGTGCTGCTGATCGAGGAGCCGATGGCGGCCGCGATCGGCGCCGGCCTGCCGGTGACCGAGCCCTCGGGCTCCATGGTCGTGGATATCGGCGGCGGCACCACGGAAGTGGCGGTGATCTCGCTGGGCGGCATCGTCTATGCGCGCAGCGTCCGCGTGGGCGGCGACAAGATGGATGAGGCGGTGATTTCCTACATCCGGCGTACCCACAACCTGCTGATCGGCGAAAGCTCGGCTGAGCGGATCAAGATGGAGGTCGGCGCCGCCACCGCACCGCTCGATGCCGAGGAAGGCCCCATGACCGAGGTCAAGGGCCGGGACCTCATGAACGGCGTCCCGCGCGAAGTCTTGGTGAGCCAGCGCGAGATCGCCTATGCGCTGATGGAGCCGGTGACGCAGATCGTGGATGCGGTGAAGGTGGCGCTGGAAAACACGCCGCCCGAACTGGCTGCCGATATCGTGGACAAGGGCATCGTTCTGACCGGCGGCGGCGCCTTGCTGTATCGCCTGGATGAAGTGCTGCGCGAGGCGACGGGCCTGCCCGTTGTGGTGGCAGAAGAGCCGTTGAACTGCGTGGCGCTGGGCACGGGCCGCGCCCTGGAGGATCTGAAGCGGCTTCGCCAGGTGCTGACTTCCATGTATTGAGAGACCGCGTGCTAGAGGCTGCGACTCACTATCTCTGGTTCTGAGCATTTCCTCGCCGCGGGACATGATGTCCCGGCGAGCCTCGTCTCAATCCCCCAAGGGGCGGAGCTGCCGTGATCCGTCTGAGTATCCCGCTACGACAGGCTTTGGCCCGGCTGTCCCTGCCGGTACTGATCGCCGCCGCCTTCGGCATCATGCTGCTGGGCAAGGCGGATGCCGTGCTGATCGAGCGCGCGCGCATGGCCCTGGCCGATGCGCTGGCGCCGATCTGGGGGGCCGTCCAGCAGCCGGTTTCCGCCGTGCGGAATGTGGCGCGGGAGGTGGATTCCCTGTGGAACATGCGCGCCGAGAATGCCCGCCTGATCGAGGAAAATGGCCGCCTGCGCCGCTGGCAGGCCACCGCCCTGGCGCTGGAGGCCGAGAACGCGCTGCTGCGCCGCCAACTAGCCTGGGTGCCGGACCCCGCGCCGCAATACCGCACGGCGCGCGTGGTGGCCGATGCGGGTGGGACCTATGCCCGCGCCGTGCTGCTGGCGACCGGCCCGCAGCACAATATCCGCAAGGGACAGATCGCCCTGGATGAGCGCGGCTTCGCCGGCCGCGTGACCGAGGTGGGCAGCCGCTCGGCCCGCATCCTGTTGGCGACCGACATCAACAGCCGCGTGCCGGTCACGTTGGAAGGCAGCCGCGCGCGGGCCATCATGGCCGGCAACAATACTGCCCGCCCAAGGCTGCAGCATTGGCCCGAGGGCATGCTGCCGCGCGAGGGTGACCGCGTGGTGACCAGCGCCCAGGCCGGTGCCTTCCCGGCCGGCCTGCCGGTGGGCGTGGTTCGCTGGACCGAGAGCGGCGCCGTCGAGGTGGAGCTTTTCGCCCAGCTGGAGCGGCTGGACGTGCTGCGCCTGTTTGATTTTGGCCTCTCGGGGATCCTGCCGCCGGAATCGGTCGCCCGGCCCGAGCCGCGCGGACGGCGCTGATCCCATGATCTCCAAGGGCCGGCCGGAGCCGCCCATGGGCCTGCTCCGCCGCATCGACGCTGCGGCTCGGGCGGGGTTTCCGGGGCTTTTCACGGCTTTCCTGATCATTCTGGCCGCGGTGCCTGTGGGCATCCCCGGCGTGATCGGCGCGGTGGCGCTGCCCTGCGTTTTCTTCTGGACGATCTTCCGGCCGGCTGCCATGCCCGCACCCGTGGTGTTCTCGCTGGGCCTCTTGCAGGATCTGCTCTCCTTTGCCGCCCCCGGCACGGGGGTGCTCACCCTGCTCATCCTGCATGGGGTGACGTTGCGGCTGCGCGACTTCCTGGTGCGGCAATCCTTCCTGGCGAGCTGGATGGTGTTTTGCGGCTTCGCGGCTGGGGCGGGCGTGTTGGGCTGGGCGCTGCAAGCCGTGCTGGGATGGATCCTGCCGCCGGCGGCGCCGGGGCTGCACCAGTTTGGCATCGCGGTGGGCCTTTATCCCGCCTTGGCCTGGGTGCTGGTGCGGCTGCACACAGCGATGCGCCGCGCGGAGACAGCGCTGTGAGGTTGCCGCGCATCTTCCGTCGCACGAAGGGTGGGATCGAAAACTTCTCTATGCGTCACGCCGGAGGCGTGCGGAGATGAGGTTGCCGCGCATCTTCCGCCGCACGAAGGGTGGGATCGA
>CAMTUX010000054.1:0-31499 GCA_947084995.1 uncultured Roseococcus sp.
ACGCCGTGAACGACGCGCCACCAGACTTCGCCAGCACCTTCGTGATCGCCGCCGTCAGAGACGTCTTGCCATGATCAACATGGCCGATCGTCCCAATATTGCAGTGCGGCTTGTTCCGCTCAAACTTCGCCTTGGCCATCGAAAAGCTCCGAGAATGATCGTTCCAGAAGCCGCAAGGGCGCGAGGGAGCCTGCCTGGGAGCACCACCCAGCCACCCGGGAGAGTGGAGCGGGTGAGGGGAATCGAACCCCCGTAGCCAGCTTGGAAGGCTGGTGCTCTACCATTGAGCTACACCCGCGCCGTGGCGGTGATGAGGTTAGCTCAAGAGCCTCGCCGCATGCGACGAAAACCCGCTTCCACCGGGGAATATGGAGGGGGCTGGATTCGAACCAGCGTAGGCGCAAGCCAACGGATTTACAGTCCGTCCCCTTTAGCCACTCGGGCACCCCTCCGCAGTACCGCACCCGCCGAAGCTTGTGCGTCCGATGGAAGCGGGCGGGTTCAAGCGGTTTCGCTGCCCCCTGTCAATCAGCACCTGCCGATTGATGACGAAAGACAGGTGGCGCGGCGGGATCGGCGCACCACGGATGGCCGCGCGCCACCAGTCGCCCAGCCAATGCGAAGCTATTGCGGGGGGCGGGATTGCGGCCGCATGAGGGGCGGGCGAAGTCGCCAGCCAGCCAGCCAGGGCGGCAGGCAGCCGCGTGAATGCGGCAAGCGGCTGATGGGTCCACCGCATGCCCCGCGGCTTTTCCGAAAGGCCGGATTCGCGCGTATCGGCGGCGCATGCAGCCTGCGCCGTCAGCGCCGGCGAAAGCGCTCCACCGCGCTGACCAGCGCCGTGCGGACGCCAGGCTCCAGCGCCGAATGCCCCGCATCGGGCACCACGGTCAGGCGCGCGCGCGGCCAGCGCGCCGCCAGTTCGAAGGCAGTCTCGGCCGGACAGACCATGTCGTAGCGGCCCTGGATGATCTCGGCCGGGATTTGCGCGATATCGCCAATGCCGGCCAGCAACCCGCCCTCGCGCAGGAACAGCTTGTGCGCGAAGTAATGCGCCTCGATCCGCGCGAGGCCGAGCGCGGATCGGTCCTGCGCGAAGCTCGCCACCGTCTCGGGGCTGGGCAGCAGGGTGGAGCAACTGCCCTCATAATGGCTCCAGGCGCGGGCGGCGAGGAGGTGGATGGCCGGCTCGGGGTCGGTCAGGCGGCGCAGATAGGCGGTCAGCAAGTCATGCCGCTCGGCCTCGGGGATGTGTTCGGCGAAGGCGGCCCAGGCATCGGGGAAGATTCGGCGCAGCCCGTAGAGGAACCACTCCACCTCCTCATCGCGCCCCAGGAACACGCCGCGCAGCACGCAGCCGGTGACGCAGGCCGGATGCGCCTGGGCATAGGCCAAGGCGAGGGTGGAGCCCCAGGAGCCGCCAAACAGCAACCATTTCTCGATGCCGAGGAAATTCCGCAGCGTCTCGATATCCTGCACCAGATGCGGCGTGGTGTTGGCGCGCAATTCGCCCAAGGGGCGGGAGCGGCCGGCGCCGCGCTGGTCGAAGATGATCAGGCGCCAATGCGTGGGGTCGAAGAAGCGGCGATGCACCGCCCCCGCCCCCGCCCCTGGTCCGCCATGCAGAAACAGGACCGGCTGGCCGCGCGGATTGCCCACCTGCTCCCAATACATCACATGGCCATCGCCCAGCGGCAGCAGGCCCGTCTCGAAGGGGGCGATGTCGGGGAAGAGGTCACCGCGGGGCATACGGGGCTATGTTCCGAGTTCGAAGCACTGTCTTAACATAGACACATGACTAACATAGACACATGGGCGTCAGCGCGTCTTCATCTTCTTCGGCCTTCATCCGCGTTCGAGCAGAATGAGACCATCCAGCGCGGGTGTGCCTGACCAGTCGATCACCCGATGTTCCAGCACCTTGAAGCCGATCCGATCGGCGAGGTGCCTGACAACATCCAGGCTGCCGAAATTCCGCCAATGGGTGTTCTGGTGATAGAATCCGCCTGGATTTTGCATGTTGTTCGAGACATGCAGCAGGGCACGCCCCGCCGGCTGCAACACGCGATGGGTTTCGTGCAGATAGGCGATGACGTCGAGAAGCTCGAAATGCACCATGGCGTCGTAGCTGTAGAGGGCGGTGAAGGCCCCATCGGCGCATCCGGGCAGATCATCCCCCGCATTGACCAGGTAGCGGATATTGTGACGCCCGGCGAAGCGTGCCCGGCAATGCTCGATGTTGCCCGGAACGATATCGATCAAGGTGATCTCGTGCGCGTGGTCCAGGATGCGCTCGGCGTGCCGGCCATGCCCGCAGGCCAGTTCGATGACCCGTGTAAGATCGAGCTGCCGGAACATCGCGAGAAACGGGCTGCCCGCCCCCCAAAAGGGCGCGAGCCAGGCCTCTGAATCGGCGTCGCGGAAATAACCCGTCTCTCGCCAATCGCCCGCGATCGCGTGGCGGATCTGGATATTCTTTTCACCCATGAGAGGCTTGCTCCATGCCCATGATCAAGGCCGCTATGGGCCGCGCCTTCAAGGCGGAAGCCGGCGGCGGATGGCGCGCCCCACCCGCGCCCGCCAGGCTTCACCGCGATGCACCCCGAGCCAACCGGCGCGCTCCGACGCAAAGGCCTCCTGCTTGGTGATGATGGCCGAGACCTGCTCACCGCCCCCGGCCTTGATGCTGGTACGAACAGGCGAGACGGTCTCGACATCCCAGCGCTCGGATCCGCGCCAGATGACCAGCCGCCCCTCCACGACGTCGAGATTGTACTGGCGGGAGCCGGCATAGCCCTCCACCTCCGCCTGATTCGCCAAATTATAGAGCATGATCACGCCGCCAGGCCTGAGGACACGCAGCATCTCGCTCAGGGCGCGGAGCGGGTCGAAGCAGCAATCCAGCGCGTTCCGGCAATGCACGATGTCGAAGAATTCCGGGGGCAGGAAGGCGGTGAGTTCCTCGGCCAGGGCAAATCGCGTGGTCATGGGCGGCACGAGGCCCAGCGCCTGGAAGTGCTCCGCATAGGCATCGGCCAAGGGATCAGTGGCCACGAGTTCGAGAGTCATCCCCTGGGGCGGCACATAGCCGAGTGAGGTAACGGGGCCGGCCCCGACATCCAGAACGCGAATATGCTTGGCCTTGGCCTCCACCGCCCTTTGCGTGAGCCAGGGGGCCAGTGGCGCCTGGGGGTTCATGCGCTGGGCGAATTCGTCGGGCCATCTGCCGCCTTTCGTCGCGGCCCAATCCATCCAGAAGCGCAACTCGTGGGGAATGCCCGCCGCCCAAGACTCGAAGCGTTCGGCGGGGTCAATCGGCAATCCGCGCGCGCCCGTAGCGGCATCCACCATCTGGCGTCCTGGTCCTCGAATATTCCCGGCTACCTATAGGCAAAGCCGCCGCCATGAAAGGCCGACGTCAGGCAGCACGCGACCGGCCAGGAACAATGCCCCCTTCGCCAAACGCCCCGACACGCCTAGATTGCATTTATGGCCCAGCCCCGCCCCGTTCCCGGTTCCGCTTCCACCATGCCCAATGGCGTGGTTTGCGGCGTGTGCGGAACCGGGAGCCGCCAACTCCCCTTCCGCCCCGCCGCACCCGAGCAGGCACCCGACCTCGACCTTCGTCCCGGCCACCCGGTGCGCGGCACCATGGCGCGCTGGCTGCAGCAATGCCCGCATTGCGGCTATTCGGCGCCGGACATCACCCAGGCCCATCCCGCCGCTGCCCAGGCAGTGGGCGCGGCCAATTTCCGTGCCCTGCTGAATGACGCCTCCCACCCGCCGCTCGCCCGCCGCTTCCTGGCCTGGGCGCTGGTGCTGGAGGAAACGGGCGCCTTGCACGCCGCCGCCGAGGCCACGCTGCACGCCGCCTGGGTCGCCGATGACCTGGGCCGGGCCGACCTCGCCAATGCCTGGCGGCTGGAGGCGGTGGCCCTGTGGCGCAGCGGGCCCATGCTGGATGCCGAGCAGCGGGTCCGCGTCGTGGATGCGCTGCGCCGCGCCGAGGTCTGGGACGACGCCGCCGATGCAGCCCATGAACTGCTCCGCGAGTCCCCGCCCGAGGCGGTGGCGCAGATCCTCATGCTCGAACTTCGGCTGATCGAGGCCAAGGATGGCGGCCGCCACAGCGTGGCCACCGCCCTGCCCCCGCCCGCCCGCCGGCCGCATGTCTCGCACCAAAAGAGCATCAAGCGCGGCGAGGGTCTGCGCGGTTGGCTGAAGCGCATCTTCGGGCGTTGAACTTCGCTACGTTTCGGGCCAGATAGGTTATATCATAACCATCCCGGATCGCCGCCATGCAACGCCGCGCCCTGCTCGCTCTCGTCGCCCTGCCCTTCCCTGCCCTTGCCCAGGCGCGCCCCGTCGCCGTCGCGTCCTTCTCCATCCTGGCTGACCTGCTGCGTGATGTGGCGGGGGATCGCATGGAGATCCGCGTCCTGGCCGGCCCGGATGTGGATGCACATCACTTCCAGCCGCGCCCCTCCCATGCCGAGGCGGTGCGCGGCGCCCGCCTGGTGCTGCGCAATGGCGCGGGCTTCGACAACTGGTTCGACCGGATCATCGCCTCCACCGGCTTCGCCGGCGTGAATGTGATGGCCACGCAAGGCGTCACATTGCGCCGCGCAACCCCCACGCCCGGCCACAACCATGGCAGTCAGGACCCGCATGCCTGGCAGGATGCGCGGCTGGCCATCGCCTATCTCCGCAACATCGAGGCCGGGCTGATCCGCGCCGATGCGGCGGGCGAGGCCGAATACCGCGCCCGCGCCGGCTCCGCCGTGGCGCGGCTGGAGACGCTGGATGCCTGGGTGCGCGCCGAGATCGCCCGCGTGCCCGAGGCGCGGCGCATCGTCGTCACCAGCCATGACGCCTTCGCCTATTTCGGCGCGGCCTATGGGGTGCGCTTCCGCGCGCCCCAGGGTGTCTCGACGCGCGCCGAGCCCTCGGCGCAGCAGGTGGCGAGCCTGATCCGGCAGATCCGCGCCGAGAACATCACCGCCGTCTTCATCGAGAACATGGCCAATCCCGCCACCTTGCGCCGCCTGGCCGAGGAAGCGGGCGTGCGCGTCAGTGGGCGGCTTTATGCCGATGCGCTCTCCAACGCCGATGGCCCCGCCGCGACCTATGAGGCGATGATGCGCCACAATGTGGGCCTGATGGTCAGCGCGATGGCGGGCTGAGCCCCCCTCCCTTTCGGGCAAGCTTCATGCGAAACTCCGGAGCAAGGCCAGGAGGAAACACCCGAATGCTCACCATCTACGGCGCCTATCGCTCACGCGCCTCGCGCAACATCTGGCTGGCGCTGGAGGCGGGGATGCCCTTCCGCCATGTGCCAGTGACCCAGGCCTACAACCTGCCCGATCCGCTGGCGGCGGATGCGCCGATGAACACGCGCTCGCCCGAATTCCTCAAGGTGAACCCCAATGGCCGCATCCCGGCCATGGAGGATGACGGGCTGGTGCTGGCCGAGTCGCTGGCCATCAATCTCTACATGGCCAAGAAGCATGGCGGCCCCTTGGCGCCGGCCAACCTGCGCGAGGATGCACAGATGACCGCCTGGTCCATCTGGGCGATAACCGAGGCCGAGCCGCACACCATCCAGATTCTCTACAACATGCTGGCCAAGCCGCCGGCCGAGCGTGATGCCGCCCTGGCCCAGGCCTCCATCGAGGCGCTGCGCGCCCCCTTCGCCGTGCTGGATGCAGCACTCGCCAAGACCGGCTTCGCGGTGGGGGGCCGCTTCACCGTGGCCGACATCAACCTGGCCGAAGTCATCCGCTACGCCGCGCCGGCGAAGGAACTGTTCGAGGCCGCGCCGCATGTGAAGGCCTGGCTCGCCGCCTGCCACGCGCGGCCCGCCTTCAAGCAGATGATGGCGGACCGGGACAAGGAACCCGCCCGATGATGTGGGACACCATCATCGTCGGCGGTGGTTCCGCCGGCTCCGTCCTGGCGCATCGCCTCTCGGCGCAAAGCCACCGCCGCGTGCTGGTCTGCGAGGCGGGGCCTGACACGCCGCCGGGCGAAGAACCCACCGAGATCAAGGACAGCTATCCCGGCACCGCCTATTTCGACCCGCGCTTCCACTGGACCGAGTTGAAGGTCCACACCCAGGTCATCCCCCACAACCGCCCGGAGGAGCGCCCGCCGCTCCGCAAATACGAGCAGGCGCGCGTGCTGGGCGGCGGCTCCTCCATCAATGGCCAGCTCGCCAATCGCGGCGCCCCCACCGATTACGATGAGTGGGAAGCCCGCGGCGCCGAGGGCTGGAACTGGGACGCCGTCCTGCCCTACTTCAAGAAGGTCGAGCGCGATCTCGATTTCGACGGCCCGCTGCATGGCAAGGAGGGCCGCATCCCGGTGCGCCGCGTCCCGCCCTCGGACTGGAACAAGCACGCAACGGCCGCCGCCGAGGCCTTCAAGGGTGCCGGCTTCAAGTTCCTGCCCGACCAGAATGGCGTCTTCGAGGACGGCTATTTCCCCATGGCCATCTCCAATGAGGGCGAACAGCGCGCCTCGGCCGCGATGGGCTATCTCGACCGCGCGACCCGCGCGCGGGAAAACCTGACCATCTCCACCGAGACCCAGGTGAAATCCCTGATCTTCGAGGGCAATCGCTGCGTCGGCGTCGTGGCCCTCGTGCGCGGCCAGGAGCAGGAATTCCGTGGGCGTGAGATCATCCTCTCCTGCGGCGCCATTCATTCGCCCGCCCATCTGCTGCGCGCGGGAATCGGCCCGGCCGGGCACCTGCGCGAGATGGGGGTGGAGGTGCTGCACAACCTGCCCGGCGTCGGCCAGGGGTTGATGGACCACCCCTCCGTCTCGCTCTCCTCCTACCTGCGGAAATCGGCCCGCGTGGATGAACGCACGCGGCGGCATATCCTGGTGGGCCTGCGCTATTCCTCGGGGCTGGAGGGCATCCCGCCAGGCGACATGTTCGCCGCCGCCGTCAGCAAATCCGCCTGGCATGCAGTGGGCGAGCAGGTGGCATCGCTGTTGCTCTGGGTGAACAAGACCTATTCCGAGACTGGCCAGGTCCGCCTCGCCTCGCGTGACTGGAATGCTGAGCCGGTGGTGGAGTTCAACCTCCTCTCCGACACGCGCGACCTGGAACGGCTGATGACCGGCTTCCGCATGATGGCCGCCATCCAGATGAGCGGCGAATTGGGCCAGGTGACGGCGGACCACTTCCCCGCCAGCTACACCGACCGCGTCCGCAAGCTTGGCATCATCAATGCCAAGAACCGCTTCCTGACCAACGTCATCAGCAGGTTCATGGACGGGCCGGGCTTCCTGCGCTCGGCCTTCATTGATCGCTTCGTGGTGGAAGGCTACCGCTTCGACGAGGTGATGACCGATGACGCGGCGCTGGAGGGCTTCATCCGCAAGGCGACCATCGGCGTCTGGCATGCCTCCTGCTCCTGCCGGATGGGTGCCGAGGATGACCCGCGCGCTGTGGTGGATTCGGAGGGGCGCGTGCGGGGGATCGAGGGGCTGCGGGTGGTGGATGCCTCCATCTTCCCGGTGGTGCCTTGCGCCAATACGAACTTCCCGACGATGATGACGGCGGAGAAGATCGCGGCGGGGATGGTGGGGTAACAAGGCAAGGGGCTCTGCCCCTTGAACCCCGGCAAAGGACTTGTCCTTTGCGATCCTGCTACTTGACTTCTGACAGGCTGTGCTGCTCGCGCAGCGCATGGAAGCGGAGCATCTTCCACTCATCCTCCGCGCGCTTGCGGCGCCAGTCCGAAGTGAAAAGGGCGACAAGCTCGCCATCATGATCCTCGGCCAGCTCGCTGCGGTTGAACTGGCTGAAGCGCGTCACGGCATCGCGATCCTCCGAGGTCACCCATCGGAGATATTCCCATTGGGTCTGCTCGAAGCTGGCCGGCACGCCGTATTCCACCTTGAGCCGGCTTTGCAGCACATCCACCTGGAGCAGGCCGACCACGCCGATCACCGCCGGTGAGCCATCCAGCGGGCGGAAAATCTGCACCACGCCCTCATCGGCCAATTGCTCCAGCGCCTTGTTGAGCTTCTTGGCCAGCATCGGGTCATCGAGGCGCACGCGGCGCAGATGCTCTGGCGCGAAGGAGGGGACGCCGCGGAAATTGATCGGCTCGCCCTCGGTCAGCGTATCGCCGATGCGAAGGATGCCGTGATTGGCGATGCCCACCACATCGCCGGGCCAGGCTTCCTCGGCCACTTGGCGGTCCTTGGCGAAGAAGAACAGCGGCGCATTGACCGGCACCTGCTTGCCGGTGCGGACCTGGAGCAGGCGCGCGCCTTTCTGCAAGCGGCCGGAGCAAATGCGGAGGAAGGCCACGCGGTCGCGGTGCTGCGGGTCCATATTGGCCTGCACCTTGAAGACGAAGCCGGTCAGCTTCGCCTCGCCCGGTGCCACCATCCGCGCATCCGAGGCGCGCGGGCGCGGTGGGGGGGCCAGACGCGCCAGCCCGTCCAGCAGATGCCCCACGCCGAAATCGCGCAATGCGCTGCCGAAGAAGACGGGCGTCATGGTGCCTTGCAGGAAGGCTTCCTCGTCGAATTCCGGATAGCCGCCAGTGACCAGCCCGGCCTGCTCCCGCAGCTCCGACAGCAACCCGGCGGGCACCAGCTTCTCCAATGCGGGATCATCCAGGCCCGAGACCGGGATATGGCTGCCATCGGCCGTATCCAGCATGCGAAGTGCCGGCTTCAGCAGGTCATAGACGCCGATCAGGTCGCGCCCCTGCCCCACCGGCCAGGCGGCGGGTGAGACGTCCAGCGCCAGGGTCTTCTCGATCTCGTCGAGCAGTTCCAGCGGGTCGCGCCCCTCGCGGTCCATCTTGTTGATGAAGGTGATGATGGGGATGTCGCGCAGGCGGCAGACCTCGAACAGCTTCAGCGTCTGCGCCTCGATGCCCTTGGCGGCATCCAGCACCATCACGGCGGCGTCCACGGCGGTCAGCGTGCGGTAGGTATCCTCCGAGAAATCCTCGTGGCCGGGCGTGTCCAGCAGGTTGAAGATCAGGTTGTCACGCTCGAAGGTCATGACCGAGGTGGCGACCGAGATGCCGCGATCCTGCTCGATGCTCATCCAGTCCGAGCGTGTGGCGCGCCTGTTGCCCTTGGCGCGCACCTGGCCGGCCAGTTGGATGGCGCCGCCCTTGAGCAGCAGTTTTTCCGTCAAGGTGGTCTTGCCGGCATCGGGGTGGGCGATGATGGCAAAGCTGCGCCGGCGCGCGGCTTCATGGGCGGCGTCCGTGTTGGACGCTTGGGGCGAGGTCGGGTCCAAGGGCGGCTCTCAGCACGGAGGCGGGGGAAAGGCTTTGGGGAAAGCCGGAATGGTCGGAGCGGCGGGATTCGAACCCACGACCCCCAGTCCCCCAGACTGGTGCGCTACCAGACTGCGCTACGCTCCGACACGGGAGGCCTTACCACCCGTTTCGCGCTTGTCCAAGAGGGGCCGGGCGCTCTTGTGACATATGGCTGCATCGCGCGGAGCGCGTTTCAGGCGAATCGCGCTGGGCTCGCCTATATCCATGGCGCAACGATCGGAACGGAACGAAACATGCGGTTTTGCGGAATGATCCTGGCGGCGACGCTGCTGGCCGCCCCGGTCGCGAGCGCGCAACCCCAGGCCACACAGCCTGGGGCCACGCCCCCCAACGTGACATCGGCCAGCTTCGGCGACTGGGTTTTGCGCTGCGAGACGCGGCCGGGCACCCCGCGCGGCTGCGAAATCCTGCAATCGCTCCAGGATCAGCGCCGCCAGCCGGTGGCGCAATTCGCCTTTGGCCGCGCCCAGCGGAGCGACCCGATGCGCCTTCTGGTGCTGATCCCCGCCAATGTCACCGTCGCCGCCCCCATGGTGATCCAACTGCCCGACCGGGGTGCGGCCATCCCCGTCAGCCTGCGCAGTTGCGGCCCGCGCGGCTGCGTGGCGGAGGCCGATCTCAGCGCCGCCCGGCTGGCCCGGCTGCGCGCCCGCGAAGCGCAGGGGCGGCTGGAATACCGGGATGCCCTGAATGCCGAGGTTGCCCTGCCCTTTTCGACCCGCGGATTCGGCCAGGCCCTGGATGCCCTGGGGCGTGAGGGTTTCTGAATTCGAATTGTTGAGTCTTCGCGGCAACACCATGCGCCAAACGTCTGTTTTTTGGCTTGTTTTATTGTGAAATCACGCAGGTCCAGATAACTTGCGCCAGTAGAGACGGATACAAATTGCAGGGCATTCAATTTCGATGCACACTCCACCCACAGTAAGACGTCTCGGGGTCGGTGATCACATGATCACGCCGCCCTCATCCAGGCTGACAACAGCCCGCGCGTCACAGCCACGGCCATGCCCGGCCTGACGCGCCGGTGACACGCTCCCTCCGCCGCACTGTCCTCGGCGCCGCCATGGCGATCCTGCTGGTGCAGGCACTCGCCACCGGCCTCATGGTCGAGCGCGGCCGCCAGGAAGCCCTCGACCAGGCGAACCAGACGGTGGAGCGCATCGCGCGCGCGGTCGAGGCCAATATCAACCGCCATTTCACCCAGGTGGAATCGCTGCTCTTTGGCCTGCCCATCATCATCGGCCCCGCCCGGGATGGACGCTTCGACGCCAACCGCGCGAACGAGGTGCTCCAGGAACTCAACAACCAGAACCTGATCTTCCGTGACATCCTGCTGCTGGATTCCACCGGCCAGGCGGTGGCGACGGCCCTCAGCGTCTATCGGCGCCGCCGCTTGCCGCTGCCGACCGGGCCCAGCTTCAATGAATCCGGCCTGCATGAGGGGGGTCTTCGCATCGGCGGGCCGATCCGCAACCCGGCCTCACGCGAATGGGGCCTGTTCTTCGCCAATCCGGTGAATCTGGCGGGCCTGCCCAACGCCACAGCCATGGCCGAGATCCCGCTGGAGCGCCTGAGCAACCTGCTCGCCTCGGGCGGCGATGCGCCAGGCCTCCGCATCACGCTGATGCGAAGTGACGGGATGCTGCTGGCAGCCCTGCCGCATGAGGAAGCGCAGATCGCGACCAAGGCTGCCCCGGGGGCGGAGCCGCCGGTGCTGGCCATCACGCGGCCCACCCTCTACGGCAACCTCACCATCCGCGCGACCATGACGCGTGAGGCGGCGCTGGCCGGATGGTCGGCTGACCGCTGGCCGGCCATCCTCTTCTCGGCCGCCTTCGGCCTGCTGATCATCACGCTCGCCGGGCTGCTCTCCCTCATGCTCCGCCAGCGCGAGCGCGCCGAGGGCGACCGCGACCGCTGGCGCAGCACCCTGGCCAATGCGCTGGACAGCATGACGGATGGCTTCGTCCTGTTCGGCCCGGATGACCGGCTGGTGATCTGCAACCAGCGCTTCCGTGAGATGTATGCGCTGAGCGCCCCCTTCATCCGCGAGGGCGCCGCCTTCCGCGACATCATGCGCGAGGGGGCGCTGCGCGGGCAGTTCCCGCAATTGACCGGCGACATCGAGGCGGCGATTGACGAGATGGTGCGCTGGCGCCGCTCCAAGGGAGCGCCGCTGGAATCGCTGCTGCCCGATGGCCGCTGGATCCTGATCACCGAGCGCATGACGCCCGATGGCGGCACCATCGGCATCCGCACCGACATCACCGAACTCAAGCGCGCCAATGAGGAACTGGCCCGCGCGCGGGACGCCGCCCATGCCGAGGACGAGGCCAAGGGCATGTTCCTGGCCCGCATGTCGCATGAATTACGCACGCCGCTGAACTCCATGCTCGGCTTCGCACAGGCGCTGATGCAGGATAATAATCTGCCCCACACCCAGCGCGACCAACTGCGCCTTTTGCATGATGCAGGCGGCCACCTGCGTGAATTGGTGAACCGCCTGCTTGACCTCACGAAGATCGAGGCCGGGCAGTTCGACCTCGACACGCGCCCCGTGGCGCTCAGGCCCCTCTTCGAGGCCTGTTTGGGGCTGATGGCGCCCGATGTGGACCGCAAGCGCCTGCGCCTCTCGCTCGACCTCTCGCCCGCCATGCCGGAGATGGTGACCGCGGATTCGATGCGCCTGCGCCAGATGCTGCTGAACCTGCTCTCGAATGCGGTGAAGTTCACCCCCGATGGCGGGCGGGTGGATTTGCGGGTTCGTCCGCTGGCCAGTCACCAGATGGGGCTGCGGATCGAAGTGCAGGATAGCGGCCCTGGCGTGCCGCCCGACAAGCGCCACCTGCTGTTCCGCGACTTCACCCAGATCTCCCCGCATGGCGAGAGCGAGGGGCTGGGCACCGGCCTTGGCCTGGCCATCACCGCGCGCCTGGCCACCGCCATGGGCGGCGGGATTGGCTGCGACAGCGAGCCGGGGGCGGGCGCGCTGTTCTGGCTGGAATTGCCCCTGCGGACGCTGGCCGAGCGCGCGCCCCCCGAGGTCGCGCCGCCCATCTGGACCCCCAACCCCTCCCAGCCCGGCCTGCTGGTGCTGGTGGCCGATGATCTCGCCCCCAACCGCCTCGTGGTGCAGGCCCTGCTGGCGCCGGCCGGCCATCGCGTCGAATTCGTCAATAATGGCGCCGCGGCCGTCTTGGCGGTCGAGCAGCACGCCTTCGACATCGTGCTGATGGATGTCCACATGCCCGGCATGGACGGGCTGGAGGCCACCCGCCGCATCCGCACCCTGCCCGCCCCCAAGGGCGCCATTCCCATCCTGGGTGTCACCGCATCGACCCTGCCCGAGGAAATCTCGGCCTGCTACGAAGCGGGCATGGATGGCCACCTGGCCAAGCCGATTGATCGCGACCCCCTGCTCGCCGCCATGCAGAACCTGGTGGCCGGCGGCTCCTGGCGCAGCGCCCTGCCGGCGATGACCGCCCGGCCCGAGGAGCCGCCTTTGCTGAATGAGGCGACGCTGCGCCGCTCGCTCGGCGACCTCGGCGCGCTGGCCGCGCATGCGATGCACGACATGGTGGAGGAAATCCGCGAGGGCTGCGCCGTGCTGGCCGAACCCCGCATCGCCCGCGACGTGACGCGCATGCGCCACGCCGCCCATATGGTGATGGAGCCGGCCCGCAGCCTGGGGGCGGAGCGCCTGACCAATGGGATTGACCGCCTCCAGCGCGCCATTCGCGCCGGCCAGGACGTGACGCCCCATCTGCGCGCCCTGCCGGCCATCACCGCCGATACCCTGCCCCTGCTGCAACGGGTGGCCGTCAGGGCCTGAGGGGCCGCGGCGCGTGGCTTCACTCCAGGCTGATGCCGGCCTCCCGCACCACGCTCGTCCAGAGTGCGCGGTCCTCGCGGATCAGGCGGTCCACCTCGGCGCCGGGGGCGAAGCGGGGGAAGGTGCCAAGGCCCGTCAGCACCGTGGGCAGGTCGGATTCGCGGAAGCTGCGGGCCAGTTGATCCTCCAGCCTTTGCCGGATCGCGGCGGGCGTGGCCGTCGGGCAGACAATGGCCTGCCAGGAGGTGAAGACCCAATCCAGGCCGCTTTCCTTCACCGTGGGCACATCGGGCAATTGCGGATGCCGCTCGGCCGAGGTGATGCCGATGACGCGCACCCGCCCGCCCTCATGCGCGCCGCGCATCAGCGAATAGCCATCCACCATCAGCTGGATGCGCCCGCCCAGCAGATCCTGGAGCGCGGGGGCCGAGCCGCGATAGGGCACATGCACGATGTCCACGCCGACCGCGCGCTTCCACACCTCGAAGGCCAGATGCGGCACGCCGCCCGCGCCGCCCGAGCCGAAATTCAGCGCGCCGGGCCTGGCCTTGGCAGCCGCGACCAGCTCCCGCATCGAGCGGATCGGCGATTCCGCAGGCACCGCAAAGACCAGCGGCCCGAGGGTGAGCTGCCCCACGCCGCGGAAATCCCGCCCGCTGTCAAAGGGCAGGTTGGGGAACAGCGCATGCGTCATGGCGAGGTTGCCGACATTGCCCTGGAATAGCAGCGTGCCATCGGCCACGCCCTTGGCCACATAATCCATGGCGATGTTGCCGTTATTGCCAGGGCGGTTATCAATCACGACGGGCTGGCCCAGCCGCTCCTGCCAGCGGGCGGCGACGGGGCGGGCGATGGAGTCCACGCCACCACCGGCCGGAAAGCCCACCACGAGGCGAATGGCGCCGGTTTGGGCAATGGCGGGCGTGGCGAGCAGGGCTGTGGACAGGCCGAGGCCCCGACGGGTCAGGCGCATCACAATTCCTCCCAGGATTATTCTTGAGAGGGAGGCTGGCAGAACGCGGGATGCGGCATCAAGCCAAAAGACGCAGCCTCACGCCGCCATGGCATCAGCGAGAGCACGGCATGGGTGTGGGTGTTGATCAGCCCCGGCGTCAGCAGGCGCGCGGTATGGGCGCCTCGCCATGCGTGACGAGTGTCGTATCCGTGAAAATAAGATCAGCAATCAGGGACGTATCTCCCGGCAGTCTGACCAGACCATTGACGCAGCACTCCTGGGCGGGCAGGTCCATGCACGCCCCGTGCCGCGAATGCTTCGCGACGAGACCCATGCCCGCGCTGCCTTATCCACAGGCAATCAAGGCCGTGCCGCGCCCCCCTGACCACGGCCGAGCTTCGGACAAGCAAGTTTTCTTTGACAGGAAGGCCAGAAGCAGGGCGCAAGGCCGATAGACACCCCATATCCAATCCACCCCTGACCGAAAGCCGCATGCACATAACGCCGCCCCGCCCCGCCCGAACCGCCTTGCCGACCGACCTGCACGGCACCCTGCGCCGGCTGGGAGGCGCGTTGCTGCACGGCAAGGGCCGCCAGCCACCCGGCGCGGCCGAACTCGGCCCGCGCGGCGATGGCAGCCTGATCGTCGCTTCCTACAACATTCATAAATGCGTGGGAATGGATAACCGCTTCGATCCAGGCCGCATCGCCGCCGTCATTGACGAACTCGACACCGACCTCCTGGCCCTGCAGGAGGTGGATCGCCGCTTCGGCCAGCGCACCGGGCTGCTGAACGCGGCGGCGCTGGAGCGCCGCACCGGCCTCACCATGCTGCATGTCTCCGACACGCCGGGCGGCCATGGCTGGCACGGCAATGCGCTGCTGGTGCGCCAGGCCCGGCTGATCCGCCTGCGCCGCATGCACCTGCCCGGTGCCGAGGCGCGCGGCGCGCTGATGGCGGAATTGCAACTCCCCGCCGGCAAGCTGCGCGTGGTGGCGGCGCATCTGGGCCTGCTGCGCCGCCACCGCGCCATGCAGGCCGAGGCGCTGCTGGAGGCGATCCGCCATGGCAGCCCGATGCCCACCATCCTGCTGGGGGACCTCAATGAGTGGCGGCCGGGCACCCCCTCCTCGCTCGTGCCGCTGGAGGGCCTGTTCGGCCCCCTGGGTGAGGGGCAGCCCAGCTTTCCCTCGCGCCTGCCCTTCCTGGCGCTGGACCGCATCCTGGCCCACCCGCGCGACATGCTGGCAGGGGTGGAGGCCCATGCCTCGCCGCTCGCGCGGCTCGCCTCGGATCACCTGCCGCTGCGCGCCCGCATTGACCTCAGCCGCGCCATGGCGCTCGGCCTGGCGACGGCGGCCTGACCTCAGCGTTCCGGCGAAATCCCGGCGGCGAGGCCGATCCGTACCGCCTCGGGCAGGCTGCGGACGCCAAGTTTCTCCATCAGCTTGGCGCGGTGCACCTCCACCGTGCGCGGGCTGATGCCAAGCTCGAAGCCAATCACCTTGTTCGGCTTGCCTGCGACCAGGGAGGCCAGCACTTCCGTCTCGCGCGGGGAGAGCATCGCCACCCGGGCTTCGGCCTGGATTTCCAGCACCCGCCGCTGATCGGCCGTACGCAGGGCGGTCAGCGCACCGCCCACCGCCTCCAGGATGCGCTCCTCGGAATAGGGCTTCTCGACGAAATCGAGCGCCCCGGCCCGCATGGCGCGCACGGCAAGCGGCACATCGGCATGGCCCGTCACCACCACCATGGGCAACATCACGCCCTGGCGGCGCAGGACCTCGATCAGCGAGAGCCCATCCATGCCCTGCATGCGGACATCCACCAGGATGCAGCCCGCCTCCAGTTCCTCCGGCCCGTTGGCGACGGCCAGCAGGGCCTCGGCGCTGGGATAGGTGGTGACGCGCAGATTCATCGAATCGAGCAGCATGGCGAGGGAGCGGCGCACCGCCTCGTCATCATCCACCACATGGACCATGGCGGTGTTCATGCCGCCAGCGCCGCTTCGCTGAGCGGCAGCTCGATCCGGAATAGGGTGCCGCGGGTTGCAACGGCGGAGGCCGAGATCCGGCCACCATGCGCCTCGATGATCGCCCGGCAGATGGAGAGGCCGATGCCCATGCCATGCTCCTTGGTGCTGACGAAGGGCTGGAACAGGCGCTTGCGCACTTCCTCGGGCAAACCTGGCCCTGCGTCGCTGAAGCTGAGAACGGCGCGCCCCCCCTCGCGTTGCAGCCGCACGGCGATGCCGCGCTCAGCTTGCCCCTCGGTCGCCTCGATGGCGTTGCGGAGCAGGTTCACGAAGACCTGCTGCAACTGCACCTCATCGGCCATCACGACACAGCCCGAGACCGAGACATCCAGCGCGATGGAGGGCGCCCCTGCCCCCTGCGCGGCGGTGACCAGCGCCACCCCATCCGCCACCAGCGGCCCCAGCGAGACGAGGCGCTGCTCGGTCTCGCCGCGGCCGATGAAATCCCTCAGGCGGCGCAGGATCTCGCCCGCGCGCAGCGCCTGGTTCGACGCCTCCCGCATGGCTTCGCGGGCGGCGGCGATGCGCTTCTGGTCCGGCTGCTCGCCCTGGAGCATCCGCATGCCCGCCCGCAGGAAATTCCCGGCGGCGGTGAGCGGCTGGTTCAGCTCATGCGCGACGCCCATGCTCATGGCCGCCAGCGTGTCGGCGCGCGCGATGCGGCGCATCGCCTCCTCCGACTGGCGCAGCCGCTGCTCGGTCGCGCGGCGGCGCGTCACGTCGCGCGCGACGCCCACCAGGCCCACGACCTGGCCGGTGGAATCGCGCCAGGGCGCCTTCACCACGAGATAGGTGCGCTGCTGGCCGGGGTGGCCCGGCATCGCCATGCTGCGCTCATATTCCTGGATCACGCCATTCCGCATGACCTCGCGGTCAATCTCACTGACGCGCGCGGCCAGTTCGGGTTCGAGCAATTCGGCGTCGCTGCGGTTGAGGATATGGCCCTCGGACCGGCCCATGACGCGGGCGATTTCGCGGTTGACCATCACGTAGCGTAGCTGCGCGTCCTTCACGAAGATTTGGTCAGGTACGGATTCCATGACCGAGCGCAGCAATTGCCGGTCATCCTCCACCTCCCGCGCCAGGGCGATGGTCTGGGCCACCAACTCGCGCGAGGCTTGAGCCTCGCGCAGGGGGGCGCGCCGGGATTCCGCCACCGCCGCCGCCAGCGCCTCGAACTCGGCAACCCGGATGCTGCCGGCCGGCAGGTCGTGCGGGTCCCCGGCGAGGCGGGAGAGCGGCACCATCAGGCGGTGGATGAACCAGTTGGTGAAAATCGCCATGAGGATCACCACCAGCAGCGCCAGGGCAGCGGCATTGACCGCCGGCTCCAGCCAGAGGGAGCGCTCCTCGGCCCGGGTTGCGGCCAGGATGACGATCCAGCCATTGAGGGGTACGCGCTCGAAGGCCATCAGCATGGGCTGACCATCCAGACCTGGCCCACGGACCAGGCCGCGCACCCCCTGGCCCAGTCGCTCGACGAAGTCGGGCGGGATGGGCATGTCGGCGGCGATCTCACTGGCGAGGAAAAGACTGCCCACGAGGTGATCCGGCGGCGCCAGGATCAGCCCGAGCGAGCCTACTCGCCCGGCCGGCTGGCGCAGCAGCGCCGAGAGCCGCGCCGGCTGGACCACCATGGACAGCGCGCCCACCACCTCGCCCTCGCGGATCACCGGGACGGCGACGCTGGCCATGCGCTGCTCGATCGGGGGCAGGAGCGTTGGCCCCATGAAGGCGGGCTGGCCGGTTCGCAAGGCGCGGGCCGAGGCGCCATCCTCCAGCATCATGGGCAGGGGCGCGCCATGCGGGTGGCGGCTATTGACCAATTGCCGGCGTGGTTCCTCCCGCCGGACAAAGATGACGAAGCCGCCAAGCGGCGCCACCACCGCCCGCGCCTGGGCATGGAAGGCGGCGAGGCCGGCCTCCCGGCCTTCCCCCGGGGGGGCATCCAGATGAGGCGAGGTGGCGAGGGATTGCAGCAGCAGGACGACCGCCTCCAGCTCGCGCTCCACCGCCAGGGCGCGGGCCAGGACGCCCGCCGAGAGCAGCGCCTCGACATCGGATTTCAGCCGCGCCGCCAGCTCGGCCGTCAGCCAGGCGACGATCAGCAGGCCGGGCAGCAGCAGAATCAGCGCCAGGCGGAACAGATGGCGGCGCAGGCTGGGGGCCGGTCGGGCGGTGCTCATGACATGGCCAGCATGCCAGAGCGGGCCGCGCCGGGCCAAGACTGCACGGGATGCGGCGGGCGCAGGCGGGGCATGCCGCGGCCCCCCACCCGATTCTCGATCGTGATGGGTGGCGGCAGATGGGCGGAGATGGCTTCCGTCAGGACGCGGGCGCCCAAATGGGTCGCGCCGCCGGCGGCGAAGAGCGCCACGAGGCGAATCGGTCGGTCCCGAAAGGCGGCAAGGCCCGCCAGCAGCGCGCGGCGCGGGGACATGATTTCTTCCAGGGAATTTGTCCCAGCCTAGAGGGTTTTGGACCGCTTGGGGAGAGAGTTTGGCCCCGCCCGTGGCGCCAGGCCGGCGCTGGCCTGATGCCGGCGCTGGCAAATGTGCGGATGGGCGATCGACGGGGCTCGAACCCGCGACATCCAAGACCACAACCTGGCGCTCTGCCAACTGAGCTACGACCGCCGCACGGCGCGCTGGATAGGCCCCCTAGGCCGCTTGCGTCAAGCCGCGTTCAAAACAGCCCCGCCCTGCGCCGTGATGCGGGCCGGCGCAGGGGGCGATTCTCAGGCGCGCATCAGCCCGCGGCGCGCTGCGCGGCCCGGCGGGCTTGCATCCATGCGCGGATGCGCGAGAGCGCCTCACGCAGGACGGGCTCGTTCTTGCAAAAGGCGAAGCGGGCATAGTGGTTGGGCGGATTCGCGCCGGCATAAAAGGCGGTGACGGGAATCGCCGTCACCTTCGCCTCCTCGGTCAGTTGGCGGCAGAAGGCCACGTCATCGCCGGTGAAGCCGATGGAGCGGATATCGGCCGTCACGAAATAGCTGCCCATGGCCGGCAGCACCTGGAAGCCGAGTTCGGCCAGCCCCGCCGCCAGGATGTCGCGCCGCGCCGCCAGCTCGCTGCCGATGGATGCGAAATAGGCGTCATCCTTCGCGAGCCCCACCGCCACCGCGCGTTGCAGGTTGGGCGGCGTGGTGAAGGTGAGGTTCTGGTGCGCCTTGGCGATATTGGGCTGCAGGCTGCGGTCACAGGTGACGTAGCCGACCTTCCAGCCGGTCAGGTTGAAGGTCTTGCCGGCGCTGCTGATCCGCATGCAGCGCTCCCGCATGCCGGGCAGCGTCATCAGCGGGATGTGCTTCCAGCCATCATAGGTCAGGTGCTCATACACCTCGTCGCAAATGGCGTAGCAATCGTGCCGCGTGACCAGGTCGGCGATGAAGGCGAGTTCGGCGGCGGTGAAGACCTTGCCGGTCGGGTTCATGGGCGTGTTGAACAGGATGGCCTTGGTCCTGGGGCCGAAGGCCGCGGCCAGCTCGGCGCGGGGCAATTCCCATTTGGGCGGGTTGAGCCGCACGATGCGCGGAATGCCGCCCAGCAGCCTCACCGTCGGCGCGTAGGTGTCATAGAGCGGCTCGATCAGCACGACCTCGTCGCCCGGGTTCAGCACCGCCATCAGGCAGGCCGTGATGGCCTCGGTCGCGCCCGAGGTGACGACGATCTCGGCATTGGGGTCCACCTCGATGCCGTAGAAGCGCTGATTGGCGGCGGCGACGGCCTGGCGCAGCTCAGGCACGCCGGTCATGGGGGGGTATTGGTTGCGGCCATCCATCAGCGCATCGGCCGCGGCCTTCAGCACATCAGGCGGGCCGTCATAATCGGGGAAGCCCTGGCCGAGATTGATGGCGCCATGCTGCACGGCCAGGGCCGACATGACGGTGAAGATCGTCGTGCCCGTGGCGGAGAGCAACTCATTCATCGGCTTCATCGGTGGCAACCCTGGTGCAATGGAAAGGCTTTCGCCTCTAGCATGGAGGCACCCCCGCGACCACGCAAGGATTGGCGCCCATGGCCGCCCTGATCGGCGGCAGACTGCCCATGATTGAGGCATTTACCCCCGCGAATTCGCCTCGAACCGCCCGGGAACATGATTGCGCCCGCTCGCCGCCGCGTGCAAAAGGCTTTCGGCGCCATGGGCGGTGGCAAGCATCGCCGCCGGGAGCCGATCGGGAAACGTCTCGGGCCTTCATTCGCCCAGGCACAGACATGTTGGATGCGATGAAAAAGATCGAGGCCATCATCAAGCCGTTCAAGCTCGACGAGGTGAAGGATGCCCTGCACGAGATCGGCCTCCAGGGCCTGACCGTGCTGGAGGCCAAGGGTTTCGGCCGGCAGAAGGGTCACACCGAGTTGTATCGCGGCGCCGAATATGTCGTGGACTTCCTGCCCAAGGTGAAGATCGAGGTGGTCTGCGCCGATGACATGCTGGAACGCGCGGTCGAGGCCATCCAGGCCGCCGCCCGCACCGGGCGCATCGGCGATGGCAAGATCTTCATCTCCGACATCGCGGAGGTCATCCGCATCCGCACCGGCGAGCGCGGCGAAGACGCCGTTTAGCCGGCCGCCCCCCAAGGGGGGCGCCGAGTTTCGCCGCACACTGGCCTTGGGGGCGTCCCTGGTCAGCGATGCGGCGCCCATGCGGGGCGCGCCCGCGGGGAAATTTCCACAGGGACGCAGGCAACAGGACAGAGACGACATGGCGATGAATTCCCCCGAGGCAGTCTCCAAGGTCATGGAAATGATCAAGGAGAACAGCGTGGAATATGTGGACTTCCGGTTCACCGACCCGCGCGGCAAGTGGCAGCACACCGCCCAGCACGTCTCGACGGTCGAGGAGGAAACCTTCGAGGAAGGCCTGATGTTCGACGGCTCCTCCATCGCCGGCTGGAAGGCGATCAACGAGTCCGACATGATCCTGATGCCCGACGCCGCGTCGGCCTGCATGGACCCCTTCTCGGCCAAGCCGCAGTTGATCCTGTTCTGCGACATCTATGAGCCCTCGACCGGCCAGCGCTACAATCGTGACCCGCGCTCGACCGCCAAGAAGGCCGAGGAGTATCTGAAGAGCACCGGCCTGGGCGACACCGCCTTCTTCGGCCCGGAAGCCGAATTCTTCGTGTTCGACAATGTGAAGTTCGGCACGGGTGGCAATTTCGGCCACTACTCGCTCGACAGCATCGAAGGCCCTGGTGCCTCGATGAAGGATTTTCCGGAAGGCAACATGGGCCATCGCCCGGGCTTGAAGGGTGGCTATTTCCCCGTCAATCCCGTCGATAGCGAAGTGGACCTGCGCGCCGAGATGCTCTCGACCATGATCGAGATGGGCGTCGTCGGCGAGAAGCACCACCATGAGGTGGCGCAGTCGCAGCATGAACTGGGCACGAAGTTCGGCACGCTGGTCATGCAGGCCGACCACATGCAGATCTACAAGTATGTGATCCACAATGTGGCCCATTGCTACGGCAAGTCGGCCACCTTCATGCCGAAGCCGATCTATGGCGACAATGGCTCGGGCATGCACGTCCACCAGTCCATCTGGAAGGATGGCAAGCCGATGTTCGCCGGCAATGCCTATGCCGACCTGTCGGAAATGGCGCTCTACTACATCGGCGGCATCATCAAGCACGCCAAGGCGCTGAATGCCTTCACCAACCCGCTGACCAACAGCTACAAGCGGCTGATCCCGGGCTTCGAGGCCCCCGTGCTGCTCGCCTATTCGGCCCGCAACCGTTCCGCCTCCTGCCGCATCCCCTATGCGACGAACCCGAAGGCCAAGCGCGTCGAGGTTCGCTTCCCCGATCCGGGCGCGAACCCCTACCTCGCCTTCGCGGCGATGCTGATGGCCGGGCTGGATGGCATCAAGAACAAGATCCACCCCGGCGATCCGATGGACAAGGATCTGTACGACCTTCCCCCGGATGAGCTGAAGGACATCCCGACGGTGTGCGGTTCGCTCCGCGAGGCCCTGGGTGCGCTGGCCGCCGACCATGACTTCCTGCTGGCCGGCGACGTGTTCTCGAAGGACCAGATCGAGAGCTACATGGAGATCAAGTGGCAGGAGGTGTACCGCTTCGAACACACCCCGCACCCGGTCGAGTTCGAGATGTACTACTCGGTCTGACATCCAAACCGCGCCATGCCCGAACAGCCCGCCGCCCCCACGGGGCGGCGGGTTTTTTGTTGTCCGGGCGTGAGTTCCGCGCGCGGCTGCGGCGTCTTGCCATCAGCGAGAGAGAGCGAGGGGGCAAGATTGCCTGCCGGACATGATGCCTGGTGATGGGCCGGGGCTGCGCGGCGCGCCCTGGCTTGAAACCGGGCGCGGCAGGCCGCGCCTGCACGGTTTCAGGGCAGGTCTGGGACGGACGGCGGCGCCAGTGGCGCGGGGTCGCTTGCAGGCCGGCCATTCCCCGCGCATATGACGGCCGGTTCACCTTTCCGCCTGGAGTCCCCCCCATGGTCACGCTGTCCCGCCGTTCCGCGCTCGTCGCGGGCACCGCCATTCTGGGCTCGCCCCTGGCCGCCCCCAATGTCGCCCGCGCCCAGGCCGCGCTGCGGCTGACCCTGCCCTGGCTGGCCCAGGGTTCGACCGCCTATGCCTTCATCGCCCGCGAGATGGGCGCCTTTTCGCGCCGTGGGTTGAATGTGGAAGTGACGCGCGGCTTCGGCTCCGTCGCCGCATCGCAGGCCTTGTCGCAGGGCCAGTTCGACTACGCCATCATCGGCGCCGGCCCGATGATCCTGGCCGCCGCGCGTGAATTACCCGTGGTCGGCCTGGCCACGGTGACTTACGACATGACGATGGGCATCGCGATCCGCGCCGACAGCCCGATCCGCACCGCGAAGGACCTGGAGGGCAAGCGCATCGGCGCCGTGCCGACCAGCGCGGAATTCCCCTTCTGGCCCGCCTTCGCCCGCCGCGCCGGCATCAACCTGCAGAGCGTGACGATCCAGCAGATGGATAACCGCGTGCTGGAGCGCAGCCTCATTGATCGCCAGGTGGATGCCATCACCGCCGTCGGCAGCAGCACCATCCCGGTGATGCAGGCGCAGAACGCGGCGCATCGCTTCATCCCCTATTCCTCGGCCGGGCTGAACTTCTACGCCAACGTCATCTGCACCCGCGCCGACGTGCTGCGCGACCGCGCGGCCCAGGCCGAGGCGATCACCGATGCGCTGCTGGAAGCCGCCGCCCTGCAACTGCGCGAACCCGAGCGCGCGCTGGACATGTTCATCCGCCAGGTTCCCGAGATCGGCATCACCTCGGGCGGGCGCGAAAATGCGCGTCTCAGCCAGGGGCTGATGCACTCCACGATGCTGGCGCCCGAGGCGATCCAGAACGGCCTGGGCTTCACCGACATGGCCAAGTGGAACGCCATGACCGACCTGGTCATGGAATTCGGCGCGCCGGCCGATGCCAAGCGCCCGAGCACGGAGGCCATCATCTCCAACCGCTTCGCCGGCCGCATCAAGCTGACCGAGGCCGAATGGGCCGCGCAGCGCACCCGCCTCGCTCCCTTCGGCGCGATGCTGGGCTGATCGCCCCCCGATGATCTCCCTTCGCGGGGTCCGCAAGACCTATGCCTCGCCGGCCGGGCCAATCGAGGCCGTGGCCGGCGTCTCGGTGGATATCGCCGAGGGGGAGTTCGTCTCCATCCTTGGCCCCTCCGGCTGCGGCAAGTCCACGCTGCTGATGATGCTGGCCGGGCTGGAGCCGATCACCGCGGGTCACATCACCATCGGCGGCGAGGCGATGACCGGGCCGCGCCGCGATGCCGGCCTGGTGTTCCAGGATGCGACGCTGCTGCCCTGGCTCTCGGCGCGGGACAATGTGCTGTTCCCCATCAAGATGATGCGCCTGCCGCGCGAGAAATACGTGGCCCGCGCGGAGGAGTTGCTGCACTCCGTGGGCCTCGGCGCCTTCATGGACAAGCGCCCGCGTGAGCTTTCGGGCGGCATGCGCCAGCGCGTGGCCTTGTGCCGCTCGCTCGTCCACACCCCATCCATCATGCTGATGGATGAGCCTTTCTCGGCGCTCGATGCCATCACGCGTGACGAGATGGCGCTGGTCCTGCTCGACCTCTGGGCGCGCCATCGCAAGACCGGCATTTTCATCACCCACTCCATCCGCGAAGCGGTGCTGCTCAGCGACCGCGTGCTGGTGATGACCAAGCGCCCCGCCGTGGTGGTGGCCGATGTGCCCATCCCCTTCGCCCGCCCGCGCGACGAGAGCGTGCAGGACAGCCCCGAATTCATCGCCATCGTCGCCAAGCTGCGCGGGATGATCGAGCATAGCATCAAGGATGCGGCATGACGGACGGATCAACCCCCGTTGTGGCCGAGGCCCCCGCCGCGCTGAACATCGAGAAGCGCGAGTTGGTGAAGCACCCTGCGGTGCAGATCCTGCTGCCCATCGCCTTTGCCGTTTCCGTTCTGGCGCTCTGGGAATTCCTGGTGGATTTCTACCAGGTGCCGAAGGTCATCCTGCCTTCGCCCTTGGATATCTACGCCCGCACCGTCTCGGCCTGGCCCTTCCTGTTGCAGCATGCGGTGCCGACGGGAAGCGAGGCAGCCATCGGCTTCGCCATGGCCACCGTGCTCGGCATCTCGCTCGCCGTGCTGCTCTCCTATTCGAAATGGGCCTATGCGGCGCTGTATCCCAACGTCATCTTCTTCCAGTTGATCCCCAAGATCGCGCTGGCGCCGCTCTTTATCGTCTGGCTTGGCATCGGCTCATCCTCGCGACTTGCCTTCTCGATGTTCATCGCCTTCTTCCCCGTTGTCATCGCGACACTGACCGGGCTGAACTCCACCCCGCCCGACATGCTGCGACTATGCAAGGCGCTGACCGCGCGTTCCTGGCAGGTGTTCCTCTCGGTGCGCTTTCCCTATGCGCTGCCGCATATCTTTTCGGGGCTGAAGATCGCCGTCACCTTCGCCATCATCGGCGTCATCGTGGGCGAGTTCATCACGGCGCAGGCGGGGCTGGGCTACCTGATCCTCTTTGCCTCCAGCCAGGCGGAGACGGCGCTGATCCTGGCCTCCATCGGCATGCTCTGCGTGGTGGGGCTGGTGCTCTACGGCGTGGTCGCAGGGCTGGAGAAGATCACCTTGAAGAAGTTCGGCCAGTAGGGCCAATTCGTCCCCCGCCCCCTGGCTGGGGCGGGAATCGCGGCGCCCATGACGATCGGGGCGGCTGCGAAGGCGATTTCCGACGCGGCTCGGCGTGCGAACGCCACGCGGGCCGGGTTGATGTTGACCACTCGGCCGCGCGCTCACCCCCGACTCGAGCGCCGCCTCGTCCTTGTGTGCGGCAGTTGGAAATCACCACTCGGATGCAGGGGCAAACGCGTCACCTGAATCGCAGGGCCTGTCGGTGCCCGCCCTATTCCCGGTTCTTCTTCCGCCACTCGTCAATCGCGGCCATGGCTTCCTGCTTGGCCACGCGCTCATGCTGGCCCGTCACATCGCCCGTATTGACGGGCTTTGCGGCGGCGGTCGCGCCATCATAGGTGGTCCAGCGCCAGTTGTTGCGGCCCTTGAGGGGGCCCACGGTAAAGACGCAGCCGCGATGTTCGGCCATGGGTCAAAGTCCAATCTGATGTGGCCGCTGCAACCAGCGGGCAAGCAAAGTGAGCACCTGGCCGGCGCTCACGCATCCATCTTGAGGGCGGCGATGAAGGCGCTTTGCGGGATTTCGACCTTGCCGAATTGCCGCATGCGCTTCTTGCCTTCCTTCTGTTTGTCCAGAAGCTTGCGCTTGCGGGAAATGTCGCCACCATAGCACTTGGCCGTCACATCCTTGGACATGGCGGAAATCGTCTCGCGCGCGATGACCCGCCCGCCAATCGCCGCCTGGATGGGGATCTTGAAGAGCTGGCGGGGGATCAGTTCCTTCAGCTTCTCGCAGATCTGGCGGCCACGGCGGTCGGCCTGGTTGCGATGCGCCATGAAGGAGAGCGCATCCACCGGCTCGGCATTCACCAGGATCGATATCTTCACGAGATCGCCCTGCTCATACCCCTCCATCGCGTAGTCGAAGCTGGCATAGCCGCGGCTGAGCGACTTCAGGCGGTCATAGAAATCGAACACCACCTCGTTCAGCGGCAGCATATAGACCGCCATGGCGCGGGTGCCGACATAGGTCAGTTCCACCTGGCGGCCACGGCGCTCATTGCAGAGCGTCAGGACCGGGCCGAGATATTCGTCCGGCACCATGATGGTCGCCTTGATCCAGGGCTCCTGGATTTCGGCGATGAGGGTGGGGTCGGGCATGTCGGCCGGGTTGTGCAGTTCCAGCACCTCGCCGCTGTTCTTCTTGAGCTTGTAGACGACGCTGGGCGCGGTCGCGATCAGGTCGAGATCGAATTCACGACTGAGACGCTCCTGCACGATTTCCAGATGCAGCAGGCCCAGGAAGCCGCAGCGATAGCCCAGGCCGAGCGCCGCCGACGTCTCCATCTCGTAATGGAAGCTGCTGTCGTTCAGCCGCAGCTTGCCCACGCTTTCGCGCAGCTTCTCGAAGTCATCGGCATCCACCGGATAGAGGCCGCACCACACCACGGGAATGCTGGGCTTGAAGCCGGGCAGCGCCTCGGTCGCGGGGTTGCGGTCATCGGTCAGCGTATCACCCACATTGGTGTCGGCCACCGTCTTGATGGCTGCGGTGACGAAGCCCATCTCCCCCGGGCCGAGGCTATCGGCCGCGATCATCTTGGGCGTGAAATAGCCCACCTGCTCGACGGTATGGACGGCGCCGTTGGACATCATGCGGATCCGCTGGCCCTTTCGCAAATGCCCGTCGCGCACGCGCACCAGCACCACGACGCCCAGATAGGCGTCATACCAGCTATCCACCAGCAGCGCGGTCAAGGTCTTGGAGGGGTCGCCCTTGGGGGGGGGCAGGCGCGTCACGATGGCTTCCAGCACGCCCTCGATGTTGAGCCCGGTCTTGGCCGAGATCATCACCGCATCCGAGGCATCGAGGCCAATCACATCCTCGATCTGCTGCTTCACCCGGTCCGGCTCGGCGGCGGGGAGGTCAATCTTGTTGAGCACGGGAACGATCTCGTGATTCGCATCCAGCGCCTGATAGACATTGGCCAGCGTCTGCGCCTCAACCCCCTGGGAGGCATCCACCACCAGCAGCGAGCCCTCGCAGGCGGCCAGGCTGCGGCTCACCTCATAGGCGAAGTCCACATGGCCCGGCGTGTCCATCAGGTTGAGCGTGTAGACCAGCCCATCCTTGGCCTTGTAGTTGATGCGGACGGTCTGCGCCTTGATGGTGATGCCGCGCTCGCGCTCGATATCCATGCTGTCGAGCATCTGCTCCTTCATGTCGCGCAGGGCCACGGTGCCGGTGGACTGGATCAGCCGGTCGGCGAGGGTGGATTTCCCATGGTCGATATGGGCGACGATGGAGAAATTGCGGATCAGGTGCAGCGGCGTTTCGGTCATGTTGGGGGAGATAGGGCCAAAGCCGCATAAGTCAAAGCGCTGAAAGCCCGAGGCAGGGTTTCCCTTCACGCCGGGCCGGGAATGCCGCAGCATCGCCCGCGGAACGGGGAGCAACCCCGCCGGAGGAACGCCATGACCAACATCATCACCCTGGGCCGCCGCGCCAGCCTGCTGGCCGCCCCTTCCCTGTTCCTGGGCGCTGCCGCCGCCCGCGCCCAGGCCTTTCCCAGCCGACCGGTCCGCATCATCGTCCCCTATACGCCAGGCGGCGTCTCCGACATCACCGCCCGGCTGATCGCCGAACCCATGGCAGCCGCCCTGGGTCAGGCCGTCCCGGTCGAGAATCGGGCGGGCGCCGATGGGGTGATCGGCACGGATGTGATCGCCAAGGCGGCGCCGGACGGGCATACGCTGGGCCTCGTCTCGGTCGGCCATCCGGTCAATGCGGCCTTCTACCGCCTGCCCTTCGACACAATTCGGGACTTCACCTTCCTCAGCATGACCACGCGCACGCCGCTGGTGATGTGCGCGGCCCGCAGCTTCGCGCCGAACAATGCGGCGGAGTTCGTGGCCCTGGCCAAGAGCCAGCCGGCCGGCCAACTCACCTTCGCCGGCACGGCCGGGGTGGTCCGCCTGGCGCCCGTGCTGTTCGCGCAACGGACGGGCATCGAGATGACCTATGTGCCCTATCGCGGCAGCACCCAGGCGCATCCGGACCTGATCGCCGGCCGGGTGAATGTGATGTTCGACACGGTGCCCGCCGCCCTGGCCCATATCCAGGCCGGCACGCTCAAGGCACTCGCCACCACAGGCGCCACCCGCGCGCCGCAACTGCCCGACGTGCCGACGCTGGGCGAATTCCTGCCGGGTTTCGAGGCCTCGACCTGGGGCATGGTGATCGGCCCGGCCAATATCCCGGCGCCGATCCTGACGCGGCTGGTGGCGGAAATCCAAGCGGCGCTGCGGCGCGAGGACGTGCTGGCCCGCCACCGCAGCCTCGGCGCCGAGGTCGTGACCTCCACCCCCGAGCAAAGCCGGGACTTCGCGCAGGCCGAGATGGAGAAATGGGGGGCGGCGGCGCGGGCGGCGGGGATTACGCCGCAGAATGCCGGGTAAAGAGAGCCTCCGGCCGCTGGGGCCATTGGCCCCAGACCCCGCCTTATTCGAGCTTTGCGCCGGAGAGCCGCACCATCTCGGCTCGGCGGGTGATCACGGTGATGGCCTGGCTTGCTGAAAGCGCGGCGAAGTCGCTCCCACACTGGCCCCTCATCGTCAAAGCAAAGGATGCCTCCATCCCAAAAAGCCGCCATCTCCAGCGACAAGGTCTTCAAGCCGGCGCTTCCCTTCGCCCAGGCCGCCAAGGCGGGCGGCTTCGTCTTCGCCTGCCCGACCGGGCGGGACCGCGAGGGGCGCTTCGCCATCGGCGATGTGCGCGCCCGGCTCGAAGCGGCGGGCGCACGATGAAGGACATCGTGAAATGCACGGCCTGTGTGACGGACCGCACAAAGCGGGCGCCGATGAACAAGGTCTGTTTCGCTGAGGACCCGCCGCACCGCATCTCCTGCATCGTCAGCGGCCTGGGCTCGCCCGATTGCCTCGTGGAGATAGACGCGACGGCCTATCTCGGGACCGATTGAGGCAGGAGCGGCGCCAGCTTCAACATTGCAAAGGCGCCAACCAGCGGGCCGATGCCCAATATGGCAAAGGCCCCGCCCCAGCCCAGCGCCGGCACCGCCCAGGCCATCAACTGGATGGCGGGCACCGTCAGCAGGAAGCCCGCGCAGGTCTGCACCGTCAGCATGGTGCCGACCAGTTCAGGCGGGGCGCAGAGCGAGGTGCAGGCGCTGAACTGCGCCGAATCCGCCACCACCGAAACGCCCCAGATGGCGGCCAGCACCAGCGTCAGCGGCAAGGCCCAGCCCGCCGTCACACCAATCAGCATCGCGCAGCCGCCCGAGACGAACATGGCCATCGCCGCCATCCGCGCCCGGTTGAAGCGATCGGCCAGCAGCCCCAGGCCCACGCATCCAATGGCGCCCGAGCCCACGACCATCGCCGTGAGCAGCCCCGCATCGCCGCCCGCCCCCTGCTGCGACAGGAACAGCCCGACCCAGGCCCAGACGGCATAGAGCTCCCACATGTGCCCGAGATACCCGGCATTCGCGAGGCGCAGCCGCTTGTCGCGCCAGGCGAGCAGCACCGCGCCCGGGTTGAAGGGCGGGCGCCTGGCGGTCTGCGGCCCCTCGCGAAAGGGCAGGATCAGCGCGCCGCCGATCAGCGCCACCCCCCCCGCCGCGAGATAGATATGCCGCCAATCCACCGAGCCGAGCAGCCCCGGCAGCGCATGCGGCGCGGCGGAGCCGATGGTCAGCGCGCCCACCACGATGCCGATCAGCAGCCCAAGGTCACTATGCTGCCGCCGCACGGGATGCACCACCTTCGGGCTGACGGCCTCGGCCGATCCCGCGCGCGCCCAGCCGGAAGCCAGCTTCATCCCCACCGGATACACGCCCGCCATCGCCGCGCCCGCGATAAAGCGCAGCGCATAGGCGCCAGGCCCGGCTGGCTCCAGGAAGGCCTGGGCCAGCGTGCCAAGACCCGCCAGCGTGGCCGCGCCAAAGAACAGCGCCCGCGCCGGCCAGCGATCCGCAAGCGAAAGCAGCGCCGAGACCAACGTGCCCAGCACGAAGCCCAATTGCACCGAAGCCGTCAGCCAGCCGGCCTGGCCGCGCGTGATCTCGCCATCGCGCAGCAGCGCCGGCACCGCGGCCGTGCCGGCGAACCAGATGGCGGGTGCCAGGATGATCGCGGCCGTCAGCAGCGCCAGGTTGCGGAACTTGCCTTCCATCAGCGGCGCGCGCTGTCGGCATGGAAGGGCTCGGCCTTGGGCAGGTGGTGGGCGTAGAAATCCCGCATGAAGGGCAACACGCGGCGGGAGACCGGGCGACGACGCTCATCCTCCTCGGTGCGGGGGCGCTTGAGGAGGTCGGCCAGGGCGTTGAGGGCCGCTTCCTTGTCCACGCGGATGTATCTGCGCTCCCGGTAGATCGCCTCGCCCGCCGCCATCACGCTCTCCACGCCGCCAGTCTTGGCGCGCTGCACCACGGCGGAGAGCACATCCGTGCCCTCGTCGAGGAAGGGAAAGGCGATCTGCCGCCAATCCATCAGTACGATATCGGCCGCGGCACCCGGCACCAACCGGCCGATGCCTTCGCCAAAGCCGGTGGTGGCGGTGCCATGCTCGGTCGCCATGCGAAAGACCTGGGCGGGGTGGGGATATCGGCCTCGTTCATGCCGGGCACGCAATGCTGCCGCTGCACCAGGCGCATTTCCAGCAGCATGTCGCGGTCATCATTCAGCCCGGCCTCGTCAATGCCGATGGCCACCCGCAGGCCGCGCTTCTCCCGGCGGTTCAGGGCCGCCACGCCGCTGCGAAGGCGCAGGTTGGAGGAGCAGTTGTGGCAGATGCGCGTGCCGGTTTCCGCCACCCGCTCCACTTCCGCCTCGGTCAGCCAGACGCCATGGCCCGGGGTGCAATGCGGGCCCAGCAGGCCGGCGGGCCAGGAATCGCTGGTCCACCTCATAGACCAGCAGGTTCTGGCCCCCGATGAGGGTACGGCCCATCGGGTGAGGAGGCTCGGGTGAGGCATCGCTCAGGGCTCCTCATGGACGGGCTTGAACCCTATCGCGATGCCGCGCGGGGCGTCAAAGAGCGCCCTGAGCGATGGCGGGGCGGAGCTTCGCGATTTAACACTACAGTTGCGATTTCCGATAATGAGCTGCTTGAGCGGCGGCTTGGTGGGCGCGTCTCCAGAGTGACCACGCGATGAGGTGCGCGGGTTGGATGCGTCGTCTGGCGAGCCGCGTTGCTATGCGGCGGATTTCCTG
>CAMTUX010000055.1:0-38447 GCA_947084995.1 uncultured Roseococcus sp.
GAGCTTTTGCCGTGAGCCCTTCCGAACGGAAAAAGCTCTAGACCATGATTCGTTCGCTTGCGCTCACTTTCATGGTCTCGCCACTGCTGAGAGCGGGGTTCAACGTTTTCGGCGATTCCGCCTCAACGCATCCCGCTCTAGGGGCTGGTCGCCGGGCCCGCGCCCTTGCTGCCGCGGCCAGTCTCCAGCACGCGGTTCCCCGCCCGGAACCGGGGCCAACTTGAATGAGATTGCGCGCTTTCGCCCCGCGCCACCCTTGATCCGCGCGGCGTTTTCCGGGATTGTGCGGGACAACGCCCAGGCGCCCTCTCGGCCCCCGGCGGAAAAAGCGCAGGACGAGTGATGGCCAGCAACGCCGAGGGCGCGAGCCCCTACAAGCACCCCTACCATCTGGTGGAGCCCTCCGCCTGGCCGATCCTCTCGGCCTTTGCCGCCGGCTTCATGCTGTTTGGCATCATCATTCTCGCGCATGGCGGCGGGATCTGGATGCTGGCCCTGGGCACGATGGGCCTGCTGGCCTGTATGTTCGGCTGGTGGCGCGATGTGCTGAAGGAAAGCCGCACGGCCGGGTTACACACCCCCGTGGTCCGCCTCGGCCTGCGCTACGGCATGATCATGTTCATCGCCTCCGAGGTGATGTTCTTCGTGGCCTTCTTCTGGGCCTATTTCCACTTCGCCCTCTACCCGGAACACGTCTCCGGCGCGGCGACCGCGATCTGGCCGCCGGCCGGGATCAAGACCTTCGACCCCTGGGGTCTGCCCTTCCTGAACACGCTGATCCTGCTGCTCTCTGGCTGCACGGTCACCTGGGCGCATCACGCTTTGCTGCAAAATGACCGCAAGGGCCTGGTCGGCGGCCTGGCGCTCACTGTCCTGCTGGGCATGATCTTCAGCGGCCTCCAGATCTGGGAATACACGCTGGCGCCCTTCGCCTTCACCGACGGCATCTACCCCTCGATCTTCTTCCTGGCGACCGGCTTCCATGGATTCCATGTGATCGTCGGCACCATTTTCCTCGCGGTCTGCCTGTTCCGGTCCATGGCCGGGCATTTCACACCCGAGCGGCATTTCGGCTTCGAGGCCGCCGCCTGGTACTGGCATTTCGTGGACGTGGTGTGGCTGTTTCTCTTCGTGGCCATCTACATCTTCGGCGCGGGCGAGATCGCCTACCACTGAGCCTGAGCGGCGAGGGAACACTTCCCTCGCCGGGTCGGCCCCGCACGGCAATCCGTTCATCGGCGCCATGGGACGGCGCCATGCCAGCGTAAATCCGATGTGGGGATGCTGCGGCCGCTCACTTCTTGCGCTGGCGTCCGGGAAAATCTCCGTCTATTCTCCGGGGCTTGCGCCGCTACAGGGCGTTTCTTCGGAGTTGCAATGCCTTCCCCTGTTGCGCTGATCATCGGCATCACCGGTCAGGATGGCTCCTTCCTCGCGGAATTGCTGCTTCGCAAGGGCTATGTGGTGCATGGCCTGCGGCGCCGTACCTCCCTCCCAAATCTGGGCAATCTCGCCGGCATGCCCGGCGCTGACCTGCATTTGCACCATGGGGATGTGACCGAGGGCGGCAGCCTGCTGCGGATCCTCCAGCGGGTCCGCCCGGATGAGGTCTATAATCTCGCCGGGCTGACCATGACGGCGGGGCTGGTGCCCCAGAAGGCAGCCGGCTTGCATGCGCTCGGAACCCAGCGCCTGCTGGATGCGCTGCGGATCCATGATGCCGGCCGCGCCATCCGCTTCCTGCAAGGCTCCAGCTACGAGATCTTTGGTCCCGGTTCAGCGCCGGCGAGCGAGGAGACCGGCTTCTCGCCCGATACCAGCCTCGGCGTCGCCCGACTTCAGGCCTATTGGCTGATTGCCGAGGCCCGTGATGGCCAGGGGCTGCACGCCTCCAGTGGCATTGGTTTTCCCCATGGCAGTGCCCGCGCGGCGCCGAATTCCCTGCTGCGCCACATCGCGCGTTCCGTTGTCGCCCTGGCCGATGGCGCAACGCAGCCCCTGGTGCTGGGCGCGCTGGACGCGACGCAGCATTGGGGCCATGCCCGCGACCATGCCGAGGCCATGTGGCGCATGCTCCAACAGCCCCGCCCGAGCGACTTCATCCTGGCCAGCGGTGCCGTCCTGACGCTGCGCGCGGTGGTCGAGCGCGCCTTCCATCTGGCCGGGATCGGCTTGGGATGGCACGGTGCCGGCTGGGCGGAAACCGGGCTCTGCGCGCGCACCGGGCGTCTCCTGGTCCGGCTTGATCCCGCTGGCCTGACCTGCCGCGGGCGCTGCGGCGATTCCAGCCGTGCCGGTCGCTTCCTGGGCTGGGAGCCACGCGCGGATCTTGATGGCCTGCTGGCCGAAATCCTGGAGAATGAGCGCATGGCACCCTCGGCCATGCTGGCCTGAGCGTGCCGTCGCCCGCGCGGGTTTCGCTCAGTTCAGTCCGCGCAACTGTTCCTCGACGATGTTGCGCCAGGGCGCATCAGCCGGGGCCTCGGCCAGCAACTGGCTCCAGATGCCGCGTGCCACCTCGTTGCGACCGGCCCGCGCCTCGGCCAGCCCGGCCAGGAAGCGCAGCCGCGCATCCTGTGGCTGCGTGGCGAGGCCGCGCATGATCCAGCGCAGCGCATTGGCCGGCTCGTTGCGCTCGATCTCGATCTCGGCGACATCGCCGGCCAGGCCGATATCGAAGCCGCCGCTCAGCGCGCGCTCCCAGGCGATGACGGCCTCTGCCAGCCGGCCGCGGTTGCGTTCGGCATTGCCCAGCAGGATGAAGCCCTGGCGGCCCAGCTGGGTGTTGGGGTCGGCCGTCTCCAGCCTGGCGCGGAGTTGCGCCAGCATCGCCTCATCCCGCGCGTCGGCCTCAAGCCGTACGGCCAGGGTGGCGGATGGCATGTCGGGGAAGCCGCGCTCGACATAGACGACCACGCCGATGACCGGGACCAGCATCAGCGCGGCCAGCAGCACGGGGGAGGGGCGGGAGGCCGCGCTCAGCCGCTCGGGCGCGGGGGCGGCGAGCAGGCGGCGCTGCACCTCGACCGTCGCGGACCGGAAGGCGGCATCATCCAGGCGGCCCTCGGCGCGCTGGCTTTCCAGCTCGGCCAATTGGGCATGGAACAGGGCCATGTCGGCCTCACCGCGGCCACGCATCTGGGGCGGGCGCAGCACCGTATAGGCGAGCGGCGAGAGAATGAGGGCGGCCACCAGGCCCAGAGCCAACCACATCACGCCTTTTGATCACCTTGCAAAATAGCGAGGCGCTTGCGCTCCGCCTCGGTCAATTCCAGCGGGCCGATGCCCGTGGTGTTCGCCTGCCGGCGCGAGCGCCAGATGGCGAAAATCCCGCCCAGCAGCGCCAGGGCGGGCGTGGCCCAGAGCAGCAGCGTGCTCCATCTGAAGGGGGGGCGCAGCAGAACGAAATCGCCGTAGCGCTCATGCACGAAGCGTATCACCAGCTCATTGCTGGCGCCCAGCTCCACCTGCTCGCGTACGATGCGGCGGAGGTCCCGCGCGAGCGGGGCGTCGCTATCCTCGATGGACTGATTCTGGCAGACGAGGCAGCGCAATTCCTTGCCGATCTCGCGCGCGCGGGTTTCCTGCTCGGGATCGCGCAAGCGGTACGTCGTGTCGCCGATCTGCGCGAAGGCGGGCGCAGAGAGCAGCAGCAGGAGCGCGAGCAACCAAAACCCACCGCCCAAATCCGGCCGCAAAGCGGCCGGCGCCGCCAGCCTGAACTTATGGCCCAGCGAGGGAAAAACGCGGCGAAGCCAAGCGCGCCGATGCGCGCGTCCGGCGTCTGAGGGCATCAAAAAAATCTTCATCTGGCGCTCAGGCGCCGGATGAGCGGCTGGATGTCCTGCGCCATCAATTCGGGCGTGATCGCGCCGGCGAAGCGCCAGCGGATGATGCCGTTGCGATCCAGAATATAGGTCTCGGGCACGCCATAGACGCCCCAGTCAATGGCGACGCGTCCCGGCTTATCCACGCCGAGCCGCGCGTAGGGGTTGCCGTGGCGCGTCAGGAAGGCCTGTGCGTCCCGCGCGCGATCCTTGTAGTTCACGCCCCAGACTGGCACGCCCTGGCGCTGCAAGGCCATCAGATGCGGATGCTCGATGATGCAGGGCGGGCACCAACTGGCCCAGAAATTCACCACCACCGGGCCGGGCATGCCGCGGAAATCCGCCGAGGCCAGCGCCGGCAAGCCGGAGCTTTCCAGTGCGGGCAGGGCGAAATCCGGCGGCGGCTTGCCCAGCAGGGCCGAGGGCACGCCGCGCGGGTTGAAGCTGCCATCCTGCAAGCCGCGCAGCATGGCCCAGAAGCCCAGGCCGGCCGCGGCCGCCACGCCAAGTGGCGCATAGACCAGCAGCTTGCGCCGCGAGGGCTTCGGGCCAGCTTTCGCCACTTCGCTCATGCCGAGGCCTCTGCCTCCGCATCCTTTCGTCGCCGCGCCGGCGCCGCGATGCGGATGCGGCGGTCACTCAGTGAGAAGGCGGCCCCCAGCGCCATGATGCCGGCGCCGATCCAGATCCAGGGCGCCAGCGGATTGTTGTGCAGGCGCAGCACCGCCTCGTTCACGCCGGCTTCGTTGGCGCGTTCCTCGCCCAGAACGGCGTAGAGGTCGCCCGCCACGCTGGTGCGGATCGAGGCCTCGGTCGTTGTCATGCGGCCGGTCGGGAAGTAGCGCTTGCTGGGCTCCATCACATGCACCACGCGGCCATCGCGCAGCACCGTGATGGTGGCCTTGCGGGCGGTGAAGTTGGGGCCGATGAAGTCGCGCACGCCCTCCAGCCGCCATTCATAGCCGGCGAATTGCGTGGAGCCGCCCGGCGGCACCGCCACCAGCTTCTCCACGGCCAGGCCCATGCCGGCCACGCCCAGGATGGTGACGCCCATGCCGGCATGGGCGATGGCCGCCCCCCAGGCTGCGCGCGGCAGGTGGCGCGCCCGGTTGAGGGCATTGCGCAGGCTGGTGCGGCCCACCCCGGCGCGATCGGCGATGTCGGCCGCGGCGCCGCAGATCAGCCAGAAGGCGCAGGCGAAGCCGAGTGCGCTCAGCACATGCCAGCCGGCGAAGGTCAGCGTCAGGATAAAGGCCAGCAGCGCCATGCAGGCGACCCACCACAGCCGTTGCAGCACGGGCCAGAGGTTGGCGCGCTTCCAGGCCAGCATGGGACCGACTGCCATGCCCATCACCAGCGGCAAGGCCAGCGGCGCCGTCGCCGCGTTGAAGAAGGGCGGGCCGACCGAGATCATCTGCCCCGTCAGCAAATCCAGGAACAGCGGATAAAGCGTACCCACCAGCACCACTGCCGTGATCGAGCACAGCAGCAGGTTGTTCAGCACGATGCCCCCCTCGCGCGAGATCGGCGCGAAGACTCCCGCCGGCGCCATGGAAGGCGCGCGCCAGGCAAAGAGCGCGAAGGCGCCCGTCACATAGATGCCGAGCAGGCCGAGGATGAACAGCCCGCGCGCCGGGTCCGAGGCAAAGGAATGCACTGAATTCAGCACGCCCGAGCGCACCAGGAAGGCGCCCAGCAGTGAAAGCGTGAAGGCCATCAGCGCCAGCAGCACCGTCCAGATCTTCAGCGCCTCACGCTTTTCCACCACGATGGCGGAATGCAGCAGCGCCGTGCCGGCCAGCCAGGGCAGCAGCGAGGCGTTTTCAACCGGATCCCAGAACCAGTAGCCCCCCCAACCCAACTCATAATAGGCCCACCAGGAGCCGATCGAGATGCCCATCGTCAGGAAGGCCCAGGCGGCGAGCGACCAGGGCCGCACCCAGCGCCCCCACGCGGCGTCCACGCGGCCCTCGATCAGCGCGGCCACGGCGAAGGCGAAGGTCACGGCGTAACCCACATAGCCGACATAGAGCAGCGGCGGATGGATCGCGAGGCCGATATCCTGGAGCAGCGGGTTCAGCCCCTGGCCATCGGGCGGCGGCGGCCAGATGCGCTCGAAGGGGTTGGAGGTGAAGATGATAAAGGCCAGGAAGCCCAGCAGGATCATGCCCATCACGGCCTGGACGCGGGCCTGCAAGGCCGAGGGCAAGGCTGCGCCAAACGCCGCGACCGCGGCGCTGCACCCTGCCAGCACCATCACCCAGAGGATCAGTGAGCCCTCGTGATTGCCCCAGACGCCAGTGATCTTGAACAGCATCGGCTTGGCCGAGTGGCTGTTGGCGACGACATTCACCACCGTCATGTCATTCGTCACATAGGCCCAGATCAGCGCGGCGAAGCTGATGGTGATGGCGACGAAGCCCGCCACCGCCAGCGGCGCGGCCGAGCCCATCAGCCGGGCATCGCCCCGCTGCGCGCCCCAGAGCGGCAGGATGGACTGCGTGATGGCGAGCATCGCTGCCAGGATCAGCGCGAAATGGCCAAGTTCGGGGATCATGAGCCGCTATCCATATGTGTCATGAACCGCTCCGCGACATATGTCATGAACCGCTCCGCGACATATGTCATGAACCGCTCCGCGACGGGGGCCGCGCGGGATCCAGCGTGTTCCAGGTGGCAGGGGCCGGGGCGGCGCCCTGGGCCGGGTTCCAGTGGCCCGAGCGTTTCAGCGCATCGGCCACTTCCGGCGGCATGTAGTTCTCGTCATGGCGGGCGAGGACTTCGCGGGCACGGAAGGTGCCATCGTCGCCCATCATGCCCTGCGTCACCACGCCTTGCCCCTCGCGGAACAGGTCGGGGAGGACGCCGGTGAAGATGACGGGGATCACATGCGCGCCATCGGTCACGCGGAAATGGATGGCCGGCCGGCCCTGGTATTCGCCCTGGCGCTGCACGCTGCCTTCTTCCACCAGGCCGCCCAGGCGAAAGGACCGGCCGGGCGGCGGGGTTTCGCGCACGATGTCGGATGGCGAGCGGAAGAAGACGAGATTCTCCTGGAAGGCCGTCAGTGTCAGCGCTGTCGCGCTGCCCAACCCGATGGCGCAAAGCAGGAGGATGTAGAGTCGGCGCTTCTTGCGCGTCATTTCTGCCGCTCCAATTGGGCCAATTGCCGCTTGGCCGCACGATGCCGGCCCAGGGCGGATATGGCGAGGATCGCAAAGAGGGAAAGCACCGCGCCCCAACTCAACAGCACATGCAGCCAGTGGGTGCTCATGCCTCCACCCCCCGAAGCGTTGACGAATCGGCGCGGCGGGCGGCGGCCATTTGCAGGGCGCGGACGCGGCGTTCCATCACGGCGGCGCGGGTGGCGGCCAGGGTCACGGCCATGAAGGCGAGGGTGAAGCCCAGCGCGCACCACAGCAGCGGGTAGAGGATGTCCACATGCATGCCTGGCGCATCCAGTCGCGTGACGCTGGCCGGCTGGTGCAGGGTGTTCCACCAATCCACGCTGAACTTCACGATGGGCACGTTCACCACGCCCACCAAGGCCAGGATGGCGCCCATCCGCGCGCCGCGCTCGGGGTCGTCAAAGGCGCGGACCAGCGCGGCATGGCCGAGCCAGAGAAAGAACAGCACCAGCACCGAGGTCAGTCGCGCATCCCATACCCCCCAGGTGCCCCACATGGGCTTGCCCCAGAGGCTGCCCGTCAACAGGCAAAGCGCCGTCACCGCCGCGCCGATGGGCGAAAGCTCCCGCGCCGTGAGATCGGCCAGCGGGTGGCGCCAAATCAGCGACATGAGGGAGAGGGTGGCGAGGCCCATATACCCACCCATGGCCAGCCAGGCCATTGGCACATGGACGAACATGATCCGCACCGTCTCGCCCTGCTGCCAATCCCGGGGCGCGAGCCATAGCCCCCAAACCACCCCGATGCCGAGCACAAGAAGTGCGGCCCCCGAGAGCCAGGGCAGCCAGGTTTCCGTCAGCCGCAGGAAGCGGCCCGGATTGGCGAAGCGATGCAGCGACCCTGACGGCCGCGGAGGCTGAACGACGTTTTCCACAACCCACACCATAGGCAGATGCGCCCCAGGTTTGAAGCGTCTCCGCGCAAGCATCCGCAGCAGGAAAGATCGCCTCACGCAATGATTTGGCGACCCATTGGCGCGGCCACCACGGACATGCGAAGCCTTGGCCGGAACACAACCTTCCGCCGCGAAGAAATCCATGGCCAAAACCAAGCCCAATCCCCCGCCCGCCTTCCTGGTGAAGTCCGAGCCCGATGTCTTCGGCTGGGAGCAGCAGGTGGCCAATGGCGTCGAACCCTGGACCGGGGTTCGCAATGCCCAGGCCGCGAATTTCCTGCGCGCCATGCAAAACGGCGACCGCGTGTTTTTCTACCATTCCAATATCGGCAAGGAGGTGGTGGGCATCGTCGAAGTTGTCCGAACCGCCTACCAGGACCCGACGGATGAGACGGGGCGCTGGGTCTGCGTCGATGTGAAGACCGTCTCGAAGTTGCCGCAGCCCGTCACGCTGGCCGCCATCAAGGCGGAGCCGCGGCTGGAGGGCATCGGCCTGATCCGCCAATCCCGCCTCTCCGTCATGCCCATCACCGCCGAGCATGCCGGCGTGATCCTGGAGATGGCCGGGCTGGAGATGGCGGGCGCATGAGCGAGGCGGCCGAATGGCGCCTGCTCTGCCGCATCGATGACATCCCGGATGGCGAGGCGCGCGGCTTTCCCGCGCCGCCCGGCGGCTTCACCGGGCTTTTCGCCATCCGGCGCGGCGCCCGCGTGCTGGTCTATGTGAATGCCTGCCCGCATATCGGCCTGCCCTTGGAGCCGATGCCGGACCGCTTCCTGGACCGCAAGCGCGAGATGATCGTCTGCGCCGCACATGGCGCGCGCTTTCGCATCGAGGATGGCGAATGCGTCTCCGGCCCTTGCATCGGCGATGTGCTGGAGGCGGTGGAGGTCCGTATCACCGATGGCGAGGTGCGCGTGCCGGCGAAGGCCGGAGTTTGACCGGATGTATTCACCCGTTACGGTCCCGTCCCGAGGAAACTCCAGTCCCTTACTTCAATACTATGCCATAAAAATCTTGCCCGATTCGGCGCTTATTCGTCAGCGTCGAGATTCCTGTTCGTGGAGGCGGGTTGCGGGTCTCGGATTGAAAGCGCAGGGCAGCGAATCACGGCTGGCGGCCTATGTCGAGGTGATCGCCTCGATATCGGGGCACGCGGAACGCGTGGTTCCGTTCCAGTCGTATTGCGTCGGGCTGCTCACCCGGCGCGTGCTCCAGCCGGTTCAGCGTGGACTTGCCGGCCAGTGGCGCGCAGCCTGACCGCCCCACCGCGACCATTGGCGGCCCGTGGCTGGATTTTCCAGCAGCCTGCCAGGCGCGTTTCACCCTTGCTTCATCATGCGTATGGCAAAGGGCCAGCCAGCTTGGAAGGCCAGGGTGGCGAAGCATGTCAGGCATCATTCTCACGGGCTCCCTGCCCGGCGTGATCAATGAAAACACCCCGCCATGGGATTGGACGGGGCAATTGCGGCTGAGCATCAATCCGGGGCTGATCCGCTTCGTGGATCTCCTGGGCATCGGCAGCAATTTCTTCGACGTCTCGCTCAATCGAGGCACGGGGATCCTGACCATAACGCCCCTGGCCCGCGCCGATCATGAATGGTTCGTGGCGAACGGCATCTCCAGCACACTCATTTTCAACCTCCAATTCTACATGACCGACGGCTCCATCCTGCTCAGCCAGAGCAGCTATTCCGTCACCGTCCTCGACCTGGACGACACGCCGCCGCAGGCGCTCTCCTTCCTGACGGGCGGCTTTGTTGCCGCCGGGGCGGCTGGGGCGAATATCGGCCGGCTGCGCGTCACCGATCCCGATACCAGCACGGGCTTCACCTTCACCATCCGCGAGGATGACCAATGGCTGTTCGAGGTGGTGGGCGATATGCTCAGGCTGCGCCCTGGCCTCTCCATTCCGCTGGCCGATGGGCCGGAGCGGGAACTCGTGGTCACCGTCTCCGATGGGCGGCAATCATCGGCGCTGACGCTGCAGATCGGCGTCACCGCGCTGGGCATCAATGGTGGCGGCACGGTGGACCTGCTGGAGACCCATGAAGCAGCGCATGGCTTCCACTGGGCCGGGCCCGGCAACCTGTTCTCGATGCGAATGAGCTATGAGATCGCCTCGATCCGAGACTTTGGTGCCCTCATCCATATCCAGCTGCGCGATGGCGGCACCGTGACGGTGGAGCAGCCGGCGGTGATTGACCTGATGGACGGCTATATCAGCTTCTCGGGCGATGGCCTGGCCGGCCGCGTCTGGACCATCTACGAGACGGTGCTGAACCGCGAGCCGCGCCACGCCGAGATGGCTGCCGGCGTCGCGCGGCTCGCCGCCGGCACCACCCATGAGGCGCTGGCGGGCGAGCTGCTGGCCAGCGCCGAATTCGCGAGCCGCTTCGGCAATCGCAGCAATGCGGGCTTCACGGAACTGCTCTATCTCAACAGCGTCGGCTGGAGCGATACGGGCGGCATCGCGTTCCATTCGGGCCGCCTGGACCAGGGCCTCAGCCGCGCCGCCCTGACGGCTGACATGGTCAACTGGCGACTCAACAGCCTGAACCACGCCGACCAGCGGGCCGCGAATGGCGGCTTCTTCGTGCCGCGCGACTGGGTCGAGGCGCTGGATGGTTTGACGCCCAGGGCACTCAGTCAGGTCACCTTCGGCTTCTGGTGGGCCGAACAGATCGTCAGCGGCAAGCGGGATGTATTGGACAACTGGTCCGTCTTCATGTCGGTCCAGGGCATCCTGCCGCAGCTGACCCTGGGGCAGAGCGTGTTGGAGGCGCTGTTTCGCGACACGACCGGCGCCCCCGCGGAATCCCGATGGGGGGAAGCCTTCTCGGACGCATTGCTGAAGCGCGGCGTCACCCCCATGCAATTCCTGCAGGATTTCGTCCGGGGCCTGGACCTCGACGAATCCTACGCACATCTGCGGCCCCAGGGCGTCACTTTTCAGGCCGGCTGGTAGTTTAGCCCACCACGAGATCCTTATAGGCATGCCAGGTGGCATGCCCGATCAGCGGCAGGGCGATGATCAGGCCCAGGAAGAAGGGCACCAGCGCCAGCCCGGTGAACACCACGATCAGCCCGGCCCAGAGCGCCATGGCGCGCCAATTCTCCATCACCGCCTGGATCGAGACGGTCACCGCTTCCAGGAAGCTCATCTCCGGCCGGTCCAGCAGCATGGGCACCGAGACGGCGGCAACGGCAAAGGTGACGGAGGCCAGGACGAACCCGAAGCCCGTGCCGATGATCAGGAAGGGCAGCAGGTCATCGCTGCGCAGCATCGCGATCGGCAGTTCCACGAGCGAGGGCGCGAAATTGACGCCGAAGAACAGCGCAAAGAGCAGCCCCGCGATCCGCACCCAGAACAGGTGCAGCACCAGCAGCAGCACGCCGATCATTGAGATCTGCGTCGGGTTGCGGCGAAAGCCGGCCATCGCCTCGGCCAGTGTGGTGGTCTGGCCCGCTTCGCGCCGGCGGCTGGTCTCGTAGAGGCCGGCGGCGAGCAGGGGGGCAAGGATGAAGAAGCCGGCCGTGGCGGGCAGGATGGCCCAGGTGGTGCCCAACTCGAACATCAGCAGCGCGAAGATCCAGCCGGCCAGCGCCAGCACGGCGCCATAGGACAGGCTGACCGCCTTGTTCGCCATCATGTCCCGCCAGCCCAGGGTGAGCCAGGTCCAGGGGCGGTCGGTGCTGACGCGCCGCACGCGGCTGGCCCGCATCGGGGTGCCCATCGGATTGCCCGTGGTCTCGCTGTTCATGTCATGTCCCTCCGGCTCCGATGCGGCTCGCGCAAATAAACATCGTTTCCGGAGCGCGCTGCATTGATCCTGATCAAGGACTCTACCCCCATTGGATGCTTCCGTCTTCATCGTCAATTGGCAGGGCGCCCGTGCGCCGGCATGAGGAAGGACACAAAGCGATGGCCCTGGCAGGTGCCGCCCCAATGGCTGTACGCAGCCCACCCAACTACGTGGAGGGGCCGATCCGCGCCTTCGCGATCGCCACCATGTTCTGGGGCGTGGTGGGCTTCCTGGTGGGCGTGGTGATCGCCTTGCAGTTGGCGTACCCGCTGCTCAACCTGGACCTGGAATGGACCAGCTTCGGCCGGCTGCGCCCGGTGCATACCAGCGCCGTGATCTTCGCCTTCTGCGGCAGCGCGCTGATCGGCGCCAGCCTCTTCATCGTGCAGCGCACCAGCCGGGCGCGCCTGTTCGGCGGCGAGGAGATGGGCTGGTTCATCTTCTGGGGCTACCAGTTCTTCATCGTGACGGCGGCGCTGGGCTATGTGCTCGGCGTCACGCAGGGCAAGGAATACGCCGAGCCGGAATGGTTCGTGGACCTGTTCCTGACGGTGGTCTGGGTGATCTACCTGGTGGCCTTCGGCGGCACCATCATGCGCCGGGAGGAGCCGCATATCTATGTGGCGAACTGGTTCCTGCTCGCCTTCATCATCACCGTCGCCGTGCTGCATATCGGCAACAACATCTCGCTGCCGGTCAGCTGGGGCAATTCCTTCTCCTACTCGGCGCCGGCCGGCGTCCAGGGGGCGATGATCCAGTGGTGGTATGGCCACAACGCGGTGGGCTTCTTCCTGACGGCCGGCTTCCTGGGGATGATGTACTACTTCATCCCCAAGCAGGCTGAGCGGCCGGTCTATTCCTACCGCCTCTCCATCGTGCATTTCTGGTCCATCATCTTCCTCTATATCTGGGCCGGTCCGCACCACCTGCACTACACCGCGCTGCCTGACTGGGCGCAGACGCTGGGCATGGTGTTCTCGGTGATGCTCTGGATGCCGAGCTGGGGCGGCATGATCAACGGAATCATGACGTTGAGCGGCGCCTGGGACAAGCTACGCACCGACCCCGGCCTGCGCTTCTCGGTCACCGCCGTTGCGTTCTACGGCATGTCCACCTTCGAGGGGCCGGTGATGTCCATCAAGGTGGTGAACAGCCTCAGCCACTACACCGACTGGACCGTCGGCCATGTGCATTCCGGCGCGCTCGGTTGGAACGGCTTCATCACCTTCGGCGCGCTCTACTGGCTGATCCCGGTATTGTGGAAGAAGAAGGCGATGTTCAGCGCGCGCCTCATCGAGTGGCACTTCTGGTTGGCGACGCTGGGCATCGTTCTCTACATCACCGCGATGTGGGTCTCGGGCATCATGCAGGGCCTCATGTGGCGCGCCTATGATGAGCTGGGCTTCCTGCAATACAGCTTCGTCGAGACGGTCGCCGCCATGCATCCCTACTATGTGATCCGCGTGCTGGGCGGCGTGCTGTACCTGACGGGCGCGATTCTGATGGCCTGGAACATGTTCAAGACCATCACAAGCGACGAAGCCGCGGCGGTGCTGCCCGCCCGCGCCGTACCGGCCGCGTGAAGGAGGCTCCCATGCTCAAGAAATTCACCCATGGCATGATCGAGCGGAACGTCCTTCTGCTCGGGCTGCTGACCCTGATCACCATCTCGATCGGCGGGCTGGCGCAGGTCGTGCCGCTCTTTACCGTCGAGAGCACGATCGAGCGCGTGGAGGGCGTTCGACCCTATACGCCGCTCGAACTGCTCGGCCGGAACATCTATGTGCGGGAGGGCTGCTACGCCTGCCACAGCCAGATGATCCGCCCCCTGCGCGACGAAGCGGAGCGCTACGGCCATTTCAGCCTGGCGGCCGAGAGCATGTATGACCGCCCCTTCCAATGGGGCAGCAAGCGCACGGGGCCGGACCTCGCGCGCGTCGGGGGCAAGTATTCGGATGACTGGCAGGCCCAGCACCTGCGTAATCCGCGCGCGCTGGTGCCCGAGAGCATCATGCCGCCCTATTCCTTCCTCGACCGGCCGCTGGATTATCGCAACATCCAGCAGCACCTGCGGGCGCAGCGCAGGCTGGGCGTGCCCTATAGCGAGGAGATGATCGCCAGCGCCCGCGCCGATCTGGAGACGCAGGCGCGGCCCGATGCGGATGGCACGGGCTTCGCCAGCCGCTACGCACGCGCCAGGCAAGCCGCCTTCGACGGCAACCCCGCGGTGGTGACGGAGATGGATGCGCTGGTGGCCTACCTCCAGATGCTGGGCACCCTCGTGCAGTTCCGCGACGTCACCCCAGAACAGCTTCGGCAACAGTGAGGAGGACGCGTCATGCTTGAACTCCAATCCCTCTTCAAGACGCTCTGGGTCGCCTGGTTCTTCCTGCTGTTCGGCGGAATCCTGATCTGGACGCTGCGCCCCTCCAAGCGGGCGGAATGGCAACAACGTGGAAGCATGATCTTCCGGGACGACGAGACGGGGAGGCACTGAAGATGCCCACGAAGATCGAGAAGGACAGCGTCACCGGCCAGATGACCACGGGCCACGAATGGGACGGCATCAAGGAACTCAACACGCCGATGCCGCGCTGGTGGCTCTATACCTTCTATGCCTGCATTGCGTTCTCGCTGGTCTGGGTGGTGTTGTATCCGGCACTCCCCATCACCGGCGCCACCGGCCTGCTGAACTGGACGGCGCGTGGCGCGCTGCCGGCGCAGCAGGCGGCGGAACGCGCGCGGATCGAGCCGATGATGACCCGCCTGCGCGCCGCGACGCCCGAGCAGATCGCAGCTGATCCGGAATTGCGCGGCTTCGCGCTGGCGGGTGGCCGCGTGGCCTTCGCCAATAACTGCGCGGGCTGCCATGGCGCGGGCGGCCAGGGTGCGCCGGGCGGCTTCCCCAGCCTGGCCGATGATGACTGGATCTATGGCGGTGGCTTCGATGCCATCCAGCACGTCATCCGTCACGGCGTGCGCGCCAATGAAAGCGACGAGCAGCGCGGCATCGCCATGCCCGCCTTCCGGAGCACCGGCATGCTGAATGCGGCGCAGGTGAACGACACGGCGGAATTCGTCCTCAGCCTGACCGGCCGCAGCACCGACGCCGCCGCGGTGACGCGCGGCGAGACGCTCTATGCCGAGAATTGCGCGAGTTGCCACGGTGATCGCGGCGAGGGCAATCGCGACCTCGGCTCGCCCCGGCTGAATGACCGCATCTGGCTCTATGGCGGCGACAAGGCGGCCGTGATCCACAGCATCGCCTATAGCCGAGCGGGCGTGATGCCCTCCTGGCAGGGGCGGCTGGATCCCGCCATGGTCAACATGCTGACCGTCTATGTGCATGCGCTGGGCGGGGGCGAATAAGCAGCCGCTATGTCCGTCATCCAACCCACCCCGCCGCCGGTCGAGGAGACGCCGCTCTACGTCTCGCATCAGAAGGTCTATCCGCGCGTCGTGAAGGGCGCGGTGCGGCGGGTGAAATGGGCCGTGGTGATCCTGCTGCTCGGCCTCTACTACATCGTGCCCTGGCTGCGCTGGGACCGTGGGCCGAATGCCCCGGACCAGGCGGTGCTGGTGGATATGGGCCATGCGCGCCTGTTCTTCTTCTGGTTCGAGCTCTGGCCGCAGGAGATCTATTTCCTGACCGGCGTGCTGGTGCTGGCCGCCATCGGGCTGTTTGCCGTGACCTCGCTTTTCGGGCGTGTCTGGTGCGGCTTCACCTGCCCGCAAACGGTCTGGACCGACCTGTTCATGTGGATCGAGCGCAAGGTCGAGGGCGACCGCAACGCGCGCATCAAGCTGGACCAGGGCCCGAAGAACCGCGCCTGGTGGCGCGCCAAGACCATCAAGCACGCCGCCTGGCTCGCGATCGCCATGGCGACGGGCGGCGCCTGGATCATGTATTTCAACGATGCGCCGAGCGTCACCTGGGCGATGCTGACCGGCCAGGCCGGCCTTACCGTCTATGGCTTCTTCGCGCTGTTCACGGCGACGACCTATGTGCTGGCGGGTGCGGCGCGGGAGCAGGTCTGCACCTACATGTGCCCCTGGCCGCGCTTCCAGGGGGCGATGCTGGATGAGAACAGCCTGGTCGTCACCTATCGCGACTGGCGGGGTGAACCGCGCGGCAAGCCCAATGATCCCACCGCCGGCGATTGCGTGGATTGCAAGGCCTGTGTGCATGTCTGCCCGACCGGCATCGACATCCGCGACGGCCAGCAACTCGAATGCATTGGCTGCGGCCTTTGCGTGGATGCCTGCGACGATGTGATGCAGCGCCTGGATCGACCCAAGGGCCTGATCGCCTTCGAGACGCTGAAGAATCTCGCCGCCAGCGAGGCCGCGACCAAGGGCATGGCCCCCGGCGCCGAGCGGCTGGCGCAGGGGATGGCGGTCCGTGTGCCGCAGAAGATCCTGCGCCCGCGCACCCTCGTCTATGCCGGCGTGCTGACGGCGGCGCTGGTGGTCATGCTCGGCGCCTGGTTGCTGCGCGAGACGCTGACTCTGACCGTCCTGCGGGACCGCGCGCCGCTCTATGTGCAACTCGCCGATGGCGGCTTGCGGAACGGCTTCACGCTCAAGCTCGCGCAGAAGCTGCGCGGCGAACTGGCCTTGCCGCTCGTGCTCGAAGGTCCGCCCGGCCTGCGCCTGCTGGTGCAGGATGCGGCGCTGGACGCCGAGGGCCGCCCCCTGCTGACCACGCGTGAGGATGGCATCACCCAATGGCGCGCGCTGGTGACCGCGCCCGAGGGCATGCGCCTGCGCGGCAGCACCCCCATCACCTTCCGCCTGCTGGATGCTCAAGGCCGCACGCTGCTGCGGCAATCCAGCGTTTTCCTGGGACCCGACCGATGAGCATTCCAGCGCATGACCCCAACCGCGGCCGCTGGATCCCCTGGATCTTTGTCGGTGGCATGCTGGTCGTGGTGGTGGTGAACGGCGTGCTGATCTTCCAGGCGGTCACCACCTTCACCGGCGTCACCGTCGGCCAATCCTTTGACCGCGGCCGCACCTATAACCAGGTGCTGAACGAGGCCGCGCGGCAGGATGCGCTGGGCTGGACGCTCAACGCCTACATGGAACCGGGGCGCATCATCGTGAATGCGCGCGACCGCGGGGGCGCGCCGATCCAGGGCGTGCTGGAGGCCTACCTGCTGCGGCCGCTGGATGGCCAGCGCGTGGCGTTTCCCGATACCGCCGCCACGGGCCGCTTCATCCAGGACCTGCCCCAACTGCGCGCCGGTCTGTGGGAGTTCCGCGGCCTGCTGGTCTCCGCGGCTGGTGAGCGGCACGATCTGCGCCACCGTTTCACGCTTCCATGAAAAGGCCGGGTCCATGAGCCATATCGGCCGCCCCGTTTGTGCCCATTGCGGTGCCCCCAGCACCACCCGCTTCTGCTGCACGGGGTGCGAGGGCGCGCATGCGCTGGTTCAGGGACTCGGCCTCGATGCCTTTTATCGCCGCCGTGAAGGCGCCGGGGGCCAGCTCAAGCCGCTTGATGCGCCCAGCGCGGATTTCGCCTCCCTGGCGCGTGCCGGGAAGGGCGGCACGCAGACGCTGGAGCTGATGGTCGCTGGCCTCACCTGCGGCGCCTGCATCTGGCTGGTGGAACAGGCGCTGGCGGCCGAACCCGATGTGCTGCGCGCCCGCGCCAATCTCTCCACGCGGCGGCTCTGCGTCAGTTGGCAGGGCGAGGCCGCGCGGGGCAATGAACTCGCCGCGCTGGTCGCGCGGCTGGGCTTCCGCGTGGCGCCCTTCTCGCCCGCCTGCCTGCGCGCCAGCGAGGATGCGGAGGGCCGCGAGCTGACCCGAGCGCTGGGCATCGCCAGCTTCGGCACGATGAACGTCATGCTCGTCTCCGTCGCCGTCTGGGCGGGCAGCGACATGGGGCCGGATACGCGCCACATGATGCACTGGCTGGCCGCGCTGATCGGCCTGCCGACCATTGCCTATGCCGGCATGCCGCTGTTCCGCTCGGCCTGGCGGGGCTTGCGCGCCGGCCGGCTGAACATGGATTGCGCCGTCTCGCTCGGCATCCTCGCCACCGCGGCGATGTCGCTCAGCGAGACCATTCGCAACGGCGAGTTCACCTGGTTTGATGGTGCCACGGCGCTGCTGGCGCTGATGCTGGCCGGGCGCGTGCTGGATCGTGCCGCGCGCCGCCGCGCCCGCCAGAGCGCCGCCGAATTGCTCGCCTTGCAGGAAGGCGCCGTCACCGTGCTGGGCGAGGCGCATCCCGTGCCGCTGGAGCGCGTGAAGCCCGGCGCCTGCATCCTGGTGGCGAGCGGCGAGCGGCTGCGGCTGGATGCCGTGCTGGAGGAGGATGTCGCCCTGCTCGATACCGCCGCCACCACCGGCGAGAGCCTGCCGCGGCACTTCGCCCGCGGCGAGGCGCTGGCGGCGGGCGGCGTGAACATGGGCGCGCCCTTCGTCGCGCGCGTCACGGTGGCGGCGGGCGATGGTTCGCTCGCGGCCATGGGGCGGATGCTGGAACAGGCGGAGCAGGCGCGCGGGCGCTATACCTCGCTCGCCGATCGCGCTGCGCGCATCTATGTGCCGGTCGCGCATGTCGTGGCGCTCTGCACCTTCCTGGGGTGGTGGCTGCTGGCGGGGCTGCCCTGGCAGGCGGCGCTGGTGCCGGCGGTGGCGGCGCTGATCATCACCTGCCCTTGTGGCCTGGCCATCGCCGTGCCGGCGGTGCAGGTGGTGGCCTCGGGCGCGCTGTTTCGGCGCGGCGTGCTGCTCTCCTCACCCACCGGGCTGGAGCGGCTGGCCAGCGCGGATCATGTGGTGCTGGACAAGACGGGCACGCTCACCGAGGGCCGGCCGCGCCTTTTGCCGGGTGGCTGGACGGAGGCGGATCTCGGGCTGGCCGCCGCCCTGGCCGCCGCCAGTCGTCACCCGCTGGCGCGCGCCCTCGCCCGCGCCTGCCCGGATGTGCCGCCCGCCGCTGGCGTGGTGGAGGTGCCCGGCGCCGGGCTGGTCCTGGGTGAGACGCGGCTCGGTTCCGCCGCCTTCCTGGGCCTGCCCGAGGATGCGGGCATGTCGCTCTACCTGGCCCGCCCCGGCGCGGCCCCCGTCGCCTTCCGCTTCGAGGATTCGCTGCGCGCCGATGCGGCGGCCACCATCCAGGCCTTTCGCCGTGCCGGCCTGGGCGTGGAACTCCTCTCCGGCGATGCACCGGAGGTGGTGGCGCGCATCGCGGCGGAAGCCGGCATCACGCTGTTCACCGCCCGCGCGACGCCCGAGGCCAAGGCCGCGCGCATCGCCGCCCTCACGGCCCAGGGCCGCCGCGTGCTGATGGTGGGCGATGGCATCAATGATGCGGCTGCACTTGCCGCAGCCCATGTCTCCGCCGCGCCGGCCGAAGGCACGGACCTGGCCCAGGCGGCGAGTGATTTCGTGCTGATGGGTGGCGGCCTGCTGCCCCTGGCCGAGGCGGTGGAGCGCGCCCGGCACGCCCAGCGCGCGGCGCGGCAGAACATCGCCTTTGCCTTCGGCTACAATATCATCGCCTTGCCGGTCGCGGTGGCGGGCTTCGCCACGCCGCTGATCGCGGCGCTGGTGATGGCCACGTCATCGCTTGCGGTCATCGCCAATGCGCTCAGGGTGGGACGTTGATGGAAAGCTTGGTCTGGTTGATCCCGCTGACGCTGTTCCTGGGGGGCGTGGGGCTCTGGGCCTTCATCTGGGCCATGCGCTCCGGCCAATATGACGATCTGGATGGGGCGGCCGCGCGCATCCTGTTTGACGACGACCTCAAGAAAGGAGGCTGATCATGCCCATTTCCTCAAGCTTTTTCATGGTGCTCGCGGGCGTCTTCGCGCTGATCGGCCTGTTCGGCGCGGCGGCGTCGGAGGGCTATCTCTATGCCTATTCGCTGATGCTGATCGGCTTCGGGCTGTTCCTGGGCTTTGGCATCATCAAGCGGCATTACGACAACACGCAGCCGCACTGACGCCAGCGGCGCCTCAGGCCGCCGCGGGCTGCACGATGCGCCCATCCTCCATCGCCACGATCCGGTCGGCGATGTCCAGGATGCGCGGGTCATGCGTTACCAGCAGGATGGGCACGCCGCGCGTCTTGGCGAGGTCCCGCAGGAGGTGAACCACCTCCTGCCCGCTCGCCTTGTCCAGCGCCGCCGTCGGCTCATCGGCCAGGATCAGGCCGGGTTCGCCGGCGAGCGCGCGCGCCACGGCCACGCGCTGGCGCTGGCCGCCGGAAAGCTGCGAGGGCGGCTTCTCGCTGTGCTCGGCCAGGCCGACCGCGGCCAGCATCTCGCCCGCGCGCTCCAGCCGCTGCCGCTCATTCATGCCGCCATGCAGTTCGAGCGACATGGCGACATTCTGCCGCGCCGTGAGGAAGCCCAGCAGGTTGTGATTCTGGAAGATGAAGCCGATGCGCCCGCGCAGCGTCACGCGTGCGCCCTCGCTCGCCCCGGCCAGTTCCTGGCCCAGCACGCGGGCGCTGCCCTGCTGCATGGCACGCAAGGCGCCGACCAGCGTCAGCAGCGTCGTCTTGCCGGAGCCGGAGGGGCCGGTCAGCAGCACGATCTCACCAGGCGCGATGCTGAGATCCACCTCGCGCAGCACCTCCCGCCGCAGTGTGCCCTCGCCATAGGCGAAGGTGATGCCGCGCAACTCGACCGGGGCTTCCATCAGAACATGTCCGCCGGATTGGCGTCCCGCAGCTTCCGCATGGCGAGCAGGCCCGCCAGCGTGCACATGGCGAAGATCATCAGGAAGACTGTCAGCCCGCGCTCGGGATACATGGTGAGTGGCAGGAAGGTCGCCGCCCCCACCCAGTTGTACAGCCAGGTGGAGAACAGCAAGCCGGGGATGAAGCCGATAATGGCCAGGATGAAGGCCTCGCTCATCACCACCCGCGCCAGATAGCCATTGGAATAGCCCATGGCCTTCAGCGTGGCGTATTCCGAGATGTGGCTGGCGATATCGGAGAACAGAATCTGGTACACGATGACCATGCCGACAACGAGGCCCATCAGGCTGCCAAAGACGAAGATGAAGCCGATGGGCGTGCCGTTTTCCCAATAGCTGCGCTCATGCGCCACCAACTCGGCATGGGTCATCACCACCACGTCATCGGGCAGCAGGGCGCGCAGCCGGGCCTGCACGGCCACCGTATCCGCGCCATCGCGCAGCTTCAGCGCGACGAGGTCGGTGTTGGACACCCGGCGTTCGAAGACGCGGCGGAAATTCGTCTCGCTCAGCACCACATTGCCATCGGCACCGAAGCTGGGGCCGATCTCCACCAGGCCCACCAATTCCATGTTCCGGCTGCCGAGCTGGATCTGGAAATTGCCGCGTTCGGCGAAAATTGCGCCGATCGGGCCGAATTCAGGCCGCGATCGCACATCGAAGGCGAAGGTATCCGGCCGCTTCAGCGCATCAACCAGCGGGGCGAGGCCGGTGAAGGCCACCGCTCCCATCTCGGCATCGAGGCCGATGAGCTGCACGGTGCGCTTGCGGCCCGTCTCGGGGTTCCGGAAGCTGGTCTGCGCGAGGTAGATCGGCACGGCGACGGCCACATCGGGGTCGGCCAGGGTCTGAAAGGCGCGGGCGCGGGGCAGCGGCTCGGGCCGGAAGCTCGCATCCGTCATCGGGTGAATGAGGAAGAGGTCGGCGCGCATGGCCCCCAGCATGTTCGTCGCGCTGTCGAACAGCGCGCCGCGAAAGCCCAACTGCATGAAGACCAGCACACAGGCGAACATGACGCCCGCCATGGCGGCGGCCAGGCGCGACTTCTCCGCCCGCAATTGCCGCCAGGCGAGGCGCAGCGGCAGCGCGAGGAAGGCGCCCGGCCCAGGCTTTGGCTTGGGTGCGGGCGGCATCGGCTCGCCTGTCAGTTCCGGCGCCCAGGGCAGGAATTTCTCGGTGCTCACCATTTGGTTCATCGGGCGGCCACCGGCGCGTTGCTGGCGCGGATGGCCACTTGCACCTGCATGCCGGTGCGACGCTGGAGCAGGGCAACGCCCTCCTCCGAGAGGGTGAGGCGGACTTCCACGGTGCGGCTATCCACCGCCGCCACGGGGTCTGTCCCGGCCTGGGTGGTGCGGCGGACTTGCCAGCCGATCTCGCGCACCGTCGCCGTCACGCGCTGCCGCTCGCCGGGGATGTTGATATCGGCCAGCATGCCGGGCCGCAGCCGGCCCAGATCGGTCTCGAAGACGTCGGCGACCACATCCATGCGGGTCAGGTCCGCCATGTCCAGCAGGCCTTCGCTGCCCACCTGGTCACCGGGGCGGGCGAAGACGCGGATGATGGTGCCGGCGATGGGGGCGCGCACGCGGGCCAGTTCGGCATCGGCGCGCGCCTTGGCCAGGGCGGCTTCGGCCGCGGCCAGGCGCGCCTCGGCGAGGCGCAGATCCTCATCGCGCGGGGTGGAGAGGGTTTGCAATTCGGCCTCGGCCTGGGCGCGTTCGGCGGAGAGGCGGAGCAGCATGAAGCGATTGCGCTCGGCCGCCGCCGCGGAGCCGGCGCCGGAGGGAACCAGCCGGTCGGTCCGGTTGGATTCGCGCCGGGCGATCTCCTCCTGCGCGGTGATGGCGGCGATGCGGGCGCGCTGGGCGGCGACCTCGCTCGGGCGTCCGGCCTCGCGCACGCGCGCCAGCGCTGCGCGGAGTTCGGCGAGATGGCCCTCGGCCTGCTGGGCGGCGGCGTCCTTCAGGCGGGCATCGGCGAATTCGGCGAGGAGCTGGCCCTGGGTGACGAGATCGCCCTCGGTCACGAAGATGCGTTCCAGCCGCGTCACGGCCATGCCGCCCGGCTGGTTCAGCTTGCGAATGCGCGAGGCGGGCTCGACGCGGCCCAAGGCGCCGACGCCCATGGGAATGGCGGGGCTGGTGAGCACTGGCGCGGGCGGCGGCGGCGGCGTCTGGCCCGCATAGACATAATACCCCCCACCGGCGGCGAGCAGGCCCAGGCCGAGAAGCAGCTTGCGGTTCATGCGCCTGGCCCTGTCACAAGGCTTTCCAGCGCGGCGCGGATGCCCTGCCGGTCCTCCTCGGTCTGTTCGTACATGCCAAAGAGTTGGCCGAAGAACAGGCCGTCGCTCGCGGCCATGATCGTCAGCGCGGCGCCGGGCGGCAGGGCATCGGCGCGCAGATGGTTCCTCATATGGGCGAAGACGGCGCGGATCGGCCCCAACATGGCTGGATCGTGATGGAAGACGGCGAGGAAGACGGCGCCGGCGCGCTGATGCTCCTCGCAGACCTGGTCCGGGTGGTCGAAGGCCCAGGCGAGGACGGCGCGGCTGGCCGGGCAGGGGCCGGATTGCGCGGCGAGAACGGCGTCGAAATCCATTCGGACGGAATCCGCCAGCCGCGCGACCAGCCCACTCAACATCGCCTCCTTGGAGGCGAAATGATACAGCAGCCCGCCCTTGGAGATGCCGGCGGCGCGGGCCGCGGCCTCCAGCGTCAGGGCGGGAACGCCCTTGGCCTGGACGATGCTTTCGGCGGCATCGAGGATTCGGGTGCGGGCATCAGGCAGGGGGGACGCATCAAGCATCCGCGAGGACTATACCGGCTGGACGGTATGTCAAGAACAACTATACCGGCTGGACGGTTGGGTGCTTCAGGGACCCTGGTGCAACCCCTCCCGCAGCGCGCGACCCTCCGCGCCATCGGGGTCAATCAGGCCTTCGCGGAGGAAGAGGTCCATCAGCACCAGGTTGACGTTGAACTTGATGTCCTCCGTCTCGCGCAGCGCCTCCAGCAGGCGGGGGGCGGGCCACAGCTCGAAGCGCTCCACCTCGTCATCATTGGGCCTGGGGGTGAAGGATTCCGGCAGCTCCAGGTCATAGACGTGCAGGACATCGCGCCGCAGGCCTTCATCATTGGTCAGGATGTAGGAGATGCGCCCGGTCCTTCGCGCCTGGGCAGCGAGTTCGGGCGGCAGCGAAGCTTCCTCACCCGCCTCCTTCAGCAGGCATTCCTCGGCATCCAGCCCGGCCGGGATGCCGCCGGCCACGAGATTGTCGAGCTGGCCGGGCGCCACGGCCTTGTCGCGGGCGCGCACGCCCACCCAGACATGCAGCCCACCATCCTTTCCAGGGGGGCGTCGCACCAGCCCGTTCAGATGCACCCCCTGGCCGATCACGCCGAATTGCGGGATCAGCCCGCGATCCAGCGTGCCGAGCACCGGGCCATCGGCGGTGGCGCGGATGTCGAACAACTCGCCCCGCACGCGGCCGAAGCCTTGCTTCGCCAGTAAGCGCCCGGCCTCCGCCAGGGCATCGCTGCGGCTTCCCGCGCCGCGCAGCCGCCCGGCCATGGCGACGCCGCGGCCCTCGAAATGGAAGTCCGCTGGCCGGAAGGTCAGCGCATGGGCCAGCTCGGCCGAGACCCAGCCCACCTGCTCCGCGCCGAAATGGAAGGGCAGGAGATGCGCGGGCGAGGGCAGGTTGTTGCAGGCCTCGATGTGCCGATACAGGTTTTTGCTCATGCCCCGCATGTGGCAGCCAGGGCGCCTTCCGAAAAGGGCAACGGTTCCCAAATCCCGCATCCCGCGCCACATGGAAGGCATGAGCGCGAACACGACGAATCACGGCCGCACCCTCCGCACCATCCTGCCTTACCTGTGGCCGGAGGGAGAGCGCGGCCTCAAGATTCGCGTGATCCTCGCGGTGATCTGCCTGGTGGCAGCCAAGGCCGCGAATGTGCTGGTGCCCATCGCCTATGCCCGCGCGGTGGATGCGCTGGCGCCCAAGGATGGCATGGGGGCGATGCTGGCCATCCCGGTGGCGCTGGTCATCGGCTACGGGCTGCTGCGCGTCATGTCCTCGGCGCTGGCGGAATTGCGGAATGCGGTCTTCGCCAAGGTGCAGGCGCGGGCGGCGCGGCGGGTGGCGCTGAGTGTCTTCCGGCACATGCATGCGCTCTCCATGCGCTTCCACATGGATCGCGCCACGGGCGGGCTTTCGCGCGTGATCGAGCGCGGCACGCGCGGCATCGCCATCGTGCTGAACTTCATGCTGTTCAACATCCTGCCGACCATCGTGGAGATCTTCCTGGTGGCGGCCATCCTGTGGTGGATGTTCGCGCTGTCCTTCGCGCTGACGGTGCTGATCACCATCGGCGCCTATATCGCCTTCACGCTGATCTTCACCAATTGGCGCCTGGCCTTCCGCCGCGTGATGAACGACACGGACCAGGAGGCGAACACCAAGGCGGTGGACAGCCTCTTGAACTACGAGTCGGTGAAATACTTCAACAATGAGCGCCACGAGGCGAGCCGCTACGACGAAAGCCTGACGCGCTACGAGAGCGCCTATGTGCGCTCCGAGACGACGCTGAACATGCTCAATGCCGGCCAGGCGGCGATCATGGCGGCGGGGTTGACCATCGTGATGCTGCTGGCCGGCCAGGGCATCGCGGGCGGGACGATGACGGTGGGCGATTTCGTCATGGTGAATGCCTATCTCATCCAGCTTTATCTGCCGCTGAACATCCTGGGTTTCGCCTATCGCGAGATCAAGCAGGGCCTGACCGACATGGAGGAGATGTTTCTCCTGCTCGATGTGCCGGCCGAGATCGCGGATGCGCCGGGCGCGCCGGACCTCGTCGTCAGTGCCGGCGCCGTCGCCTTCCAGGATGTGCGCTTCGCCTACCGGCCGGACCGCGAAATCCTGAAGGGCGTCAGCTTCGAAGTGGCACCAAGCCGGATGCTGGCGATTGTCGGCCCCACCGGGGCAGGCAAATCCACCATCTCACGCCTGTTGTTCCGCTTTTATGACGTGTCCGGCGGCGCGGTGCGGATCGACGGCCAGGATTTGCGAAGTGTGACGCAGGACAGCGTGCGCCGCGCCATCGGCGTGGTGCCGCAGGACACGGTGCTGTTCAACGACACCATCCGCTACAACATCGCCTATGGCCGGCCCGGCGCCACGGATGCGGAGGTGGAGGAGGCCGCGCGCCTCGCCCAGGTGCATGACTTCGTGCTCAAGCTGCCCGATGGCTACAAGACCCGCGTGGGCGAGCGTGGCCTGAAGCTCTCGGGCGGTGAGAAGCAGCGCGTGGCCATCGCGCGCACCATCCTCAAGAACCCGCGCATCCTCATCCTGGACGAGGCGACCAGCGCGCTGGACACCCGCACCGAGCAGGAAATTCAGCACGCATTGCGCGACGTCTCGCGCGGGCGGACCACGCTGGTCATCGCGCACCGCCTGTCCACCGTGGTGGAGGCCGATGAGATCATCGTGCTGGAGGATGGCCGCATCGCCGAGCGCGGCACGCATGGCGCGCTGATCGCCGCCGATGGCCTCTATGCCGAGATGTGGCGCCGCCAGTCCGAGGCGGTGGCCGCGGCCGAGGCGGCTGCGCTGGCCCAGGCCCAGGCCGAGTTCGGCAGCGGGGTGAGCGCGCGCCAGGCGGGCGAGGCGCGCATGACAAAGCCTTAATTTTCGGACCCTTTCCTGCCTGCCCGACAGGCCCCATCTGGCTGAGAATATTGGAGTTGTCGAAATGCAATCTGCGGATGGGGATGCCCCCGAGGATCTGAGCCACGCGGGATCCGTCGTGGACAAGGCGATCGAGTATATGTTGGAGCAGCAGATCGCGCCGATCTCGGCCGCTTCCGCCTTGCTGGGAGGGGCCTTGGGTCTGTTGTCCCGCAGCATGGATGACCGTTCCATCGCGGGCGTGCTGCGCCAGGCGCTGGCCAGCGTGGAGGCCGGCGAGTTGCGGCAATTGCCGACATTACCGAAGGGTTGAGCCGGGCGCGCCGGCTTGACTCATCGCACGGGCTGCCGCATACGCCGCGCTCCAATTTCCATCCGCGCCGGCAGTCCCGTGCGCGCCCAGTTTGCAGGATTATCACCATGGCTCGCCGCTGCGGCATCACCGGCAAGGGCGTTATGTCTGGCAACAATGTCAGCCACGCGAACAACAAGACCCGTCGGCGCTTCCTGCCCAACCTGCAGGAAACCTCGTTCTACTCCGACGTGCTCGCCACTTCGATCCAGCTGCGGCTGACCACGAATGGCATTCGCACCATCGAGCATAATGGCGGCATTGACGCATTCCTGATGACGACCAAGCCGCGCAACCTGCCCCCCGAGGCGCTGGTCCTGAAGCGCCGCATCCTGCGCGCCCAGGCCAAGAAGGCCGCTGCCTGAGACGGCTGGGCCAGGGCATCCCCCTGGCCGCCCCCCTTCTGATTGAGGCTGAGCATCGTGATGCCGCGAATCGGGCGATAAGCCCGATTCGCGGCATTTTTTGTGCGGTGCTCGTCAGGCTGCGCGGCCGGGGGGCGGCGCAAGAATCTTTTTGAATCAGATCGCTGCGTGAATTTGGCGCATCTCGGAAATACTTTATTGGATTCGTCCAAAACAGTGTTTACCGGGTGTTAACTCGAATCGGGGCAGCATTGGCTCATGATCGACATCGTCCACGTCACCCTCGCTGTCCTTGCCGTTGCTGGCGGCCTCGCCACGATTGGCAGCCTTACCCGCGCTTCGCGGCTTGCGCTGGAGCTGACGACGCAGCGCGCCCTGGCGGAAACGCGGCGCCGCAGCTTCGGGCTGCTCTCGCGTGATCTCAACAGCATGGGCTTGGCGCTGCTGGGCCGCGCCCAAGCGCTTGCCGCGCAGCCTGAGGGCGGCGGTGCTGGTCGCGCCTTTGAGGGGGATGCGCGGCACCTCCTGGCCCTGGCCGATGCGGCGGCGGAGGATGTCGGCGGCGCCGTGCCCGCCCGTGGCCTGCAGGAGGAGCGCTTCCCCCTGGCCCCGATCCTGCGGGAGGCGGTGGCCATTGCCAGCGCGCAGCTTGGCCCGGGCAAGCGGCATTGGCGCATCGCGCCCGCCATCGAAAACCTGGTCGTCACGGCGGATCGCCGCGCCCTGCGTGGCGCCCTGGTGCAGGTGCTGGGCCGCGCGGCCCGCGCCACCTCCGAGGCGGATGTGATTGATATCCGGGCCGATCTGCGACCGCATGCCGCCTCCATCGTCATCGAGGATGAGGGTGTGGGCCTCCCCATCGAGGATTTGGCGCCGATCGCGCATGATGGCGCGGCGGATCGTTCGCGCGGCTTGGGCTTCGGGCTTTCGCTGGCGCGCTCATTGTTGCGTGCCCATGGCGGCGAATTGGTGATCGAGGCGGCGCCGGGCATTGGCGCGCGCGCATTCCTCTCTCTCCCGCCTGAGCGGATGGCGGAAACCCTCGCCTGAGGCGAGGGGGCTCAACCTACCAGTGGCGGCGATGCCCAGGGTGAGGGCGGCCGTAATATGGGCGCGGCGCGTAATAGGCCGGCGGTGCGTAGTAACGCGGCGGTGGGGGCGCGAAGTAGAATGGCGGCGGCAGGAAGGCCGGGCGTGGCGGGACGTAATAGACCGGCGGCGGCGGCGCATAGCCATAGCCCGGCTTGTTCCAATATTGCGCCTCGGCCGCATCCGGCAGCAGCGCGCCGAGGGCGAGGGAGGCGGCGATCATCAAGCGGTAGAGTTGGCGCATCGGAGGAACCTCCTTGGATCGGCCCAGATAACAGGATCAGCATGGCGCGATGATGGCGTCAGTGCATTTTCGAGCCATGCAGCTTTGCAAGGCGACTCGGAAAATTCGTCAAAGCAGTAATCCTGGTAGGAGCGACTTACCGTCTTCGCCTCCGGCGAAACCTCTCTAGAGCATCATCCGATCAAACGGAATCGTTTGACCGGATAAAGATGCTCGTGATTCAATGCTCTAGCCGCCCCGCCCATGCCAGCCCCGAGCATAGCCGCCGCCAAAATGGCGAGGCGGCGCATAGAATCGCGGCGCTGGAGCAAAATAGCGCGGCGCGACATAGCCATAGCCCCTGCCATAGACCGGCCCATCGACATAGGCGGGCACGCAGCCCATCAAGGCTGCCACCGTGCCCAGAATCATGATGGCGCGAAGCGCTCGCATTGCATGTCCCTCCCCGTGGCGCCTCGGCATGGGCACTGAGGCAGGGGGGGCACGGTCGAATCATGTGGGGCGGCCAATCACACCAGCCGGGCCCCAGGCCCGTGATTCCTGCCGTTATCCTCGATATGGGGCACCTGGCTCATGGCGGAAGCAAGGTGAAATCCGGGTCATTTTGAAGTCGGCATCAAAACCCGCCGGGCGGCACCCTGAGGCTGGGTGGCGCCGGCCGCATCGCCGCGCGCAGCAGCGTGTCCAACTCCGAGAGAAAGCGCGAGCGATCCTGCGGCGTCATCCCTGAAGGCCCGCCGGTGCGTGCGCCGGTAGAGCGCAGATGCTCGGCCACCGCGCGCCCGGCCAGGGCATTGCCGATATTTTCCAGCGTCCAGCGATGGCCTTTCGAGTTCAGCGCGCGCGCGCCCTTCTCCAGGCAGCGGGCCGCCAGCGGAATATCCTGCGTCACGCAGACATCGGCGGGCGTGATGCGATCAGCGATCCAGTCATCCGCTGCATCGGCGCCCTCGGTCACGATGACGCGATGGATCAGCGGGCTGTCCGGCAGCAGGATGCCCCGCGCGCCGTTGGAGACGACATGCGTGTGCAGCCCCAAACGCTGCGCCACCCGGAACGCTTCGTCGCGTACCGGGCAGGCATCGGCGTCGAGGTAGAGCGCCGTCACGAAACCCCAAAGACGCGCGTGAAGATCGTGTCCACATGGCGGAAGTCGAGTTGCGGGTCCATCACGGCCTGGAGCCTTGGGGCATCCATCACCGCGGCCACCTCGGGCCGCGCCAGCAGGTTTTCCGCAAAGCTCCTCACATCCGCTTGGCCGAGCTTCAGCCAGGTCGCCATCGCGGCCTGTTGCACGGCGGCGTAGCTGTCCTCGCGCGAGAGGCCGGCCTGGGTCAGGGCCAGCAACACCTTCTGGCTGTGCACGACGCCGCCGAGGCCTTCCAGGTTCTCGGTCATCCGCACGGGATAGACGGTCAGCTTTTCCATCATGCCGGCCAGCCGCATCAGCGCGAAATCCAGCGCGATGGTCGCATCCGGGCCGATCACGCGCTCCACGCTGGAATGGCTGATGTCGCGCTCATGCCAAAGCGTGATGTTCTCCAGCGCGGGCATCGCGTAGCCGCGCACCAGGCGAGCCAGGCCGGTGATGTTCTCGCTCAGCACCGGGTTGCGCTTATGCGGCATGGAGGAACTGCCCTTCTGCCCGGCATGGAAGAATTCTTCCGCCTCGCGCACTTCCGAACGCTGCAGGTGGCGGACTTCTGTCGCCAACCGCTCGACCGCGCCGGCCACCACGGCCAGCGTGGCGAAGAAGGCTGCGTGGCGGTCGCGCGGGATGACCTGGGTGCTGACCGGCTCGATGGCGAGGCCGAGATGCTTTGCCACATGCGCTTCCACGCGCGGGTCCACGCTGGCGAAGGTGCCGACCGGGCCCGAAATGGCGCAGGTGGCGACTTCCGCGCGCGCCGCGACCAGACGCTCCCGGTTGCGGGCGAATTCGCAGTAATGCCCGGCGAGCTTCAGGCCGAAGCTGGTGGGCTCGGCATGGATGCCGTGGCTGCGGCCGATGGTGGGGGTGTATTTATGCTCCATGGCGCGCATCCGCAGCGCGGCCATGACGGCCTCGACATCCGCGATGAGCAAATCCGCCGCCCGCGTCATCTGCACGGCGAGGCAGGTGTCCAGCACATCGCTGCTGGTGAGGCCCTGGTGGAGGTAGCGCGCATCCTCGCCGATGCCTTCACCCAGCCAGGTCAGGAAGGCGATGACGTCATGGCGGGTGACGCGCTCGATCTCGTCAATGCGTTCCACATCGGCCGCGCCCATGGCGGCCATGCGCGGCGCGCCGCCGTGGCGGATGGAGGCCGCGGCACTGGCCGGGATGGTGCCGATCTCGGCCATGGCATCGGCCGCCAGCGCCTCGATTTCGAACCAGATGCGATAGCGCGCCTCGGGGGACCAGATTTCGGCCATGGCGGGGCGGGAATAACGGGGGACCATCGGAGCCTCTTCAACAACGCGGAGGCTACGTTTGCCGCCTGCGGCAAATCCGGACAAGCGGGCTTGGCGCGCGCCGCTTCCTCTGCCAAACAAGTAGCTGCGCCAGGATCGATATTTGAAATTACATCAAATTTATTTTTGAAGGATGCCACCATGCCTGAATGGTTTGTACCGCTCATGCAAGTGTTGATGATTGATATTGTCCTCGCGGGGGATAACGCAATCGTTGTTGGCATGGCAGCCGCCGGCTTGCCGCCCGATCAGCGCAAGAAGGCCATCCTCTGGGGCATCATCGCGGCCACCGTGATGCGAATTGCCTTCGCCAGCATCACCGTGCAGCTTCTCTCGATCGTGGGCATCACCCTGGCGGGCGGCGTGCTGCTGCTCTGGGTCTGCTGGAAGATGTATCGCGAGTTGCGTGACGGTGGCAGTCATTCCGCTGAAGGCGATGGCATCGGCGATGCAACGACCAATCCTGACGGCTCGCCGCGCAAGACCTTGCGCCAGGCCATCACGCAGATCCTGATCGCCGACATCTCGATGAGCCTGGACAACGTCCTGGCCGTGGCCGGCGCCGCGAAGGACCACCCCTATGTGCTGATCGTGGGCCTTGCCATTTCGGTGGTGCTGATGGGCGTGGCAGCGACCTTCATCGCGAACCTGCTGAACAAGCATCGCTGGATCGCCTGGGTTGGCCTGATCATCATCCTCTATGTCGCTGGCGACATGATCTGGTCCGGCACCAACGAGGTCACTGGCGTCGTGCCGGGGTCCTACGCCTACCTGATGCTGCCGCTGGGCTATCTGGCCCTGCCGGGCGTCTTCCCGGCCTGGATGTGGGCCGGCGCCACACTGATCCAGGTCGCTATCCTGGCCGCGGTGGCGGCATTGTTCGGGGAGGCGGCGCTGAGCGTCCGCCGCCGCGCCGACATGCAGCGCGGCATGGAACCGCGCGACAGGCATTGAACCCCGTCCTGGCGGAGCTTTAATCTCTGGCCAAAGACAGTTGCGCCAGGACCGGCTAGTTTGCCCGCCAGTTCACTTCGGGAAACCCTAGAATGACGAAATTCGCGCATATCCCCGCCGATGCCGCCGGGGGCAAGGCCGGCAGCCAGTGTCCGGAATCATCATTCGGCCCGAGCCCCGGCCTTGCGCGCCACCTGCCCTTGCGGCGCGCGGCGTCGTGACGATGCCCCATATCGCGACCATCTCCATCGCAACGCGGGCGCGCCGATGGATGCCCGTTCCGGCCGGCTTGACGCTCCTGCTCCTCGCGGCTTGCGCGGGCGAGGGCGGTGACACCGTCACCACCGCCCCCGTCCCCGTCGTCTCCGCCCCCGCCCGGCTGGCCGAGCGCCTGCCGGCCCAGGCCGGCAGCTTCCAGCGCGGCATGACCGCGACGATCGAGCAGCCCCTGGCGGGCGTCGAGGTTCCCTTCGCAACCCCTGGCCGCACCGCCGCGGGATTCGTGCAGGTGCTTCGTCCGCCCGCCGTGGCGCCGCCCGATGGGCCAGGCAGCCTGGTCGTGCAGGATGAGTACCAGCGCATGGTGACGGCCGCCCAGCGCGGCTCCGGCCCGCATCGCCGCCTGCGCCTGGTGCAGGAGAGCGAGCAGCCGCCCGGCGCGCCGCTGTTCCGCTGCGCCGACCTGGAAGGCGCCTATGGCCGCACGGCCGTCACCAGCACCACCTGCGTCGGCGCGGCGGGGGGGCAATTGCTGCGCCTGCGCGTCTCCATGCCGCGGCGGGACCCGCCAGCGGCCGATCCGCGCGCCTTCATCCGAGACATTACCGCGGCCTTGCGCGCGCCCTGATACCGGCTACCAGTTCCTGATCCGCTCATAGAGCGGCTTCAGGAGAAAAGGGCTGAGAAACAGCGGAAACTGGCATAGCACGCAGAATAGCAGGATGCCGGGGTCCGTCGTCTCCGGCAGCACGGCGAGATACAGCGCCATGTTGCGGTTGCCCGCGAGCAGCCCGGCTGAAAGCGCCAGCTTCTGGCCAAAGCCCATGAAGACGAGCGCGGTGACGGCGTTCATGGCCAGCATGCCGCCAAAGGCCATCGCCACGCCCGTGAAGATGAAGCCCGGCTCCAGCAGCATCCGCGCCAGCACGCCATCCATCACGCCGAAGCCGTAGAACACCACCAGCAGCACCACCGCGCCATCCACCGCGCGGCCCCAGTGATTGAGCTTCTCGGGCGCCACCACGCGCCGGATGCCGATGGAAATCACCAGCGGCAGCAGCACCACCAGCGCCAGGCGCAGCATCAGCCCGGTCATGGTGATCGCCAGGTCAATGCCAAGCAGCCCGAGCGCCAAAGGCGGCGCCGTCAGCGGGATCAGCAGGATGGAGAGCACCGCCACCACGAAGGCGATCTCCCCATCCAGCCCGACCATGCGGGCGAAGGCGGGCGAGGAGGTGGCGGCGCAGCCCGTCGCCGCGATGACCAGGCCATAGGCCAGCGGCCCGGTGATGCCGAGTGCCGTCAGCACCGCCCAGGCCAGCAGCGGCGTGCCGATCAGCAGCCAGGCCAGCAGCGCCACGACCAGCAGCGGCCGGCGCAGATAGGTCAGCACCTGGGCGGGGTCCACGCGCAGCAGCACCAGCACCATCAGGATGAACACCACGGGGGTGATGACGTCGCGGAACAGGGCGGCCAGCGGTGGGAGGAACAGGCCGGCGAAGATGCTCGCGGCCAGCAGCGCGGCCCCGTGCCGGGCGGACCATTCCAGGAAGCGGCGTGTGTGGTCCAAATGTCCTGCGTGGTTGGTGGCGTTCGCCGGATGTTCTATAGGGCTTGGCGTGTCAGCACCATACGCCCCTGGGGCCACCCCCTCGCAAGACTATCTCGCCCGGCTCAACCCGGAGCAACGCTCGGCTGTCGAGACGCTGGACGGGCCCTTGCTCGTGCTGGCCGGCGCCGGCACCGGCAAGACGCGGGTGCTCACCACCCGATTCGCGCATTTGTTGATGACGGGCCGCGCCCAGCCGCACCAGGTGCTCTCCGTCACCTTCACCAACAAGGCGGCGCGCGAAATGCGCGAGCGCGTGGGCGCCATCCTGAATCGCCCCGCCGAGGGGCTGTGGCTCGGCACCTTCCATGCGCTCGCCGCGCGCATGTTGCGCCGCCATGCGGAGCTGGTGGGCCTGACCTCCAGCTTCACCATTCTCGACACGGATGACCAGGCGCGCCTGCTGAAGCAGGTGATGGAAGCCGAGGGCGTGGACCTCAAGCGCTGGCCGCCCAACGGGCTGATGGGCGTGATCCAGCGCTGGAAGGATCGCGGCCTGACGCCCGACCGCATCCCCGTGGCCGAGACCTCGGACTACGCCAATAACCGCGCGGAAAAGCTCTACGCCGCCTACCAGGCCCGGCTCATCGCGCTCAACGCCTGTGATTTCGGCGATTTGCTGCTGCACATCACCGAGATCCTCCGCACCAACAGCGAAATCCTGGCGAGCTATCATCGCCTGTTCCGCTACATCCTGGTGGATGAGTACCAGGACACGAACCTGGTGCAGTATCTCTGGCTGCGGCTTCTGGCGCAGGGCCACAAGAACATCTGCTGCGTCGGCGATGATGACCAGTCCATCTATTCCTGGCGCGGCGCCGAGATCGAAAATATCCTCCGCTTCGAGCGGGACTTCCCCGGCGCCGTGATCGTGCGGCTGGAGAGCAATTACCGCTCCACCCGCCCCATCCTCGCCGCCGCCTCGGGACTGATCGCGCGCAATGAGGGGCGCCTGGGCAAGACCTTGCGCTCCGGCCGCGCCGATGCCTCGGGCGAGCGGGTGCGCATCGTCTCCCTGTGGGACAGCGAGGAGGAGGCCCGGATGGTGGGCGCCCGCATCGAGGAGGCCCGGAGAGGCGGGCAAAATCTCAGCGAGATCGCCATCCTGGTGCGCGCCGGCTTCCAGACCCGCGCCTTCGAGGAGCGGCTGGTCACGCTGGCCATTCCCTATCGCGTCTTCGGCGGCGCGAAATTCTACGAGCGCGCGGAAATCCGCGATGCCATCGCCTATTTCCGCGCCATGTCGCAACCCGCCGATGACCTGGCCTTCGAGCGCATCGTGAACACCCCCAAGCGTGGCCTGGGCGACACCGCCATGGCCGCCATGCACAAGCTGGCGCGCGAGGAGCAGATGCCTCTGCGGGTCGCCGCCCAGCGCCTTTGCGAGACCGACGCCATCCGCCCCCGCCCGCGCGGCGCCCTGCGCGAATTGCTGGAGAACCTGACGCGCTGGAATGCCGGGCTGGGGCGCGAAGGCCATGTCGTCATCGCAGCCCAGGTGCTGGAGGAGAGCGGCTATATCGAGATGTGGAAGGCCGATCGCAGCATCGAATCCGCCGGGCGGCTGGACAATCTGAAGGAGCTGCTGCGCGCGATGGGCGATTTCGCGACGCTCGGCGCCTTCCTCGAACACATCGCCCTCGTCATGGAGAATGACGATAATTCCGAGGGCCAGAAGGTGGGCATCATGACGCTGCACGCCGCCAAGGGCCTGGAATTCGACATGGTGTTCCTGCCAGGCTGGGAGGAAGGCCTGTTCCCTTCGCAGCGCAGCCTGGATGAGGGCGGCGCCAAGTCGCTGGAGGAGGAACGCCGCCTCGCCTATGTCGGCATCACGCGGGCGCGCAAGCATTGCACCATCAGCCATGCCGCCAATCGGCGCATCTATGGCAATTGGGTGAGCTCCATCCCCTCGCGCTTCCTGGATGAATTGCCGGAGAGCGAAGTGCTGCGCGAAGGCGGGATGACGCAGGCACCGCGCCTGCCCGCCAGCGTGTTTTCCGCCGGAACGCCGCTTTCCTCGCAACGCCGCCCGCGCGTGATCGAGGCGGGCGCGTGGGAAGTGGACCAGCGGCCGGAACGCGAGAAGGCCTTCGCGCGGGGCACGCGCGTCTTCCACACCAAGTTCGGCTATGGACGCGTGCTGGCGGTGGAGGATGACAAGCTGGAGATCGAGTTCGAGAAGGCCGGCGTCAAGCGCGTGCTGGATCGCTTCGTGGAACCCGCCTAGATCGGGCAGCCCGCTTCCCGCATCTTCCTTCGATAAGAGCCGTGATGAAAAAACATCCTGCCCAGCTTGAGACCCTCGTGCTGGACCAACTGCCGGAAGACGCGGTGCCGGCCTATGAGGCGGCGCTGCTGGCCGTGAGCATCACCGTCGCGCTGTATCACGACGAGGCGACGGATCACTGGCGCATCGAAGCCGTGCGGGACACTTTGGCCGACCAGGATGCGCTGCAAGCCGGCCTGGCACTGGCCGCCGGCCTGACCGGGCACGAGGCGCCGATGACCCGCGCGCTGACGGAATCCGATGGCTGGCTGGCCCGCACCGTGGAGGCCTTCCCCGAGCAGGATATCGGCCGCCGCTTCCTGATCCGACCCACGCATGTCGCGCCCCGCCCCACCTATGGGCGCATCGCGTTGACCCTGGATGCCGGCCTCGCCTTCGGCTCGGGCGAGCATGCCTCCACCCAGGGCTGCCTGATGGCGCTGGAACGCCTGCCGAGACGGCGTATCTTCGCGGCTCCGCCGCGAGGGGCGCGGCGCGTGCTGGATGTCGGCTCGGGCAGCGGCATCCTGGCGATGGGCGCAGCGAAGCTTTGGCATGTGAAGGCGCTGGCCACGGATATTGACCCGTGGTCCGTCCGCGTGGCCGAGGAAAACGCGAAGATGAACGGGCTGAAACCCAGCTTCCGCGCCATCCTCGCCACTGGCTACAATCACCGCGCCATCAAGCGCGGCGCGCCCTATGACCTGATCTTCGCCAATATCCTGGCCCGCCCGCTTTGCGCCATGGCCTGCGACCTGGCGGCGCATCTGAGGCCGGGCGGCACGGCCATCCTGGCCGGCTTGCTGGGCAAGCAGGTGCGAATGGTGCTGGCGGCGCACCAGCGCGCCGGGCTGGTGCTGGAGCGGCGGATCAGCCTGGACCCCTGGGCGACGCTGGTGCTTCGCAAGCGGGGGTGAGGGAAGTTCATATCTATTTTATGCTCGTATATCGCGACGTTGTTATACGGCGGCTATAAATTCGATAAAATTCGGCCCATGGACGAGGTTCGCAAAACTTTCGCGCCAGGCGCTGGATCCCAACCCCCGGAACTCACCGGTCGGCAGGCGATCCTGGACAAGACCCTGGTTGCAATCCATATTTTATCCAGGAATGGGGCTGCCAAGTCTGGAACATTGCCGATGCGTCGCCCATCGACGCCGATGACCAGGCGCAGGCCTCATCGGCCGCCATCCGACGTCTCGATGAAGGTTTTTTTCGCGTCCGCTTCGACCGCCTGATCCCGAAGGAGCGCGAATACGTCTTCGCCATGGGTGGCCAAGGGGTCCTACCGATCGGCCGATGTGGCCGCAACGTTGAATGAGCCCATCAACAGCCTGGGGCCGCTCTTTGATCGTTATCTGGAACGAATCGGCGCGGGCGGTCTTGGCGGGTAGCGCCACAGGATGTGCGCCTGCTGAAACCCGGCTTGCCGCGGCTGGGGGTCACGCAACGGCCGGAAAGAGCGGGCGGGCTCACCCCCGCTTCAACCACTTCTTCGCGATCCGGCACGCCACCGTATAGGCCGGGTTGAAGACGTTCCCGACATCGTAGCGCACCACCATCCCCATCAGGTAGCTCGCGGCGCGGGCATCCAGGCCGTAATCCTCGCCCAGCCAGCGCTGCATCTCGGTCGTCGCGTGTTGCAGCGCCTGGTCCAGCGGGCGGGCATTGCCGATGGTGATGATGTCCTCCGCCGTCTCGGCGCGCGGCCAGGTGATGCGGCGCTTCAGCACGGAGAGCCGCAGCTCCATCTCGAAGGAGGTCTCGATGCCCGTGCCGGTGATTTCGCCATCGCCCTGGCAGGCATGGCCATCGCCCAGGTAGAACAGCGCCCCCGGCACCGAGACTGGGAACCAGGCCGTCGTCCCCGGCGCGAAGCGGCGGTAATCCATGTTGCCGCCATGCGGGCCGCTGGTGGCGGTGGAAATCGCCTCGCCCCCCGCCGGTGCCACGCCGAAGCAGCCGATCATCGGCGCGAGAGGCGGGGCGAAGCCCTCCAGCCCGGGCGGCGTGTCCTGCAGGCGCACCTTGCCCTCATTGGCGTTGATCTCCCAGATCGCGCGCTCCTGCCCGGGCCGGGTCAGGATGGCCGCGGGGTCGAGCACGGTGAGCGCGAGGGGCGAATAGGTCCAGCCGGTGCGGCGGTTGGGCGTGAGGCGAATGATCTCGACCGCCAGCGTATCGCCAGGCTCGGCACCCTCGACGAAGAAGGGGCCGGTCATCGGGTTGGGGCGGCTGGCGACGGCCGTCTCCGTCGCGTCGAGGCCCGAGGCATCCACCGTATCCGTCACCAGCGTATCGCCATCGGCGATGTGCAGGCAGGGCTCGGCCGTGCCGAGCGTGTTGTGATAGCGGGTCGGGCGGAAGTGATGTCGGGCCATGCGGGACGGTAGGAAGCGGCCCCCCGATGGTCAAGCAGCAGGGGAGCCGGGAGGGGGCGGGATCAGGGTGAGGAGGGTGGACACGGGCGGCCTCCAGCCCGAACCGGGCCGCCCGCAAACCGCTGGCAGCCAGGCTCTGGAGCTTTTTCCGTTCGAAAGGGCTCACGGAAAAAGCTCCAGATCATTGGATCACGAGCATCTTTATCCGGTCAAACGATTCCGTTTGATCGGATGATGCTCTAGCAGCCTGTCGGAATGGCGTCGCGTTGTTGCTTCGTTAGACTGCGTCCATGGCGACCTTCGTACCCTACAACCGCGACCAGGCATTCCTGCTGCCGCCCGACCTGAAGGCCTGTCTGCCTGAGGATGA
>CAMTUX010000056.1:0-19629 GCA_947084995.1 uncultured Roseococcus sp.
CCATGCGGCCCCGCGGTCATCGGCGGCGGTAACTTGGCTGGCCGATTCAGACCTTGGGGCCATGCGGCCCCGCGGTCATCGGCGGCGGTAACTTGGCTGGCCGATTCAGACCTTGGGGCCATGCGGCCCCGCGGTCATCGGTCAGGCGGGCGCGTCGGTGAATATGTAATCGCTCATCCGCTCCCGATACCAGTCCAGGCTGATGCGAAGGCCGTCCGCCAGCGTGGTCAGCGGCACCCAGCCGGTGGCGGCCCGGAAGGCCTGATCATCGGCATGATAGCTGCCAATATCAATCGGCGCGCGGTCGGCCGGGAATTCGCGCATGGTGAAGCTGCCCTGCCCGCCATTGGCGGCGATGACCATATCAGCCAGTTCCAGCAGCGACACCGGCGGCGCACCACCCAGGTTGAACACATGGCCCGCGACATCGGCGCTGCCCGCCTGCTCGGCCGCCATAAGGAAGGCGCGCGTCACGTCATCCACGAAGGCGAGGTCGCGCAGCTGCGCGCCGCCCCAGACTTCGAAGGGCTCATTCTCCAGCAGGCGCCGCATCCAGATGCCCAGGAAGGTCTGCCGCGCATCGGCGATCCGCAGGCGCGGACCATAGCAATTCGTCAGGCGCAGCGCGACGACGGGACGGTGCAGCACCCGGTTCTCCAGCATCCAATATTGCTCGCCCGCCCATTTCGAGACGCCATTGGCATCGGGCGGATTGACCGGGTGCAGCTCATTCACCGGCAGGCTGATCGGGCGGCCATAGAATTGGCGGGTGGAGGCATGGATCACCGCCGCCTTGGGCGCCGCCTGGCGCATCACCTGGACAAGCCGCACCTGGGCCACGGCGTTGATCGCGATATCCGACACCGGGTCGCGCTGGCCGCCCATGTGGCTGGTCTGCGCCGCCATGTTGAACAGCACATCCACACCCTGGCAGAGACTGGCCAGTTCCGTGTCGCGCAGATCGCCGCGCACCAGCATGACGCCGGCGCCTTCCAGATTGGCCGGGTTCGCCCCGCCATCGGTCATCATCGCATCGAGCGCCGTGACGCGGGCGCCCAAGCCTGCCAGGGCATGGCAGATATTGCTGCCCAGGAAGCCAGCGCCCCCCGTGACCAGAACCCGCTTCCGGCGCCAGAAGCCGGGATCACCCAATAATGCCGTCACTTTCGCCACCTGTGTTCAACGCCCCTCATCATGGCCCGCATTGCGGCGGAATCACGCCCCGGAGATGGTTTCATTTATCCGCGGCCCGCCCCGCGCTGCCATGGCTTGGCATGATCTCGGCAAAGCCCGACAGCAGCAGCAATTGCCCCATGGATCGCAGCCCGCAGCCGGATGCCCTCATCCGCCGGCAGGATATCGCCATAGCCGACCCTGGAGAGGGTGACGATGCTGAAACGCCGCGCATCCGAGAAGGAAAACCGGCCAGCCTCGTTCACCGGCAGGAAGATCGGGCTGCGGGACAGGCCATCGGCGATCCGGCAGAAACAGGCGGCGCCGTGCCGAGAGCCTTGGCATCATGGGAGCGCCGCGATGCCCGTGATCTCCACCCGCCAGGCAGGGTTCACCAGCGGCGCCTGGATCGTCATGCGGGCCGGCTTGTTGTCGTGGTCCAGCCAGGCATCCCAGGCGCGGTTCATGGCCGGTGCGTCGGCGATATCCGCCAGGATGATCTGCACGCTGAGCAGATGCGCCTTGCTGGTCCCGGCCTCGGCCAGGAGCGCATCAATCTGGGCCAGGATGTCGGCGGTCTGCCCCTCGGTATCGAGCGTCGCGTCATCGGCCACCTGGCCGGCGAGATAGATGACGCCCCCATGCATCACCGCCCCTGAAAGCCGCCCTTCCTCCGCCAAACGTCGGATCATCAGAATCCCCTTTTCCATCGGCGCAGCTTGAGCCAAATGTCGCGCCATGCAACATCTACTCGACCGCGCGATGATCGCCAGCCGCTACATCCTGGCGGTGTTCTATCTCGGACTGGCCGTGGCGCTCGCCGCCTACGCCGTCAAATTCGCCTCGAAGGTGTGGAAATTCGCCACCACCATCATGGTCGAGCAGGATGATAACCAGATTCTGCTCAGCATCCTCTATCTCGTGGATAGCGCGCTCGTCGCCTCGCTGGTCGCGATGGTGGCCATCTCCTCCTATGACAGCCTGGTCTCGCGGCTGGTGGATGGCAGCGGCACCTCGCGCATCGAGTGGGTGTCCAACCTGGATCCGGGCAATCTCAAGCTGAAGGTCGCGCTGGCGATCATCGCCATCAGCTCGATCCATCTGCTCCAGAAGTTCATGAATCTGGACAGCCTGGATGATCGGGCGCTGACCTGGGGCGTCATCATCCACATGGCTTTCGTCGCCGGCGCGCTGGTGCTGGGCTTCCTTGACCGGATGCAGGCGCAGACGAAGCTCATCGCCAAGGAGGGAAAGGAACAGGACTGACAGCCTCGCCGCGGCCAGACGGGCTCGGTTGACTTGGTACGGGCCGCTCCCAGACGATCCGCGAGATGACATCGTCATCCGCTCCCTCGCGCGCCCCCCTCGCTGTTCCGCTCCATCCTCAAGGGCGAAGGGCATTGTTCTGATGGTGGCCGCCGCCCTTGGCCTGATCACCGCCAATTCAGCGCTGGCGCCCCCTGTTTTTCTCTCCTCAAGGTCGATGTGGCGGATCCGAGCAGCCAACACTGGACCGATTGCGCGCTGATGGCGCTGCCGGAGCAAGCAGGTGCCGCTCTCGCTCAAGGTGTTCCTGACCGCGGTCGCGATCATCGACGATCTCCTCGCCGTGGCGGTCATCGCGCTGTTCTGCACCAGGGAGCGCTCACCCGCCGCGCCAGGCCAGTCATCGAAGGCGAAGCCGGCCTGATCGCTGAGCCCTACACTTCCTCCACACTCGCAACCCCGGCCACCAGCTTCATCGCCTGCATCATCCGGGGCGAGACATTCCAGCCGCCGGGCAGCGTCACCTCCACCTCCTGCCCCGGCGCCAGGCGAGGCACCAGGCTGACGCGGCCCTTGCCGCGGCCGTCACGCTCCAGGATGCTCTGGATGTAGGGGACGGCCGTCGCGGCTTCGATGAAAATCCGCATCCCCTGCCCCACCCCGGCCGCCGCCTTGTCCAGCCGTTCCACATCCGCCGCCGTCAGGCGGAGCGACTCACCCTCCAGCTTCGCATCGGCGGTGATGAGCACGGCTGTCCCTTCCTCCAGCACCTCGCGGGAGCGGCCCAGCACTTCGCTGAAGAAGGTGACCTCATAGCTGCCCGCCTGATCGGAGAGGCTGATCCAGGCCATGCGGCTGCCGGTGCGCGTGTTGCGCTCCTTCTTCGCATTCACCGTCCCCGCCAGCTTGAGCCGTGTGGAGCCCGCCCGCACCCGCTCCGCGATCAAGGCCGAGGGCGTGGTGCCGAGCCGCCGCAGCGCGCTCTTGTATTCATCCAGCGGATGGGCCGAGAGGTGGAAGCCCACCGCCTCCGCCTCGAAGCCCAGCTTGTCGAGTTGCGGCCAGTCGGGAGTGTCGGGCAGGCGCAGCAAGGGCGGGCCCTGCTCCACCTCGCCAAAGAGGCCGATCTGGTTGCTGGCGCGGTCTTCGGCGGTGGCCTGGGCGCGGCGCAGCACCGTCTCGGCACCGGCGACGAGGCGGGCGCGGTTGCCCTCCAGCGCGTCGAAGGCGCCGGCCTTGGCGAGGTTCTCCACCTGCATCTTGTTCAGCAGCTTGGGGTCCACCCGCGCCGCGAAATCCGCGATGCTGGTAAAGGGCGCGCCACGCGCCGCCACCAATTCGCGCATGGCCTGCATGCCCACGCGCTTGATGGCGGCGAGCGCGAAGCGAATGGCGGGCCCGGCTTCGGTTTCCTCGATCACGAATTCCGCGCCGCTGCGGTTGATGTCCGGCGGCAGCACCTTGATGCCTGCGCGCGACGCCTCCTGCATATGGGAGGCAAGCTTCTCCGTCTTGTCCAGATCGAGCGACATGGAGGCGGCCAGGAACGCCACCGGGTGGTTCGCCTTCAGCCAGGCCGTGTGATAGGCGACCAGCGCATAGGCCGCCGCATGCGATTTGTTGAAGCCGTAATTGGCGAATTTCTCCATGAGGTCAAAGACCTCGCCCGCCTTTTCGGCCGGCACGCCGTTCTTCTCGGCGCCCTCGCAGAAGATGGCGCGCTGCTTCGCCATCGCCGCCGCATCCTTTTTGCCCATGGCGCGGCGCAGCAGGTCGGCGCCGCCAAGCGAATAGCCCGCCATGACCTGGGCGATCTGCATCACCTGCTCCTGGTAGACCATGATGCCATAGGTCTCGCCCAGGATGTCCTGGATGGAGGGGTGCGGCGCCTCCCATTTCTCGCCATGCTTGCGGGCGCAATAGGCCGGGATGTTCTCCATCGGGCCTGGCCGGTAGAGCGAGACGGCGGCGATCAAATCCTCGAAGCGGTCGGGGCGCATGGAGCGCAGGCAGTCCCGCATGCCCTGGCCTTCGAACTGGAAGACGCCCGCCGCATCGCCGCGGGCCAGCATGGCATAGGTGCGCTCGTCATCCAGCGGCAGCTTGTCGAGATCGACCTCGATGCCGCGCGCTTTCAGCAATTGCACCGCGCGTTGCAGCACCGTCAGCGTCTTGAGGCCCAGGAAGTCGAATTTCACCAGGCTGGCCTGCTCGACGTATTTCATCGAGTACTGGGTGATGAGCGAGGGCGAGCGCGGGTCGCGATAGATCGAGGTGATCTCGATCAGCGGCTTGCGGCCAATCACCACGCCGGCGGCATGGGTGGAGGCGTTGCGATACAGCCCCTCCACCTGGAGCGCCGTGTCCAGCAGCTTGGCTACGGCCTCGTCGTTTTCCCGCATTTCCTGGAGCTTCGGCTCGCCCTTGATGGCATCGCCCAGGCTCACCGGATTGGCCGGGTTGTTCGGGATCAGGCTGGCGATCTTGTCCACCTGGCCATAGGGCATGCCCAGCACGCGCCCCACATCGCGCACCGCCGCCTTGGCCTGCAATTTGCCGAAGGTGATGATCTGCGCGACGCGATCCGCGCCATATTCGCGGCGGACATAGTCAATCACCTCGTCCCGCCGGTCCTGGCAGAAATCAATGTCGAAATCAGGCATGGAGACGCGTTCGGGATTGAGGAAGCGCTCGAACAGCAATCCGAAGCGCAGCGGGTCCAGGTCGGTGATGGAGAGCGCCCAGGCGGCGACGGAGCCGGCACCCGAGCCGCGGCCAGGGCCCACCGGGATGCCCTGCTCCTTCGCCCATTGGATGAAGTCGGCCACGATGAGGAAGTAGCCCGAAAAGCCCATCTGCTCGATGACGCCGAGTTCATATTCAAGCCGCTCGGCATGGACAGGCGGAACCCCATCCGGGAAGCGCCGCGCGAGGCCGGCACGGGCCATGTTGGCGACCGTCTCGGCCTCGGTGCGGCCAGGCTGCACCTTGGGGCAGATGGGCAGTTCCGGCTTCTTGGATTCCGCCATGACGGCGCACATGCGGGCAATGGCGAGCGTGTTGTCGCAGGCCTCCGGCAGATCAGCGAAAAGCGCGCGCATCTCGCTGGCCGGCTTGAACCAGTGATGCGGCGTGACGCGGCGGCGGTTTTGTTCCGCGACCAGTCGGCCCTCGGCGATGCAGAGCAGCGCGTCATGGGCGATATGGGTCTTCGCCTCGGCGAAATACACGTCATTGGTGGCGACGATGGGCAGCCTCGCCTCATCGGCCAGGCGCAGCAGCCCCGGCTCCAGCGCCTGCTGGCGGTCGGTGTGGTGGCGCATGAGTTCCACCACCAGGCGGCCATCATAGGCCTCGGCCAGGGCGCCGAGCAGCCGCGTCGCCGCATCGCGCCGCCCCTCCGCGAGCAGGCGGGAGAGCGGGCCATGATCGCCGCCGGTCAGCAGCATCAGGCCCGGCGCATGGGTCAGAATCTGGTCCAGCGTCAGCGCCGGCTTGCCCGAGACATCCTCGCCCAGCCAGCCGAGCGAGGAGAGGCGCTGGAGATTGTCCAGCCCCGTCGCATCCATGGCCAGCGCCACCACGGCATCGGCGCCGGCGCGCAGCGCCTCGGGCCGTTCCTCGCCGGTGGCGGAGCGGGACAGCCAGAGCTGGCAGCCCATGATGGGCTGGATGCCCTTGCCCGAGGCGTATTGCGCGAATTCCAGCGCACCAAACAGGTTGGCGGTATCGGTCAGCGCCACGGCGGGCATGTTGGCCGCCAGAGCCAGGCCGGGCAGCTTCTCGACCTTGATCGCGCCCTCGCTGAGCGAATAGGCGGAATGGGTGTGCAGGTGGATGAAGGACTCGGCCATGGCTCAGATTAGAGCGGGATGCGTTGAGGCGGAATCGCCGAAAACGTTGAATCCCGCTCTCAGCAGTGGCGAGACCATGAAAGTGAGCGCAAGCGAACGCATCATGGCCTAGCAGCCTGTCGGATTGGAACTTTTCATGTAATTTTTTGCCTGCGATTGGCTGCGCTCCGGAAATCTTCGGTCTTTTTTGGGCGCAACGGGGTCACAGCATTACGTTTGAAGCTGTTTTTTGGCCTGAATCCGACAGGCTGCTAGAGCATCATCCGATCAAACGGAATCGTTTGACCGGATAAAGATGCTCGTGATTCAATGATCTGGAGCTTTTTCCGTGAGCCCTTTCGAACGGAAAAAGCTCTAGCATCTGAAGGCCGGGCTGCACGCCCGGCGAATCCGTCGCCTCAGCGCCGCGCCCGCACCATGTCCAGCACCGCGATGAAGAAGGCGCCCGTGGCCAGTTGCAGCCCCAGCAGCATGGTCGTCACCGAGGCAATGGCCATCCGCATGGTGCCCGAGCCGCCCAGATCGCCGAAGCTGCCGACGCCCCAGATCGCCACCGTCACCAGGCCGAGCAGCAGGCCCAGCACGAAAAGGCCAAGCGCCGTCAACAACGCCGGCTCCAGGCCGAAGCGCGTCAGGAAGCGGGTCAGGAAGGGTTGCTCGGGCACCAGGCCTTCGCGGGCGCCATGGATGCGGGCGAAGGCCCAGAAATTGGTGAGCTGGAAGCCCATCGTCGTCGCGGCCGAGGCATAGAGCAGCGTGTGCACGTCGAGCGTGACGCCGCCCAGATGCACCGGCCCGGTCAGCAGCGCGGCCATGCCGGCGAGGCCGCCGAGGAACAGGATCAGCCCCGGATAGAGGAACAGCCAGCGCGGGCAGAAGACCAGCAGGAAGCGCAGATGCCGCCAGCCATCCCGCCAGGAGCGCAGATGCGGCGGGCGGGAGCGGCCATCGGGTGAGAGCGTCGTCGGCACCTCGGTGATGCGCAGCTTTTGCAGCGTGGCCTTCACCACCATCTCGCTGGCGAATTCCATGCCCGGCGCCCGCAGGTCGAGCTTGAGGATGGCGTCGCGGTTGAAGCCGCGCAGGCCGCAATGGAAATCGCCGCAGGGGCTGCCGAAGAACACCCGGCCAATGGTCGTCAGCACAGGGTTGCCGAGGTAGCGGTGCAAGGCCGGCATGGCGCCGGGCTTGATGCCGCCCTTGAAGCGGTTGCCCATGACCAGGGCGTAGCCCTCGCGCAGCTTGGCCACGAAGGGGTCCAGGTTCTCGAAATCATAGCTGTCATCGCTATCGGCCATGATGACGTAGCGGCCGCGCGCGCCCCGGATCCCCGCGATCAGTGCCGCGCCATAGCCGCGCTCGGCCACCGGCAACACGCGGGCGCCGAGGCTGGCCGCGATCTCCTGGCTGCCATCGGTGCTGCCATTATCCGCGATCAGCACCTCGCCCAGGACGCCGCTGCGCTCCAGGTAGCCCATCGCCTTGCGGATGCAGGCGGCCAGCGTCGCCGCCTCGTTCAGGCAGGGCATCAGGATGGTGAGTTCGCGCGGTGAGGCCTCCGGCATGGGGCTCTCAGCCGTAGCGGCCAGCGTGACGGTCATGTTCTCTCCTGGCTGCGTGCCCGCTGCGTCGCATCGGCTGGGCCACGCCCGGCCTCTGCCGCGCGCATGTCTCCAGTGCGGCCCGCGGTCGAAACCCGGCCATTGCCGCGCCCGGTGGGCGAGAGGGTCTGCCATGGCAGAAGCAGCGGCAGCGCCATGGCAGCATCAAGTCGCAGCGCAATCTAAATGAGCTGCCGCCCGGGGTAAGCCGGGCGGCAAGCTCTTGCTAAAAGCCCGCCTGGGTCACGAACTTCGTGTTCAGATAGGCTTCGATCGCTTCATCGCCGCCCTCGGTGCCATAACCGCTATCCCGCACGCCGCCGAAGGGCAGCTCGGGCAAGGCAAGGCCCAGATGGTTGACGGTCATCATGCCGACTTCCACGCCGGCCGCCAGCGTCGCCACCGTCTTGCCGCTGCCGGTGAAGGCATAGCTGGCCAGGCCGAAGGGCAGGCGATTGGCTTCCGTCACCACATCATCGATGCTCTTGAAGGGGCGCATCAGGGCCACGGGGCCGAAAGGCTCCTCATTCATCGCCCGCATGTCGAGCGTGGCGCCGACGATGACGGTGGGCTCGAAGAAGTAACCCTTATTGCCGATGCGGTTGCCGCCGGTGGCGATCTCGGCGCCCTTGGCGCGGGCATCGGCGATCAATGCCTCCATTTGGGGCACGCGGCGCTCATTGGCCATCGGGCCCATATTGGTGCTGGCATCCAGGCCATCGCCCACCTTCAGGGATTTGGCGTGGGTCGTGAAGCTGGCCACGAACTGGTCATAGACGCGCTCCTGCACCAGGAAGCGTGTCGGGCTGACGCAAACCTGGCCGGCATTGCGGAACTTGGCGAAGGCCAGCGTCTTGGCCGCATGCTCGACATCGGCATCGTCGAACACCATGGCGGGCGCATGGCCGCCCAGCTCCATCGTCACGCGCTTCATATGCTGCCCGGCCATGCCGGCCAGCATCTTGCCCACGGGGGTGGAGCCCGTGAACGTCACCTTGCGGATGATGGGGCTGGCGATGAGGTAGGAACTGATCTCGCTCGGCACGCCATAGACCAGGCCGATCACATCGCCCGGCACGCCGGCATCCAGGAAGCACTTGATGAGCGCGGCCGGGCTGGCCGGCGTCTCCTCCGGGGCCTTCACGATGATCGAGCAGCCGGTGGTCAGCGCCGCCGAGAGCTTGCGGACGATCTGGTTGATCGGGAAATTCCAGGGCGTGAAGGCGGCGACGGGACCCACCGGTTCCTTGATGGTCATCTGTTGGATGCCCGCGGCGCGCGCGGGGATGACATGGCCGTAGCTGCGGCGGCCTTCCTCGGCGAACCAGTCGATCGTGTCGGCGCCGCCCATGATCTCGACCTTGGCCTCGGCCAGGGGCTTGCCCTGCTCCAGCGTCATCAGCCGGGCGATGTCATCGGCACGGGCGCGCAGCAGGTCGGCGGCCTTTCGCATGGTCTTGTAACGGTCGAAGGCGCCGACCTTGCGCCAGAGCGCGAAGCCGCGCTCGGTCGCGGCCAGGGCGGCATCCAGATCCTGGATGGAAGCATGGGCGACAGTGCCGATCACTTCCTCATTGGCGGGGTTCAGCACGTCAATGCGGCGGCCATTCTCGCCATCGCGCCATTCGCCTGCGATGTGGAGCTGGGTGTTGGGATAGTCGGCCATGCGGGTCTCTCCGGTTGCTTTGGTCAGAAGGTGGGGCAGCTTTGCCCTCAGGACAAGCCGCTGGGAGGCCAAGGGGGCATCGCCATCCAGTGTGTCAGCCCGGCAATTGCCGGATGCCCGCCCTCGGGCCGGGAGCGGGACACCTAGCAGCCTGTCGGATTCACATCACTCCATCTGTGGTGCAGAATACGCCCATGGCGACCTTCGTACCCTACAATCGAGACCAGCCTGCGCTACCAACTCAAGCTCGCGCGCTTTCCGGTGCACCGCGACCTGACCGGGTTTGATTGGGCGGAAACCCCGCTGCCTCAGGCGCAAATCCAGCAATTGGCGAGTGCCGCCTTCACGGAGACGGCGCATAATCCGATCCTGCTCGGCGGCACAGGCACCGGCAAAACCCACCTCGCCACCGCCCTGGGGGTCGCCGCCATCCACCAGGGCAAACGCGTGCGCTTCTACAACGCGGTCGATCTGGTGAACCAGTTGGAACGCGAAAAACAGCAAGGCAGGGCCGGAAACATGGCCCGCCAGCTGCTCCAGGAGGATGCGCAGACGCTCCACTGGGACACCTTCCGCCACTGGCTCAGCGCGCCCCACCTCAAGGCATATCTGCGCGGCTTGACCGGCTTCGATGATGTCGAGGCGGAACAGCGCGCCATCGACCACGCGCTCGGCCATGAGGACCGAAACCTGGCGCTGGCCTTCCTCGTGGCATGGCCGGACCTGCGCCCCTGGGATGGGGTGACAGTGGCGCTCGACCGGCTGACGCCATTCCCGGCGCGGGTGACGGGCTGGGCGTTGGCACCGGATGGCGGGGTAAACCTGCAACTGGCGGAGGGGGCCCGACCGTCTGCTCGCCGCGTTCTTCGCCCTTCACGAAGACAGACTTGATGGCTGCAAGAATTGTCGAGCCGTCACGCGGTGTGGCCGACGCATCCGCGTAACCCTTCCAGAAAATCAGTGGTACTCGCTACGGGCATTGAATCCGCCAAGGTTTTCCTTTTCGATCGGCCAATGGCGCGATAACGTTCAGCAGCCGGAGATTGCAGCGGTCGCCCCGAACTCGCGCGGCGAACGACAAGCAGTCGCTCCGGACGGGCGTCCACAACAAGAACGATGGATGTCCGCCATACAATTGGGAGGGAACGACCTTGCGAAAAAATCTGTTTGCCGCGCTGCCGGGCGCATTTCTTGCCGTGGCAGCCCTGGCTTCGCCCATGGCCGCGCAGGCCCAGGGCGGGCCGAACCTGACCAGCACGACCATCGTGCAGGGCCGGGAATTCATCTGGGACATGGCCTTCCTGCCGAACGGCACCATGTTCTTCACCGAGAAGTGCCGCGGCCTTTCCGTGCGCCTGCCTTCGGGCACCACCCACGCGCTGCTCGGCATCGGCGGCTCGCAGGGCTATGCCGACACGGCGGCCGACCTGTTCTGCGACGGCCAGGCCGGCTTGAGCGGCGTGGCGATCGATCCGAATTTCGAGCAGAACCGCTTCATCTACATCTATTCGGCATCCCGGATGACGGCGCCGGGCAGCAACCGCGTGCTGCGGCTGACCGTCAACACAGACTTCACGCGGGTCGCCAACCGCACCGACATCGTGACCGACATCGCCTACAAGCCTAACCGCAGCAACCACCCCTTCGGCGATTCGGGCGCGCATAATGGCGGGCGGATCCGCTTCGGACCCGCCGACGGCTTCCTCTACGTGACGACCGGCGACATCCACAGCGGTCCCGGGCCGCAGAGCCCGACCGTGATCGCCGGCAAGGTGCTGCGGATCGACCGTGACGGGCGGGCTGCCCCCGGCAACAACGCTCCGGCGGGCTTCGATGCTCGCATCTTCACCTACGGGCATCGCAACCCGCAGGGCATCTGCTTCCGCACGAGTGACAACCGTCCCTTCACCGCAGAGCACGGCCCCTGGCACACCGACGAGGTGACGGCGCTGGTGGCCGGCGGCAATGCTGGCTGGGATCCACGCCAGAACGTCAACGGCCGCGGCGAGTGCCCCGATGGCTATTGCGGCTACAGCCCGAACCAGATGGGCGCCATGCCGCCCGCGGAGCGGTCGGCCTTCATGCCGATGACCGACCTGCGCGCCTTCCCGAACGCGATGCGTCCGGCGTGGGTCAATGACGGCCTTTCGCAGGGCATGTCTTCCTGCACCTTCCTGAGCGGCACACGGTGGGGCGCGTGGAACGGCCGGATGGCCGTGACTTATCTCGGCATCGGGATCCATGGGACGCCGGTCGGCAACCGCATCGACATCCTGGACATTTCCGCCGACGGTCTCTCCTCGACCCGGACGAGCGTCCCGCTGCCGATGCCGGCCACGCGCTTCCGCGCCGCGGTGCAGGGGCCGGACGGCAACCTCTATCTCGGCACGGATACCGGCGAAATCTTCCGCCTCAGTCCGAACTGAGCCTCGTGACAACCGGCCGCGGGGTGCGTCATGGCACATCGCGGCCGGCCAGGACCATGTTTTGGCCGCAGGCCGGGATCGCGGGCACCCTCATCGCTTGCGGCGCACCGGCTGCGGTGCTCGCAGGTGCGAACGGACCCGCCCGCCGATCCAGCCGCCGGCCCGTTTCCCTACAATGCCGTCCTTTCCGGATGCCACAGCGTAAAGGCCTCGCCAATGATCGCGTTACGTAACCTCGTCCTTGTCCTCGGCGCACTTGTCGTGTCGCCGCCAGCCTTCGCAAGTGCCGAGCTGGCGCGGAGCAAAAACTGCGTTGCCTGCCACCATGCCGAACGCCGGATGATCGGCCCGGCCTACAATCTGATCGCCGGCCGGTATGCCAATGACAGCGCTGCAGTCGGCACGCTGGCCACGCGGATCATGGCGGGCGTCAGTGGAAACTGGGGGCCGATGCCGATGCCCCCACAACCAAATGTTTCACGGCAAGAGGCCGAAGCTCTGGCCGCCTGGATCTTGTCGCTCCGGTAGCGTGCTACTTGGCGAGGTCGGGACGGAACCGCGCGACGCCATTGGTAGGCCCCGCAAAGACGCGATGGGCCCGGCGGTTGGCAAGCTCCACCAACCTGCGAGCCGCCTCGCCACAGGGTAGGCGACGAGCCCGCAGGCATGGCTGAGCGCGAACTGCGCCGCAAACAGCGCAGGATGGTCGCCCGCATGTGCCGGGTGCCGCAGCAGGTGCCCGCTCGGCGTCAGCACCCCCGCGCCGGGTGCGCGGTGAGCAGCCGCTTGCGCTGGGCATGGGTGAAGATCCCGCCGAGCAGCCCCACAATGCGTGACGCACCCCCCTTTGCCGCCGCGGATGTGGGGGATACCTCCCTTCTTGCCGATCTTCCCCCGCCTCCTGGTCGCGCCCTCGGCAATCCGCGTGGCGCGGAGGCTGATCTCGTCGGACGTGATCGACGTGCTGGCCGGCCTGTTCCTCACGCAAGGGACGCCTGCACATATCCGCTCGGACCGAGGGCCAGAGTTCATCGCCGAGACTGTGAAGGGGTGGATTGCCGGCGTGGGTGCACGCCGCGTCAACATCGAGAAGGCCAGCCCGTGGGAGAAATGGCAGGTCGAATCCTTCAACGGCAAGACGCAGAACGAGTTGTCGGATGGCGAGGTGTTCAACACGCTCCCCCGGGCCCGCCGGTGCCAGGCGCTTGGCCTCTGTGAAAAAACCGGCCTCAGCAAGGCACATGCGCGCATGGTCCAACTTCACGCGCGTCCTGCCCCCGTTGGTCGGAGCGGCCTTCTCGGACGCACATGCGCCGCGGACGACTGCGCGGGGCTTTTCAGCCCCGCGGCGCGAGGGGCTCCAGCCCCGACAGTTCCGCCACCAGCGCGCCGAGCGTGGATGCGTCCTGCTCCCCGCGGCCGCTATTCACCAGCGCTTCCATCATCTGTGCAGCCAGCGCCGTGGCGGGCGCGAAGACGCCGTGATCGCGCACGGCCTGCTGTGCAAGGCGCATGTCCTTCCGCATCAACTCCGCCCGGAAACCCGCCTTGGTCACACCGTCATTGATGCGCTTCGCATGCGCCTCCAGCACGAAGGAGCGCGCGGAGCCGCCCAGCAGCGCAAGCCGCATCGCCTCCGGATCCAGCCCCGCCTTGCGGCCGAGCGCAAGCGCTTCCGCCACCGCCTGCACGGCGACGGAGATGATCAACTGATTCGCCGATTTGCAGACCTGCCCCGCACCGGACGGGCCGACATGCGTGATGGTGCGCCCGACCGCCTGAAAAACGGCCTCGGCTGCGGCAAAGGCCGCAACATCGCCGCCGACCATGCAGGTCAGCGTGCCATCACGCGCACCACCCGGTCCGCCGCTGACCGGGCTGTCCAGCAGGCAGGCGCCGTGACGATCGGCCAGCCGCGCCGCGAAATCGGCGGTCGGCGCGGCGGCGATGCTGCTGAAGTCGATCACCACCGTGCCGTGCCGCACGCCCTGCGCCACGCCGCCCGGGCCGAACAGCACGGCGTCCACATCCGGCGTGTCGGGCAGGCAGAGCGCGATGCACTCGGCCCCGCGCGCGGCTTCTGCGGCGGTCGTGGCCCAGGCGGCGCCGGCCGCCTCCACCGACGCGGCCTTGTCCCGGCTGCGGCTGTGGACAGTCAGCGCGAAGCCGGCGCGGGCCATGTTCGCGGCCATCGCCGCCCCCATCACGCCAAGGCCGATGAAGGCCACGCGCGCGGGCGGGCGGATTACTGCGGGGGCGGTCATCTCGCGTCAGGCCCGGCGCAGCGCCGCGCGGATATTATCCAGCAGCGTGTCCATGTCGCGCTGGAAGCCCGGCCCATCGGCATAGCCGTCGCCCTCGCCCAACCGGTCGCGGAAGCGCTGCCAGACCGGGGCCTGCATCGCCTGACGGAAGCGGTCGTGCAGGAAGCTCGTCATCTCGTCGGTCATGCCGGCCGGCCCGACCCAGCCCTTCTGGTTGTCCGCCTGCACGTCCCAGCCGAGTTCCTTCAGCGTCGGCACATTGGGCTGCGAGAGCGCACGTTCGCCGGACGCGACGGCGATCGCGCGGATCTCACCCCCGGCATTCAGCGTGCCGAACTCGTCGGAGGCCATCACGCCAAGGTCGATCTGCCCCGCGAGCAGCGCCTGCGCGACCGGCCCGCCGCCGGTGTAGGGCACGTGCAGGAACTCCACGCCCGCGCGGCGCTCCAGCAGCATGAACATCGAATGCGACAGCGTACCGACGCCGGCGGAGCCGTGCGTGAGCCGCCCCGGTTCCGCGCGCGCCATCTGGATCACCTGCTGCATGCTCTCGAAGCGGCCGCGCATGCGGACGCAGACGAAATGCGGATGCCGCGTCAGCCGGATGACGGAGCGGAAGGAACGCTTCGGATCATAAGGCACCTCGCGATGCGCGGGCACGGAGGTGCTTTCGCTGCCGCCGGCCAGCAGCAGCGTGTGGCCGTCGGGCACCGCGCGTGCGACGAATTCGGCGGCGATCACGCCTCCCGCGCCGGGGCGGTTTGTCACCACCATCGGCTGCGGCATCAGCGGCGTCGCGGCTTCGGCGATGGTGCGCGCGATGATGTCGCTGCCGCCACCCGGCGCGAAGCCGACGATGAGTTGTATGGGCCGCGTCGGCTGCCAGCCCGCCTGGGCGCGCAACAGACCCGGTGCGGCGAGCGTGGCGCCGAGGCCGCCCAGAAGGGCACGGCGATGCATCCTGGTCATGGTGATGGTTCCTCCCTGGTTTCTCATTCGACCTGTAGCACATAAGGCGCGCCGCAGCGTTCGCAGATGTCGCGTATCTGCCGGTCAAGCGCGGCGGGCATCGGCACGCCATCGCGCAGCCGCCGCGCGCGTTCGGTCATCTCCGGGTCGCCGGGGACCAGCACGGGCAGGGCGGGATCGGCGGGCGGGGTCGCGCGCAGCAACGCGACCATCTCCGCGATATCCTCCTCATAACCGCCATCAGGGCGCAGCGCGCGCGGGTCGATCGCCAGGAAGAAATGGCCGACATTGTCGGGCTCGCCCGTGCCCTGGCTGCGGTTGCGTAGCGGCGAGAAGGACGCACCGGTGAGCGTCGCCGACAGGATCTGCACCATCAGCCCAAGGCCGTAGCCCTTGTGCCCGCCGGTGCGCTCCGCCCCACCGAGCGGCGTGATGCCGCCTGCGGGCTCGCGGAAGATCTGCGCCATGGCGGCGGTGGACTCGGTGATGGGCCGGCCCGCGCCATCCACCACCCAGCCTTCGGGGATCGGCTTGCCGTTCAGCTCATAGACCTTGACCTTGTTCGCCGCGACCGTGGTGGTGGCAATGTCGAGCACCACGGGCGGGGCGCCCGGCATCGGGGCTGCGAAGGCCAGCGGGTTGGAACCGAGCATCGGCATCGCGCCGCGCGTCGGCACCATCAGCACCGTCCTCGCGGAGGACGCGATCAGCGCCACCACGCCGCGCGCCGCCGCCAGCCGCGCGTAATGCCCGGCCGCGCCGAAATGGTGAGAATTGACCACACCGACAGCGCCGATGCCCGTCGCCAGCGCCTTGTCGGCCGCCAGCATCATCGCCGCCGCGGCGACCGGATGGCCAAGATTGGCGCCGCCATCCATCAGCGCGAGTGAAGGCAGCTCGCGAACCACGCGCGGCCGCGCGGCAAGGTCGAGCTGCCCGGCACGGCGCTGGCCCTCATACATCATCAGCATCGAGATCCCGTGGCTGTCCACGCCCATCAGGTCGGTCTCGACCATCGCGTCGGCGGTGGTGGCGGCGAGGTCATCCGCCATACCCCAGGCGCCGAGGATGCCAAGAATCTGCGCGCGGATCCGCTCCGCGCCGGCATGCCGCAGGGTCATGTTCATGGTCAGGACTGCGTTCCACGATCGAGTGTGTCGAGCATGCGGTCGCGCCCGAGCAGGATATGGGCCTCTGCCGCGAATTCCGCCCGGATGGTGGCGTCATGTTCGCCCAGGCGTGGCACGGGGCCGAATTCGCGCGGCCCGTCGCTGAAACGTGCGGCCGGAGCGGCGATCGGGATGGGGCCCTTCTCGGTTTCCACGATGATGCGGCGCAGGGCCTTGTGTTGTGCGAGGCCCGCCACGTTGTTCACGAAGCCATAGGCGGTGTTAGCGAGCGTCAGGCGTTGCACGCAGGCGTCGCGGTCGAAGGATTTGAAGACGGCGGCGATGTGGGCGTCCACCATCGGGCGTTGCGCGACCCGTTCGACGTTAATGCGGAAGCCTGGCCGTTCGGTGAGGCTTGTGTCGCCCAGGAAATGCTCGGTGAATTGCGCCCATTCGCGCTCATTCTGGATGGAGATGAGGATGAGTGCGCCATCCTTCGTCTCGAAGGCGCCATAGGGGCAGAGCGAGGGATGCGCCAGGCCGATGCGCTGCGGCTCCTTGCCGGTGCCTTCCAGATAGAGCAGCGGCACGTTCATCCAATCCGCCATGCCATCGAACAGGCTGACGCCAATGCCCTTGCCGCGCCCGGTGATCCCGCGCTCGATGAGGGCTTCCAGCACGGCGGCGTGGGCGTTCATGCCGCAGGCGATGTCGCAGGCCGAAACGCCCACCCGCCCCGGGCCTTCTGGCCGGCCAGTGACGGAGGTGAGGCCGCTTTCCGCCTGAACCAGCAGGTCATAGGCCTTCATGCCGGCATATTCGCCATCCTCGCCATAGCCGCTGATATCCACGGTGATGAGGCGCGGGTGCTTGGCGCGCAGCTCGGCCGAGCCGAAGCCGGCGCGCGCCATGGCACCGGGGGCGAGGTTCTGGATGAAGACATCCGCCTTCGCCAGCAGCCGCGCCAGCAGCGCCTTGTCCTCAGGCCGCTTGATGTCGAGGCGCAGGCTTTCCTTGCCGCGATTCAGCCAGACGAAATAGGTGGAAAGCCCCTTGCAGGCCGCGTCATAGCCGCGCGCGAAATCGCCCTCGGCGCGCTCGATCTTGATCACGCGCGCGCCGGCATCGGCAAGCTTCATCGAGCAGGTGGGGGCCGCCACCGCCTGTTCCATCGCGACCACCAGCAGCCCGGCCAAAGGTTTCCCGCTCAATCCCCTACCCTCTCTCATTCCCAAATCTTCATTCCATGCGCGCCGCGCGGATGAATTGGCCCCATCGGGCATGCTCGGCGCGGATCAAGGCCGCCGCCGCCGCTGGCCCGGCTTCGGCCTCCAGGGGCGCGATGACGGAGTCGGTGACGAGACGCCGTGCCACCATCTCATCCCCGAGCGTGGCCTCCAAGGCCCGGGCCAGCGCCTCGATGACGGGTTCTGGCGTGCCGGCGCGGACGGCCAGCATGTTCCAGATCGCGAGCGGCGGCATGGCCAGGCCGATTTCCATCGCGGTCGGCACGGTGGCGAGTTCCGGCAGGCGATGCGGGCCGAGCACCGCGATGGCGCGCGCGCCCATATGCGTGGCAGGGATGGCGGTGATGGCCTGGTCCACCATCACATCCAGCACCCCGGCCTGGAGGTCGTCCAGCGCCGGCCCGCCACCATCATAGGCGACGAGTTCCCCGCCACCGCCGAGCGCCCGCATCAACATGAGTCCGCCCATGTGCAAGGCGCTGCCCCGCCCGGCGCTGCCGATGGAGAGCCGAGCCTCGCCCGCGCGCCGGCGCAGGCCGGCGAGGTCGGTGATGCCGGAGGCCTGGCTCGCCAGCAGCACCATCGGGCTGGTGCCGAGCAGCCCCACCGGCGCGAGTTCGGCCAGCGGATCATGGGCCAGCCTGGCCACGAGATGCGGGATGAAGGCAAAGAGGCCGAGATTGCCGATGAGCAGCATCCGCCCATCGGGCGGCCCCTGGAGGATGTGGCGAATGGCGCGCTGGCCGGCCTCGCCCGCCATGTTCTCCAAGGCGACGGCCACGCCAAGGCGCTGGCCGAGAACCGGGGCGATGAGCCGCCCCAGCCGGTCCGAAGCGCCGCCCTCGGCGAAGGGAATGAGCAAGGTGACCGGGCCGGGGGGCTGCCAGGCCCAGCCGGGAATCGCGCCCAGGCCGGCGGCGAGGCCGGCGAGCAGGAAGCGACGTGTCAGGCGCGGCATGCTTCCCTCCCACTCTCCGGACATGCCGAATGGCAGCATATTTAGACAAGACTGCCATTGTCGGGAAAAAAGGTTAAGCTTCCTGCCTTCGCCGGAGCACCGCCTCAATGGGACGGCCCCGCGAATCACGCTCAAGGATACCAAACCATGCCCCTTCCGCATCGCCCGACGACATGAACGCCGCCTGGGGTGACAAATACCGCGCCGCCAAGCCGGCCCGCGTCACGGTGCTGGAAAAGCCCTTCGCCGGACTGCATGAGGGGGCGCGCCTCTTCATCGCCTCGCCCAAGGTGATTGACGCCTATCTGCGCGCCATCCCGCCCGGCAAGACCAAGGATGTGACGGCGATGCGGGCCGCGCTGGCCAAGAAGAACAAGGCCGAGGCCACCTGCCCGACCTCGACCGCCATCTTCATGCGTATCGTCGCCGAATGCGCGCTGGAACGCGTGGCGGCGGGCGAGGCGGTAAGCGCCGTGCCGCCCTTCTGGCGCGTGGTGGATGCCGAGAGCTCGCTCGCGCAGAAGCTCAGTTGCGGCCCGGAATTCATCGCCGCCCAGCGCGCGCTGGAAGCGCCAGAGAAGCCCGTGAAAACGCCGAAGAAGAAGGCAGCAGCCGCATGATCAAGCGCATCGCCGGCAAGGTTGCCAGCCGCAGCCGCGCCGTCATCCATCATGGCATCGTGACCACGGTCGCGACCTCGCCCATCAAGTCGGCCTCGATGCTGGAACAGGCGCGCGAGGCGCTGGCGGCGATTGACCGCAACCTGGCCGAGGCGGGGACCAGCAAGGCAAAGATCATCACCGCGATGGTCTATCTGGCGGACATGTCCCGCAAGAATGAGCTGAACCAGGCCTGGGATGAGTGGGTGGATATGGAAAACGTCCCCCAGCGCGCCTGCCTGGGCGTGGTGCTGGAAGGCGCGGACCTGGTCGAGATCGTGGTGACGGCGGCGGTTTAGAGCGGGATGCGTTGAGGCGGAATCGCCGAAAACGTTGAATCCCGCTCTCAGCAGTGGCGAGACCATGAAAGTGAGCGCAAGCGAACGCATCATGGTCTAGAGCTTTTTCCGTTCGAAAAGGCTCACGGCAAAAGCTCC
>CAMTUX010000057.1:0-37826 GCA_947084995.1 uncultured Roseococcus sp.
AGGAGCGATAGAGCGGGATGCGTTGAGGCGGAATCGCCGAAAACGTTGAATCCCGATCTCAGCAGAGGCGAGACCATGAAAGTGAGCGCAAGCGAACGCATCATGGTCTAGAGCTTTTTCCGTTCGAAAAGGCTCACGGCAAAAGCTCTAAATCATTGAATTACGAGCATCTTTATCCGATCAAACGATTCCGTTTGATCGGATGATGCTCTAGGGCGTGAATTGAGGGGCGCTGCCCCTCAAACTCCCCGGCAGGAAACTCGTTTCCTGCGCCTTGGTTTTGCTACACCTTGATTGCTCCAGCGTCCCGTAGATAGGCCAGCAGCGGCAGCAAGGGCAGGCCCAGGATCGCCGTATGCTCGCCGCGAATGTCGCGCATCAATTGGATGCCCATTCCCTCCAGCCGGTAGGCACCCACGCTTTGCGTCACGAAGGCGCCTTCGCGCGCCAGGTAGTCATCGAGGAAGGCCTCGGAGAAATCGCGCATGGTCAGACGCGGCGTCGCCAGATGATGCCAGGCGCGCCGGCCGTTGCGCCAAACCACCACGGCCGTCAGCAATTCATGTGGACGGTTTCGCAGCTTGTGCAGATGCTCCCGCGCCGCCGCCAGATCCGCCGGCTTGTCGAACCAGGCGCCATCGCAGACCAAAATCTGGTCCGCGCCGATGATCACGGCCTCCGGGTGGCGCTGCGCGATGCGGGCGGCCTTGGCATCAGCCAGGAGAATGGCGGTATCGGCGGCGCTGACACCCTCGGCCTGGGCGCTTTCCTTGATCGTCGTCTCATCCACCGAGGCAGGCATGGTTTCGAAATCAATCCCGGTGCCCTTCAGCAAGGCGCGACGGGACAGGCTTTGCGAGGCGAGGATCAGCCTCACGCCTTGGTGCCCAGAACCGGTGCCGCCGGGTCCAGCGGGGCGGCGGCGGCCTGGTGGCCACGCCGCTGATGCCACAACTCCACCTGCTGCATCACCGTGACGGCCGTCTCCTCGATGCTGCGGCGGGTCACGTCAATCACCGGCCAGCCATTGGCCGCGCAAAGCCGGCGCGCGGCGAGGATTTCCCGCTTCACCGCCTCGGGGTCCACATAATCATTCTCCCCCACGCGCACGCCGCCGGCGCCGATGATCTTCAAGCGATGCCGGCGGATATCAATCAGCGAGACGGGGTCAATGGTCAGGCCCACCACCGGGCAGGGGGGGTTTTCCAGCTCGGGCGGCAGGGCGGCGCCGGGGACCAGCGGCACATTGGCCGCCTTCACGCCGCGATTGGCGAGATAGAAGCAAGTGGGCGTCTTGGAGGAACGCGAGACGCCAACCAGCACCACATCCGCATTCATGATGCCGGCCGTGCCCTGGCCGTCATCATGGCTCAACACATAATGCATGGCGTCAATCCGACGGAAATAATCGGCATCCATCACATGCTGGGCGGCGCGTTTTTCGGTGGCGCGCAGGCCGATTTCCTCCTGCAGCAGGTCCATCACGGAATCCAACGCCGAAAGGCAGGGCACCCCGAGCCTGCCGCAGGTTTCCTCCAATGTGTGGCGCAGGCTGCGATCCACCAGGGTGAAGATGACCGGCCCCGGCTCCTGCTCGATGCCCTCGATCACGCGGTCCAGGTTCATCCGGCTTCGCACCAGGAACCAGCGGTGCTGGATGACGCCCGCATTGTCGAAGCGCGCGATGGCGGCGCGGGCGATGCTGTTCAGCGTCTCACCCGTGCTGTCGGAGACCAGGTGCAGATTGGTGTTGCGAGCGGGCATGGGGCCTGTGGATCAATCTGTTGGGGGCTGTGGAAAACGGGGATGAAATCACGTCAGGAAGGATACGCCGGCTGGCAGCGGGGACAACCCGAACATTTTTACCCCCGATGTATGAATCCCGGCCAGGTCTGTGCAGGGACGGGACAATCCTCTCCGCGGCCCGGTTCCGCCTGGGCCTGAGCGGGAGTCAAGCAGCGGCATAAGCCTGTGGATATTTCCGGGACAGGATGCGTCCCCGTGATTCACACCCCCTACTACCAACCACAACCTCTTCTTCTTTTCTTATTTTCCTGGGATGGTCCTGCCCATGACAGACAAGCCCATCCTCCGAGTGCTCTCAGGCGAGAGCGTCTGGCCCCCTCCGGTCTGGCTGATGCGGCAGGCGGGGCGCCACCTGCCCGAATATCGCGCGACGCGTGGCGTGGCGGGCAGCTTCATGGATCTTTGCCTCAACCCCGAACTGGCGGCCGAGGTCACCATCCAGCCGGTGCGGCGCTATGGCATGGATGCGGCGATCCTGTTTTCCGACATCCTGATCGTCCCCTGGGCGATGGGCCAGGGCCTGACCTTCGCCGAGGGTGAAGGCCCGCGCCTGCCCCCCATTACCGACCAGGTCGGGTTGGACAAGCTCGATGTGGCCGGCGCGGCCGAGCGCGCTGCGCCCATCATGGAGACCGTGCGGCGGGTTCGGACCATCCTGGCCCAGGATCACCCGCAAACGGCACTCATCGGCTTCGCAGGCTCACCCTGGACGGTCGCCTGCTACATGGTGGAGGGCAAGGGAGGCGGCGAGTTCAAGCATGCCCGCCGGATGATCCATGAAAACCCGGCCTTGTTCACCGCCCTGGTGGAAAAGCTGGAGGCCGCGACCCTGGCCTATCTCCTCGCCCAGGTCGATGCGGGAGCCGAGGCGCTGATGCTGTTCGATTCCTGGGCCGGCCAATTGGCGCCCAACGCCTTCCGCAAATGGGTGATCGAGCCGAATAAGCGCCTGCGCGCCGCCCTGAAGGCAGCACGGCCCGACATGCCGGTGATCGGCTTCCCGCGTTTGGCTGGCCCCATGCTGGCGGAATATGCGGCCCGGACTGGCATGCAGGCGGTGGGCATGGATACGGCGATGAACCCCGCCTGGGCCGCGGCCAATATTCCGGCCCATATGGCGTTGCAAGGCAATCTCGACCCCGAAGTGCTGATCAGCGGCGGCGAAGCCCTGCGAAACGAGGCGCAAAGCATCCTGGCTGCCATGAAGGGGCGTCCCTTCATCTTCAACCTGGGCCATGGGGTGGAGATTTCGACTCCGCCCGCGCATGTCGTGGAATTGCTGCAAATCCTGCGCGCGGCTTGAAACCCTGCCCGGAGAGGATATGTGCGAGGGTAAATTCGGGGGTCTGGCTTGATGGCGCGGCGCGTTGCAGTGGTCTTGTTCAATCTGGGGGGGCCGGACGCGCCTGAAAGCGTGCGGCCCTTCCTGGTCAATCTGTTCAGCGACCCGGCGATTTTGCGCGTGCCGGGCTTTGTTCGTCCCTGGCTGGCCAAGCTGATCGCCTGGCGTCGCACCAAGCCGGCCCAGGAGAACTACGCCGTGCTCGGCGGCAAGTCGCCCTTGCGGGAATTGACCGAGGAGCAGGCGCGCCACCTGGAAACCCTGCTGCGCGAGCGGAATCCCGCCATGGATTACCGTTGCTTCGTCGCCATGCGCTATTGGCACCCGATGAGTGATGAGACGGTCAGCGCCGTCCAGTCCTGGGGTGCCGAGGAAGTGCTGCTCATCCCTCTTTATCCACAATTTTCCACCACCACGACGGGTTCCTCCATCACCGCCTGGAACCAGGCTTGCGAAAAGGCCGGGCTGCGCGTGCCCACCCAGGCATTGTGCTGCTTCCATTCGGATGATGGCTATGCCCGTGCCACGGCTCGCATGGTGCAGCAATCCTATGACAAGGCACGGGCGGAATTGCCGGCCAATGTGCCGTTGCGCGTGCTGTTCTCCGCCCATGGCCTGCCTGAGAGCATCATTAAGGCGGGCGATCCCTATCAATGGCAGGTGGAAAGCACCGTCGCCGCCGTGATCGAGCATCTGGAAATTCCGGATCTCGATTCCGTGGTCTGCTTCCAATCCCGCGTGACGCCGCAAAAATGGATAGGCCCCTCGACCGAGGATGAAATCGAGCGCGCCGCGAAGGAGAAGGTGGCCATCCTGATCAGCCCCATCGCCTTCGTCTCCGAGCATTCGGAGACGCTGGTGGAACTCGATGTCGAATATCGTGAGGAGGCGGATCACCTCGGCATTCCCGGCTATTTCCGCGTCCCCGCGCAGAACAGCGATGCGGGTTTCATCACGGCGATGGCTGACCTCGTGCAGCGGACGCGCGGTTCCGATCGCGCATTGTGCAGTTTCAACGGCGCGCGCCAATGCCCGCGCGAGCATGGCGATTGCCCGCATGCCCGCGCCAAGGCGGAGATGGTGAAGGCCGCGTGATCCGCGCCGTCCTGTTCGATTGCGACGGTGTGTTGGCGGATAGCGAGACGCTGGCCAATCGTATCGTCGCGGAGGAATTGACCGCGCTGGGCTGGCCGCTGGATGCCCATGCCGCGCAACGTGAATTCCTTGGCCTGGCGCTGCCCGATATGCGGCCCATCATCGAGCACCGCGTGGGAACCCTGCCCATGGGCTGGGAGGCCGCCCTCTGCACGCGGATCGAGCATGCGATGGAGCAGGGCGTGCAACCCATGCCGGGAGCCGCGATCGCATTGCGCGCCATTGCCGCGAAAAGCCTGCCCATGGCGGTCTGCTCCAATTCCACCCGGGCGGAATTGCGGATGAAGATGCGCGTCCTGGGCTTTGACGGCTATTTCGGACCGCGCATCTTCAGCTTCCAGGACGTCTCTCGCCCCAAGCCGGCGCCTGATCTCTATGTGATGGCCGCCATGGCCTGTGGCGAGGCGCCAGCGCATTGCCTGGTGGTGGAGGATAGCGCTACGGGCGTGGCGGCGGGGCTTGCCGCGGGTTGCCACGTGGTCAGCCTGGTGCCCGGCCTTGGCGTGCCGCATCTGGCGGAGCTTGCCGAATTGGCGGAGTTTCTCGGAGAGGTGACGCCAGGGGCCTGATCCTGGCCACCCGGCTCAGAACCGGCGCAGCAGCCGGTCAATGTAATCCAGCTCCTCGGCCGGCCTTTCGCGCTCCGCGCCGCGCCGCCGCAACTCATCCTGCAAGCGGCGGGTGCGAAGCTGCTCCGCTTCCTCCGGCACGCGGGTGTCGCTGCCATTATCGGCATTGCCGGTGTTTTCACGGGCGCGGCGGCCAAGCGGGTCCCGTCCCTCGCCCAGTTGCTGCTGGTCATCGGGGCTATCGCCGCCCATTTCCATCTCGCCCATGCTGTCGTCTTCGCCTTCGCCCTGGCCCTGGCCGAATTGGCGCTGCATCTGCTGGGCCATCTGGCGGCCGCCTTCCTGCAAGCGGCGCATCGCCTCCTGCTGGGCGGGCCGGGCATCGCGACCCTGCTGGAGGGCTTCCATGGCTTCACGCATGGCCTGGTCCGCCTGGCCGAGCGCCTCTGGCACCTCGCCTGTCAGGTCGCCTTGCTGCTGCATGAGTTCGCCCAGGGCGCGACGCAGGGCGCGCTGGCGGCGGGCATCGGCCTGTTGCTGGCGTTGCAACTCCTGTTCGGCTTGCTGCTGCTGGTCGGGTGATTGCTGGCCCGGCATGTTCGGGCGCTGGTTCCAGGGCAAGGCCTGTCGGCGCTGCTGGGCAGCGCGTTGCTCCTGTTGCTCGGCGCGGCGTCCGCCCTGGTCCACCATCTCGCCCTGGCGGCGTACCATGTCCTGCACGACGCCCATCTGCTGCTGGCCGCGCTCCCGCTGGCGCTGCCGCTCGGGCGGTTCGCCACGGGCCACCCGGCCTTCCTGTAAGGCGCGGAGCATCTCCTCGAGCTCGGCCAGTTCGCGCTGGGCGTCCTCCATGCGGTTCTGGCGGTTGGCTTCCTCCATCCGACGGGTGCGGCGGTCCATGTCGCGCTGGTCCAGCATGCGCTGCTGCGGGTCGTAGGGCAGGGCCTCGGCGTTTTCGCGCTGGAGGCGTTCGGCCATGGCTTCGAGGTGGCGGCGGATCGCCTCACGCAGTTGCTCGATACGGCGCTCCACTTCGCTGCGCTGCTGTTCGTTTTCCGCCTGCGGGCTGCGCTCGGCCTCGTTCATCGCTTCGCGCAATTGGCGCTGCGCTTCGGCCAGGGCGCGGGCGGTGCGAGTGTCACGGCCTTCTTCCAGCACGAGCGCGGCCTCCCAGAGCAATTCCTGGACCTCGCCGACCGCTTCGGGGCGCCGGTCGTGCTGCAATTGGCCGCGGCTGGTACGCAGCGCCAGCAGGGTGCCGCTATCATGCTCGAAGGCCTCGGGTGCCTGGGTGATGCGGTCCAGCCCCTGCATCGCCGGCTGTCGCGCCGTGGGGTTGAGCGAAAGCGCCTTGCGGATCTCGATCATGGAGCGTGCCACGGGGTGGTTGAAGCTGCGTTCCGGCAGCGTGAGAGCCACCTCCTCGGAATGTCCCTCCTGCTCCGCGCCATCCCGCGCGATGAGGCGCAGCACAACGGGCAGCCCGGCCCAGGGATGCGCGGAGAGCTCCGGTTGCGCCAGGCCGCGCGCCTGCCTCGGCGCGGCGGAAGGCAAGGTCATGTCCAGCGTGATCGGCGCCGCTTCGGGCCGTGCAGCCAGATGGAATTCCGCGCGCAAGGCCACCACGCCCCAATCATCCTCGGTGCGCCAGGGCACCCGCAGGGCCAGGCCGCGCTGCGAGCGGGCGGGCAGTTCGGTGAAAGCGGCGACTGGTGGTGCATCGGCCTGGACGGCCAGGTTCCAGGTGACGATCTCGGTGCCGTTACGCCGGATGCCGATGCGCGCGCCGTTTCGCATCACCGTCTGGACGGCATGGCTGCCGCCGCCCAGCGCCTCGAAGGCCAGGCCGGGCATGCCGGTGATCTCGGGCGTGGCGCTGCCCAGCCCGCCGGAAATCGCGATCTGGAGGCGGCTGCCGGTCGGGATGGTGGCGCTGCCGCCCTGGGCCTGGAGGAAGATCGGTGGGGCGCCGGTATAGGCGGGCGGCGTGATCCAGGCCTCGAAGCGCAGGGCGGCGGGCGGTGCCACTCGGTCGAAATTCGGCGTCAGGCCACGGGCCAGCAGGGCAGGCGCATCACCGCCCGCCGCGAAGAAGGCGGCCACAAAAGCGACGAGCACCCCGGCGCGGAAGGCACGCGGGTCCCGCGCGGCCAGTCCCGGCCGTGGCGTGCCGACGTGCAGCCGGGACACCAGCCGGCGCATCCGGCCCTGATGCGCGGCCCAGAGTGCCAGCGCATCGGGATCGCTTGTGGCAGGCTGGTCCTGGAGGGCGGCGAGGGGGCGATGCCTCAGCCCTGTCTCACGCTCCAGCCGCCGGTCCACGGCTGCTGCATCGGGCTGGTGAAAGCCCGCGAAACCATGGCGCAAGGCGAAGAACAGTGCCGCGACAAAGCCCAGCAAAGCGGCCATATGCAGCCAGCCGGGCAGCAGGGCGGGCAGGCCCGCGAGGGCAAAGATGGCGAAGATGCCCAGCACGCCCAGCACAGGCCAGAGCGCAGGCCAGATGGCCTCCCACCACAGCGCGACCCGTGCGAGGGCGCGCTTGCGAGCGAGGCCGCCCGGCGTCATGTGGCCCAATCCGGGAGGCGCTGGCCTTCCAGCAGGGCCGTGTGGGATTGCCGGTCGCGGATCACCGCGAAACGATTGCCTTCCACCATCACCTCGGCCGCCAGGGGGCGGGCATTATAGGTGCTGCTCATCGAGGCACCGTAGGCGCCCGCATCGAGGAAAGTCACCAGGGAATTGGGCGGCAGGGCCGGCAGGTCGCGCCCCTTGGTGAAGGTATCGCTGCTTTCGCAGACAGGGCCCACCACATCCGCCGGCGAGAGCGGCGCATGGAAGGCCTGGGGCGAAACCGGCAGGATGCCGTGCCAGGCCTCATACATGGCCGGGCGCAGCAGGTCATTCATCGCGGCGTCCACGATGACGAAGCGGCGCGTGGTGGCCTGCTTTTCCACAATGACGCGCGTGAGCAGCACGCCCGCCGGCCCGCAGATCCAGCGGCCCGGCTCCAGCATGATTTTCACGCCGAGATCACCCAGCCCGGCCTTGATGGCGCCGGCCAGCGCGGCGGGGGAGCCCGGCGTCTCGTCCCGATAGGGGATGCCCAGGCCGCCGCCGCAATCCACCCGCAGCACCGGATGCCCGGCCGCGCGCAACTCCCGCACCAACTGCCCCAGGCGCTGATAGGCCGCGAAATAGGAGGCCACGCCCTGCGCGATCTGGCTGCCGATATGCACGGTGAGTCCCACGGGATCGAGGCCTGGCAGCGCGCACATGCGGGCATAGAGTTCTGGCGCGGTGGCGATAGGGACGCCGAACTTGTTCTCGGTCAGGCCGGTGGTGATCTTGGCGTGGGTCTTGGCGTCCACATCGGGGTTCACCCTCAGCGCGCAGCGTGCGCGCCTGCCCATGGAGGCCGCGACGGCGCTGAGCATTTCCGCCTCCTCGGCGGATTCGATGTTGAGCTGGAGGATGTCCTCGACGAGCGCCAGGCGCATTTCGCGCTCGGTCTTGCCGACGCCGGAGAAGACGATGTCGTGGGCGGGCACCCCGGCGGCGCGGGCGGCGCGCAACTCGCCCTCGCTCACCACATCGGCACCCAGCCCTTCCTGATGGAGCAGGTTCACTACGGCCAAGGCAGGGTTGGACTTGGTGGCGAAATGGATGGAGGCATCCAGTCCGGCATCGGCCAGCGCCGCGGTCAGCGCGCGCGCGCGGCGGCGCAGCGTGGTGGCGGAATAGACCCATGTCGGAGTGCCGACGATATCGGCGATGCGGGCGAGGGGAACCTCCTCCACCATCAATCCGGCGATGGAGTCCATCGCCAGAGCGGGGCGGGCGGCGAGCAGGTCGCCGAAAGAGGGGTCGAGACCGTCGAGAACGGGAGCGGGAGAGGACATCCGCCTAGATAAGGGAGTGTTTGCCCCGACGCCAAGGCCACCAGCCCCATCCCCCCCGCGCGGCGCCCGAAGGGCGCGCGCGGGGGGGGGTGATCCGAATGGATCAGGCGCTTTCGTAAAGCCGCGTGAGCGAGAATTCACGATGGCCCAGAAGCTCGGCCGCCGTGAGTTCGCCATCGGCGGTGCGTAGCATGCAGTCGAGCAGCGCCTCGCCGGCTTCATCCATGTTGATCCGCTTTTGCAGCAGCCCGGTCACGTCCACATCCACGTGTTCGCTCATGGTGCGCTGCGTGCGCGGATTGGCGGTCAGCTTGATCACCGGCAGGATCGGGTTGCCGATGACATTGCCCTGGCCCGTCGGGAAGAAGTGAACCGCATAGCCGGAAGCGGCGCAAAGCGTGACCATCTCGGCCGCGGCACTGGACGAATCCATGAACCAAAGGCCGGGTCCGGTCGGCGCCTCCGCCTTGTCCAGCACGCCATCCACCGTGCACTTCTTGCCGATCTTGGTGATGTTGCCGAGCGCCTTTTCCTCGATGGTGGTCAGGCCACCCTCGATATTGCCCTTGGTGGGCTGGCTGTCCGAGAGATCGCTCGTCTTGTTGGCTTCGATGACGCGCTGGTAGCGGTCGAACATCGCCATGAACTTCTCGCGGATCTCGGGCGTCTTGCAGCGCGCGGCCACAAGATGCTCGCCCCCCGTCAATTCAGTGGTTTCGCCAAACACCAGCGTGTGACCGGCTTCCCAAAGCTTGTCGAAGGCGTTGCCGACCGTGGGGCAGGATGCCAGGCCCGACGTCGTGTCGCTTTCGCCGCACTTGGTCGAGACCCAGAGCTCCTGCAGCGGTGCCTTCACCTTCTTCAGCTTCGATGCATGCTTGACCATGCGATAGGCGGCGCGCGAGGCGCTGGCGATGGTGTTGATGTCGCCATTCTGCTCGATGGCGAAGCCTTCCACCGGCTTGCCGCTGAGCGCGATGCCCTCGACGATCTTGCCGGTCCAGCCGGGCTCGATCCCGATGACGACGACGGCCGCGACATTGGGGTTGCAGCCGGTGCCGATGAGGGTGCGGAAATGCAGATCCAGGTCGGCGCCGAATTGCAGGCGGCCATAGGCGTGCGGAATCGCCATCGCGCCCTGGATGTTGTTTGCCACGGCCTGCGCCGCCGCGTTGGAAAGGTCATCTACCGGAAGAATGATGACGTGGTTTCGCACGCCCATCCGCCCATTCTCGCGGCGCCATCCATCGAAGGAGGCAGCTTTCAGGTTCATGCCCATGAGTGCCTATTTCCTACCAGCGCTTTGTCTTGACGTTATGGACGTGCAGGTGCTCGCCCGGCGCGATGTCGGCGATGGCGCGGCCGATATCAATGCCATATTTGAAGATCGTGTCGCCCGCCTTGATCGCCTTGATGGCGAGCTTGTGGCCGATCGGAATGTCCGACTTCGCGTCGAACTCGATCATCTTGTCCTGGTCCATGATCCAGCCGTTGATGCGGTTGCTGGCGGTCAGGCCCTCAACCACGACGACTCCCACGGAATCCCCCTCATCATGCACGACGAAATGGATCGTCATCCTGGGTTCCTCCCTTTCCTTGAATGCCCGGCAGGCTAAAGCAGTTTCGGCCCGAGCGTAAACGTCTCCCCCTGCACTTGCTTGCATCCGATGTTGTTCAACGTGACATGGAACCACTCGAAAAAAGGCGCGTTGGGCAAGCGAGGTCCGCCGCCCAAGGGGTTCCGGCCGGGGCGCCGGCATGGCAGTTTGGCACCGAGCTGGACGGTGGAGAAGAAGATGGCGGGTGTGTTCTGGTATGATGACGCATGGATGACCGAGGAGCCGAAGATCATCGGCCCGATGGATCATTGCTTCTGGCTCGGCTCGGTCATCTTCGACGGCGCGCGCTCCATCACCGGCTGGGCGCCCGACCTGGACCGCCATTGCGCCCGCGCCGTACGCTCCGCCCGCGTCATGGGCATGCAGCCCACCAAGACGCCCGAGGAGATCGAGGCGCTGTGCCGCGAGGGCATCCGCCGCATGGGGCCGGAGGCCACGCTCTACATCCGGCCGATGTTCTTCATCCGCCACGGCCTGGGCGCCGCGCGGCCCGATCCGGCCAGCACGGATTTCATCCTCTCGCTCTATGACACGCCGCTGCCCGCCTGGGTCGGCTTCTCGGCCATGCTCTCGCCCTTCCGCAAGCCGGCCACCGACATGGCGCCGACCGATGCGAAGGCCGCCTGCCTCTACCCCAATGGCGCGCGTGCAACGGCCTGGGCGAATGAGCGCGGGCATGACATGGCGGTGATGAGCGACGTGGCCGGCAACATCGCCGAATTCGCCAGCTCCAATCTGTGGTTTGCCAAGGATGGCGTGGTGGTGACGCCCGCGGTGAACCACACCTTTCTCAACGGTATCACCCGGCAGCGCGTCATCGCCCTGCTGCGCGAGGCCGGTGTGACGGTCGAGGAACGCGCCGTCCGCCCCGAGGAACTCGACGAGGCGGATGAAATCTTCTCGACCGGCAACTACGCCAAGGTACAGCCGGTGATCCGCTACAATGGCCGGGACCTGCCGATCGGCCCCTTCGCCAACAAGGCGCGCGAACTCTATTTCGCCTGGATGCGGGCGCAGCCGCGCGTGGTGAGCGAAGCTGCGGCGGTCGGGTAGGGCCAGGACCGCCGCGCCCGGGCCGCGCCAGCTTCCCGCCCCGCCGGTCCTGTACCAGAACAGCGAGACGCTGATCATCAACAAGCCGGCCGGCCTCGCGGTGCATGCGGGGCCGCGTGGCGGGCCTTCGCTGGAAGACGCTCTGCCCGCCCTGCAACAGGGCAAGCGGCATGTGCCGCAACCGGCCCATCGGCTTGATACGGATACGGCCGGTTGCCTGGCGCTGGGCCGCACCAAGCCCGCTATCGCCGCGCTGAACAAGCTGTTTGCCGAAGGCCGGGCGCAAAAGACCTATTGGGCCGTGCTGGTCGCGCCGCCACCCGCCGAGGCCGGCATTTGCGAGGCGCCGCTGCTCAAGGTCAGCAGCAAGGCGAAGGGCTGGCGCATCATCGTGGATGCCAAGGGCCAGGCCGCGCGCACCGAATGGCGCGTGATGGGCCGGACTGGCGCGCTGACGGCGGTGGAACTCACCCCCCGCACCGGGCGTACGCATCAACTGCGCGCCCATATGGCGCATCTGGGCTGCCCGATCCTGGGCGATGCCCGCTATGGCGGGGGCGAGGGCGCGATGCACCTCCTGGCCCGCGCGCTGGTGCTGCCCGGCATCGCGGCGGAGGCGCCCATCCCGGCGCATATGCGGGAGGCCCTGGCACGGTGCGGCGTATCCTGATTCTCGCGGCCGTCGCGCCGCTGCTGATGGCCCAAGGCCTGCCGCGTCCCTATTGCGGCTATGGCGAGGGCCTCGCCGCACTGCGCGAAGTGGAGCGGGAAGCCGCGCGCCCTGTTCCCGGCATCACGCAGGGTCGTGCGCGGGGTGAGGGGGCGGTCGCCAGCCTCGGCGGTGCTGTCACCATCTTCGCCGCCTGCGGCTGCCCGCAACTTGCAGAATTGACGCACGAAGCGCTGAGCGTGGCGCAAAACGCGCCCTCGGAGGCCAGCATCGCGCGGCTGGCCGATATCTTCACGCAGACCCGCTTCCGCACCCAATTGGCACGCCAGCATTCCGAGCGCGCCGGCTGCCAGTGATCAATCCCGGCCGGCCTCGCGCGAGCAGTCGCGTCGGGCACGAGGAAAGCCGCAAGGAGGGTGGCGAGGCGGAGGGACATGGGGGGTCTTGGAGATGGCGTCACCCTCGGGGGTGGGACCAGCGCGGCAGCAGCGCGAAGGCCAGATAGGCCAACAGCGTCAGCAGCCCCGGAGGTGTCGCGAAATCAGCCACCCAATCCTGCAATTCCCAACCCCGCAGCGCCACGCCCGTGAAGAATTCCAGCGCGATCAGCAGGGAGAGCGCGGCGAAGCCCATCCGCAGCCGCGCCTCGCCCGGTGGCACGCCGCAACGGCGGATGATCCGCGGCGCAATCCACCAGCAGAAGGCGAGCATCAGCGGCAACTCGGCCAGGAGCGCGAGAAGGCGGCCGAGCATCGGCACCAGCAGGAATTCGCGGACCGGCCCCAGCACGAAGCCCACGCCGAAGGCGGCGAGCACGTAGAGAAGGGCGGCCTTCAGATCGCGGCTCATCTCGCTTGGCGCCCCGCCGCCCGTGGCCAAGCCGGGGCGCTCATCGCACCCGCAACTCCGTGCGCGCCGCCGCACCTTCCGCATCCAGCACGGTGATCCGGTAGAAGCCGGGGCCTGGCGGCACCCAGCTGACCTCCCGGCGGGCGGGGTCCGCCGTGAGCGGCGTGCCATCCACCAGGAAGGTCAGCGGCCGGTGGCCGCCGGCGGCGCGCAGCACGACGCGCCCGGCCTCGGGCAGGGTGGCGCGTGGTGGGGGAAACAGCAGCCGCAGCCCATCGGTGGGCGGCGAGGCGCCGGTGCTCAGCGGGCGCGGCGCGAAGCCGGTGCGTGGCGCGGCGGGCAGCCGCTCGAAGACCTGCGCCAGCAATGGCAGGGCGAGGCGCGCGCCGGTGGCGTTGGGCATCGGCGTGCCATCGGGGCGGCCCACCCAGATGCCCACCACATGGCGCTGATCCATGCCCATGGCCCAGGCGTCGCGCCCGCCCCAGCTTGTGCCGGTCTTCCAGGCGATGCCGTGCGCGCCGCCGCCGGGCAAGGGCTGCACCAGGATGGCGCTGGCCAGGTTCGCGGCCCGCCGCTCGATCACCCCCGCCCCGCCATCGCCCAGCATGGCGTAGAGTCCCATCATCTCGCGCAGGGTGACGCCCACTCCGCCCAGCGCCAGGGGCAGCGAGGGCTCGGCGCCCGGCGGCAGGCGGGGGATGGCGCCGGCCGTCTTCATGGCGGCGGCCAGGCGCAGTGGGCCGATGTCGTTCAGCAGCGCGACGGCTGGTTGGTTCAGGCTTTGGCGCAGCGCATCGGCAATACGCAGGCGGCCCTGGAAGGCACGGTCGAAATTCTCGGGTGCGTAGTCGCCGAAGCGGCGGGGCAGATCCTCCATCAGTGTCTCGGGCGTTACCACCCCGTTCTCGAAGGCCAGCGCGTAGATCAGCGGCTTGAGGGTTGAGCCGGGCGAGCGCACGGCGCGCGTCAGATCCAGCGCGCCGGCGCGGGTGGGGTTCATCCAATCGCCACCCATCAGCGCGCGGGTCTCGCGCGAGTGGAGGTCGCTCACCATGATGGCCAGCGAGACGCGCTCGGGCAGGCGGGCCAGGGCGTCGCGCGCCAGGGCCTCGATGCCGCGTTGCAGGTCGAGGTCCAGCGTGGTCCGCCCCTCGCGCGCGGCATGGGGCGCGTGGCGCGGCATGGCGAGGCGGCGTTCCGGCACCGCGCCGGCCAGGGCGATTTCGGCGCCGCTCGCGATGTCGGGCGCGCGGGCGAGCAGCACGGCATCCCGCGCCTGGCGTGCGGCCTGGGGGTGGCGGTCGGGGCGCAGCGCCTCGGGGCGGCGGGCCAGCGCGATGAGCAGGGCGGCCTCACTCGCATCCAGGGCGGAGACGGGGCGACCAAACCAGGCGAGGGAGCCGGCGCGCAGCCCTTCCAGGTTGCCGCCCTGGGGGGCCAGCGTCAGCCAGATTTCCAGCACGCCCTGCTTGCCGTGCCGCCATTCCAGTTGGAGCGCGCGGGCGATCTCGATGAATTTGCTGCGCAGGTTGCGCGGGCGGGGTTCCAGCAGCCGCGCCGCCTGCATGGAAAGCGTGGAACCGCCCGAGACCACCCGCCCCGCCCGCAGCCATTGCCCGGCCGCGCGGGTGAGCGCCAGCGGGTCCACGCCGGGATGGAAATGGAAGCGTCGGTCCTCGGCGGCGATGAGCAGGGCGAGGAGATGCGGTGGCACATCGGCCGCCGTGCTCCGCAGCCGCCAGACGCCGCCGGGCGCGGGCCAGACGGAGAGGGTGCGGCCATCGCGCGCCGTCACCTCGCGCGCAAGGTTTTCGAAGCGCGCCATGGGGGGCGGGAAGGCGCGGTCAAGCAGCCAGAGGCCGCCCAGCAGCACCAGCCCCCCCAGGATCAAGATCCGCGCCCATCGCATTTGCGGATGATGCCCTGCCAGTCGGGGATTGTCGCGCGGGATCACCGCGTGATGCCGCCGATCATGCCGAGAGGATCTGCCGATTGGGCCGGGCTGGTGCGTCTGGTAGAACGAGCGGGGCGGATGGCGCCGTGCCGCCCCCCGCCCTGAGAAAGGAGAACCGATGCGCAACACGGGAATGGCGGCGCTGATCCTGGCCCTGGCGGCGGCTGGGCCAGCCCAGGCCCAGATGATGACCACATGCCAGGGCCGCGTCTTCATTGACACGGTTTATCAGACGGGTTTGGGTGGCGGTCAGTTCGAATATTTCATCAATATTCGCAACGCCACCAGGGGGCGCCTGACCTTCGACGTCACCCTGACCGGCTTCCCGGCCACGGTGACGCTCTTCAGCCCCTCCATGCCCGGCATCCCGGTCGGCGCCAACGCCACGATCTCCGGGATGCGGATCGGACGGGGCACCAACGCCCAGATCGGCGTGGGTACCGTCGCGCGCGTTTATGATGCGGCACCAGGGTCGGGGCCGACCGTGCGGCTGACCAACTGCCGCAACTCCTGATGCCGCAATCATGGCGGGCAACCACGCCGCCCGCCATGCCGGCAATCAGAACAACGCGGCCGGTGAAACCGTGCTGCCCGAGAAGCCCTGCGCGCGCAGCGGCTGCATCATGAAGCAGAACTCGTTCCGGCCCGAGGCGACGATTTCGGCCAGGTTCATGTTCTCCAGCAGATGCACCCCATGCACGACGAGCGCGATCTGGTGCACCGGCAGCGATGCGCCCGGCATGGTGGCCGAGGGCGCCACTTCCACCGGCCAGTTGTCGGCGCCCAGCAGCATCGGGTTCTTGGCGATCAGCCATTCGGCCGCCGCCACGCCGATGCCCGGGCAACCAGCCACATAGCGCGCATTCTCCCGCGCCCAGAGATGACCCCAGCCGGTGTTGATGATCATCGCATCGCCCTCGCGCAGTTCCACGCGCTGGCGGTTGAGAGCGCCTTCGAGGTCAGCCACGGTGATCTCATAGGTATCGGGCAGGGTCTGCACGCCCTTGAAGCCGGCGACGTTGATCAGCACGCCGCGCGTCATGATGGTGCCGACCGTCTCGATCCCCATCTGGGTGAAGCCCGTGCGGGACATGATGGAGGGCAGGTCCACGCAGTTATAGACCTCGTTGCCGATGGTCTGGTGCGGGAAGCCGTCGAACTGCGTGCCGACCTGGCCGATCTCGCCGATCACGACCTCCTCATTGGAGCCGCGGCGGTTGGATTGCGGGTTCATGAAGACCTGCTTCTGGTGCACGTCGAAGCGTCGCGTCCCGAAGAAGGGCATGTTCTGTGCCAGCAGATGGCCCATCTCGATCTTGCGACCCTCGCGGATCATCGAGGCCGCGTTGCGGATGCGATCCGGCGTCAACAGGTTCATGGAACCGCGGCGGTCATTGGGGCCCCAGCGCGAGGGGCAGCGCTGGGCGGCGGGCGGCGGCGCCCAGCCCTGGGCCTTCACCGGTGTGGCGTGAAGGCCGAGATGGGCTGTTCCACAACCCAGACAAGCGCCGAACAATGCGCGACGCGACAAACCCTTCATGGGGCATATCCTCCGTGATGTTATTACATTTCCAGACGACTGAAATCGCCTGGAAATCTTAACATCCGGCAGAGTTGCCAAGCCTAGCGGAAACCCCCGACATGGAGAGGGTTTCACCCTGGCGCCGCCGCTCAGGCCCCCACGAAGAGATAGCTCGGCATGGGCTGCGTCTCGTCCCGCACGCCCTTTACGCCGGGAATGGCCTGGGCCAGCACGCGCAGACCACGGCGGACGCCCTCATCGCGCATGAAGCCGTGGAAGACCACGACACCCTCCTGCACATCCACCAGGGTGTAGAAGTTGTCCGCCCAGGGTTGCTTGCGCATGGCGGCGATCACGGCGGCGCGCAGGCGGCTGTCGCTGAATTCGCCTTCCCCCGGCATGGGGGCCACCAGGGCGCGCAACAGGTCGGCCCGGCTGACGATGCCGCGCAGGCGGCCTTCCGTCACGACGAAGACGCGGCGAATGTTCCGATCCTCCATCAAATGCGCCACATGTGCCGCCGTATCTTCCTCGGCCACCATCACCACTTTCTCGGTCATGATGTCCTTGGCGTGGACGCCATGGGTCCGGGCGAAGCGCTCGGCCTCGGCCACCGGGTCCACGAAGAGGCTGGCGAACCAACCCGGTTTCGCATCCTCCTGCCCCGCCAGCCGACGGATCAGGTCGGCCTCGGTGACGACGCCCATCACCTGCCCCCCCGGCCCGATCACCGGCACGGCGCTGATGCTGCGCTCGGAGAGCAGCCGGGCAATGGCAAGGACGGGGGTCTCGGGCGGAACGGTGATGACATCGGGCGTCATCAGGTCGCGGGCGGTGAGCTGGGTCATGTTGGTATCCTCCTGGGATCAGATTGCGCGGAATGGGCGGGTTCCGCCTTGAGGCAACGCAAACCCCTTTGCCTTTGGCGGCACTTCGCCGTATTTGCGCGACTAGAAAACAATCCAACGGAGGACTCTCAATGATCCAGCTTTCTCGCCGTGCCGCCCTGGGCGCCGGCCTTGGCCTTCTCGGGGCGGGCCATGCCCATGCCCAGGCCGCCCAACAGATCGCCATTGCCACGGGCACGACCGGCGGCGTCTATTACCCGCTGGGCGGCGCACTCGCGAATTACCTGACGCGCGGCATTCCGGGCGTTTCCGCCACAGCCGAGGTGACGGCCGGCTCCACCGCGAATTTCCAGTTGCTTGGTGCCTCGCGCGTGCAACTGGCCTTCGGCCAGGTGGATGCGGCGGTTGACAGCCTTCGCGGCGCCGGCCCCTTCCGCGGCCGCGTGGTGCCCACGCGCGCCATCGCCGTGCTCTACACCAACCGCATGCAGGTGGTGACCACGGCCGATCGCGGCATTCGCACCATGGCGGACCTGCGCGGCAAGCGGATTTCGACCGGCGCGCCGGGCTCGGCCACCGAACTTTTCGCCCTGCGCCTGATTGCCGCCGCCGGCCTCGACATCAACCGCGACTTCCGCAGCCGTGAGCGGCTTTCACCCGCCGAAAGCACCAATGCCGTCCGCGATGGCAAGATTGACGCCTATTTCTTCGTCTCGGGCGTGCCGACCTCGGCCATCACCGACCTGGCGGCCACGCCAGGCACCCAGCTGGTCATGATTGACCACGCCGAGGCGCTGGGGCCCATCGTGGCCGAGCATGGTCCGGTCTATTTCGCCGAGACCATCCCCGCCGGCACCTATCCCGGCCAGAACACGCCCAACCAGCAACTCTCCGTCGCCAATATCCTGGCGGTGCGCGAGGACACGGCCCCCGCCCTGGTGACGCAGATACTCACCATCCTGTGGAACAACCGCGAGGATTGGGCCCGGGTGCATTCGGCGGCGCGGGACTTCACCCTGGCCGGGCAAAAGACGGCGGCGGCGGGCGTGCCCTGGCATCCGGCGGCCGAAGCCTTCTGGCGCGCGACCGGCGCGACGCTGGGCTAAGCCTGCCCCCTTGTTCTGAACCGCGGCCGGGTGGCATCACCCGGCCGTTTCTCTTTTCGCGAGAGTCATCGCCATGTCCCACAGCTCCCTTCCCCCTGATATCGACCCCGCCTCGATGGATGCCGCCACGGCCGCGCGCGTCGAGAGACTTATCGAATCCGAGGAAGGCGTGCTGAACCGCTTCACCGGCGTGCTCGGGGTCGCGGCGGTGGGCCTCGCACTCGCCATGTCGCTGTTCCACCTCTACGCCGCCTGGAGCATCGTCCCCACCACCACTTTGCGCTTCGCCCATGTCGGCTTCACCATGGTGCTGGGCTTCTTTCTGTTCCCCGTCGCGCGGAATTTCCGGGACCGCTTCCCGCCCTGGGACTGGGCGCTGGTCGCGGCGGGCATCTATGTCACCTGGTACCTGATCTCAGGCGGCGATGACCTGCAGGACCGCATCATCTTCCCCGAGCCGATGGACATCATCATCGGCTGGTTGCTGATTGCCCTGGTCCTGGAAGTCACCCGGCGCTGCACCGGCTGGATCATGCCCTTCGTCGCGATCTGCTTCCTGCTCTACGCCTTTTTCGGCAACCATCTCCCCGCCCCCTGGACCCATCGCGGCTATGATGCCGAGCGCCTGGTCCCGCATATCTCCATCACGCTGGAAGGGATTTTCGGCACGGCGGTGGATGTCAGCGCCACGCTGATCATCCTGTTCACCATCTATGGTGCCATACTGGGCGCCACGGGTGCGGGGAAATTCTTCGTGGATTTCTCCTTCGCGGCGACGGGCGGTAAGCCTTCGAGTGCCGGGCGGACCGTGGTGCTTTCCGCCTTCCTGTTGGGTGGGCCCTCGGGCTCGGGTGTCGCCACTACGGTTACCATCGGCACCGTCGCCTGGCCGATGATGAAGCGCGTGGGCTACACGCCGCATGATGCGGGCGGGTTGCTGGCCGCCGGCGGCCTGGGGGCCATCATCTCGCCGCCGATCATGGGGGCCGCGGCCTTCCTGATCGCCGAATATCTCAAGATCAGCTATCTCGACGTGCTGCTGATGGCGGTGATTCCCACCTGCCTTTTCTACGCCTCGCTGCTGTTCATGGTGGAGTTGGACCAGCGGCGCATCCGCGCGGCGGGCGGCGGCAAGGATGATGTGCCGATGCAGGTCGAGAAGGTCGGCGCCATGTTCAGGCGCGGCTGGTATCATTTCACCAGCCTCATCGCGATCATCTTCTTCATGGCGATCGGCTATTCCGCGACGCTTTCCGTGCTCTACGCCATGGGCCTGGCCGTGGCCCTCTCCTTTCTCTCGCGCGAGCATGCGCTCTATCCGGTGAGGTTCATCAGGGCGCTGGCGGCGGGTTCCGAGCAGGCGATCGGCATCGCTGCCACCTGCGCCTGCGCCGGCATCATCGTGGGCTGCATTACGCTGACCGGCCTCGGGCTGAAATTCTCCGACATCGCCATCCAGGCGGCGGGCGGTTCGCTCATCATCACGGCGATCTATACGGCGCTGATCGTCTGGGTCGTCGGCCTCGCGGTGCCGGTTACGGCCAGCTACATCATCTGCGCCGTGGTGGCCGCGCCTGCGCTGATGAAGCTGGGCGTGCCGGATTATGCCGCGCACATGTTCGTCTTCTACTATGCGGTGCTGAGCGAGGTCTCGCCGCCCACCGCGCTCTCGCCGTTTGCCGCGGCCGCCATCACCGGCGCCGGGCCCTACCGCACCACGCTGATGGCCTGGAAATACACCCTGCCGGCCTTCGTGCTGCCCTTCGTCTTCGTGACCGACCCGCATGGCGTCGGCCTGCTGCTGAACATGCTGCCGGGAATGGACTGGACGGATGTGGTTGTTCAGGTCTTTTTCGCGACGGTCGGCCTCGCTGCTCTCTCCGCAGCTTGTCAGGGTTACGCCATCACGACGATGAACGCGGTGGAGCGCTGGCTGATGGGGCTGGCCGGCCTGCTGATGGTGTTCCCTGCCATCATGGAGGCCATCGCGGCGGACAGCATCCCCGCACCGAATGTCGTGGGGCTGGCGACCGCCTGCGTGCTGCTGGTGTTGCAATGGGTCCGCCGGGGGCGCTTGCGGCCCGCGGGATAGCGGGGCCGCGATCCGGCAATTCATTGCCGCTGGGGAGGGAATGAACCGGCGGCGCCGATGCGCCAGGGCGTCACGCCGCAGGCCGCGCTTGCCCCCGCCTGAAGGAATTCGGCATGGCGGGGCTTGAAGAAGCTCGCAATCCGGCGGCATGGCCCCTATATTGCGGCCAAGACATGTTTGCTCCGGGAGATGCTACCATCATGCGTCGCACTGCACGCTTTCTGACCGTTATGGCCGCTGCTGCCTTCGTACTGGCGCCAGCCCTGGCCGAGGCCGCGCCCGGTGGGCGCTCCTCCGCCGGCAGCCGTGGCGCGCGCACCTATCAGGCGCCGCCTCCGACCAACACCTCGCCCCAGCAGGCGCGCCCGATGGAGCGCACCGCGACGCAGCCCGCCACACCCGCGACGGCTGGCGCGCCCGGTGCACGTCCGCAGGCCGCCGCGCCGGCCGCAGGTGGCTTTCTCTCGCGCAATCCGATGATGGCCGGCCTGATGGGTGGCCTGCTCGGCGCGGGCATCTTCGGCTTGCTGGCAGGCGGCGGCTTCTTCTCCGGTCTCGGCAGCCTGGCCGGGATCATGGGCTTCCTGTTCCAGCTGGCACTCATCGGCGGCCTGGTCTTCCTCGCCATGACGCTGCTCCGCCGCTTCCGGCAGCAGCCGGCGCCGGCCGGCATGCCCAACACCATGATGCGCGAGCAGCAGGACGCGCCGCGCAACGCCGTGATGGGTGGCGGCATGGGCCGTGGAGCGGCCAAGCCGGTTGACGAGATCGGCATCCAGGGCGCTGACTTCCAGGCCTTCGAGCGCAACCTGGTGGAGATCAACGCCGCCTGGTCGCGTGAAGATATCGCCGCCCTCTCGCGCCTCGCCACGCCCGAGATGGTGCAGTATTTCCGCGACGACTACGCGGCCCTGGCCGAGCGCGGCTGGAAGAACGAGACGCGCGACGTCAAGCTGGAGCAGGGTGACCTCGCCGAAGCCTGGAGCGAAGGCCCGCGTGAATTCGCCACTGTCGCAATGCGGATGAGCCTGGTGGATTGGACGCGTGACGTGAAGACCGGCGCCCTCACCGAGGGTGACCCGAATGCGCGCACGGAGCAGACCGAGCTCTGGACGTTTGTGCGCGTGCAGGGCGGCCCCTGGGTGCTGAGCGCGATCCAGCAGACGGGTTGATGTCTTTCTGCCTTCCGATGTCGGGCGCACCTGGCATCGGAAGGCTGACGCGCCCCGGCCCGCATCCTCCCCAGGGTGCGGGCCGTTTTCATGATGCGTCTCCGTTGCCAGGCGCGCCGCTGGAGCTTTTTCCGTTCGGAAGGGCTTACGGTAAAAGTTCCAGATCATTGAATCACGAGCATCTTTATCTGATCAAACGATCCCGTTTGATCAGATGATGCTCTAGGTATTCCCCCCCGCGAGCGTCTGATTGGCCAATCGTTCCGACAGCTTTGCCACCGCCGTATGATCCTCGCCCGGCCCAAGATGCGTGGCCGCCGCCGCCCAAAGCTCGCGCGTCAGCGCGGCCAGGGGTGTGGGCACGCCAGCTTCCTTGCCGACCTCGATGGCGATGGAGAGATCCTTCACCATCAAATCCAGCCCGAAGCCGGAATCAAAGCGCCGCGACAGCACGAATTGCCGGAACTTCTTCTGGGTGGAGTTGTTCATGCCCGTCGAGGAATTCAGCACATCCACCATCAGTCCCGGCTCCAGGCCGAGCTTCTGGCCGATGAGCAGCGCCTCAATCCCGATCAGGAAGCCGCCGGCGCTGACCAGGTTGTTCAGCGCCTTCATGGCCTGGCCCGCGCCGGTTTCGCCGCAGCGATGGATGGAGCTGCCCATGGCGCGCAGGATGGGCTCGGCCGTGTCCAGATCGGCCGCCGCACCGCCGGCCATGATAGCCAGTTCGCCGGATTTGGCGCGCGGCACGCCACCCGAGACGGGGCAATCCACCATGCGAACGCCGCGCGTGGCGAGCCGCGCCGCGATTTCGCGCGTGCGGGTCGGGTTGCCCGAGGTCATGTCAATGAACAGGCAGCCCCTGGTGAGCGAGGGGAGGACGGCATCCGCGACCAGCGCCACTTCCTTGCTGGTGGGCAGGATGCAGAGGAAGGCCTCCGCGCCCTTGGCCGCTTCCGCGGCGGAGGCGGCGGCATGGCCGCCCACCTCGCTCACGAAGCGCGCCACCCGCTCAATCGAGATGTCGCTGACCGTGACATCATAGCCGGCCTTGACGAGATTGGCGGCCATCGGCCAACCCATATTGCCGATGCCGGCAAAGGCCACGCGCTTCATGGGGCTACTTCTTCGCCTTGGGGGCCGGCTTCTTCGCGGCCGCGAGCTTCTTCGGCGCGGCGATTGCCTTGGGCGCGGCCTTCGGCTTCCTGGCGGGCTTCTCGGGCTTGGGCTTGATCGCGCCCTCGGCCAGCAGCACCTCATGCGTCGCCTTGAAGGCGTCCAGCGCGGCGGGGATGCCGCAATAGGCGGCGGCGTGACTCAGCGTCGCGCGGATCTCGTCCACGGTCACGCCATTGGCCAGCGCACCCTTCACATGCAGCTTCACTTCGGGAATTTTGCCGAGCGCGGTGAGCATGGCGAGGTTGATGATGGAGCGCGTCTTGCGGTCCAGCGTCGGATCGCCCCAGGCCATGCCCCAGGCCCAACTGGTGGTGATGCGCTGGAAGGCCATCATGAAGTCATCTGCTTTGCTGAGGCTGGCATCCACATACTCGGCGCCCAGCACGGCGCGGCGGATGGGAAGGCCCTTCTTGAAGAGCTTGTCGTCGTCGAATGCCATGGAGATTCCCCTCGGTTTCAGGATGGCGCAGGCTTGCGCGCCGGAACTTGCCGGTCAATGGGAGTGGGCGATGTTCTTCGAAGGCTTCACGCTGGAAACGCGGCTGGTGGATGGCATGGCGGTGCGCTTCCGGCGTGGCGGCAACGGGCCGCCCCTGCTGCTGCTGCACGGCAATCCTCAGACACATGCGATGTGGCACATGGTAGCGCCGGAGCTGGCGAAGCGCTTCACCGTGATCGCCGCCGATATCCGCGGCTATGGGTTTTCCGAGAAGCCGGGGCCGAGCGCCGACCACGCGCCCTATGCGAAGCGCGAGATGGCGAAGGATGTGGCGGGGCTGATGCGAGATCTCGGCTTTGGGCGTTTTTCGGTCGTGGCGCATGATCGCGGCGCGCGGCTCGCGCATCGGCTCGCGCTGGATCATGCGGCGGCGGTGGAGAAGCTGTGCGTGATGGATATCGTGCCCACGCTGCACCACTTCGAACACGCCGACATGGCCTTCGGCCTTGGCTACTATCATTGGTTCTGGTTCGCCCAGCCGCATCCCGGACCAGAGCTTCTCATCAGCCAGGATGTGGAGCTTTGGTTCGACATCCATACCTCACGCGAGCCGAAGGATCGCAGCTTCTTCCACCCCGCGGCGCGGGCGGATTACCTGGCGGCGCTGCGCCTGCCCGGCACAGTGACTGCCATCTGCGAGGATTACCGCGCGGCGGCGAGCCTGGACCTGGCGCATGACCGCGCAAGTCGCGCGGCGGGTGAGCGTGTGGCCTGCCCTGTGCTGGCGCTCTGGGGCGACAAGGGCAAGATCGGGCAGTGGTATGAACCGCTGGGGGTGTGGCGCAGCTATGTCAGCGGGCCGGTCAGCGGACATGCCGTGCAAAGCGGGCACTACCTGGCCGAGGAAGCGCCGGACGAGGTGCTGGCGGCGCTGGCGGAGTTTCTCTGATCGGTGATCAGGCTACCGCCCAGCGGGGCTCCTCGTCACGAAGCCGGAAGTTTCGGAATTTCGCCACGCATCAGCGCAATTGTAGTGCTAGAGCATCATCCGATCAAACGGAATCGTTTGACCGGATAAAGATGCTCGTGATTCAATGATCTGGAGCTTTTTCCGTGAGCCCTTTCGAACGGAAAAAGCTCTAGTTTCCATCCCGTGCCGCGCGCATGGCTTGCGCCAGCGCCGCGTTGTTGTGGCTCGCATCCTCCAGCGCGCCATCGCGATCCGCGGGCGGCCGGTTCTGCGAGAGCTTTCGCTTGCCGATCAGGGCTTCAATCGTCAGCACCACGCCGACAATCCCCTTGAGCTGGCCGGCGATGAAGTCTGGCGGCGCATCGCTCACCGCCCAGCGTGCCGCGCGTGGCTTTTCATGGTGATCGGTCAGCGTGGAAACGATCTCATGCAGCCGGCCCGCATCCTCCACCAGCTCGACGCTGCCATGGGCATGCACCGCCTCGTAGTTCCATGTGGGAACGACGCGGTGATGCTCCGCCTTGGCGGCGTAGCTGGAGGGCGAGACATAGCCATCCGAGCCGGGGAAGATGGCGATGGCGCGGCCAGCCTCGCGCAGCGCCTTCCAATGCGGGTTGGCGCGCGCCATGTGGCCGACGATGCGCGTGCCATCCGTCAACAGCGGCAGATGCGTGACGTCCGGCAGCCCATTCGCGCCATTGCTGATCAGCAACGGCAGGCGCGAGCTCAGCATGAGGCGCAGCAGCACCTCAGGGCGGTCCTCGCGGAAGGCGGGGGGATTGTACATGGGGGAACCTTAGCTTGAGGGGCGCGCTCCCTCAAACTGCCCCATCCACACGGCCCTGAGCAGAGACTTTTGCCCCGGCCAACGGATCGACATTGCGCTCCGTGTGAGCGGGCGCTGGCCGTCGCGCTTCTCGGCCTCAAGACCCTGCCCGGCGCGAGCAAGCAGGCCAATCCGCACCGCGCTGGTTACCGAAACCTCATAGCGTGCCGCCGCCTCTCGAACGGTCGAGCCATTGGCGCTGGCCTCCTGCCCAGCGCCAATGTTGAATCACATCAGCTCCGCGTCGCGGAATCCCTTTTCCGATTCAACCCCGCGTTGACAGACTCTAGAGCATCATCCGATCAAACGGAATCGTTTGATCGGATAAAGATGCTCGTAATTCAATGATTTAGAGCTTTTTCCGTGAGCCCTTCCGAACGGAAAATGCTCTAGAGCGGGATGCGTTGAGGCGGAATCGCCGAAAACGTTGAATCCCGCTCTCAGAAGTGGCGAGACCATGAAAGTGAGCGCAAGCGAACGCATCATGGTCTAGAGCGCGCCGCCCTTGCGGCCGGCCATGGCGCCCAGGCGCAGGCGCAACGCGTTCAGCTTGATGAAGCCCTGCGCATCGAACTGGTCATAGGCGCCCTGGTCATCCTCGAAGGTCACATGCTTCATCGAGTAGAGGCTGTGCGGCGATTGCCGCCCGGTGACAATGACATTGCCCTTGTAGAGCTTCATCCGCACCCTGCCCTCGACGCTGGCCTGGCTGGTATCAATCAGCGCCTGCAGCATCCGCCGCTCCGGGCTGAACCAGAAGCCGTTATAGATGCACTCGGCATAGCGGGGCATCAGGCTGTCCTTCAGGTGGGCGGCCTCGCGGTCGAGCGTGATGCTCTCGATCGCGCGATGCGCCTGCCAGAGGATGGTGCCGCCCGGCGTCTCGTAGCAGCCGCGGGACTTCATGCCGACGAAGCGGTTCTCCACCAGGTCCAGCCGACCGATGCCATTCGCCTTGCCGAGCGCGTTCAGCTTCGTGAGGATGGTGGCCGGGCTCATCGCCTCGCCATTGATGGCCACCGGGTCGCCATTCTTGAATTCGACGGTGATCTCGGTCGCCACATCGGGCGCGTCCATGGGGCTGAGGGTGCGCTGCCAGACCATTTCATCCGGCGCGTCCCAGGGTTCTTCGAGAATCTTCCCCTCGCTGCTGCTGTGCAGGAGGTTGGCATCCACCGAGAAGGGGGATTCGCCGCGCTTGTCCTTGGCGATGGGGATCTGGTGCTGCTCGGCGAAGGCGATGAGTGCGGTGCGGCTGGTGAGGTCCCATTCGCGCCAGGGGGCGATGATCTTGATGTCCGGCTTCAGCGCGTAATAGCTGATCTCGAAGCGCACCTGGTCATTGCCCTTGCCCGTCGCGCCATGCGCCACGGCATCGGCGCCGACCATCTCCGCGATCTCGATCTGGCGCTGGGAGATGAGCGGGCGGGCGATGGAGGTGCCGAGCAGATACTGGCCCTCATAGAGGGCGTTCGCACGGAACATGGGGAAGACGAAATCCTGCACGAAGGTCTCGCGCAGGTCGTCGATGAAGATGTTCTCGGGCTTGATGCCGAGCAGCAGCGCCTTGTCCCGTGCCGGGCCGAGTTCCTCGCCCTGGCCGAGATCGGCCGTGAAGGTCACGACCTCGCAATTATAGGTGGTCTGGAGCCACTTCAGGATCACGCTGGTATCGAGGCCGCCGGAATAGGCGAGCACGACTTTCTTGACGTCCTTGACGCGCATGGGAGGCAACCTTTTTGCAGGGCGGGGCAGACGAGTGGGTTGGGTGCTTCACCACCACACAAGGGGCGGGGGATCAAGCCCAGGTGGCGGCCCGTTTGTCTCCGGAAGCGCCGCAGCCTCCAGTATGGCGCGCATTTCCGCCTCCTCGGAGCGATTGCGGATGGTGACAGGCGCCGTGACGGCATTTTTTATTCCCTGGCAGCAATGTCATCGATCTGGAAGCATTGAGGGCGCGCTTCAAGAGTGATGACAGCCCATGCTGCGCCTCAAGCCGGGGCCGGCCCCTTCAAGCGCCGCGCACCACCCCGCCCCTGATCCAAATCGCAAACCCCGCCATCCCCGCCGCCGCAATCCCAAAGGCCCAGGCATAGCCCCCCGCCGCGATCACCGCCGCGAAGATCAGGCTCCCGCTCGTCTGCCCCATGAACAGCGCCATGGCGAAGGCGGAGACGGCCGTGCCGCGCGCCTCTGGCATGGCTTCCGTCGCCCGCGCCTGCAATACGCCGTGGAAGCTGTAGAACCCGAAGCCCAGCACCAGTTGCAGCGCCAGCACCACGCCCCAGCTTGGCGCCAGCGCTGTCAGCGCGAGGCCACCGGCCAGGCCGAGCCCACCCCAGAGCAGCAGCCCCCGCTCGCCAAAGCGCCGCACCATGCGCCGTGCCACCTGGGTATAGGCCAGTGCGCCCACGCCAAACGCCGCGACAATCAGCCCCGCCTCACCGGCGGAGAGCGAAAAATCCTCGATGAGGAAGGAGGCGATGAAGGGAAAGGCTCCGCCGAACAGCAGCACGCCATCCAGGAAGGCCGCCAGCAGCAGGCGCCGCGCATTGGGGTTCCGCAGCAGCCTTGCATAGGCCATCAGCCCCGACTGCGCGCGCGCCCCGTCCGGCAGCCCGCGCCACATATGCGTGCCCAGCCGCGCCGCCAGCAGCAGCCCGATCGAGGCCGTGAAGCAGCCGAACACCAGAAAACTCGTCTGCCAGCCGAAATGCTGGCCCAAAATGCCCGAGATCGGCCCCGTCAGCATCTGCGCCATGACATTGCCGATCAGGAATTGCCCGATCACCGCCTGGCGCTCGTTATAGGGCACCGTATCGCCGATATGCGCCAGCAGCAGCGGGATCACGGCGCCGGCCACCAGCCCGGCCGCCGCGCGCAGCAGGGTGAGTTCCGTCAGGCTGGTGGCGAATTCCGCCAGCACGGTGAAGCTGCCGAACAGCATCAGCGCCACGGCCGCCACCCGCAGCTTGCCCAGCCGGTCCCCCAGGGGCCCCACGGCCACCTGGCCGCCGCCATAGGTCAGCATGAACGCCGCGATGAGCACGGCCACGCCCGAGACGGAAACCCCGAAATCCGCCGCCACCAGCGGCATCAGGGGATCCATGACCCGCATCCCCGACCCCGAGGCAAACCCCGCCAGCGCCACCAGCCAAATCGAGACGGCCGGCGCGGCGCTCAAAGGAATGGGGTCCGGGGTCCGTGACCCCAGCCGCCGGAGGCCTCTCCCCCTGTAGTCACACGGCCCGCTTCGTCCGCTCAGACTCGGTCTTGAGCTGCCCGCAAGCGGCCAGAATATCCCGCCCGCGCGGCCGGCGGATCGGGCTCGAATACCCCGCATCATTCACGATGGCGGCAAACTTCCGCAGCGCCTCCGGCGTCGAGGTCTGATAGGGCGAACCAGGCCAGGGGTTGAACGGGATCAGGTTGACCTTGGCCGGCAGCCCATGCAGCAGCCGCACCAGCTCATGCGCCTCGGCCTCGCTGTCATTCACGCCGCGCAGCATGACGTATTCGAAGGTGATCCGCCGCGCATTGGACGCGCCGGGGTAACGCGCGCAGGCTGCCAGCAGTTCGGCGATCGGGTATTTGCGGTTCAGCGGCACGATCACGTCGCGCAGATCATCGCGCACGGCGTGGAGTGAGACGGCCAGGTTCACACCCAGCTCCTCGCCGCACTTGTCCATCATCGGCACCACGCCCGAGGTGCTGAGCGTGATCCGCCGGCGGGACAGCGCGACACCTTCGTGATCCATCAGGATGGTCAGAGCGCGTGCGGTGTTCTCGTAATTGTAGAGCGGCTCGCCCATGCCCATGACGACGATGTTGGAGAGACGCCGCCCCTCCTCGCCCTTGGGTGTCGGCCATTCGCCATAGGAATCCCGCGCGGCGAGGAATTGCCCGACGATCTCGGCGGTGCCGAGGTTCCGCACCAGCTTTTGCGTGCCCGTGTGGCAAAAGGTGCAGGATAGGGTGCAGCCCACCTGGGTGGAAATGCACACCGCGCCGCGGTCGCTCTCGGGGATATAGACGGTCTCGACCTCCTGCCCGTCGCGCGAGCGGAACAGCCATTTGCGGGTGCCGTCGGTGCTGGTCTGCTCGGTGGTGACGCCGGGGCGGCCGATGACAAAGCGCTCGGCCAACTTGGCCTGGAGCGGCTTGGCGATGCTGTTCATGGCGGAAAAATCGCGCACGCCCTGGTGGTAGATCCAGTGCCAGAGCTGCTTGGCGCGGAAGGGCTTCTCGCCAATGGCGAGCATTTCGGCCGCCAGTTCCTCTCGCGTGAGGCCGACCAATTCGCGCCGGCCCTCGCTATCCAGCATGGGCGGCGGCGAGAAGATGGCGGATTTCGCCAGGATGCGCGTCCGCTCGGCCTCGGTCAGGCCATCCGTGGCGGCGACGCGGGAATGCGGCTGGAAGGCGTTGCTCCCCATGGCTTACCTCCGTGCCGGCGCCGGGCATTCGCGCCCGATCGCCTCATAGGCCTGGGTAAAGCCGGCCAGGGCGAAGGTATCCGTCGCCTGGCCGCGCCCATTGGGGCCGGGGCCGCGATGGACAGCCTCCCGCCCGGCGCGCAGGGCGGCGACGACGGCGCGGCCATCGCGGGCGAAGGCATTGTCGCTGGCGGTGAAGAAGGCGAATTCGCCCTGGCCGATGAACAGCCTGGTCTCGGCGCCACGGGCGAAGCTGTAGCCTGGCCTGACCGCCACCTGGTCCCGGCTGCCAGGGCGGTGGGTCACCAGCAGCAGCACATTCTCGGCGGAGCGGCCGGAGACGCCATCCATGCTGCGGGCGCGGGTGAAGGCGTAGCAGACCTTCTGGTTGCCCTCGGTATGCGCGACCGCCGTCCAGGACTGGTAATCGCCCAGGCGGGAGGGGCGCGGCGCATTGGCGGGCGCGCGGCTGGCCTGCTGCGCCTCGGCAAGCGGGGGGACGAACAACAAAAGGGCAAAGAGAGCAAGAAGGCGCATGCCGTTCTTTACGAGCCAGGGGCGGGCACCGCAACCGCGATGCCTGCAACCCTGCTCCCGCGGGAGTCGCTCAGAGGGTGGCTGTCAGCCCTCTTCCTCGCGGTCGGATTCGACCTCGATCTCGGCGTCGATCGCGTCGTCCTCGTCCTCGAGTTCGTCCGCATCCTCGACGCCGGCATCGGCCTCGACATCATCCAGCTCCACATCATCCCCATCCACCTCGGCGGCGGCGGCGCTGCGCTTCTTGAGCTTGTCATCCGGCACGATATTGGCCGAGCGGCGGGCGCGCGGCTGTTCGGCCGGCTGCTCGGTGCCGCATTTCGGGCACAGGGCCGGAACCTTGGCCATATCGTAGAATTTCGCGCCGCAGGCGACGCAGACGCGCTTCAAACCGAGATCCGGCTTTGCCATGGAGGCCTCTGTTCCTTCTGCCCACCCCCGACGGCGGGCGGGGCGCATTGCCACGGGCCGCGCATCGGTGTCAAACCCGGCCTCATGTCCCACGGCCAGAACCCCACCCCGTTGCACTCCAACCCGGCCCTCCAGGGCCTCTCCGGGCGAATCTCCATCCCCGGCGACAAGTCCATCAGCCACCGCGCGCTGATGTTCGGCGCGCTGGCCATCGGCACCACCGAGATCGAGGGCCTGCTGGAGGGCGAGGATGTGCTCCGCACCGCCACCGCCATGCGGCTGCTGGGCGCCACGGTCGAGCACCTGGCCCCCGGGCGCTGGCGCGTGGCCGGGCGCGGCATCGGTGGCCTGACGGAACCGGCCGATGTGCTGGACATGGGCAATTCCGGCACGGCGGCCCGGCTGATCTGCGGCCTGCTGGCCGGCCACCCCATTTTCGCGGTGATGACGGGCGATGCGAGCCTCCGTCGCCGCCCCATGCAGCGCGTGACCGGCCCCCTGGCCGCCACCGGCGCCCGCTTCTGGAGCCGCGAGGGCGGGCGGCTGCCACTCGCCATCCAGGGCGCGCGGGAGCCGCTGCCGCTCGACTACACGCTGCCCGTGGCCTCGGCCCAGGTGAAAAGCGCCTGCCTGCTGGCCGGGCTTTGCGCGCCGGGCGTGACGCGGGTGGTGGAGCCGGAAGCGACGCGCGACCATTCGGAAAACATGCTGCGGCATTTTGGCGCAACAGTGCGCGTGACGGCGCAAGGCCATGGCCGCGTGATCGAGCTGGACGGCCAGCCCGAATTGCGCGCCGCGCCGGTGATGGTGCCGGGCGACCCTTCCTCGGCGGCCTTTTTCGTGGTGGCCGCGCTGATCGTTCCGAACTCGCGCCTCGTGGTGGAAAATGTCGGGCTCAACCCGCTGCGGACCGGGCTTTTCGAGTCGCTGCGGGAAATGGGCGCCGTGCTGGAGGTGGGCGCGCCCCGCCTGGAGGGCGGCGAGCCGGTGGGTGACCTCAGCATCGCGGCGGGTGACTTGCGGGCGGTGGATGTGCCGGCCGAGCGCGCGCCCAGCATGATTGACGAATACCCCATCCTCGCCGTCGCCGCCGCCTTCGCCCATGGCACCAGCCGGTTCCGGGGCCTCTCGGAATTGCGCGTAAAGGAAAGCGACCGGCTGACCGGCACGGCGGAATTGCTGCGCGCCGCCGGGGTGGATTGCGTGATCGAGGGCGATGACCTGCTGGTTCATGGCCGGGGCGTGCCTCCGCCCGGTGGCGGTGTGGTGGCGACGCAGATGGATCACCGCCTGGCGATGAGCGCGCTGGTGCTGGGCCTGGGCTGCCAATCGCCGGTGCGGATTGATGATGGCGGCTTCATCGCCACCAGCTTCCCGAACTTCATCTCCCTGATGAACCAGGTCTCCGGCGCTCAGGCCATCAGCGCCGCATGAGGCCGCCGCTGATCATCGCCGTGGATGGTCCGGCCGCGGCCGGCAAAGGCACGCTGGCCCGTCGCCTCGCCGGCCATCTGGGGCTGCCTTATCTCGATACTGGCCTGCTGTACCGCGCCACGGGCCGCCGCGTCCTGGATGCGGGCGGCAACCCCGCCAGCCCTGCCGATGCGACCGCCGCCGCGCAGGCCCTGCACCCGAACGACCTGGACCGCCCCGACCTGCGCGGCCCCCCGGCCGATGGCGCGGCCAGCCTGGTGGCCGCCATCCCTGGCGTCCGGGACGCCCTGCTGGAGTTCCAGCGGCGCTTTGGGCGGGTGCATGGTGCGGTGCTGGATGGCCGGGATATCGGCACGGTGGTCTTCCCCGAGGCCCCGGTGAAGCTCTTCGTGACCGCCAGCCCGGAGGAGCGCGCCCGCCGCCGCCATGCCGAGCTTCTGGCGCGCGGCAATGCCCCCCCCCTGGCCGAGGTCGCCGCCGAGATGGCGGCGCGGGATGCGCGGGATTGCGCGCGGGAGGCGGCGCCGCTGCGCCCCGCCGAGGACGCCGTGACGCTGGATACCAGCCGGCTTGATGCCGATGCAGCTTTCGCCGCCGCGCTCCGAATCGTGGAATCCTTTCGACTTCGGTGATTTTCCCTTGACGCTCCCGCTGACTCGGCGGATGAAGCGCCTGTTATTTCCGGAAATGGCAATAATCGGATCGGGGTGGACCGTCACGCGCCCCTTCCCGGCGGCATCCCCCAGTGGGGCCGCAAGTCGTGATGTCCCGCCAGGCGCGGGATTTGGCGCAAAACCGGCATGCGGGGCCAAGCCCCGCACAAGACCCAGGACAGAACACCTACATGGCAAGTGCCACCAGCCCCGCCTCGCGCGCGGCTCCCGAAGATTTCGCCACGCTTCTCGATGAGATGCTGGGCGCCAATACCGGCTTTGCCGGCTCCGTCGTCACGGGCAAGATCATCCGCATTGATGATGATTTCGCCGTCGTGGATGTGGGCCTCAAGAGCGAAGGCCGCGTCCCCCTCAAGGAATTCGCCCCCCAGGGCATGAAGCCCGAGATCAAGCCGGGCGATGTGGTGGACCTGTTCGTCGAGCGCTACGAGGACAAGGACGGCTCCATCGTCCTCTCCCGTGAGAAGGCGCGCCGCGAGGAATCCTGGACCAACCTGGAGAAGGCCTTCGCCGCCAACCAGCGCGTGAACGGCATCCTGTTCGGCCGCGTGAAGGGTGGCTTCACGGTTGACCTCGGCGGCGCGGTCGCGTTCCTGCCTGGCAGTCAGGTTGATATCCGCCCCGTGCGCGATGTCGGCCCGCTGATGGGCCAGTCGCAGCCCTTCCAGATCCTCAAGATGGACCGCGCCCGCGGCAACATCGTGGTCTCGCGCCGTGCGGTGCTGGAGGAGACGCGCGCCGAACAGCGTGCCGAGCTCGTCCAGGGTCTCAAGGAAGGCATGGTGCTGGATGGCGTGGTGAAGAACATCACCGATTACGGCGCCTTCGTGGATCTGGGCGGCGTGGACGGGCTGCTGCACGTCACCGACATCGCCTGGCGCCGCATCAACCACCCGAGCGAGGCCCTGACGATCGGCCAGCCGGTCAAGGTGCAGGTCATCCGCTTCAACAGCGACACGCAGCGCATCAGCCTTGGCATGAAGCAGCTGATGTCCGATCCGTGGGATGGCGTGGCCATCAAGTACCCGGTCAACGGCAAGTTCTCCGGCCGCGTGACCAACATCACCGATTACGGCGCCTTCGTGGAGCTGGAAGCCGGCGTCGAAGGCCTCGTGCATGTCAGCGAGATGTCCTGGACGAAGAAGAACGTGCATCCGGGCAAGATCGTCGCGACCTCCGAGCAGGTGGATGTGCTGATCCTGGATGTGGACGAGCCCAAGCGCCGCATTTCGCTCGGCCTCAAGCAGGCCCAGGGCAATCCGTGGGAAGTCTTCCTGCAGAACCACCCGCTGGGCAGCGAGATCGAGGGTGAGATCCGCAACATCACCGAGTTCGGCCTGTTCATTGGCGTGGGCCCGGATGTGGATGGCATGGTCCATCTCTCCGATCTCAGCTGGGACCTGCCGGGTGAGACGGCCATCGCCAACTACAAGAAGGGCGATGTGGTCAAGGCGAAGGTTCTCGACGTGGATGTCGAGAAGGAGCGCATTTCGCTGGGCATCAAGCAGCTCGCCGCCGATCCGGCCGCCGAGGTCCTGGACAAGGTGAAGAAGGGCGACATCGTCACCTGCACCGTGACCAAGATCGAGGCCAATGGCATCGAGGTGAAGATCGATGAAGTGCTGACCGGCTTCATCCGCCGTGCGGAACTGGCGCGTGACCGCCAGGATCAGCGCCCCGACAAGTTCGCCATTGGCGAAAAGGTCGATGCGAAGATTACCGCCGTGGACCGCGCCGCCCGCCGCCTCTCCCTGACCGTCAAGGGCAAGGAGATCGAGGAGGAGCGCGAGGCCGTGAAGGAATTCGGCACGGCCGATAGCGGCGCCTCGCTGGGCGACATTCTCGGCGCGGCCATTCGTCGCCGCCGCGAGTTGGCCGGCGAGGAGTAAACCCGCGCGGCCCTGGCCGCGTATGGAATTGGAAAGGGCGCCCTGCGAGGGGCGCCCTTTTTTATTCTGCCCGCGCCCCGGGACGTGGCGATATCCGGGACTGGAGATCGTTTTTTGCGACACCGCATCAGTTTGCGGCAATTTCCTTAACATAGCTGGGGATAGGGACGTTTGTGAATCGACCACTCAGGAAACTTGCGGGAAAAGCAGCATTAAGTCCCGTTTAGTGAAAATTATTTTTTTAAATACACACCAAAAGCTGAATTTTCCTTGGCGGGCTCGCGTCGGGGTGGTAATTCTTCACACGCAAAACGTGTGGAGATAAACCAAATGCGTATCCTTCTGGTTGAAGATGACCGCTCCGCCGCCCGCGGAATCGTCTTCCAGTTGCAGCAGCACCGGATGGTGGTGGATGTGGCAGATTGCGGTGCCGAGGCGCTGGAACTTGCCCGCCTCTATGACTATGACGCCGCCATCGTGGATCTCATGCTGCCGGACATGGAAGGCTATGAGGTGGTGACCAAGCTGCGCGCCGCGCGCATCGAGGCGCCAGTCCTCATGCTCTCCGCTGTCGCGCGGACCCAGGCCAAGGTGCGTGGCCTCTCGGTGGGCGCGGATGACTACCTGTCCAAGCCCTTCGAGCCGGAGGAACTGGTGGCCCGCCTGCAAGCGATGATCCGCCGCTCCAAGGGCTTCAGCCAGCCGCGTATCCAGATGGGCGCGCTCTCGCTCGACCTGGGTGCGAAGGAAGTGGCCGTGCAGGGTCGCGCCGTGCATTTGACGGGCAAGGAATACGCCATCCTGGAATTGCTGCTGATGCGCCGCGGCACCGTGCTCTCCAAGGAGAACTTCCTGGACCACCTCTATGGCGGCATGGATGAGCCGGACAGCAAGATCATTGACGTCTTCGTCTGCAAGCTCCGCAAGAAGCTGCAAACCGCGGGTGCCAACAATGTGATCGGGACGGTTTGGGGCCGGGGCTACATCATCCGCGATGCCTCCTCGGGCGCGGCTGCCGCGCGTGCGGGCCTGGGCGATAGCCGACTCGCCACGCTCTGACCCGGCCGGGATCGCAACGCTCCCTTGCCGGCCAGCGGAGGCTTTGGCAGAGAGAGACGTGCTCCGTCTCCTGCCCCTGCTGGCCTTGCTCATTGGTTGCGCGGCACCGCCCATCGCGCAAATCCAGCCGCCTCTCAGCTATCCCCCCGCCGCGCGGGAGCGGATGCTGCGCCTGGCCACGGCCGAATGGCAGGAATGGGGCTGCGTCAGTGTTGGCCTGCCGGGGCAGAGCCTGGCGCCCTGCACGCCCGCCACCTTCGCCCGCCCCGAAAACGACCCGGAAAACTTCCCCCGCGTGCTGGCCTATTGGCGCGCCGTCCCGCAATCGGCCGAGGCGATTCCCGCCAACCGCGCCCGCTATGCCCGCGCCCTGTCGGGTGAGGGCGGCGGCAATCTCTGGGCCGAGCCCTTCTGGTCCGCCGCCTTCATCTCCTGGGTGATCGGCGCCGCCGGGGTGGATGCGCCGGAATTCGCGCCCGACGCCGCGCACTCCCGTTACCTCGACCATCTGGACGCGCTGGCGGCCGCCTTTCCGGCGCTAGCGCCCTTCCTCCCGCGCGACCCCGCGCTCTACGCGCCCGCCCCCGGAGACCTGGTTTGCCGCGACCGCTCCAGCCGCCCGTTGCGCGCCTGGGCCGAGCGCGCGAGCGAGCGCGGCCAGTTCCGTCCCATGCATTGCGACATCGTCATCGCCGCCGGCCCTGGCGTGGTCGAGGCTGTGGGTGGCAATGTGAACGACACGGTGGCGCTGGCGCGCTGGGCGACGGGTGCGGAAGGGCGCCTGCTGCCCGATCCGCGGCCGTTTCTCGTCATCATGGAAAACCGCCTTGGGCGCACCCCGCCCTTTGCCCCATCACCCCAGGACCCTCGCTCATGACAGATCTTTTCAGCCCGCTCACCCTGCGCGGCGTGACCTTTCGCAACCGTATCGGCGTCTCGCCCATGTGCCAGTATTGCGCGGGCGAGGATGGGAAGCCGACCGACTGGCACATGGCGCATCTCGTCTCCCGCGCGGTCGCCGGTCCAGGCATGGTGATGACCGAGGCCGCCGCCGTGACGCCAGAGGGCCGCATCAGCCCCGGCGACCTTGGCATCTGGAGCGATGAGCACCTGCCCTCCCACACGCGGCTGGTCAAGGCCATGGCGGCGATGGGCACGGTGCCGGCGATCCAACTGGCGCATGCCGGCCGCAAGGGCAGCCGCCTGCCAGCCTGGGAGGCCGGCCCCGCCGTGCCGGGTTGGGAGACCTTGGGCCCCAGCGCCACCGCCTTCCAGGGCTACGCCACGCCGCGCGCCATGAGCGAGGCGGAGATCATGGCCACCATCCAGGCCTTCGCCGATGCGGCGGCGCGCTCCGTGAAGGCGGGTTACACCTTCATCGAGTTGCATGCCGCCCATGGCTACCTGGTGCATCAGTTCCTCTCGCCCATCTCCAACCATCGCAACGATTCCTGGGGCGGCGATTTCGAGGGCCGGACGCGCCTGCTGCGTGAAATCACCCGCGCCGCACGCGCCGTCATCCCGGACTGGATGCCGCTGGGCGTCCGCATTTCCCACACCGATTGGGTCGAGGGCGGCTGGACCACGGTGGAGAGCGTTATGCTCTCCGAACGGCTCAAGGCACTGGGCGTGGATGTGGTGGATGTAAGCTCTGGCGGGCTCGATGCCGGTCAGCAAATCCCGCTGGGGCCGGGTTATCAGGTGCCGGGGGCGGCGGCGGTGAAGCAGGGCGCGGGCATTCCCGTCATGGCCGTCGGCCTCATCACCGAGCCGGCCCAGGCCCAGGCCATCCTGGATGAGGGCAAGGCCGACATGATCCTCCTGGCCCGCGCTTTCCTGCGCGACCCCTATTGGGTGGTGAATGCCGCGGTGGCGCTGGGCCGAGTCGAGGCGTTGAAGATCCCGCCGCAATATGACCGCGCCTGGGGGAGTCTCGCCAAGTTCCGGACGGACCCGGAGATCGGCAAGCCGCTGGCGGCGCTTTAGACCATGATGCGTTCGCTTGCGCTCACTTTCATGGTCTCGCCACTGCTGAGAGCGGGATTCAACGTTTTCTGCGATTCCGCCTCAACGCATCCCGCTCTAGAGCATCATCCGATCAAACGGAATCGTTTGATCGGATAAAGATGCTCGTAATTCAATGATTTAGAGCTTTTTCCGTGAGCCCTTCCGAACGGAAAATGCTCTAGCCGCTCTTAGTCAGCGCATGGCAGGGATTCGCTGGCGGGCGTCGCGTAAGATGCTGATTGCGCTTAGGGATTGGGTGTCGAAGCCATCCCATTCACGCCAGCGCGCCGAGCCACACCCGCC
>CAMTUX010000058.1:0-22315 GCA_947084995.1 uncultured Roseococcus sp.
CAGGAAATCCGCCGCATAGCAACGCGGCTCGCCAGACGACGCATCCAACCCGCGCACCTCATCGCGTGGTCACTCTGGAGACGCGCCCACCAAGCCGCCGCTCAAGCAGCTCATTATCGGAAATCGCAACTGTAGTGTTAAGCGCAAATTCATCACGACCGCTATTGAATGCCGTGCATGAATTTCAAGCAGCATGAATGGACCAACGCCGTGATTCACGAGGCCGAAGCTCGATCATGAACGCCCCCGAAATGCGCCCCATCGGTCGCCCACTGGGGGACCGGGAACGCTTCGTCGCCTTCGCCTTCGCCGGGGCCGACATACTGGTCGAGACCAATCTGGAGGGGCAGATCGCCTTCACCGCCGGCGCCTTCCGCCTGCGCTTCGGCGCGGCGCCGGAAAGCTTCATGGGGCGCGAGCTGGCGGCGTTGATCGCGCCCGCCGATCGTGACAGCTTCACCGCCGCCCTTTCCCTGATGCCGGAACGCGGGCGGCTTCCCCCCACCGTCCTGCGCATCGCCAATGCCGATCTGACGCCCTTCGTCGTCGCCGGCCTGCATCTGGCCTTGCCGGGTGAGTTGCCGCGGCTTTGCCTCTCCCTGGGGCCGGTGCCCATCCCGCTCGATCCGGCAGTTGCGCCCCCCAGCGCCGCCGCGCTGCTGCGAGAGGCCGAGACGCGGCTGCGCCAGCGGGGGGCGGGTGACGCGCTCGGGCTGATCGAGGTGACCGGGCCAGTCACCGCCGAGATGCGCGCGGCGCTCACCACCCAGGCCGGCGACATGGCGGCGGAGCTGGGACCAGGCCGCTATGGCCTGCTCATGGCCAGCGGCGGCAGCGCCCCGGACATCGGGGCCATCACCCGCCGGCTGGAGGCGATGCTGACGCAGCAGGGCCAGGGCGGCAGCGTCAGCGGCGAGACGCTGGCCCTGGAGGCGGGCGGCCTCTCGCCCTTGCAGGCGGTGCGCGCGCTGCGCCACGGCCTGGCCACCTTCACGCGGGCCGGCGCGCAGGGGCTGGGCGAGGCCGGCTTCGGCGACGGGCTTTACGGCTTCGTCCAGCAGGTCACCCAGCGGGCCGGAATCATTCGCCGCGCCATCGCGCAACGGCGCTTCCACCTGGATTACCAGCCCATCTTCGGCCTGGGTGACCGCAGCCTGCATCACTATGAAGCCCTGCTGCGCCCCGAGAAGAGGCTGCTGGGCCGCGACGAAGGCCCGCAGGACTTCGTCACCATGGCCGAGACGGTCGGCCTCACGGAGGAGCTGGATCTCGCCGTGGTGGAAATCGCGCTCAAGGCCGCGTCCGGCCTGCCGCCCTCGCAGCGCATCGCGGTGAACATCTCGGGATTTTCGCTGCAAAGCCTGGGCTTTCGCGGTAGCCTCTCCGCCCTGCTGGATGCCAATCCGCATGCCGGCCAGGCGCTGATGGTGGAACTGACCGAGAGCGCCGAGATCGAGCACGAAGCCGCCGCGGCGGCCACGCTGGAAGGCCTGCGGCAGCGCGGCATTCCGGTCTGCCTGGATGATTTCGGCGCGGGCGCCGCGGCGTTTCGCTATCTCAAGGCGTTCCGCGTGGATTACGTGAAGGTGGATGGCAGCTTCGTCGATGCGGCTTTGCACAGTGAGCGCGACCGCAGCTTCGTCGCTTCCATGGTGGATCTCTCGATCGCGGTCGGCGCGCGGGTGGTGGCCGAGCGGATCGAGACCGAGGAAACCGCGCTGATGATGCAGGGGCTGGGCGTGCATCTGGGCCAGGGCTGGCATTTTGGCCGGCCCGGCCCCCTGCCCAAGGCGGTGCCCGTGGTGGCGGCGCGGCGCGGAGGCAAGCAGGAAAGCTGGGGTTGAGGGCGTTTCCTTCGGCAGGGATCCCGGTCCAGCCTCCGCGCGTCCGGCAGGATGCGAGGCCAGCATGGCTTGGAGGCCCCCCGGAGGGCGGGACTGACGCGAAAATCCACGCACGCCAGGGCCTCGGCCGCCGCGCCGGGTTTGGCGTGGCGCCCGCGCTCATCATCGTGGATGATGTGGAGGGCTTCGCCGACCCGTCGCAATTCGGCGGCGGCAATATCGGCCCGGCCATCGAGCAGAGGGTGCATCTGCTGGCGCATACCCGCGTCGTCCATGCCGGGGATGGCTCCGATGCAGGGGTCTTCACGCCCAAGGCGCCCTCCCTGCTGAAGCTGATCGAGCATTCGCCGCTGGAGCTTTTTCCGTTCGGAGGGGCTCACGGAAAAAGCTCCAGATCATTGAATCACGAGCATCATCCCGCAGCTCACCCCGGCAAAGGGCGAGCTGATGATCCGCAAGCGCGGCGCCTCGGCCTTCTTCGACACGAATCTGGCGGGCTTGCTGACGATGCGGCGCGTGGACACGCTGATCGCCACCGGCCGCACCACCTCGGGCTGCGTGCGGGCCACGGTGGCGGATTCGCTCCCGCATGATTTCCGCTCCATAGTGGCGACGGATTGCGTGGGCGACCGCGCCATCGCGCCGCATGCGGCGAACCTCTTGGACATGGGCCAGAAATACGCGGATCTGATGACCCGCGCCGAAATCGAAGCGATCGGATAAGGCATGAACAAGACCGAAATCACCGATTGGGCGCTGGCCAATGGCTGGCAGATGATCGCGGGCGCACCCAGCCTCACCAAGCCTTCGCGCCCCAAGGAGGCGATCATCCGCCTGGTGCTGAAGGCGACCGTGGTGCATCTGGAGGTGAAGAAGCCGGCCGGGCAATGGCAGAAATTCGCGGGCCTGGCCTATTCCAAGATCGAGGCCGATTCCGAGAGCGGCATGCCGCTTGGCCTCGGCTTTGAGAGCATGCCGGGCTTCAGCATGTTGATGCGCGAGAACAAGGACCGCCAGGTGTTTTCCAACATGGGCTGAATCCCGCTGGACTTGGGGGGGCGGCCCATGCGGCGATGCTGCCCTCCATTCCCGCAGATGGCCCCGCTGAACAGCCATCGGCGCGCCATGCCGGCCGCCAAGACCCGGAGCCGGGCGCTCTCGCCCTGGCCGAAGCGCGCGTCCCGCTGGCGGTCACGGGCGGCATCGTTTCACGCAAAATACACGGCGGGCAACCCATGCGACACCCTGGCGTTTGCGCCCCGCGTGGATTGTCACGCCAGGAGGCCACCAATGCCGCTTAGTACAATTCTCATCATCCTGCTCATCATCGCCCTGCTCGGCGGATTCAGCGGGCGCTTCGGCGGCTATGGCTACGGCTTCGGACATGGCAGCATCGGCGTGCTGGGCGTCGTCCTCATCGTCGTGATCGTGCTGATGGTGATGGGCCGCCTGTAGAGGATGCGCCATTGCCATTCCTGGTCACGCCCGAGCGGCTGCGGCTGGTTGCCCGGCTGACGCCGCGCGCCGGGCGTGACGGCCTGGATGGCGTGGCGACCGCACCCCAGGGCGGCGCCTCTCTGCGGCTTCGCCTCTGGCCGGCCCACCCGTGGAAGGCGCGCCCAGTGCCGCGCTGGTCGCCTTCCTCGCCCATCAGGCTGCGGGCGGGAGACGGGCCGGAACTGGCCCGCCGCGCCACCGCCTGAATCGCCCCCTCGACCTGGGGCGCATGCCGTGCTTTTTCCACCCGGCATTCGCAAAGGGCAGGGTCATGAGCGACATCCACATCAACATCGGCGGCGACATCTTCCAGGCGCGCTTCGAGACCGAGGCCGCGCCGCAAACGGTCGCCCGCTTCCGCCACCTGCTGCCCTATAATGACCGCATCATCCATGTCCGCTGGAGCGGGGAGGCCTGCTGGATCCCGATGGGCGAGCGCGACCTCTCCATCGGCTATGAAAACGCCACCAGCTATCCCGCGCCGGGCCAGTTGATCGTCTATCCGGGCGGCAATCCCGGCGCGGTGAGCGAGACGGAAATCCTGGTGGCCTATGGCCCCTGCTGCTTCGCCAGCAAGGCGGGCCAGCTCGCCGGCAACCATTTCCTGACCATCACGACCGATCTCGACCGGCTGGCGAAGGTCTGCCGCTCGGTGCTGTGGGATGGCGCGAAGGACATCACCTTCAGCGCGAAGTGACGCGGGCGGGGCGGCGTTGTCACGCCAGCGCCGCCTCCGCCTCCCGCACCACTTCCGCCAGCGCGCCCTGCGCGAAGGGCGAGACCAGGCCGGCGCCGCGCGCCAGTTCCTGGAAGGGGGCTGAGCCGCCGCGGGCGCAGAGCGCCACATAGTCGTCCAGCGCGGCCTTGGGATCGTGGCGGGACTTCACCCAGAACTGCATCGCGCAGCACAGGGCCAGCGTGTAATCAATGTAGTAGAAGGGGCTGTTATAGATGTGCTGCTTGGCCTGCCAGCGCCCCCCCTTCGCCGGGTAGCCAAGGTCCCCGTAATCGGTCCAGGGCATGTAGCGACGCTCCAGCCGCTGCCAGATCGCGTGCCGTTCCTCGGGCGTCGCAGCCGGGTTCGCATGGACCTCGTGCTGGAAGTGATCCACGCAGACGCCATAGGGCAGGAAGGCGAGCGACGTGATGAGGTGCATCCGCCGGAAGCGATCCGCGGCAGCCTCCCCCACCAGCAGCCCCATCTGCGGATGCGTCAGGAATTCCAGGCCCATGGAGTGGATTTCGGCGGCCTCCATCGTCGGCCAAAGCTGGTCAATGCCGGGCAGGTGGCGGCTTTCCCAGCACTGGAAGGCGTGGCCCATCTCATGCGTGAAGACGCCGATATCGTGATGCGTGCCGTTGAAATTCGCGAAGATGAAGGGCACGCCCTCGGTCGGGAAGGAGGTGCAGAAGCCGCCCCCCGCCTTGCCTGCACGGTTCTTCAAATCCAGGAAACCGCCCGCCTGCATCATCCGGTAGAAATCGCCCAGGCGCGGATCCATCCGGTCGAACATCTGCTGCGCCTTGGCCAGCAGCGTGTCGTGGTCGCCGATGGGGGCGGGGTTGCCGGCAGGGTCTATCAGCGCCTCATCCCAATGGCGCAGCTTGTCCCAGCCGAATTCGGCGCGGCGTGATTCCAGCAGGCGCGCCACCAGCGGCACGACATGCTCCGCCACCTGGTCGCGATAACGCGCCACATCAGCCGCGTCGTAATCCACGCGCCGCATGCGGCGATAGGCGAGCGCGATGAAATTCGCATCGCCCAGCTTCAGCGCCATGCCGTGGCGCAGCCTCACCAGCGCGTCATAGATCGCATCCAGCTCCGCGCCGTTCTTGGCGAAGAAATCCCAACGCGCGGCCTCCGCCGCGTGGCGCATCGAACGATCAGCATGCTCGGCATGGGGGGCAAGGCCGGAGAGGTTCAGCACCTTGCCGTCCAGCTCGATTTTCGCCGAAGCCAACAGCGCGGTGTAGCGGGCGCTGAGCCTGGATTCCTCCTCCAGATCGTCTGCGATCTCGGGGTTGAAGGTGGTGATGTCCGCCTCCCAGAGGCGCAACACATGCGCGCCCACCAGCGCCTCGCCGCCCGCGCGGTCGGCATCGCGCAGCAGGCGGCGCTTGATCGCCACATCATGCCCGGTGGCGACGGGAGCGAGCTTGTCGGCATATTCGCGGGCTTCCTTCGCCGCATCGCTCGTCGTGTCCTGGGAGAAGCGCAGATGCACCAGCGCGTTCCATGTGTCATAGGCGCGGCGCGCGGCATCCCATTGCGCCACCGCCTCGGCGCGCTTGCCGGCATCGAGCAGCGCGGTGATGGCGGCGAATTGGGCGGCGAGGCTGTCCCCGGTTGGCCGGGGGGCCGTGATGTCGTCAAAGCGCATGGTCTGGAACTCCGCCATCAGACGGCCGAGGCCGTCGCCTTCGTCATGAATGCCATGGGCTCGCAGCGCGTGCCACCGGGTGGCCCCCGCTTCCCTGATGCCCGCTCCCATGATGCCCGGCGAGGATGATGAACATCACAGATTGAAGGCGACGCACCCCGTCTCGCTCACCTCATAGCCGCCCATCCGCGCCGCGCGCTCGGCGAAAAGCGGGGTGCGGGCGAAGGCCAGCAGCGCCTGCATGGCGGGCTCGAAGGCCTCGCGCCGGTGCAGCACCAGGTCGAAGCGCTCACGAATCATGGGCACGAAGCCGAGGCCCGCGCGCAACGCCTCGGCCCGGATGCCGAAGCCCGCATCGGCCGCGCCACCCAGCACGGCGGCGGCCACCTCATCCTCGGCCAAGGCGGGCTGCGGGAGGAAGGCGATGTCGCGCAGGGCGACGCCCGCATCGCTCAGCAGGCCCACCAGCAGCACATGGCTGCCGGCACGCGGCTGGCGGCCCATGACGCGCAGCCCTGGCCGCGCCAGGTCGGCGATGCCGGCTAGGCCCAGGGGGTTGCCTGCTGGGGTGATCAGCCCCTGTTCGCGCCAGGCCCAGATCAGGCCCACCAGGGGCGCGCCGGGCATGGCGGCGCGGATCGCGGCCTCGTTGAAGCTGCCCTCCTCGTCACGCAGATGCAGGGCTGCGGCCAGCGCTGTCCCGGCCGCCAGCGCATCCAGCCCATCCAGGCTGCCGCCCGCCCGGAGCGCCAGGCCGCAGCCCGATTGCCGCACCGCCCAATCCAGCAGCGGATCATGGCTGCCGGCCAGGATGGGCGGCGGCGGCGCGCGGCCCCCTGCCTCGGCCTGCATGCCCACCCAGCGGCGCAGCGCCTCGGCCGGAAAGAGCCATTTGCCGCCGATCAGGGTGGAAGGCAGGCGGCGGGCGCGGGCCAGTTCATAGAGGGCGCGCTCGGAGAGGCGCAGGAAGCGGGCGGCTTCCCTGAGGGTCCAGATTGCGGGGTCCATCCGGCAATCATCGGCAAATACCGGCAAATGAACAAGAGGTGGCGCGATGGACGGCCCATGCCGCCAGGATTAAGCCAGATCCATGAATGATCTGACCAGCGCTTTGCAGCAGGGGGTGTCGCTGATTCTCTCCGGCGATGCGGCGCTATGGGCCATCATCACGCTCAGCCTCTCCGTCTCGCTCTCCGCCACGCTGATCGCCGCCTGCATCGGCCTGCCGCTGGGCGCCCTGCTGGCCGTCACGCGCTTTCCCGGACGGCAATGGCTGCTGGTGGCGATGAATGCGTTGATGGGGCTGCCGCCGGTGGTGGCGGGGCTGGTCATCTACATCCTGCTTTCGCGCTCCGGGCCGCTGGGTTCGCTCGGGCTTTTGTTCACGCCGGGCGCCATGATCATCGCGCAGGCGGTGCTGATCACCCCCATCCTCGCCGCCCTCACCCGGCAAGTTCTGGAAGGGCTGTGGGAGGAATATGCCGAGCAATTGCGCTCGCTCGGCTCCGGGCCGTGGCGCGCGGTGGGAACGCTGCTCCGGGATGGGCGCTTCGCCCTGCTGACGGTGCTGCTGGCGGGCTTTGGCCGCGCCTCGGCCGAGGTCGGTGCCGTCATGGTGGTGGGCGGCAATATCGAGGGCTTCACCCGCGTCATGACCACGGCCATCGCGCTGGAAACCAGCAAGGGCGATTTGCCGCTGGCCCTCGCCCTGGGCATGGTGCTGATGACCATCGTGCTCGGCGTGAACGCGGCGGCGCAATGGCTGCGCGAGGCCTCGGCGCGGTGGGCGGGATGAGCGCAGCCGAGCTGCGCGCCGAGGGGCTTTGCTTTGCCGCGGGCGGCGTGGCGATCCTGCATGATGTCAGCTTCAGCATCGGCCCCGGCGCGCCGAGCCTGATCATCGGCCCGAATGGCGCGGGGAAATCCGTGTTGCTGCGGCTCTTGCACCGGCTGCTGGCACCCGGCGCGGGCCAGGTGGCCAGCACCGGCGCGCAGGCCATGCTGTTCCAGAAGCCCGTGCTGCTGCGCCGCAGCGTGGCCGCCAATATCGCGCATGCGCTCTCGCTCGCCGGGATCAGGGACACGGGCCGCATCGCCGAGGCGCTGGAGGAAGTCGGCCTGCCGCATCTGGCGGGCCGCCCTGCCCGCCTGCTCTCGGGCGGTGAGCAGCAGCGCGTGGCGCTGGCCCGCGCGCTGGCCCTGCGGCCCGACATCCTCTTCCTCGACGAACCCACCGCGAGCCTGGACCCCGCCGCCACCCGCGCCGTGGAGGCCATCGTCACCCGCGCCGCCGCGCGTGGCGTAAAGGTCGTGATGACGACGCATGACCTGCATCAGGCCCGCCGCCTGGCCGGTGAAATCCTGCTGCTGCATCGCGGCCGCCTCATCGAGCAGGCGCCGGCCGCAACCTTCTTCTCGCAACCCCAAAGCGCGGAGGCGCGGGCCTTCCTGCGCGGAGACATCCTCGAATGATGCGACGCACCCTTCTCGCCCTCGCGCTGCTGGCCACGCCGGCTGCGGCGCAGGAGCGTTTCATCACCATCAGCAGCACCACCAGCACCGAGCAATCGGGACTGTTCGGCCATATCCTGCCACTGTTCCGCGAGGCCACGGGCATCACCGCCCGCGTGGTGGCGCTCGGCACCGGCCAGGCGCTGGATGTGGGGCGGCGTGGCGATGCGGATGTGGTCTTCGTGCATGATCGCGCGGCGGAGGAACGCTTCGTGGCGGAAGGCTTCGCCACGCGGCGCCAGCATGTGATGTTCAACGACTTCGTGATCATCGGCCCGGCCAGCGACCCGGCGCGGATCTCGGGCTCCCGCGATTCGGCGGTGGCGCTGCGGCGCATCGCGGAGGCGCGGGCGCCCTTCATCAGCCGGGGCGACCGCAGCGGCACCCATGCGGCGGAACTGCGCCTGTGGCAGCAGGCCGGCGTGGAGCCCACGGGCGCCTGGTATCGCGCGGTGGGCCAGGGCATGGGGCCGGCACTGAACACGGCCGCCGCCCAGAACGCCTACCTCCTGGCTGATCGCGGCACCTGGCTCGCCTTCCGCAACCGCCAGGAATTGCGCGTGCTGACCGAGGGCGATCCGCGCCTGTTCAACCAATATGGCGTGATGCTGGTGAACCCGGCGCGCCACCCCCATGTGAAGGCGGCCGATGGCCAGGCCTTCGTGGACTGGATCACCTCGCCCGCCGGGCAGGCCGCCATCGCGGGCTATCGCATCCAGGGCGAGCAGTTGTTCTTCCCCAATGCGACGCAGCCCGAGCCGGTCACGTCTTCCTGACATTCCAGGACAGCGGCTGCCGCTTCCTCCCGGCCAACCCCTGGGCTCCGTTGACATTTATCGACAAGCGATGACGGCGGCAGGGTCCAGCTCCGCCCGCATAACCGCGATGGCCACCCCGTTGCGGGCTACCTCCGCGCCAGCCCCGCGCGCCGATCTCACCCCGGCACAATCAGCGCCCGCGCATCCAGCAGCGCCGCGATCCCTGCCTCATCCAGCCCGGCCTCCCGCAGCACCGCGCGCCCATGCTCCCCCAGGCGCGGCGTTGGCCCGCGCGGAACTTCCCCATGCGCGGAAAAACGCACCGGCGCCGCCATGCGGGTCAGCGCGCCCTCGCTCGGGTGCTGCTCCGGCTGGAAGAAGCCGCGCGCGTTGAGGTGCGGGTCCGCGCGCAGGGCCGGCAGGTCATGCACCGGCGCACAGGGCAGATCGGCCGCTTCCAGCAGCGCCAGCCATTCCGCCGTGCCGCGCGTGGCGAAGATGCTGGCGAGTTCCGCGTAGAGCGCATCAATGTGGCGCAGCCGCGTGGTGTGGTTCAGCAGCCGGGGGTCTTCCACCATCCGCCCGGGCGTGCCGATGGCGGCGAAGAAGCGCTCCCATTGGGCCTGATTGTAGATCATCACGCCGATGAAGCCGTCCTGCGTCGCATAGGGCTTGCGGTCGGGGCTGATGAGGCGGGCATAGCCGCCCTGGTCGGTCGGGGGTTCGAAGCCCATGCCGCCCAGATGGTCGCCCAGCACCATGCTGGCCATCACCTCGAACATCGGCACTTCCACCTCCTGCCCCAGGCCGCTGCGGGCGCGCTCCAGCAGGGCGGCCAGGATGCCCGAAAGCGCATGCATGCCCCCCACCCGGTCCGCCAGTGCGAAGGGGGCGTAGCGGGGTGCGGCCATGCCTTGCGCCAGGGCCAGGTGCGCCAGGCCGCCAATGCCCTGGATCAGGTCGTCATAGGCGGGCTTTTCCGCATAGGGGCCATCCTGGCCGAAGCCCACCAGCGCGCAGAACACCAGGCGCGGATCGGCTGCCCGCAGCGTGGCGGAATCCAGACCCAGGCGTTTCAGCGCGCGGGGCCGGACATTGCTGATCACCACGTCGCAGGTCCGGGCAACGGCCAGGGCGGCATCCCGCGCCGCCGCCTGCTTGAGGTCGAGGCACAGCCCCCGCTTGCCGCGATTGAGCGTGAGGAAGATCGCCCCCATGCCGGGGTTGCGCGCGGGCTCGGTGTGGCGCGTCACATCGCCCTCAGGCGCTTCCAGCTTGATGATCTCGGCGCCCATCTCGGCCATGAGCTGCGTGGCGTAGGGGCCGAACAGCACCGTCGTCATGTCAAGCACGCGGATGCCCGCGAGTGGTCCGGCGTCCATGATCATCCCCCTCGCCTGTTCCGGGGCAGGCTAGCCAAGCACGGCAGGTTGCGCGAGCCTGCGGGCCTGAGGGAGTGAACATGCAGAAATTCCGCATTGGCTATATCGGCTTCGTGCCGCATCCGAATTTCCTGGCGACCGCCGCCCGGGACCCCGCACTGGAAATCGTCCATATTCCGCTGGAAGTGGGCACGGGCGAGGCCATCCAGACGCTCTCCTCCTGCCATGGCTATTACGTGATGGCCGCACGTGATGAGCTGCCGGTGCCGCTGCATGTCCATGCGGAACTGCTCGGCAAGCTGCCCAACCTGCTCATGGCCGCCAGCTATGGCGCCGGCTACGACCCCTGCAACCCCGAAGCCTGCACCGATGCCGGCGTGCTGCTGGTGAACCAGGCCGGCGGCAATGCCGAAGGTGTCGCCGAACACGCGGTCGGCATGATGCTGGCTTGCCTCAAGCGCATGCCCGAAGCCCATGCCTCGATGATCGCCGGCACGGCCCGCAACCGCGCCGCGCTGCTGGGGCGTGAGCTGCGCGGCCGCGTGGTGGGGCTGGTGGGTTGCGGCCATGTCGGCACCCGCGTCACCGAGATCGTGAAGGCGGCCTTCGGCTGCCGCGTCATCGTCTGCGACCCCTTCCTGGATGCCGCCACCATCGCCGCCCGCGGCGCCGAGAAGGTGGATTTCGCGACCCTGCTGGCCGAGGCCGATGTGGTCAGCATCCATTGCCCGCTGAACCCGCAGACGCGCGGCATGATCAACGCCGCCGCCTTCGCCGCGATGAGGAAGGGCGTCATCTTCGTCACCACCGCGCGCGGCTCCATCCATGACGAGGCGGCGCTGCTGGAGGCGCTGAATTCCGGCCATGTGGCGAGTGCTGGCCTCGATGTATGGGAGGTGGAGCCGCCGCCGGTGGACCACCCGCTGCTGCATCACCGCGCCGTGATCGCCAGCCAGCATACGGCGGGCGTGACGGAGGAGAGCCGGGCAAACATCACGAGGATCGCGGCACTGGCCTTCTCCGAACTGGCGGCGGGGCGGATGCCGCCGCGCATCGTCAATCCGGAGGTGAAGGAGAAATTCGCGGCGCGCTATGCGGCTGCTTTCGGCAGGCCGCTGGGCGAAGCTTAAGCCGGCCTGGGCCGGAACCCGGCCATCGGCTTGCTGATGGCCGGGTAGAACATCAGCGTCAGCCCCGCCAGCCTGTTGGAAAAGAACACCGCAAGCGAAGCCTCGCCAATCAGCAGCGCCTGGCGGAAATTTTCCTCCTTTCGGTCGCCCGGCACCACATCGAATTCCGCGCCGTTCACCGTGTGGGCGCCGATGGCGCGGACCATCAGGATGTGCCTGGTGATGATCCCCTGGATGATCCGCGCCATCTGGTCCGCGCCACCGCCCGTGCCGGCTGGAAGGATGAACCGCACGGGGCGTTGCGGCTCCCGGGCACGCTGGGCCTGAGCATCCCCTGTGACGGCGAGGCCGGCCCCGATCATCGGCAATTGGCGACGGCTGAGCTTCACGGGCGATGGCCGCCCTTGGGCATGGTCCGGCCTTGTACATGCCCTTTACATTTGCGCCTCGCAGCCCTCATTTTTTGTACAACTGTCAATCCGCTGGGAAGCGATAAATATCCTGCAAAGTAGCCTGGCAGGCCTGCGCTTCCGCGCGATGCCGCCATGACGTACGGTTTGTGTCCCAGGGAGAACGACGCTGCATGAATGCGATCAGCAACCTCGGTGAATTGTTGCAGCGCGGCGCGGCCGGCGCCGCGGCCATCCGCGCGCCTGGCCGCCCGGCACTTTCGCATGAGGGGCTGCGCGCGCTCGCTGCCAGCATGGTCGCCACGCTCAACGGGCGCGGCATCGGGCGCGGGGACCGGGTGGCCATCATTCTGCCCAATGGGCCGGAGATGGCGGCGGCCTTCCTCTGCGTCGCGGCGGGCGCTTCGACCGCGCCGCTCAACCCCGGCTACAAGGGCGATGAATTCACCTTCTACCTGGATGACCTCAAGCCCAAGGCCATCATCGTCCAGCAGGGCGATGCCACGCCCGCGCGCCCGGCGGCCGAGGCGCTGGGCATTGCCGTGCTGGAACTCATCCCTGGCGAGGCGGCCGGCAGCTTCACCCTCGCGGGCGGCACGCCAGGCGGCGCGGCCAAACCCGGCATGGCGCAGGCGGATGACGAGGCGCTGGTGCTGCACACTTCGGGCACCACGGCGCGGCCCAAGATCGTGCCGCTCAGCCAGCGCAACATCACCGCCTCGGCGCAGCATATCGGCGCGGCGCTGGAACTGGCCGAGGGCGATGCCTGCCTCAACATCATGCCGCTATTCCACATCCACGGGCTGATCGCCGCCGTGCTGTCCTCCATCGCCGCTGGTGGTGCCGTGTGCTGCACGGGCGGCTTCGACGCGCTGAAATTCTTCCGCCTGCTCGATGAGGAACGGCCCAGCTGGTACACTGCGGTACCCACCATGCACCAGACCATCCTCAGCCGGGCCGAGCGCAATGCCGAAATCATCGCCCGCGCGAAGCTGCGCTTCATCCGCTCCTCCTCCGCCTCGCTGCCCGGCCCGGTGATGGAGGCGATGGAAGCGAGCTTTGGATGTCCCCTCGTCGAGAGCTACGGCATGACGGAAGCGGCGCACCAGATGGCCTCCAACCCGCTGCGCGGCAAGCGCAAGCCTGGCGCCGTCGGCCTGCCCGCCGGCCCGGAAATCCGCATCATGACCGATGAGGGCGCCTTCCTGCCGCAAGGCGAAATCGGCGAGGTGGTGATCCGCGGCCCCAATGTGACGGCGGGCTATGAAGCCAACCCGGAAGCCAATGCCAAGGCCTTCACCAATGGCTGGTTCCGCACGGGGGACCAGGGGATGCTGGATGCGGATGGCTACCTGCAACTCACGGGCCGGCTCAAGGAACTCATCAATCGCGGTGGCGAGAAGGTGAGCCCGCTGGAGGTGGATGGCGTGCTCTCGGCCCATGCGGCCGTGGCTCAGGCGCTGACCTTCGCCATCCCGCACGCCAAGCTGGGCGAGGAAGTGGGCGCGGCGGTCGTCCTGCGCGAAGGGATGGAGATTTCCGAGCGCGAGTTGCGCGATTTCGCGGCGAAATACCTGGCGGATTTCAAGGTGCCACGCAAAGTGGTTTTCCTGCCGGAAATTCCGAAGGGCGCCACGGGCAAGCTGATGCGTATCGGGCTCGCTGAGAAGCTGGGGATCTCACTCTGATGAAGATTTGCGTGTTTGGCGCGGGCGCCATTGGCGGATTGATGGCGGCGAAGATCGCGGCAGCAGCTTCGGCCGAGGTCACCATCATCGCGCGCGGGCCGCATCTGGCGGCGATGCAGCGCAATGGCCTGAAGCTGATCAGCGACGGGCAGGAGATCATCGTGCATCCCCGCTGCGTCGCCACCGCCGAGGAAGCGGGCGTGCAGGATGCGGTGATCGTCACGCTGAAGGCGCATTCGCTGGCGGGTGCCGCGAAGCAGATGCAACCGCTGCTGGGGCCGGAGACCTCCATCGTCTCGGCAGTGAACGGCATTCCCTGGTGGTATTTCTACAAGTTCGGCGGCGCGCATGATGACCGCCGCGTGGAGAGCGTGGATGCCGGGGGCGCGGTCTCCGCCCTGCTGGCACCCGAGCGCGCGATTGGCTGCATCGTCTATCCGGCCGCCGATGTGCCCGAGCCGGGCGTGATCCAGCACAGCTATGGCGACCGGTTCACCCTGGGCGAACCGTCAGGCGAACGCACCCCGCGCATCGAGGCGGTGGCGAAGGCGCTGGTGGCGGCGGGGTTCAAGGCGCCGATCAGGCCCAGGATCCGCGACGAGATCTGGGTGAAGCTCTGGGGCAACCTGGCGTTCAACCCGATCAGCGCGCTGACGGTGAACACGCTGGACCAACTGACGGGCGATCCCGGCCAGCGGGAGGTGGCGCGCAACATGTTGCTGGAGGCGCAGGCCATCGGCGAGGCCTTGGGCGTGCGCTTCGCGATTGACGTGGACAAGCGCATCGCGGGCGCGGCGGAAGTGGGCGCGCACCGGACATCCATGCTCCAGGACCTGGAGCGCGGCCGCCCGATGGAGATCGAGGCGCTGCTGGGCGTGATCGTGGAATTCGCGGAACTGACGGCGTTGCCAGCGCCGACATGCCGCACGGTGCTGGCGCTTGTTCGCGCCCGCGCAAGGGCGGCGGGCCTCTAGAGCATCATCCGATCAAACGGAATCGTTTGATCGGATAAAGATGCTCGTAATTCAATGATTTAGAGCTTTTTCCGTGAACCATTCCGAACGGAAAATGCTCTAGACCATGATGCGTTCGCTTGCGCTCACTTTCATGGTCTCGCCACTGCTGAGAGCGGGATTCAACGTTTTCGGCGATTCCGCTTCAACGCATCCCGCTCTAACGAACAGAGTCTCCGGGGCCTTTCGGCCCCGGCGGGTCCAGAGCAGCGCCCTGGCCCTGGCTTAACGCGCCAACCCGTCCCAGAACTCCTTCACCTTGGCGAAGAAGCCCTCGCTTTCCGGGCTGCTCTTGCCGCCCTGCACCTCCTCCGCCTCGAAGGCTTCCAGCAATTCGCGCTGCTTGGCCGTCAGGTTTTGCGGCGTCTCGACGACGACCTGCACATACATGTCGCCGCGGGCCGGGTTTCGCAGCACCGAGAAGCCCTTGCCGCGGAGGCGGAAATTATCGCCCGTCTGGGTGCCGGCCGGGATTTTCACGGCCGAGCGCCCGCCATCAATCGAGGGCACCTCGACACTGGCGCCAAGCGCGGCCTGCGTCATGCGAAGCGGCACGCGGACCATGATGTTGGGCCCCTCGCGCTGGAAGATGGGATGCGGCTTCACGCCGATATCCACATAGAGATCCCCGGCCGGTGCGCCGCGCAGCCCGGCCTCGCCCTCGCCGCTCAGGCGGATGCGGGTGCCGTCCTCGACGCCGGCGGGGATGGTGACGTTCAGCGTGCGGTCGCGCTGCACGCGGCCGGCGCCGGCGCAGACGCGGCAAGGGTTCTTGATGATCTTGCCCGAGCCCGAGCAGGTGGGGCAGGTGCGCTCGATCAGGAAGAAGCCCTGCTGCGCCCGCACCTTGCCCGAGCCACGGCAGGTGCCGCAGGTGGTGGCGCTGGCGGTGCCGCCTTCCGCGCCCGAACCGGTGCAGGCCTCGCATTGCACGCTGCTGGGCACGCGGATTGTCTTCTTGGTGCCGGCGAAGGCTTCTTCCAGGCTGATCTGGACCTCCTGGCGGAGATCGGCGCCACGGCCCGTCGCCTGGCGGCCGCCACGGCCCCCGAAGCGGCCGAACATCTCTTCGAAGATATCCTCGAAGCCGCCACCGCCGCCGCCGCCGCCATTGCCGCCCTCGAAGGCGGCATGGCCGAAGCGGTCATAGGCGGCGCGCTTGTCGGCATCCTTCAGGACTTCATAGGCTTCGCTGACTTCCTTGAAGCGGCCCTCGGCCTTGGCATCCCCCTGGTTGCGGTCGGGGTGGAACAGCATCGCAAGCTTGCGGTAGGCCTTCTTGAGATCATCGTCGGATGCGTCCCGGCTGACGCCGAGCACTTCGTAATAATCGCGCTTGGCCATGGTCTCTCCTGGGCGAAATTACAGAGACGCCCGGACCATCGCTGGTCCGGGCGCTTTTGCTGGGCTGGCTGGAGCGGTACTCAGCCCTTCTTCTTCTTCGGGTCCACTTCCTCGAACTCGGCGTCCACCACCTTGTCGTTCGGCTTCGCCGCCGCCTCCGGCCCAGCCTCAGGCTGCGGGGCGGCCTGCTCGGCCTTGTACATGGCCTCGCCGATCTTCATCGCGGCCTGGCTGAGCTTCTCGGCCGCCGCGTTGATGGCTTCGGCGTCGCCGCTCTCCATGGCCGCGCGGGCCTCGGTGATCAGCGCCTCGGCCGCCGCGCGCTCATCGGCGGGAACCTTGTCGCCATTCTCGCGGATGGTCTTCTCGGTGGAGTGCACCAGCGTGTCGAGTTGGTTGCGCGCCTCGACCGATTCGCGGCGCTTCTTGTCGGCTTCGGCATTGGCCTCGGCGTCGCGCACCATCTTCTCGATATCGGCGTCCGACAGGCCGGACTTCGCCTGGATCTTGATCTGCGTCTCCTTGCCGGTGGCCTTGTCCTTCGCCTGGACGCTCACGATGCCGTTCGCGTCAATGTCGAAGGTCACTTCCACCTGCGGCACGCCGCGCGGTGCGGGCGGAATGCCCTGGAGGTCGAAATTGCCCAGCAGCTTGTTATCCGCCGCCATCTCGCGCTCGCCCTGATAGACCTTGATGGTGACAGCCGTCTGGTTGTCATCCGCGGTCGAGAAGGTCTGCGACTTCTTGGTGGGGATGGTCGTGTTGCGGTCAATCAGGCGGGTGAACACGCCGCCCAGCGTCTCGATGCCCAGCGAGAGGGGCGTCACGTCCAGCAGCAGCACATCCTTCACGTCGCCCTTGAGGACGCCGCCCTGGATCGCCGCACCGATGGCGACCACCTCATCGGGGTTCACATTGCGCGCCGGCTCCTTGCCGAACAGCGCCTTCACCGCCTCGATCACCTTGGGCATGCGCGTCATGCCGCCGACGAGGATGACCTCATCCACTTCACCCGCCGTCATGCCGGCATCGGAGAGGGCCTTCTTCACCGGCTCCAGCGTGCGCTGCACCAGGTCATCCACCAGGGCTTCGAGCTTGGCGCGGGTGATCTGCATCACCAGATGCTTGGGGCCCGAGGCATCGGCGGTGATGAAGGGCAGGTTGATTTCGGTCTGCTTGCTGCTGGAAAGCTCGATCTTCGCCTTCTCGCCGGCTTCCTTCAGGCGTTGCAGGGCGAGCTTGTCGCCGCGCAGGTCGATGCCGTTTTCCTTCTTGAACTCATCGGCCAGGTAATCAATCACGCGCTGGTCGAAATCCTCGCCGCCGAGGAAGGTGTCGCCATTGGTGGACTTCACCTCGAAGACGCCATCGCCGATTTCCAGGATGGAGACGTCGAAGGTGCCGCCGCCCAGATCATAGACCGCGATGGTGCCGGCGGTCTTCTTGTCCATGCCATAGGCCAGCGCGGCGGCCGTCGGCTCGTTGATGATGCGCAGCACTTCGAGGCCCGCAATGGCGCCGGCTTCCTTGGTGGCCTGGCGCTGGGCGTCGTTGAAATAGGCGGGGACAGTGATGACGGCCTGCGTCACCTTCTCGCCGAGATAGGCCTCGGCCGTGTCCTTCATCTTGGTGAGGATGTTGGCGCTGATCTGCTGCGGCGCGTATTTCTTGCCGTCCACCTCGACCCAGGCATCCCCGTTGTCGGCCTTCACGATGTTGAAGGGGGCCAGGCCCTTTTCCTTCTGCACCATGGCATCGTCGAACTTGCGGCCGATCAGGCGCTTCACGGCATAAAGCGTGTTGTTGGGGTTGGTCACGGCCTGGCGCTTGGCGCTCTGGCCGACCAGACGCTCGCCATTCTTGGCGAAGGCGACCATGGAAGGGGTGGTGCGCGTGCCCTCCGCGTTCTCAAGCACCTTCACCTCGCCGCCTTCCATGATGGCGACGCAGGAATTGGTGGTGCCGAGATCGATACCGATGACTTTGCTCATGCGAGCCTGCTCCTTTGCGGCGGCTGTTGCGCGGCCCCTGTCAGGCACCGGGCGCAGCCCCTGGCATTCCGCGCCCCATGCGCGGCCTCTGATGCCCATGTATTGAGCAGCAGCCGGGCGGACAAGAGGCAGTGGCCAAGTCTTTCCGAGGATTTTCCCGCGCCGCAAAGCCTTGATCGAGCGGCTCATACGCAAGATTTTCGTTTACACATCGAAGTTATCAGGATACCCTCCCGCCATGGACGAAATTGACCGGAAAATTGTCATAGCAGTGCAGCAGGATGGCGCGGCGGGGCTGGCCGATCTTGCGAAGGTTTCAGGCCTCTCCGTCTCCGCCACCGCGGAGCGGCTGAAGCGGCTGGAGGAGCGTGGCGTGGTGCGCGGCTGGCACGCCGCGCTGGACCCGGCCGAGGTGGGCTGCCCGCTGCTCGCCTTCCTGCGCGTCGCGGTGCGGCCAGGCAAGGAGGATATCGCCTTCCGCCGCCTGGTGCGAAAGCTGGAGACGGTGCTGGAATGCCACCAGTTGACGGGCGAATGGTCCTATCTCGTGAAGCTGCGCCTGCCCGATATCGCGGCACTGGAAACCCTGATGGCCGAGGAAATCCGCCCCCTGGCCGGGATGGAGCGGGTGGCGGTGGAAATCGCCATGGGCACGGTGAAGGAGACCGCGCTGCTGCCGGTGATCCGTACGCCCGAGGAAGAAGAGGAATGATCACCCGGCGCCCATCACCCTCTCACTCGCCACCGCCACGCCCGGCGGTGACTTTCCCGCCTATGGCGCGGCCGACCCCGCGCTGATCCATCCCGGCGTACGGCGCTTGCTGCGCGGGCTGGGCTTGCTGGGCTGATTCACGTGCTCGCTCGCACGCGCTAGAGCATCATCCGATCAAACGGAATCGTTTGACCGGATAAAAATGCTCGTGATTCAATGATCTGGAGCTTTTTCCGTGAGCCCTTCCGAACGGAAAAAGCTCCAGAGCGGGATGCGTTGAGGCGGAATCGCCGAAAACGTTGAATCCCGCTCTCAGCAGTGGCAAGACCATGAAAGTGAGCGCAAGCGAACGCATCATGGTCTAGAGCATCATCCGATCAAACGGAATCGTTTGATCGGATAAAGATGATCGCAATTCAATGATTTAGAGCTTTTTCCGTGAGCCCTTCCGAACGGAAAATGCTCTAGCCTCGCCTCATGACCGAAATTCGCGACTGCCCCGGCCCCGATCCCCTCCCCCGCCGCCCTGCCATGGCCATGCCGCCGCAGGCCTGCGACACGCACGCCCATGTCTTCGACGCGGCGCGCTACCCCTACCAGGCGATGCGCGGCTACACGCCGCCGGATAATGACATCAACCGCCTGCTGGCGCTGCATGACGCACTCGGCCTCACGCGGGGGGTGGTGGTGCAGGCCAGCGTGCATGGCACCGACAACCGCGCCGTGCTGGATGCGGCCAACGCCCATCCCGAACGCCTGCGCGCCATCGTCGCCGTCAGCGAGGGCGTGACCGAGGCCGAGATCGCCGCCATGCACGCGCAGGGCGCGCGCGGCATTCGCGTCAACCTGGTGGATCGCGGCGGCATGCCCTTGCGCTCGCTCGCGGCGCTGGGCGAAGTGGCGGATATCATCCGCCCCTTTGGCTGGCATGTGGAATTGCTGGTGCATGTGGAGGAACAGCCCGCCGAATTGCGCGCGCTGGCCGAGGCCATCCGGCTGCCCATCTCCATCGGGCATATCGGCTACACCAAGGTGGCACGCGGCGGCATCGCGCATCCGGGCTACCAGGATTTCCTGGCGATGCTGCGCGACGGCCTGTTCTGGGTGAAGCTGACCGGCCTCTATCGCATCTCGGCCGAGCCGGCCTTTCCCTATGGCGACACCGCCGCCTTCGCCCGCGCCGTGATCGCCGCCGCGCCCGAGCGCGTGATCTGGGGCAGCGACTGGCCGCATGTCGCGCATTTCGACCGCGCCATGCCCAATGATGGCGACATGCTGGGCCTGCTGGCCGAATGGGAGCCGGATGAAGCACGGCGCGCCATGATCCTGAGTGCGAATCCAGCGCGGCTCTACGGCTTCTGAACGCGCAGCGGTGGCCAAGCCGCGCCGCTTGAACCAAGATGCGCCCCATGGCCGAAACAGGCCGGAGGAAACGCAACATGACCACGCTTTGGCCCCGCCGCGCGGCGCTTGCGCTGCCCGCCGCACTCGCCACTCCCGCCTTCGCCCAGGCGCCCTGGCCCAACCGGCCCGTGCGGATGATCGTGCCCTGGCCGGCCGGCGGCGCGGCCGACCTGGTGGGCCGGCTTTATGCCCAGGCGCTCTCGCAGCGGACAGGCCAGCCCTTCGTGGTGGAAAATCGCGGCGGCGCCACCGGCACGATCGGCGAGCAGGCGATGATCCAGTCGGCCAATGATGGCTACACCATCATGAACCAGGCCACGCCCATCTCCGTCACGCCCGCGCTCTTTGCCGGCCAGCGCCATGTGCCGGAGCGCGAATTCCTCCCCGTCTTCCAGACCATGTCCGTGCCGCAGCTGGTCCTGGTGGAACGCAATTCGCCGCTCCGCAACGTGCCCGAACTGATCGAGGCGATGCGCCGCGCCAATGGCGATTTCGCGGCCGCCTCCTCGGGCATCGGCTCGCAGCAGCATCTGGTGCTGGAGCTGTTCCTGCGCCAGGCGGGGGTGCGCGCCAACCACATCCCCTATCGCGGCGGCGCGCCCGCCCTGACCGACCTCATCGCCGGGCAGATCCGGCTGTTCTTCGGCAATGTGAACAGCGCGGTGGCGCAGGTGCGCGATGGCCAGGTGAAGGCGCTGGCACATACCGGCGTGCGGCCGCGCATCAACGCGCTGCCCGATTTGCCCGCGCTGTCCGAGACCCTGCCCGGCTTCGCCACAGTGGAGTGGAACGGCATCTTCCTCCGCACCGGCGCGCCGCAGGCGGTGGTGGAGCGGCTTTCCACCCTGCTGAACGAGATCGTGGCCGATGCCGCCTTCCAGCAGACCCTCCGCGCCAGCGACCTGACGGCCGAGCCGAATACGCCCGCGCAATTCGCCGCCTTCTTCCGCGCCGAAAGCGCCAAGTGGCAAGCCTTTGTGCGCGAAGCCAATATCCGCCTGGAGTAGCGCGATGATCCCCCCGCCCTCGATGACCGCCTCGCGCCACATCGCCATCCGCGAGGCCTGGCTGGCGCAGCATGCGGAGCCCATCCTGGACCCCGGCCTGCCGATCATTGATCCGCACCACCACATCTGGAAGCAGGTGGACCAGCGCTACCTCCTGCCCGAATTGCTGGCCGATACCGGCAGCGGCCACGATATCCGCGCCACCGTCTTCATCCAGTGCGGCGCGCAATACGACATGGCCGAGCCGCCCGCGCGCCGCCCCCTGGGCGAGACGCGCTTCATGACGCGCGTGGCCGAAGCCGCCGAGGCAAGCGCCACGCGCGCCTGCGCCGGCATCATCGGCCTCGTGGACCTCACCCTGGGGGATCGCGTGGCGCCGCTGCTGGAGGAACATGTGGCGCTTGCGGATGGGCGGTTTCGCGGCGTGCGGAACCGCACCGCCTGGGATGCCTCGCCCCTGGTGCGCAGCAACCTGGAATCGCCGCCGCCCGGCCCCCTGCCCCTGCCCGCCTTCCGCGAGGGCGCGCGCCGGCTGGCCGCGATGGGCCTGACGCTGGATGTCTGGGCCTATCATCCGCAACTCGGCCAGGTGCTGGAGGTGGCGCGCGCCGTGCCGGATCTCACCATCATCGTGGATCATTGCGGCGGGCCGATCGGGCTTGCGCCCTACCGGCGCGAGGACGTGTTCGCCCCCTGGCGCGCCGCCATCACCGCGCTGGCCGCCTGCCCGAATGTCATGATGAAACTCGGCGGGCTGGCCATGGATGTGGGCGGCCACCAGTTCCACCAGCAGCCCATGCCGCCCAGTTCCGACATCCTGGCGGAAGCCTGGCGCCCCACCATCGAGGCCTGCATCGAGGCCTTCGGCGTGGAGCGCTGCATGTTCGAGAGCAACTTCCCGGTGGATAAGGGAATGTGCAGCTATCCGGTGTTGTGGAACGCCTTCAAGCGGTTGGCCGGCGGGACGAGCGCGAGTGAGCGGGCGGCTTTGTTCCATGACACTGCCGCGCGGGTTTATCGGCTTTAGAGCGGGATGCGTTGATGCGGAATCGCCGAAAACGTTGAATCCCGCTCTCAGCAGTGGCGAGACCATGAAAGTGAACGCAAGCGAACGCATCATGGTCTCGGTCGCGCGTTCGATCCGCCGCGACGAGAAGATGCCATTGGCATAGGCGTAGATCAGAAGCGCCAGCATCAGCCGTGGGTCGTATTGCGGCTTGCCGCTGGGCCGGGCGTTCACCGG
>CAMTUX010000059.1:0-30312 GCA_947084995.1 uncultured Roseococcus sp.
ACACTCTTTCCCTACACGACGCTCTTCCGATCTCGTGACAGGCGCGGGTGGCGGTGGCGGCGGCGGCGGTGCCGGCGGCGCCGGCCTGGTCTTCACCAATTTCGGCAATGTCGGCACCCTGTTCGACAGCGTGACGGGCGGCGCGGGCGGCGCGGGCGGCGCGACCCTCTCGGGCCAGGGCGGCAATGGCGGCCAGGGCGGCGGGGGCATCATCTTCACCTCGCCCGATGGCGTCACCATCCAGATCCAGGCGAATGTCACTGGCGGCCAGGGTGGGGCCGGGGGCGGGCTGGGCGGCGCGGGCATCCGGGGCGAGGGGCTGTCCATCACCCTCGGTGCCATCCTTTCGGGCGGCTTGTCGGGGGATGGCACCACCCACGCCGCCGCGCTGGAACTGACGGGGGGAGCAACCTTCTCGCCATCGGCACGGGGGGCGCGGTGGTGGGGGGCATTTCGCTCAACGGCTTCGCCGCGCTGGAATTCGCGCAGGGCACGGATGCGAGCCTGGATGGCGGCATTTCCGGCCTGGGCTCCATCAGCAAGACCGGGGCCGGCACGCTCACCCTCAATGCCGCGGGCTTCCATGTGGCCGGCACCTTCATCTCCGGTGGTACGCTGGTGCTGGGCGATGCCGGGGCGCTTGGCTCGGGCCTGGTCAGCATCGGCGATGCCACCTTGCGCGCAGCGGTGGATGCGACGCTGGCCAATGACCTGCGGACCGGGTTCGGGGCCAGCGCCATCATCGCGGCGGCCAACGGCACCAACTTGACGCTGAGGGGCGGGCTGACGGCCTCGGCCAACTCCACCCTCACCTTCGGCGCGGCCGGGGCGGAGGGGCGCATCATCGCCGATCTCGGGCCGGTGGAACTGACGGACCTGCCCAGCGTCGGGCTCGTCATCGCGGCCGGCAGCGTGACGGCGGCGGGCTTCAACTTCAACGACCTGATCTCCAACGCCGCCAGCACCACCATCCAGACTGGCGCCACGCTCGACCTCGATGGCGGGCTGGGCACCATCAACAACCTCCAGGGCGCGGGCATGCTGGCCAATACGGGCCTGACCCGCATTCGCGAGGGCAATTTCGCCGGCACCATCACGGGTTTGGGCGGCAGCCTGGAGAAGGTGGGCGGCGGCACGCTCACCCTCACCGGCACGAACACCTATTCCGGCGGCACCGAGATCAGCGGCGGCACGCTGCGGATCGGCGATGGCGGCACCACCGGCACGCTGGGCGACGGCGCCGTGATCAATGACGGCGCGCTGGTGTTCGAGCGCGGCGATGCGCTGATGCTCGCCAACGCCATCTCGGGCAGCGGGACGCTCACCCAGGCGGGCAGCGGCGTGCTGACGCTCACCTCCGCCAATTCCCATGCGGGCGGCACGACGATCACGGCGGGCACCCTGGCGCTGGGCGATATCGGCGCGCTGGGCGGGGGTGCCGTCACCATCACCGGCGGGGGGCTTGCCTCCAACGTCACGGGCAGCCTGGGCAATAGCATCGAGGTGACGGCGGGTGCGGCGGGCCGCATCGGCGCGGCGAGCGGGCAGACGCTGACGCTCACGGGCGGCCTGGCGTTGCAGGCGAATTCCAGCCTCACCATCGGCTCGGTTACCGAGACCGGCACCGTGGTGGCGAGCCTGCTCTCGCTGTCCCTTTTTTCGCCCACGACGCTGGCGCTGAATGTCGCGGGCGGCACACTGCGGGCGGGGAACCTGCTGCTCAACCAACTCACCCAGGGGGCTGCCAGCGTGACCATCGGCGCGGGCGCCACGCTGGATTTCGCGGGCTTCATTGGCACCATCGGCAATCTCCAGGGCACAGGCACGCTGACCGGCACCCGGCCCACGCAGATTTCCGCCGGTGATTTCGCGGGCGTGATCGCGGGCACGGGCGGCTTTGACAAGCTGGGCGCGGGCATGCTGACGCTGACCGGCGCCAACACCTATTCCGGCATCACCACGATCAGCGGGGGCACGCTTCGCATCGGCGCTGGCGGGCAATTGAGCGGCGGCGGCGTGACCAATAACGGCGCGCTCGTCTTCGCCCGCAACGACACGGTGACGCTGGCCAACGCCATCTCCGGCACCGGCACCCTGACCCAGGCGGGCAGCGGCACGCTGACCCTCACCGGCGCCAATACCCATGCGGGCCTGACCACGATCAATGCGGGCGGCACGCTGCAAATCGGCAATGGCGGCACCTCGGGGCAGATCAGCGGCGGGGCGGTGCTGAACAATGGCGCGCTGCGGGTGGATCGCGGCGATGCGGTGACGCTGGCCAATGCGATGTCCGGGACGGGCAGCCTGACCCAGGCGGGGCTTGGCACGCTGACGCTGACGGGCGCGAACTCATATTCCGGCGGCACCACAATCGAGGCCGGCACCACGCTGCGGGTCCAGGGCAATGGCACGCTGGGTGGCGGCGCCGTCGCCAATGCTGGCGCGCTGGTCTTCGACCGGAGTGGTGACATCGCGCTCGGCACCATCAGCGGCGCGGGGACATTGACGCAGGCGGGCAGCGGCACGCTCACCATCACGGGCGACTATGCACAATCGGCGACGACGATCAGCGCCGGCACGCTGCGCCTCGGCAATGGCGGCTTCAACTTGAGCCTCGGCTCGGTCGTCAATCAGGGCGCGCTGGTCTTCGACCGCACGGATGATGTCACCCATGCGGGCGCGATTTCCGGCGCGGGCAGCCTGGCGCAACTGGGCAGCGGCACGCTCACGCTCACGGGGGCCAGCATCTATACGGGCGGCACCACCATCAGCGGCGGCACGCTGCGGATCGGCGATGGCGGAAGCACGGGGGCCATTACCGGCAACGTCACCAACAACGCGGCGCTGGTCTTCAACCGCAGCGACGATGTGACCTTCGCGGGCGTGATCTCGGGCACGGGCAGGCTGAGCCAGGCCGGCCCCGGCATGCTGACACTGACCGCGGCCAATACCCATGCGGGCGGCACCACCATCTCGGGCGGCATCCTGGCAGTGAGAGGCGCTGGCACGCTCTCCGGCAACTCGACCGTGACGGTGGCCGAGGGCGGGACGCTGATCTACGAGAGCGGCACCAATGCCGGCAATAACACCCATGTGGTGCGCGGCGCCACCAATACCAACCTGGCCGGCGGGGTGCTGCGCTTCCTCGGCACGGCGAGCGCGGGCAGCGGCACCTACACCAATACGTCCAGCACCGCCTTCATCTCGGCCGCCACCAACCTGATCAGCTTCGAGGGCAACAGCACCGCGGGCACGGCGACGATCATCAATGAGCGCGGGCTTTCCTACTGGTACGCCACTCCCACCATCATTTTCCGTGACCAGGCGAGCATGGGGGCCGCCACCCTCATCAGCCAGGGCGGGCCAAGCTGGCAGCCGGCCGGCAACAAGCTGGAATTGCGGGACGATGCGACGGCAGCCACGGCGAACATCACCCTGGGCGGCTCCTTCGGCCATGACACATCCGGGGCGACGCTGGCCTTTTATGACCGCGCCACCGCCGCCGCGGCGACCATCCTGGTGGAGGGCGGCTCCGCCCATGGCAACCCGGGCACGGTCGGCAGCGGCGGGCTGGTGATCTTCGTGGATGACAGCAGCGCGGGCACGGCCCGCATCACCGCACAAGGCGGAACGGGCGGCGCGGGCGGGGGCTCGATTCTGTTCCGGGGCAACCAGGATGCGCCCCTCGCCAGCATCCGGATGGAGGGCAATGCCAGGCTCGATCTCAGCATCTTCGCGGGTGCCGAGTTCCGGCTCGCCTCCCTCTCCGGCGAGGGCCAAGTGCTGCTGGGGGGCAGGGCGCTGCGCCTGGGCGGCACCGGCACCGATATGGGTTTTGGCGGGGTGATCGGCGCCGATGGCCTGGGTGGCCATCTCACCAAGGAAGGCTCAGGCACGCTGACGCTGACCGGCGTAAACCGCCTCGGCGCGGGCGGCCGCGTGCAGGTGGCGGAGGGCGTGCTCCGGCTGGGCGATGGTGGCTCGCTCGGCATGGCCCCCATCGCCATCGCGGCGGGCGCGCGGTTCGGCGCGAACCAGGTGGGCAACTTGACCTTGGCGCAGGTCATCTCTGGCGCGGGGGCGCTGTGGCAGGCGGGGGCCGGCACCACCACGCTGACCGGTGCGAACACCTTTTCGGGTGGGACCACCATCAGCGCCGGGACGCTGGAGATCGGCCCCGGCGGCGGCTTGGGCAGCGGCGCGGTGGTGAACAACGCGGTGCTCGCCATCAACCGGCCCGACGCGGTCACCATCGCCAATGTGATCTCGGGCACGGGCGCGTTGCGCCAGGTCGGCAGCGGCATGACGACCCTCACCGGAAGCAACAGCCATAGCGGCGGGACGCAGATCACGGCGGGCAGGCTTTCTGTCGCATCCGATGCCAATCTCGGCGCGGCATCGGGCGCGCTGAGCCTCACCGGCGGAACGCTGGCCACGACGGGCAGCTTCGCCTCGGCGCGGGCGGTGGAATTGGGCGCGGGTGGCGGCACCTTCGCGCCCCAGGCCGCCACGACGCTGACGCTGGATGGCGTCATCGGTGGCCCCGGGGCCCTGGCCATGAATGGCGCAGGGACGCTTTGGCTCAATGGAGCGAACACCTATTCGGGGGCCACCAGCGTCAATACCGGGACGCTGATCCTCGGGTCGGGCGGCCGGCTGAGCCCGGCGGCGCTGAGCGTGGGGGCGGGGGGCGTCGTGGATCTCTCGCGGATGACGGCGGCGGGGTTGTCCGTGGCCTCGCTCTCGGGGCAGGGCGTGGTGGCGATGGGCGGCCGCAACCTGACCATCACCACGGGCGGCACCAGCTTTGGCGGCAGCCTGGTGGATGGCGGCGCGGGCGGGTCGCTCACCATCGCGGGCGGCACCACGACGCTGACGGGCGTGAACAGCTACAGCGGCCCGACGGTGATCACGGGCGGCATGCTGGTGGTGAATGGCACGCTGGGCGCTTCGGAGGTGTTGGTGAGTGGCGGGCTGCTGGGCGGCACGGGGGATGTGCCGGGCGTGGTGGTCGCGGCGGGGGGCTCGCTCTCGCCCGGCAATTCGATCGGCACGATCAATCTCGGCGGCAAGCTGACGCTGGCCGCCGGCTCCTCCACGGTGATCGAGGTGCAGGGCGCGCTGGCGGATCGCATCAATGTGGCGGGGCAGGCCATGCTTGGCGGCGCGCTGCGGCTGGTGCCGCTGGGCGGGCCTTACGTCTTCAACGCGCCCTATACGCTGATCCGCGCCGGCAGCGTCAGCGGGCAATTCGCCTCGGTCAGCACGGAGGGCAGCTTCGGCGCAGGCGTCACCACGCGGATCAGCAGCACGGCCGATGCGCTGGAACTGCGCCTGATGCCGGCGCCGCTTTTGGGCGGGGGCGGGCGCAACAGCCAGGCCGTGGCAGCGGGCCTGAATGCGGCGGTGGCGGGCGGTGCCGATGCCTCGCCGATCTTCGCGCTCTACAACCTGCCGGCCTCGGCGCAGCCGCAAGGCCTCAACCTGCTCTCGGGCGAGGTGCATGTGGCGGGCATGCGCGCGGGCATCGAGACATCGGGCCAATTGGCCGGCCTATTGCTCGACCCCTGGCGTGCAGAGGGTCAGACAGTGGGGGCCAAGCGCATCTGGGCCAGCGGCTTTGGCGGCGGCGGGCGGCGCGGTGGCGATGCGGCGGCCGGGAGCAGCGCGGTGACGGGCGGTGGCGGCGGCGTGGCGGCGGGGGCCGAGATCCGGCTGGGCGCGGGCCTCGTCGCGGGCTTCGCCCTGGCTGGCGCCGGCACGCAAGCGAGCCTCACGGGCGGGCTTGGCCGCGCGGAGTCCAGTCAGGTGCATGGCGCGCTGTATGGCCGGATGGAGCGGGGGCCTTGGCGCCTGGGCGCGGCGCTGACCTATGGCGGCGCGGATGCGACGACGCGGCGGCAGGTGCCCTATCTCGGCGCGGGCCAGTTGCAGGGTCGCTACACCTCGCACGGGGTGGGGCTGCGGTTGGAAGCCGGCTGGGCGTGGACAGTGCAGATGGGGACGGCCCCGATGGGCCTGACGCTGACGCCGGGCATCGCCTTCCAGGGCGGCTGGTTCGACACGCCGGGCTTCACGGAGGCCGCCAGCGGCCCGCTCGCGGCGGCGGCGCTTGGCGTCAGTGGCCGGCAATCGCAATCGCGGCTGGAAATCGGCCTGCGGGTGGAGACGCCGGTGACGGCCAGGCTCGCCGCCTTCGGGCGCATCGCCTGGGCGAGCTATCTGCAACGCGATACCGCCATCACCGCGCGCTTCACGGGCCTGCCCGGCTCCGGCTTCACCGTGGCGGGCGCGCGGCCGGATGCCCAGTCGGCGCTGCTCTCGGCGGGGCTGGACTGGCGGTTGAGCGCGGCCTGGAGCCTCACGGGGCGGCTCGATGCGGAGCATTCCACGAACACCACTCTGCTCGGCGGCACGGCCAGGCTGCGATACGCCTTTTGACGCCCAACCCGCCCCGTGGGAGCCATGGGCCATGAACGACCCGTGGCAGGATTTCGACGCCGAGGCCGATCCCGGCCCGCCCTTCGGCACGCGCCACCCGGCCTGCATTCGCACCATCGGCGTGGCCGGGCTGATCGCCACCCAGGCGAGTTTCCCGGTGGGGCTTTGCGAGGCCAGTGTGCAGATGCGCGCCTGAGCGCCTGGCTGGCCCGAGGATATCCCCGCGGTCAGTGTCTGCGAGACGCCGGGTTTCCGGCAAGTCCGCGCGGGGTGGCGGCCCAACCCCGCCTGATCGCTCTGTTCAGTTGAGGGCGGAGAGCAGCGGGGCCAGTGCCAGCAGCCCGAGCGCGATCATGATCGCATAGGCGATGATGCTGCCCCATTTGGGGCCAGGGCGTTTGCCGCCTTCAGGCGGCTTCGGAGGAAGGGCCATGGATCATCCTGTCTCGGTAGCGGTGTGCATCCAATTACATTGCATGGCATACACCACGCAGATTGACCTTGCGGACAGCATGCGGGAAATTCATTACGCAGGGAATAGTATCAGCGCGGGAAATGCCCGGTTTCCCCGCGACCGCATCGCCTTCACGCCGCCCTTGATCATGACCGAGACCGAGATCGCCGAGATGTGCCGCCGCTTCGGCCAGGGGCTGGATGCGGCCTGGAGGGCGATGGCCGAGGAAAGCGCCGTGTCGGCCTGAAAATCATCCGCGCCTTTACCGCCCGGTAATGCGGGGCGGCGAAGATGAGGGCATGAAATCCTTCCTCCAGCGGCTTGCCGCCACCAGCCTCGCCACGCGCATCGCGGCGGCGTGCTTACTCGCGATCACCTTGGCCGTGCTCGGCCTCCAGGCCTGGTCGCTCCATCGCCTCCACGCCACCGAGACGGCGCGGCTGGAGCAGCGGCTGGAGCGGGACCTGCGATTGCTGGAGGCCGCCACGTCGCAGCTCTCCGGCGGCGCCGCCTGGCAACTGACGCCCAGCGGCCAGCTGGCGCGCGGGGAGCGCGTGCTGGATGGCGCGAATGACGTGGTGGACATGGTCTCCCGCGCGGGCGGAGGCGTGGCCACCATCTTCAAGGGCGATGAGCGCGTGGCGACCAGCGTGGTCCGCCCCGACGGCACCCGCGCCACCGGCACGCGGCTGGCACCGGGCCCGGCCTATACGGCCTCGATCACGAATGGCCAGACCTATCGCGGCGAGAATGTCATCCTGGGCACCAACCACATCACCATCTACCAGCCGATCCGCGATGCTTCGGGCCGGCAGATCGGCGTGCTTTTCGCCGGCCAGTCCCTCGCCACCCTGGCCGCCGCCCAAGCGGCCATGCTGCGCGAGGGATTGATGGCCGGCGCGCTCATCCTGCTCGTCATCGGCGTCTTCGGCTGGTGGCTGATCCACCGAATGCTGCGCCCCATGGGGGAGCTTTGCGCCAGCGTGGGCCGCATGACCGAGGGCGACCTGGATGCCACCGTGCCGCATCTGGCCCGCGGGGATGAACTGGGCGGCATGGCCCGGGCGATCGAGACGCTGCGCCAATCGCGCCTCGAAACCCGCGCGGCGCGCGCCGATGCGGAGGCGGAACGCGGCCGGATGGAGGTGGTGCGGCGGGAAGCGGCGATGGCCAATGCGGCCGCGCTGGAAGCCGCGCTGGCCGAGGCCTCCAACAAGCTGGGCGAGCGCGCCTCGCTCACACTGGCCGCCGCCAGCCGCCTCTCCAGCCTCGCCGAACGCGCGACCGGCCAGGCGCGCGCACTGGGCACGGGCTCCGAGGAGGCGACGGGCAATGTGCAGGCCGTCGCCGCCGCCGCCGAGGAACTGGCCAGCAGCATCGCCGAGATCACCCGCCAGGTGACCGAAGCCTCGGGCGTCGCGGACCGCGCGCTCACCCAGGCGCAGGAGACGGATGCGACGGTGCGCGGCCTCTCGACCGCGGCCCAGCGCATCGGCGAGGTGGTGCGACTGATCGAAACCATCGCGGCCCAGACCAACCTGCTGGCGCTGAACGCCACGATCGAGGCGGCGCGCGCCGGCGATGCGGGCAAGGGCTTCGCCGTGGTGGCCGGCGAGGTGAAGAGCCTGGCCCTGCAAACCGCCAAGGCGACGGAGGAAATCGCGAGCCAGATCGGCGCCATCCAGGCCACCACCGAAGGCGCCGCCCAGGCGATTGGCGGCATCGGCCAGACCATCCAGGAATTGCACGCCATCTCGGCCGCCATCGCCGATGGCATGGCCCAGCAGGGCGAGGCGACGCGCGAGATCGCCCGCGGCGTGGCCCAGGCGGCGGCTGCCACCACCGGGGTCTCGGGTGGCGCGCATGCGCTGAGCGACGACGTGGCCGAAACCGATGTGGCGGCGCGCGAATTGCGCGGCCTGGCGGGTGAACTCGATGCCTCCGGGCGCTTCCTGCGCGAGGAGGTCTCAGCCCTGGCGGCGCGGCAGCGCGGGGCTTAACCGTCCCGCCGCATCTTCTGCAAAGCCACTCGGCACCCCATCTTGACGCAGAGAGGGTGGGAGGGTGCGAGGATGGAATACGCAACGCTGGGCGGGGGCTGCTTCTGGTGCCTGGATGCCGCCTATCGTGACGTCGCGGGCGTGCATGAGGTGGTCTCGGGCTATGCCGGCGGCCACCAGGTGAACCCGACCTATGAGCAGGTCTGCGCCAAGCGCACCGGCCATGCGGAGCTTGTCCGCATCGGCTTCGACCCGGCGGTGGTCAGCTATGCCGATCTTCTGCGGATGTTCTTCACCCTGCACGATCCCACCACGAAGGACCGCCAGGGAGCCGATATCGGCCCGCAATACCGCTCCATCATCATGGCCGAGACGCCGCAGCAGATGGAGACGGCGCGCGAGGTGATGGCCGATGTCACGGCCGCCGGCATCTGGGGCACCCCCCTGGTGACGGAATTGGTCCCCGCCAGCATCTTCTATCCGGCCGAGGCGGAGCACCAGAACTACTTCGCCCTCAACCCCTGGTCCGGCTATTGCCAGGCGGTGATCGCGCCGAAGGTGAGCAAGTTCCGCAAAAGCTTCGCCGCGCGCCTCAACCAGGTGGGGGTCTGAGCCATGTTCTTCGGCAAGAAGGCCAAGACCGGCGATTTCCCCATCCAGCGCAGCGAGGCTGAATGGCGGGCCGATCTCTCCCCCGCCGCCTGCAAGGTGCTGCGCGAGCACGGCACGGAGCGGGCCGGAAGCTCGCTTCTCAACGCCGAGAAGCGGGATGGCGTGTTCCATTGCGCCGGCTGCGACACCCCGCTGTTCGACGCCGGGGCGAAGTTCGAAAGCGGCACCGGCTGGCCCTCCTTCACCAGCCCGATCGCCGGGAATGTCGGCGAGAGCGAGGACAACACCTTCTTCATGCGCCGGGTCGAGGTGCATTGCGCCGCCTGCGGCGGGCATCTGGGGCATGTCTTCCCCGACGGTCCGGCGCCGAGCGGCCTGCGCTACTGCGTGAATGGCGTTTCGCTGGCGTTCAAACCCAGGTAGATCTTCACTTTATTGGCGCATCGCCTTGAAGTGGTCAGGCTTCATGGGTTAGTGGTACGGATGCAACCTCCGGCCTGAAAGCCCCGCTGCCATGTGGCGCGCCGCCCTTCTGTTCCTGCTGACCGCCATCATCCCGGCGCGTGCCGATACGGTCTTTGTGCTGAATTCGGGCGATGCCTCGATCTCCGTGCTCGACGCGGTAACGCGCACCGAGACCCGCCGCATCCCCATCCTGCGGGAAGTGCATCACCTGGTCGTCACGCCCGATGGGCGGGAGCTTGTGGTGGGTGACAGCGGCGGGAATGAACTGCTCTTTATTGACCCGCAAAGCGGCGACATCCGCCGGCGGGAGCGGATCAGCAACCCCTACCACCTAGAATACAGCCCCAATGGCCGGTATCTGGTCGTCGCCTCGCTGCGGCGGGACCAGATAGACATCTATGACGCCGTGACGATGGCGCTGCTCCAGCGTTTCCGCCAGCCGGACAAGCCCAGCCACATCGCCTTCAGCCCCGATAGCCGCTTCGTCTATGTGACGCTGCAAGGCACCGGCCAGGTGGCGGCGGTGGACATGACGACGCGCGCCACGATCTGGATCCAGGATGTGGGGCCGGAGCCGGCGGGCATCATCTGGCATCGCGGCAGGCTGCTGATCGGCCTGATGGGCCGCACCGACTTCGTCACGCTGGACCCCGAGACGCGGGAGGTTCGCACCGCCTTCCATGTGGGCCGTGGCGCGCATAACGTGTTCCCGTCCCCCGATGGCCGCATGCTCTACGCCACCTCCCGCGTGGATAGCCGCATCGCGGAAGTGGACGCGCAGACTCTGGAGGTTCGCCGCGTCTTCGAAGTGCCGGGCGGGCCGGATTGCATCGCCTTCGACTCCGATGGCCGCATCTTCGCGACCCTGCGCTGGATCGGCCGCGTCCTCATTCTGGACCCGGTGAGCGGCGAGCAGGCGCAGATCCGGGTGGGCCGCAGCCCGCATGGCATCTTCGTGATGCCGCGCCGGCCCGGCCTGGGCGCCGATTTTGCCTTCGCCGCACCCGGCGCCGTCAGCGGCAGCCGGCCCATGGCGCAGCCGGTGGTGGGCGGGGGGACCATCATGCGGCCCGCGCCCGTGCCCGCGATGCGGCCCGCGGATGATGGGGTGGCCGTGCGGGTGAATGCGGGGCATCCGGCGAGCTACCCGGCCCGCCCGCCCCTGCGCTGAGCATGTTCACCCGCCGCGCCGCTTCGCTGGGGGGCCTCGCGGCCCTGGCCAGCCCGGCTGCCGCGCAATTGGCCCGGCCGCCCATCGCCCGCGCCTGCGCCGGCACGCTCTACCTCACCATTGATACCGGCTGGTCGCGCGAGGCGGAGGCCATCGCCGCCAGCATGGCCCGGCATGGCGTGCGCGCGACGCTGTTCGTGGCGCATGAGCCGACCTTCAGGGGCGACCGCAGCCTGGATGCCTCCTGGGCGCCCTTTTGGCGGGCGCGTGCGGCGGAGGGGCATGTCTTTGCCAGCCACACCTGGCGCCACTGGTATTTCCGTGGCGACCCGGCACCGGGCCGCGTCACCTATGCCTCGCGTCGGAATGAGGGCCAGGAGGTGCTGGACCAATCGGCCCTCTGCGCCGAATTGGCCCGGCCGATCGAGGCGTTGCGCGCCATGGTGCCGGAGGCGCAGGTTCTGCCGCTCTGGCGCGCGCCGGGCGGTATCGTGACGCCAGGCGCTGTCCGCATGGCCGAGACTTGCGGCTTGCGCCACCAGGGCTGGACGGCGAATGGTTTCCTGGGCGACGAACTTGCCTCCGACGCGCATCCCAATGCGGCGCTGCTGCGGCAGAACCTCTCGCGCATTCGCGCGGGCGAGGTGCTGGTGATGCATTGGGGCGTGCGCTCCCGCCGCGAGCCCTTCGGGCTGGTGTTTGACCAACTCCTCACCGGGCTGTTGGAACGCGGCTTCTGCTTCGCTCCCCTGCCACCGGAGGGCGTTGCTCGATGATCAGTGACGCTTATGAACGCTTCACCGGCGGGATCTTCGAGGCGCTGCTCCAGCCGCTGATGTATGAGCTGGGGCTGATGGACTGGGCCGATGAGGCCTTCGAGTGGATGGATTTCTTCGTCTTTGGCCTGATCCAGGTGTTCGTGGTGGTCGCCATCTGCCTGCCGCTCGAAAAATGGCGCCCGGTGGAGCAATGGGAGAGCCGACGCCGCGTCTGGACCGATGTGACCTACACCCTGCTGGCGCGGCTGGGCATTCTGCCATTGCTGGGCTTCCTGATGTTCTTCGCGGCCTCGACCCGCATCGAGGGCTGGATCGCCGATAGCGGCTTCGTGCCGCCCACGTTGGAAACCTTCCTGCCCTGGCTGCGCGAATGGCCGCTGGTGGCACTCGCCCTCTACATCGTCATCCTGGATTTCGCGGAATATTGGCGGCACCGCTTCCAGCACAGTTTCGGCTGGTGGTGGGCGCTGCATTCCATCCATCACGCCCAGACGCAGATGACCTTCTGGACCGATGACCGCAACCATGTGCTGGATGACGTCATCGCGGCCGCCTGGTTTGGCGTGATCGCGGTGCTGATCGGCGTGCCGCCGGGGCAATTCCCCATCATCCTCATCGTGCTGCGGCTGGCGGAGAGCCTCTCCCACGCCAATGTCCGCCTCGATTTCGGGCGTGTGGGGGAGCGGGTGCTGGTCAGCCCGCGCTTCCACCGGCTGCATCACGGCGTGTTGAGCGTGGGCGATGCCGGCAAGAATTACGGCGTGCTGCTGCCGGTCTGGGACTGGATCTTCGGCACGGCGGATTTCAACCGCGCCAGCTATCCCCGCACGGGCGATCCGGACGCGCCGCGGGCCTATGTCTCGGGCGGCTGGCTGGCCCAGCAGGGGGCGGGCTTGCGCGAATTGTGGCGGGCGCTGCGAGCGCGAGGGCAAAGGGGGGGGTAGGGCGCGCGCACCGCTTCCTTCCCCAATCCGTCACATCGCCATATGCTGGCGTGAGAGACAGGAACGCATGAGCACCACGACCCCCGACAGCCAGATCCCCTATGAGAGCTGGGCCGCCCGCGCATTGCGCGGCGTGGCCATTGACGCGCTGGAATTCGCCGCGCGCGAAGGCCTGCCCGGCGAGCATCATTTCTACATCTCCTTCCGGACCGATCATCCGGGCACCAATATCCCGGCGCATCTCAAGGCCCGCTACCCGCATGAGATGACCATCGTGCTCCAGCACCGCTTCTGGGATTTGATGGTGGACCGCGCGGCGGAGCGGTTTTCGGTCGGGCTGTCTTTCGCGGGCGTGCCCTCCATGCTCTCGGTGCCGTTCGGTGCGCTGACCGCCTTCCAGGACCCCCAGGCGAATTTCGGCCTGCGCTTCGAGCCCGATGCGGCCGAGCAGGCGCCTCAGCCCGAGGAAGCCGCCGCCCCCGAGCCTGCTCCACCCAGCGAGACGCCGCAGGTGGTCAGCCTGGACGCCTTCCGCCGCAAGCGGGATTAGAGCGGGATGCGTTGAGGCGGAATCGCTGAAAACGTTGAATCCCGCTCTCAGCAGTGGTGAGACCATGAAAGTGAGCGCAAGCGAACGCATCATGGTCTAGCGCCCGGGCCTTGCGCCCCCCCCCTGGGCGGGATGACGCGTGGCCGCGCCCGCGCTATGCATTTCGGCAGCAACCTATTGCCGAGGCCGCCATGCCGCTTGATGCCCCGAAACGCCCTGAAGGTTTCGCCTTCAGCACCATGTTCCCGCTGGCCGAGGACAGGACGCCCTACCGCAAGCTCGACATTGCGGGCATTTCCACCATCGAGGTGGAGGGCAGGACGATCCTCAAGGTGAAGCCCGGCGCGCTGGAGGAATTGGCGCGCATCGCCTGCCACGATGTGTCCCACCTGCTGCGCCCGGCGCATCTCCAGCAACTCGCCAATATCCTCAAGGACCCCGAGGCCAGCGCCAATGACCGCTTCGTGGCGCTGGACCTGCTGAAGAACGCGAATATCGCGGCCGGCGGCGTGCTGCCCATGTGCCAGGATACGGGCACGGCCATCGTCTTCGGCAAGAAGGGCCAGCGCGTCTGGGTCGAGGGCGATGAGGAGGAGGCGCTGAGCTACGGCGTGGCGCGCACCTACCTGGAGACCAATCTGCGCTATTCCATGATGGCGCCGATCTCGATGTTCGAGGAGGTGAATTCCGGCAACAACATGCCGGTCGAATTCTCCATCATGGCGGCCCCCGGCGAGCATCACGCCGATGAGTTTCATCTCATGTTCATCCTCAAGGGCGGTGGCTCGGCGAACAAGACCTTCCTGTATCAGCAGACGCGCGCCGTGCTGAACAAGGCGAAGCTGCTCGCCTTCATCGAGGAGAAGGTGAAGACGCTCGGCACCTCCGCCTGCCCGCCCTATCATCTGTCGGTGGTGATTGGCGGCACGAGTGCGGAGATGAACCTCAAGGCCGTGAAGCTCGGCAGCACCAAATGGCTCGACGGGCTGCCGGCCACGGGCGACAAGTCCGGCCATGCCATCCGCGACCATGCGCTGGAGGCCGAGATCCACAAGCTGACGCAGAAGCTCGGCATCGGCGCGCAGTTCGGCGGCAAGTATTTCTGCCATGATGTGCGCGTGATCCGGCTCGCGCGGCATGGCGCTTCCCTGCCCATCGGCATCGGCGTCTCGTGCAGCGCCGACCGGCAGATCAAGGCGAAGATCACGCCGGAGGGCGTCTTCCTGGAGCAGCTGGAAGCCGACCCCGCGCATTATCTGCCGGAGCACACCGAGGACATCCTGGGCGGCGAAGTCGTGAAGATCGATCTCAACCAGCCGATGGACGCGATCCGCGCGACGCTGGCCAAATACCCGGTGAAGACGCGCGTCTCGCTGACCGGCACCATCGTTGTCGGTCGTGACATCGCGCATGCGAAGCTGCAGGAGCGGTTGGATGCGGGCCTGGGCCTGCCACAATACCTGAAGGACCACCCGATCTATTACGCCGGCCCCGCCAAGACGCCGGATGGCATGGCCACAGGCAGCTTCGGCCCCACCACCGCCGGGCGCATGGACAGCTATGTGGAGGCCTTCCAGAAGGCCGGCGGCAGCCTCGTGATGCTGGCCAAGGGCAACCGCTCCAAGGCGGTGCTGAACGCCTGCAAGACCTATGGCGGCTTCTATCTCGGCTCGGTCGGCGGGCCGGCGGCGCGCCTGGCGCAGGACTGCATCAAGAAGGTCGAGGTGCTGGAATATCCGGAACTCGGCATGGAGGCGGTGTGGAAGATCGAGGTCGAGGATTTTCCGGCCTTCATTGTCGTGGATGACAAGGGCAATGATTTCTATGAGGGGCTGGAGTGATGCCGGTGCCGCGCCCCGAGTGCCGCGCATGACCGGCTACCGCTTCCTGCTGGCCCTGCGCGAGCCAGGCCTCGGCCCGCTCGGCACGGAAATGGTGGAACTGGATGGCATCCCCGCCATCGGCCACCGGCTGCGCGTGCGCCTGCCCGATGGCGAGGCCGATCTGTTCATCGCCGAGATCATCTGGCTGCATTCCCCGGGCGCCCTCTCGCCCTCCGGGCAACTCATCCTGACAGCGCACCGGCCATGACCCGCATCCGCATCTCCTCCGGCTCCCGCTTCGAGGAGGAAATCGGCTATTCGCGCGCCGTGGTGGATGGGGATGACATCTTCGTCTCCGGCACCACGGGCTATGACTACCGGACCATGACCATCATGGAGGATGTGGCCGGCCAATGCGACCAGACCTTCCGCAACATCGCCGAAGCGCTCGCGAAGGCCGATGCCACGCTGGATGACGTGGTGCGCGCCATGTTCATCGTGCCGCGTCGCGAGGATTGGGAGCCGTGTTGGCCGGTGATCAGGAAATACCTGGGCAATGCCCGGCCAACTTCCACCCTGATCCATGCGGGCTTGCAGACGGATGCCATGCGCATCGAGATCGAAGTCACCGCCCGCCGCCAGCAGAAGGCCTGAACCCATGCGCTTTTCCGTGGACCGACTGGATCATTTCGTCATCACCGTGAAGGATGTCGAGATCAGCGCCGCCTGGTACCAGCGCGTGCTGGGGATGGAGCGCGCCGAATTCGGCCCGCATCGCCGCACCTCGCTGCGTTTCGGCGGGCAGAAGATCAATCTCCGCCCGGTGGAGATGAGCCAGGCCGAATGGTTCTCCGGTGTCGGGACCGCGCCGGGCGGGCAGGATCTCTGCTTCATCGTGACGGTCAGCGCGCCGCAGGTGGTCGAGCATCTGCACCGCTGCGGCGTGGTGGTGGAACAAGGCCCGGTGCCGAAGGATGGCGCGCTGGGGGCCATCAACTCCGTCTATTGCCGTGACCCCGATGGCAACCTGATCGAGATCTCGACGTATAGCGATTAGCTTTGCGTTCCGTTTGAAGGAGGCTGAGTCCAGGGAATTTGAGGGGCCGCGCCCCTCAAGGAGCAACCGCATGCGTACAGAGTCCGACAGCCTCGGCACCATCGAAATCCCAGATGATCGCCTCTGGGGTCCGCAAACCGAGCGCGCCCGCGCCCTTTTCGCCATCGGCACCGAGCGTTTCCCGCATATCCTGATCCGCAGCATGGGCCAGCAGAAATGGGCCGCGGCCGAGGCGAATGCGCGGCTGGGCGAATTGCCGGTCCATCTGGCCGACCCCATCCGCCAGGCGGCGAATGAGATCATCCAGGGCCACCGGGACGAGGATTTCCCGCTGACCATCTGGCAGACCGGCTCCGGCACACAGACCAACATGAACGCCAATGAGGTGATCGCGAACCGCGCGAACCAATTGCTCGGCCATCCGCTGGGCGCGCGCAGGCCGGTCCATCCCAATGACCATGTGAATCGCGGTCAATCCTCCAATGACAGCTTCCCCACGGTGATGCATCTGGCCGCCGCGCAGGCCGCGCAATTCCGGCTGAGGCCGGCGCTGGAGGCGCTGGCCACCAGCCTCCAGGCCCGCGCCGAGGAGTGGGCAGACATCATCAAGATCGGCCGCACGCATCTGATGGATGCCGTGCCCGTCACGCTGGGCGGCGAATTCGCGACCTATGCGCGGCAGGTGATGCAGGGCGCGGCGCGGCTGGAGGGCTGCATGCCGCGTCTGCTGCAATTGCCCCAGGGCGGCACGGCGGCCGGCACCGGCCTGAACCGCCATCCGGATTTCGATGCGGTGTTCTGCGAGGTGATCGCGACCCGCATCGGGCTTGCCTTCACGCCCAATCCCGACAAATCCGAGGGCATGGCCGCGCATGACGCGCTGCTGGAACTGCATGGTGCGCTGAACACCATCGCGGCCTCGCTCATGAAAATCGCCAATGACGTGCGGCTGCTGGGCAGCGGCCCGCGCGCCGGCCTGGCCGAGTTGGTACTGCCGGAGGATGGGCTTTCCAGCAGCATCATGCCCGGCAAGACCAACCCGACCCAGAGCGAGGCACTTGCCATGGTCTGCGCTCAGGTGATGGGCAACCAGGTGACGGTGAGCATCGGCGTAAGTTCGGGCCATCTGGAACTGAACACCTTCAAGCCGGTGATCATCCACGCCGTGTTGCAATCGACCCTGCTGCTGGCCGATGCGGCCGAGAGCTTCGCCCGCAACATGGTCGAAAAGCTCCAGCCCAACCTGCCGCGCATCGCCGAGAACCTGGCAAAGTCGCTGATGCTGGCAACGGCGCTGAACCCGCATATCGGCTATGATCAGGCGGTGGCGGTCGCCAAGCTCGCCCTGCACGAGAACCTGACGCTGCGCGAGGCGGCGCTGCGCCTCAATGCCGTGACGGGCGAGGAATTCGACGCATGGGTGCGGCCCGAGGCGATGTTGCGGCCAGGAGGCTGAGCATGCGCCACCTCGCCAAGCGTAGCCTTCGACTGGCGGGCCATGCCACCTCCATCGCGCTGGAGCCGGAATTCTGGGCCGTGCTGGAGGCCGAGGCCGCGCGGCGCCAGATCCCTCTCGCCACCCTCATCGCCGAGCGCGACGCCGCTCGCGCCGAGGCAAGCGAGCCGCTGGCCAGCCGGCTGCGCGTCTTCGCCCTGGCGGTGGCGGCGCGGCGGGACTGAGCTTCAACCCAGTCCGGCCAGCCGCAACACCAGCCCGGCGCCCGCCGTCACACCCAGCACCTGCACCACGCCGAGCTTGAGGCGGAACAGGCACAAGCCGGCCAGCGCCGAGAGCAGCAACGCCGCCGGCTGCACGCTGGCGAAGGCCGGCAGGATGCCGTCCATCCGCTCGAAGATCACCCGCAGCCCGAACCAGAGGGCAAGGTTGGCGATGACGCCCACCACCGCCGCCGTGACGCCGGCCAGCGCGCCGCGCAGCCGCGGCACGTCATGCAGCTTCTCCAGATAGGGCGCGCCCAGGAAGATCCAGGCGAAGCAGGGCAGGAAGGTGACCCAGAGCGTCAGCGTGGCGCCGGCGATCGCGCCCAGCGCGCCGGAATCGCGCCAGCCCGCCAGGAAGCCCACGAATTGCAGCACGAGGATCAGCGGGCCGGGCGTGGTCTCGGCCAGGCCGAGGCCAGCCAGCATCTCGGGCGCGCTCAGCCAGCCGTAATTCTCCACCGCCTCCTGCGCCACATAGGCCAGCACCGCATAGGCGCCGCCAAAGGTGACCACCGCCATCTTGGAGAAGAACCAGGCGATATCGGCAAACACGCCGCCCATCGGCATCAGCAGCGCCACCGGCCAGAGCCAGAGCGCCAGCGCCACCAGCCCCGCGCGGCGGGCGAGCGGCGCCATGGCCGCGATGCGCCCGGGATCGGCTTCCAGCGCCGCATCCAGCCCGGCCGGCCCGCCCTCGCGCGGCTTTCCATGACCGCCGGCGGCGAAGGCCGCGGGCATCGCATAACCCAGCGCGGCGGCGGCCAGCACCACCACGGGGAAGGGCAGGCCGAGCACAAAAAGCGCCAGGAAGGCCGCCACCGCCAGCGCCCAGGGCAGCGCCCCCTTCAGGGCGCGCTTGCCCACCCTGATCAGCGCTTCCACCACCAGGATCAGCACGGCGCATTTCAGGCCGAAGAACAGCCCCGCGATCAGCGGCACATCGCCAAAGGCCGCGTAGATGAAGGAGAGCGCCAGCATCACCGCCGCCCCCGGCAGCACGAATAGCAGGCCCGCCGCGATGCCGCCCTTCACCCCATGCATCAGCCAGCCGAGATAGGTGGCAAGCTGCATCGCCTCCGGCCCCGGCAGCAGCATGCAGAAATTCAGCGCATGGAGGAAACGCCGGTCGCTCACCCAATGGCGCTGGTCCACCACCTCGCGCTGCATCAGGGCAATCTGCGCGGCGGGCCCGCCGAAGGAGAGGCAGCCAATCCGCGCCCAGACGCGCAATGCCTCCCGGAAGCTCGGCAATGCGCTCATGCGGGGCGTCCTGTCGGCCAGTTGTGGGCTTCCTGCGCCGCATCGCGGCACCAGCGGAAGAAGGCGTCATACAGCGCGAGGCCGGCGTCAAGCTGCGCCAGGTCATCGCGATGCATGCGCGAGAGGCCGAGCGAGGCGGCGAGCAAGCCGGCCGCTTCGGGCGCCAGCGCCAGATCCGCCGTGTCCGCGCCGCGCACCAGCAGCGCCAGGTGGTCAAGCGCGGGCATGCTCAGGCCGAATTCCTGGATCATCACGTCAAAGGTGCAGAGCGGGCCGCGATGCGACCAGAAGACGCCTTCGACGTCGAAAGGTGTCGCGCCGAAGCGCTCGGCCACGCCCGCCACCTCGGCAGGGGCGACGAAGAGAAATACCGCCAAGGGGTCCACGAAGCGCCGGATCAGCCAGGGGCACGCGTCAAGCCGAAGGCTTGCCCCCGGCAAGACTCGGTCCACCTTGGGCCGCGCCCGCGTCACCCAGAGCGTGCGCCCCTGCGCGTCGCGCGGCGGGACATGCGTGGGCGAGACGAGCGGCGAGCCTGCCTCGGCCCAGGCCAGGAAGCCGCCTTCCAGCGCCTCCGCGCGTGCGCCGTGATGCCGCAGCCAGGCCGCAGCACCCTGGCTGAGCTTGAGGCCCTTCTGGCAGAGCACGACAACATCGCGACCTCGCCAGGCTTCCGCCCAATCCGGGACATCCGTATGGGAGGCGCGCTGGCTGCCGGGGAGGGCGCGCGGATCGGCGGCGAAATCCTCGGGTGTCCGGAGGTCGAGCAGGGCAGGCGCATCGGGCAGGCCGATGCGGCGCGCCAGTTGAGCGATGGTGATGATATCAGGGGAGGGCATGGGGCGGCATCCAGGCAAGAAGGATGCGATGCTTGGGCCGAAGCCTCACGGGGTGATCGCGCGGCCCCTTGCGAAGAACCCTGCGGTGGCGAATGCTGCCTGTCAAGCAACGTCTCGGGGAATCGCATGAACCTCGCCGGATTGAGCCTGCGCGATCTGGAATACCTGGCGGCGGTGGCCGAGCACCTGCATTTCGGACGCGCCGCGCAGTCCTGCGGCGTCAGCCAGCCAACCCTCTCGGGCCAGCTTCGCAAGCTGGAGGAGTTCCTCGGTGTCGAGGTGTTCGAGCGCAGCCCGCGCGGCGTGCTGGTGACGCGCCGCGGCGAGGAGGTGGTGGCCCAGGCGCGCCGCATCATCAGCGAGGCGCGGCGCCTTTTCGAGGTGGTTCGCATCGGCGCCGAGCCACTGACCGGCACGTTGCGGCTTGGCGTGATTTCCACCCTCGGCCCCTATCTCGTGCCCTTCCTGCTCAAGCCGCTGCGTGCGCGCTATCCCGAGTTGAAGCTGCTGCTGACGGAGGGCCACACCCGCGCATTGGTGCGACAGCTGGAGGAGGGGGAGCTTGACGCGCTGCTCGCCACCAGCCCGCTGGGCGATGCGGAACTGACGGAATTGCCCCTGTTCCGCGAGGAGTTGGCGCTGGCCGTCCCGCGTGACCATCCCCTGGCCCAGGTGGAGGCGGTGAACCCACCCGACATCCCCGTGGCCGAACTCATCCTGCTGGCCGAGGGCCATTGCCTGCGCGAACAGGCGATGCAACTCTGCCCCTCACGCCTGCGCGAGGGCTCGGCCGATTTGCAGGCGGCAAGCCTGGAGACGCTGCGCCAGATGATCGCCGCCGGCTCGGGCGTCTCCTTCATGCCGCAACTGGCGATCCAGGTGGGGGCGCTGCTGGATGACATGGTGGCATACAGGCGCATCACTGGCGGGCAGCACATGCGCGACGTGGCGCTGTTCCATCGCCCAAGCTTCGGGCGTATCCGCGACATCCGGCTGCTACGTCAGAGCATCGGCGAAATCCTGGCGGAGCAGAGTGCGGTGCAGGTTCACAAGCCAGGGCGGGTGCGCGAGACGACGTAGCCACGCCCCAAGCGACGGCCGGAACTTTCGCGGCCTCAAGCGGCGGCCAGCACCTTTGCGGCCTCAAGCGGCGGCCAGCCTGGGCGCCAACCGCTGGATCAGCGCCGTCGTGCAATTCGCCTGTTCGAGGCACGCGGCCTCGGCACGGATGAGCAATTCTGGCAGATGGGCTTGGCCGTGTGGCTCCGCCAGGCAGGCCGAAGCCTCGCGCAGCGCGACAGTGGTCTCTCGCACGGCGCCCGCCAGTCGCAGGACGAGGTCGGCCAGGTCCTGCGCTTCCTCGCGCGCCGGGCTTGGCCTGTTGTTCAGGAGGCTGTCGAACAGGAGGGCATCGGGCGAGGGCCGGTGGGGGTGCTTGACCATGGCGGGAGAATGGCCGCACCGCGCTTGAAAAACGGTTAACGCGGCGCGGCCAGATCACTCTGCCGCCGTCACCAGCAGGCTTTGCCCGGGCTTGATGCGGGTGAAGCGCACCTCGCGCCAATCCAGCTTCACGGTGCCGTGTTCCAGCGTGACGAGGGTGTGGCGCAGGCCTGCCGCGTCGTCATCGGTTTGCGGGAAATCCTCGCGCCAATGGGCGCCGCGGCTCTCGCATCGCGCTTCGCTGGCCGCCACGATGGCACGGCTGGTGAGGATGAGGCTCTCCAGGTTGAGCCAATCCGCCCAGGACATGTTGAAACCCCGCGCGCCATCCTTCACGCCGGTGGTGCGAAGCTCGGCCTCGATGGCGTCCAACCCCGCGCGCGCCTGCGCGAGGCCCGCCGCATCGCGCAGGATGCCGGCCTTGTCCCACATGAGATTGGCCAGGGCGTCGCGCAGCGGGTTGATGGGCCGAACCGGCATGCCGAAGGGGGCCAGCGCCGCGTCGCGCGCTTGGGCGAGCGCGCCTTCATCGGGGGCTTCCAGCGCGCCGTGGCGCGGCACCCATTCGGCCATCGCATCGCCCGCGATACCGCCGAAGACGGTGGAATTTGCCACGCCATTGCCGCCGAGCCGGTTCGCCCCGTGCACGCCGCCGGTATCCTCGCCAGCGGCGAAAAGTCCCGGCAACTCGGTGCTGCCATCGGCGCGGAAGATCAGGCCGCCCATCATGTAATGCGCCGTCGGCACCACGGGCACGCGCCCGCCCGCCAGGTCGAAGCCCATATCGGCGCAGCGTTCCACCATGCCCTTGAATTGTGCCCGGACATTGATCGGCCCCAGATGCCCCATCTCGATCCAGAGGCCGCCCTCGGCATTCACATTGCCGGCCTGGATCTCGCGCTCCATGGAGCGGCTGACGATGTCGCGCGTGGCACGTTCGCCTCTGGGGTCGTATTTGTGCATGAAGCGCTGGCCGTCGCCGCCCAGCAAATAGCCGCCGGCGCCGCGCAAGCCCTCCTCGATGATGGTGCCCGTCATGCGCGTGTTCGGGCCGGCCAGCACGCCGGTGGGGTGGAACTGCACCATCTCCATGTCCCGCAGGGGCAGGCCGGCGCGCAGCGCCATCGCCATGCCATCGCAGGATTTGTCGCCCGAGGGGGTGTGGTATTTGTACATGGTCGGCCCGCCGCCGGTGCCCAGCAGCACGGCCTTGGCCTGCACGAAGACGAAGCGGCCCTGGCGGATATCCAGCAGCAGCACGCCCGAGAGCCGCGAGCCGTCGCGCGTGCGGATCAGCGCCAGCGCGCGATGCTCCTCCAGCCGCTCGATGCCCCGCGCCCAGTTCTGTTCGGCCAGGCGATTGATGATCTCGATGCCGGTGAGGTCGCCCTTATGGACCGTTCGGTCGAAGGTCTGCCCGGCGAAGGCCTTCTGGTGAATGGTGCCATCGGCGTTGCGGTCGAAGAAGCAGCCCCAGCGGTTTTCCAACTCGCGGATGCGGCGCTGGGCCACGGTGACGAGCGTCCAGGCCAGGTCCTGGTCATTCAGCCATTTGCCGCCATCCAGCGTGTCCATGAAATGGCGTTCGGCGGAATCCCCGGCAGCGAGTGCGACATTGTAGCCGCCCTGCACCATGCGCGTGCAGCCGGATTTGCCGAGCAGGCCCTTGACCGCGACGGTGACGCGAAGCTCCGGCTTCGCTGATTTGGCATGCAACGCGGCCAGCAGCCCGGCGCCGCCGGAACCGAGGATGAGGATGTCGGTGGTGATGCGGTCCATCAGCCCGCTCCCAGTTTCGCCAGCACCGCCGCGCGCTTCGCCTCCACGCGTGCCTGCACGTCGCGGTAGAGGGAGCCGCCATGGCTATCCATGCCGACGATGAGCGGGCCGAAATCGCGGATGGCGAAGCGCCAGAGGCTCTCGGGGTTCAGGTCATCCATGTCCACATCCTCGATGGCGGTGATCCATGTGGTCTCCAGCGCTGCCGCCCCGCCGATCACGGCCAGGTAGCAGCCGCCCAATTCCTGGAAGGCCTTCGCGGAATCATCGCGCAGCCCGCCCTTGCCGATGATGATGCGGACACCCTCGCGCTCCATCAGCGGGCGGGTGAAGCGTTCCATGCGGTCGCTCGTGGTGGTGCCGATGCAGACGGCCTCATAGCCGGCCTGGTTGGTGTTGCTGGGGTCCACTTTCCGCACGTTCGGCGCGGTGTGGATCACGGCATGGCCGTTGAGGTCGAAGCGCGTTCGGCGGCCCCGGTCGAACATGTGGATCTGCGTGGCGTCGCGGATGCCGAACAGCGTGTCCTGAAGCGTGACGGTATCGCCGGCGCGCAGCTTGCGGATATCGGCTGCCGTGCAGGGCATGTGGAGCGTGTGGTGCGCCATGGCTTAAAACCCGATCACCACGCCCTCAGGCGTGAAGGTGGCACTCGCCCGGCGCGCGGAATGGCACTGCACATTCACGGCGACCGGGTTCATCGTGATGTGGGTGGCGGCGATTTCCACATGCACGGCGAAGGCGGTGGAATCCCCGCCCAGGCCCTGTGGCCCGATACCCAGGCTGTTCACCGCCTCGCTCAACTCCACCTCTAGCTTGGCGCCCTCCGCATCCTCGCAGACGGAGCCGAGCGGGCGCGTGGCGGCAATCTTGGCCAGATGCATGCAAAGGTCGCTCGTGCCGCCGACGCCCACGCCCAGGATGGTCGGCGGGCAGACCTTGCCGCCCGCCTTGATCGCCGCATCCACCACGAAGCGCTTCACGCCCGCCAGCCCATCGGCCGGGATGAGCATTTGCAGGAAGGAGCCGTTCTCCGAGCCGCTGCCCTTGGGAATCATCTCCAGCCGCAGCGTGCGCGGCGTCTCCACGAAATCAATGTGGATCACCGGCACATGCGCCCCGCAGGAGGAATGGGCGTTGAGGCGCGTGATGGGATGCACCACGGAACTCCGCAGCGGATGCTCGCGCGTGGCGCGCTCGGTGCCACGCGCGATGGCCTGCTTCAGCGCCCAGCCATCCAACTCCACATCCCGGCCGATCTGCACGTTGAAGATCGGGATGCCGGTATCCTGGCAGAGCAGGTTTTCCGTGCGCTCGGCCACCGCGATATTCTCGATCATGGTGGCGAGCACGGAGCGCGCCAGGCCATCCGTCTCGCTCGCATCCAGGCGGAAAAAGCCCTGCTTGATGTCGTCGGGCAGGATCTTCAGGGCCCGGATGTAGAGCAGCTTGGCCGCTTCCTCGATCGCGTCCGGAGTCACGCGCAGCTTTTCCGGGGGCGGGATGATGGACATGGCGTTTCCTCAGACCAGAAGGGAGATACCGGAGACGAGCAGCAGGCTCAGCAGCACCAGGCGAAAGCCCTTGGCCGGCAGGCGTTTTCCCACGCGCAGGCCAAGCCAGGTGCCCAATAACAGCGCGGGGACGGCGGTGGCGGTGAGGAAGATGGCCTCGCCCGTGAAGAAGCCGGTGAAGGCGAGGCCCAGGACGGTCAGCGCCTGCATGATGGCGATGAAGGGCTGCATCAGCGCCCGCGTATCCTGCGGCGGCATGTTCTGGACATCGGCCCACATGCCGAGCAGCGCGCCGACATAGCCGCCAATCCCGCCCAATATGCCCGAGACGAAGCCGATCAGGGCGTCGCTGCGCGGCGTGGCCCGCGCGCTGGGGGCTTTGAGCCGGAGCGCGAAGCGGGCCAGGGCATGGCGTGGCTCGCCATTCGCATCCATGCTGCGAAGCGCCACCCCCGCCAGCCCGATGCGCGCCAGGGTATAGCCGCCATAGAGCACCAGCAGCAGGCCGACGCCGGCCACCACCGCCCGCGCCGGCCCCAGCGCCAGGATCGCAAGCCCCAATGGCAGACCCAGCGTCGCGGTGCCGACATACAGCCAGAGGCGGTTCCAGGGGATGTGGCGGCGCACCGCATAGCTGCCGATGCCCTGCACGATCAGGCTGCCCATCACCAGCACCGGCGCGACGAGTGCGGGCGGCAGGAATTGCAGCAGCACCGCCGCCCCCACCAGCACGAAGGCGAAGCCCGCGATGCTGGCGCAAAAGGCCGCCAGCAGGCTGCCGCCCGAGATCAGCAGCGCGTCAGTCCACATTGAGCAGGAACAATATCGCGGCGGCGATGGCGATACCGGCGCTGGCCGCCACCATGTCCTTCTGCCGCGCCCGCCAGCCCAGGAACTCCAGCGCCAGCACGCGCAAGCCCCCGGCCAGATGCAGCGCCAGCAGCACAACCAGCCCCCACTCGGCGAATTTGAAGATCGCGCCATCGGTCCAGCGCAGGAAGCCCTCCAGCGCGGCCTCGCCCGTGATGGCCTGGCCCAGCGCCCAGAAATGCAACGGCAGGAACAGCGCCAGCAGCAGGCCCGAGACGCGATGGATGACGAAGGCGATGTAGGTGGGGTGGCGCCGGTCAGGCATGATACAGCCCCCAGGCGGCCCGGATGCCGAAAGCCGCCGTGAGCAGCCCGATGCCGAGCCAGAGCGCATCCACCCCGCGCCCGCGCAGCCCAAGCCATTCGCCCGCGATGTTCCGCAACCCGATGGTCCCATGCAGCCCGGCGCAGAGCGCGAAGGCGGCATAGAAGGCGAACCACCAATTCGCGCCGCGGGTGCGTTCCAGGATTTCCGCGGCCGAAAGCCCGCCGCGAATGGCCAGCATGATGGTCACCAGATGCACCACCACGGCCACGCCCAGGAAGGCCGCCGTGAGGCGCTGGATGGCCCAGAGCCGCGTGCCGGGCGCGCGCATCAGCGGCGCCCCAGCAGCGTGTCCCAGAAGATCGTCCGCTTCAGCCCGGCAATGGCCGAGGAGGGGTCGAGATTCTTTGGGCAGCGCTCGGTGCAGGTCTGGGTGGAGTGGCAGGAATGGCAGCCGGCATCGCCGCTCACGGCGTCCAGCCTCTCCTGCTTGCCGCCGTCGCGCACGTCATTCACCAGGGTCCAGGCGCGGTTCATGGCGGCGGGGCCGAGATAGTCGGGGTTCCAGGCCACGATGTCGCAGGAGGCGTAGCAGACGCCGCAGCCGATGCACTCGATCCCCGCATCCGCCTGCTGCCGCATCTTCGAGGCGGGCGGCACGACGGAGAACTCATCCGGCACGCCGCCATCCGGCGAATCCTTCGGCTGGAACTGCCCGCGCGCGCGCGTCCATTTGTCGAAGAAGGGTGTCATGTCGGTGGCCAGGTCGCGGATCACGGGAAAATTCGCGAGCGGCCGGATTTCCAGTGTCTCGCCAGGGGCGGCCACGCGCTTCACATGGGTGCGGCAGGTCCAGCGGGCCCGGCCATTCACCTCCATCGCGCAGGAGCCGCACATGCCCACCCGGCAGGCGAAGCGATAGGCGAGGTCAGGCTGCTGCTCGCGCTGGATCTGCGTCACCACGTCGAGGATGGTCTGGTTCTCGCGCGCGGGGAGGGCGTAATCCGCCCAGTATCCCCCTTGGGCGCCCCCTGCCGCCTCGCCACGCCAGATGCGGACCTTCAGATCGGCCATACCTCGTCCCTCCCTGGAAGCGTGATCCTGCCCCGGTCTTGTGTCTTATACAAGACTTGCCAGGGGCAGGCGCGGCGGGCAGGCTTGGGCTCACGAGCAGGAGACGCATGATGCAGCAAGAAATCCGCGGCGCCGACATTCTCTGGGGCGCGCTCAGGAAGGGCGGTGTCACGCGCGTCTTCAGCCTTTCGGGCAACCACATCATGCCGATCTATGATGCCGCCTTCGAGCAGGGGATCGAGATCATCCATGTGCGGCATGAGGCAGCCGCCGTTCACATGGCCGATGCCTGGGCGCGGCTGACGGGCGAGGTGGGTGTTGCGCTGGTGACGGGCGGGCAGGGGCATTCCAACGCGGTTGCCGCCCTGCCCACCGCGCTGGCCGATGAGGTGCCGCTGCTGCTGCTCTCAGGCCACGCCCCGCTGAACGAGCTGGGCCTGGGTGCCTTCCAGGAGACGCCGCAGGTGGACATGGCAGCCCCGCTCTGCAAGGCGGCCTGGCTGGCGCAGACCACGGCGGGCCTGGCCGGCGATATCGCCCGCGCCTTCTCGATTGCGCGCAGCGGCCGCCCCGGCCCGGTGCATGTCTCCCTGCCGACCGATGTGGTGGAGGCCAAGGCCACGCCCGCCCTGCCGGCCGAAGCAGCCTATGAGGCCGTGCCGATGCCGCTGGCCGCCGAGAGCGCCGCCGCCATCCTGACGGCCATCGGGGCGGCCAAGCGCCCCTTCCTGGCGGCCGGCCCTGCGCTCAACACCCCCAATGGCCGGCGCGCGCGTGCGGCGCTGGAGGCGGCACTCGGCCTGCCCATCGCGCTGATGGAAAGCCCGCGCGGCCTGGGCGACCCCTCGCTCGGCGCCTTCGCCGAGATGCTGGCGCAGTCGGATTGCGTGGTGCTGCTGGGCAAGCCGCTCGATTTCACGCTGCGCTTTGGCCGGACGCCCTTCGTGGATGCCAAGGCGCGCTGGGTGGTGATCGAGCCGGACGCGAAGCTGATGACGCGCGCCGTCTCGGGCCTTGGCGCGCGGCTGGCCGTGGGTGCCATGGCCGCGCCGCTGGAGGCGGTGGCCACACTCGCCGCCCACGCCACGCCGCACGCCAATGCTGGCTGGGGTGCTGCCCTGCGCGAGGCGATGGCCCATCGCCCCAAGGCGTGGGAGGCGCTGGCCGGCGAGCCGGGCGGCCCGGTCCACCCGGCCACCCTCGGCGCGGCCCTGCGGCCCTATGTGAATGACGAGACGGTGCTGGTGATTGATGGCGGCGAGATCGGCCAATGGATGCAGGCCTGCCTCGCCGCGCCCGAGCGCGTGATCAACGGCGTGGCGGGCGCGATCGGTGCCGCACTCCCCTTCGCGCTGGCCGCCCGCGCCGCGCGCCCGGCCGGCCGTGTGCTGGCGCTGTGCGGCGATGGCACCTTCGGCTTCCACATGGCGGAATTCGACACGGCGTTGCGCCACAACCTGCCCTTCGTTCTGGTCGTCGGCAATGACGCGAAGTGGAATGCCGAATACCAGATCCAGGCGCGCGACTATGGTGCCAACCGCACCCATGGTTGCGAACTCGCGCCCGGCACGCGTTATGACCTGGCCGTGCAGGGCCTGGGTGGCCATGGCGAATTCGTCGAATGCGGCAAGGATTTGGCGGCGGCCCTGGAGCGCGCCTTCGCCAGCGGCAAGCCTGCCTGCGTGAACGTCATGATCGAGGGCCTGGCCGCCCCCAATCTGCGCCGCGCATGACGGCGCTGGCGCGCGCGCCCCTCTATGCCCGCGCCGAGCAGGAATTGCGCGCGCGCATCGCTGCCGGCGAATGGAAGCCCGGCGAGGCGCTGCCGACCGAGGCGGCGCTCTCGGCACAGCTCGGCATCAGTCAGGGCACGCTGCGCCGGGCGCTGGGGGTTCTGGAAGCGCAGCGCCTGATCGAACGCCGCCAGGGTATCGGCACCTATGTCACGCAGGCGACGAGCGAGCGCGCGCTGTTCCACTTCTTTCGCGCCGAAGCGCCTGATGGCCGCCGCATCACGCCCACCAGCCAGTTGCACCGGCTGGAGCGCAAGCCGGCGCGGCCCGAGGAAGCGGCCGCGCTGAAGCTGGGCCACGCCGCGCGGGTGCACCGGCTGTTCCGCCAGCGCTTCGTTGGCGGCCATGCCGCCATCGTCGAGGAGATCGCGCTGCCCGAGGCGCTGTTTGCCGACTTCCACCTGCCTATCGGCGTGGAACTCAACGATGAGCTCTACGTCCATTACCAGAGCCACCATGGCATCACGGTGATGCGGGTGGAGGAAAAGCTCTCCGCAATCGCCGCCCCCGCCGCCATCGCCGCCATGCTGGACCGGGCCGAGGGCGTGCCCGTCATGCACATCGCCCGCATTGCCTTCGATGTGATGGATCGCGCGGTGGAGCGCCGCCTCTCCTGGATCGAGACCAGCGCGCTGTGCTACGCGATCGAGCTGCGCTGAGGCAGAAGCGGGCGCGGCTCGGTCAGGCGTTGCAGCCGCCGCAGCAGCGGCAATTCCACGAAGGCGTGCAGGAAGATACCGGCCGCGGCCAGAAGGCGAAGCTGCCCAGCACATGTGGCCATTCGAAGGAGAAGCTCCGCAGCAGGCCGGGCTTCAGGGTGAAGGCAAGCAGCATGAAGGCCGTCAGCGCGGAATAGAGCGGCGCGACGCGCAAGAAGCGGCGCAACAGGAAGTAGTGCGGGCCTCACCGCCGGGTTTGAACTCTGAATCAATGCGTGACCATGGCTTGATTCGGAGGTTGTGGTGTCGGGCGCATCCATTGAGATGACGTTGGAGCTTTGGGCTGCGTCGCTGCGGGAGGTGCCCGAGGCCATGACAGCGGCGGTGGCGATGTAGAGCCGCCCGCCGAGGCCTATGTAGTCGCCGGCGCCGACCGCCACCCCGTTCGGCCACCAGCCCAGCGTCACGATGGACAGCGCGCCGCGTGGTGCGCCGGCGGCCAGTGACGGATTGCCCGAGCCCACCACCAGCCCGGTGCCGTCCGTGAAGATCGTCGCGTCCGAGAAGCTGTACGGCCCGGTCGGCACATTGCCCTGGCTGCGCGGATCGCCGGTGCGGTATTCCCGCCGCCAGTCCCAAATGCGGACCGTGTTCGCGGAGCCGGCGAGTGCCGCCAGCAGCCCGTCCATCACGCCAGCCTGCACACGCCCCAGCGGCTCGAAGCTAAGCAGAGACTCTTGCCTTGGCCAACGGATCGACATTGCGCTCCCTGTTCAGTGCGTCGACGCCGTGGTGGAT
>CAMTUX010000060.1:0-35450 GCA_947084995.1 uncultured Roseococcus sp.
ACCGGCCGTATGATTTCCGCCCGCCGCCGGACCCCAAGCCCGCGCGGCAGATCAACGAACCCTGGCGCATCGCCATGCAAGCCAAACTGGATACCGAGGATGGCAAAACCCGCTACGCAAAACGCCAGAAATCGGTCGAGCCAGTCTTCGGCATCATCAAAAGCGCCATGGGCTTCCGCCATTTCCGCCTGCGCGGGCTTCAGAACGTCGCCGCCGAGTGGATGCTGACCGTTCTGGCCTATAACTGCCGGCGCCTGCATCGCCTGAAGGCAGCATAACGGCCAACACCTACCCCATTCGCCACACCAACGATAACGCCATTCCGACAGGCTGCTAGGCAAGGCTGGCGCACGGCGCCTCCGCCACTGGACTTGGCCCGAAAGCCCCGCTAAAGACCCGCCTCCCTTGTCGCGGCCGTTGGACAGCCCGGCGAGGGGAATGCTTGCCTCCCTCGCATGGTGCGAGAGCCAGGGGCAGCCCCAACCCACCGACAGGAGGGCCCGAATGTCCAAGATGAAGACCACTTCAAGCGCCAAGAAGCGCTTCAAGATCACCGCCACCGGCAAGGTCATGGCCGGCCCCGGCAAGAAGCGCCATTGCCTTTCCGCCCGCAGCCAGAAGGCCAAGCGGCAGAACCGTGGCAGCCAGGTTCTCGAACCGCAGGATGCCAAGACGGTAATGACCTGGCTGCCCTACGGGCTGCCCCGGTAAAGCGCGGAAAGGAGATAGAATATGGCTCGTGTAAAGCGCGGCGTTACCGCCCATGCCCGTCACAAGAAGATCCTGGACCTCGCGAAGGGCTATGTGGGGCGCAGCTCCACCACCTATCGCGCGGCGCTCCAGCGCGTCGAGAAGGCTCTGCAATACGCCTATCGCGACCGCCGCAACAAGAAGCGCGATTTCCGCGGCTTGTGGATCCAGCGCATCAACGCCGCCACGCGTGAGCATGGGATGACCTATTCCCAGTTCATCGCCGGCATCAAGGCGGCCGGGATCGAGATGGACCGCAAGGTTCTCGCGGCGCTGGCCTTCGACGAACCGGCAGCCTTTGCCGCCATCGTCGAGAAGGCCAAGGCTGCGCGCCCCACCGCCTGATTCGCGGTTGGCTGCAAAGTTTCGAGGGGCCGCGACGCGAGAGCGTTTGCGGCCCTTTTTCTTGTGATGAGGACCACCCCATGTCCGACGATCTCTCCACCCTCGCGGCCAGCACCGAGGCCGAGCTCGCCGCCGCCGCCAATCTGCGCGCGCTGGATGCGGTGCGCGTGGCCGTGCTCGGCAAATCCGGCGCGCTGACCGCGCTGCTCAAGGGGCTGGGCGCCATTGCGGCGGAACAGCGCAAGGAGCGCGGCGCCGCCGTGAACGCGCTGAAGCTGCAACTGGAAGCCGCGATCGAGGCGCGCAAGGCCGTGCTGGAAGCCGCCGCGCTGGACGCCAAGCTGGCCGCCGAAACACTCGACATGACGTTGCCGCCGCGCCCCTTCGCACCGGGCGGCACGGGCGGCATCCACCCGATTTCCCGCACCATCGAGGAGTTGACGGCGATCTTCGGCGCGATGGGTTTCCGCGTCGTGGAAGGCCCGGATATCGAGGGCGACTGGTATAATTTCGCGGCGCTGAACATTCCCGACCACCATCCGGCGCGGCAGGATCAGGACACCTTCTACCTGCCGGGCATGATCGAGGGCCGCCGCACGGTGCTCCGCACCCAGACCAGCCCGCTGCAAATCCGCACCATGATCGGCCAGGCCCCGCCGATCCGCGTCATCGCGCCCGGCCGCACCTATCGCGCCGACCATGACGCGACGCATTCGCCGATGTTCCACCAGGTGGAGGGGCTGGTGAGTGATCGCGGCATCACGCTCGGCCACCTCAAGGGCTGCCTGACCGATTTCCTGCGAAGCTTCTTTGGCATCTCGACCCTGCCGGTGCGTTTCCGCAGCAGCTACTTTCCTTTCACCGAGCCCTCGATGGAAGTGGATATCGGCTGGAACCGGAAAACAGGCGAACTCGGCGCCGGCGCGGATTGGCTGGAAATCCTGGGCAGCGGCATGGTGCATCCGCGCGTGCTGGCCAATTGCGGGCTGGATCCGCGCGAGTGGCAGGGCTTCGCCTTCGGCATGGGGATCGAGCGCATCACCATGCTCAAGCATGGCATGGCCGATCTTCGCCCCTTCTTCGATGGCGATACGCGCTGGCTCTCGCATTACGGCAGCAACCCGCTGTCGCCCGCCAGCCTGCATGAGGGCGTGTGATGAAGTTCCCCCTCTCCTGGCTGCGTGAACATCTCGACACCAGCGCCACGGCGGATGAAATCAGCACCACCCTCTCGGCCATCGGCATCGAGGTCGAGGGCATCGAGGATCGGGCGGCGGCACTCGCTTCCTTTCGCATCGCCCGCGTGATCGAGGCGGTGCAGCACCCCAATGCCGACCGGCTCCGCATGCTGCGCGTGGATGTGGGCGATGGCGTCGAGCGCTCGGTCGTCTGCGGCGCGCCCAATGCGCGCACCGGCATGCTGGGCGTGGCCGCGCTGCCCGGTGCCTTCATCCCCGGCACCGGCATCACGCTCAAGGCCGGCGAAATCCGCGGCGTAAAGAGCGAGGCGATGATGCTCTCGGCCCGCGAAATGGGCCTTGGCGAAGACCATTCCGGCATCCTGGACCTGCCCGAGGATGCGCCTCTGGGCGCGCGCTACGTGGATTACGCGGGCCTGGATGATCCCATCATGGAGATCAAGGTCACGCCCAATCGCGGTGATGCGCTGGCCATTCGCGGCATCGCGCGGGACCTGGCAGCCGCCGGCCTGGGCCGCCTCAAGCCCTGGTCCGCGCCCGCCGTGGCACCCGCCTATGAGACGCCGCTGCAATGGCGCATCGAGGACCCGCGCGCCTGCACCTGGGTGCTGGGCCGCGCCGTGCGGGGCGTGAGGAACGGCCCCTCGCCGCAATGGCTGCAGGACAGGCTGACGGCCATCGGCCTGCGCCCCATCTCGGCGCTGGTGGATGTGACCAACTGGTTCACCTTCGCCCTCGGCCGCCCGCTGCACGTCTTCGACGTGGCGAAGGTGAGCGGCCCCACCCTCTCCATGCGGATGGCCCGCGCTGGCGAGGAAATGCTGGCGCTGAACGGCAAGACCTACGCCCTGACCGAGGAGGACGGCATCATCGCCGATGCCGCCGGCCCCGAGGCCTTGGGCGGCATCATCGGCGGCGAGCATTCCGGCTGCGATGAAAGCACCACCGAGGTTTTCATCGAATGCGCCCTGTTCGACCCCGTGCGAATCGCGCTCAGCGGGCGGCGGCACAACATCTTCACCGATGCCCGCGCCCGCAATGAGCGCGGCCTGGACCAGGCGCTGCTGCCCGCCGCCCTGGAAGCCGCCACGGCCATGATCATCGATCTGTGCGGCGGGCAGGCCAGCACCATCACCGAAGCCGGCCACGAGGCCCCCTGGCGGCGCGAGGCCACCTTGCGCTTCGAGCGCCTGGCGGGCCTGGGTGGGCTGGATGTGGCGCCCGACATCGCGGTTGCGCGACTCGAAGCGCTGGGCTTCACCGTGACAGAGCGCGATGAGGCGCGCGTCACCGTCGCCGTGCCACCCTGGCGCAACGACATCGCGGCCAGCATCCATCTCGACCAGGACCCGACTCTCGATCCCGGGCGGGCGCGCGGCGCGGCCGAGGGCTGCGCGGCGGTGGAGGCCGAATGCGACCTGATCGAGGAAGTGCTGCGCCTGGGCGGGCTGGATGCGGTGCCCGCCGTCTCGCTGCCCGTCGCCTCGCCCGTGCCATTGCCGGCGCTGGATGCGAGGCAGGTGCGAAGCGGCCTGGCCCGGCGCGTCATGGCGGCGCGCGGGATGCAGGAGGCGGTGACCTACGGCTTCATCGAGCGTCGCATCGCCGCGATGTTTGGTGAGACCCCGGATGCGTTGCATCTGGAAAACCCCATCGCCTCCGATCTCGACCAGATGCGGCCCACGCCCATCGCTTCGCTCGTGCTGGCCGCCGCACGGAATGCGGCGCGCGGCCTGCCCGATCTGGCGCTGTGCGAAGTGGGCGGCGGCTATCGCGACACCTCGCCGGCCGGGCAGCTCGCCATCGCCTGCGGGCTGCGCGCGGGCACCACGCCGGCGAATTGGGCCGCACCCGCGCGGCCCGTGGAAGCGCTGGATGCCAAGGGCGACGCATTGGCCGTGCTGGAGGCGCTCGGCGTGCCGGTGGCGGCGTTGCAGGTGACGCAGGATGCGCCGCCGGGCTATTACCACCCAGGCCGTTCGGGCGTGCTGCGGCAGGGGCCCAAGACGGTGCTGGCGCAGTTCGGGCAGTTGCATCCACGGCTTTGCGCGGCGCTGGACCTGCCGGCCGGTTCCGTCGCCTTCGAAGTGTTCCTGGACGCCATCCCCGAGCCCAAGCGCCGGAAGAAGACCGCGCCCGATCTCTCGGCCTTCCAGCCGTTGCGGCGCGATTTCGCCTTCCTGGTGGATGCCGGCGTGCCCGCCGACAAGCTGCTGCGCGCGGCGAGCGGCGCCGAGCGCGCGCTGATCACCGAGGTCACGCTGTTCGACCGCTATGCGGGTGAGCGGCTGCCGGAGGGCAAGGTCAGCCTCGCCATCCAGGTGACGCTGCAACCGCGCGAACGCACCCTGACCGATGCCGAGATCGAGGCGGTGGCGGGCAAGATCGTGGCCGCCGTGACCAAGGCGACGGGCGCTATGCTGCGCGGGTGAGCGCAACCGGGCGGCGCATGGCGGGCATGTTTTTGGCTGGCCCGGCGCCGCTTCGGTTGACAGGTTTCGGAGCGGCGATTACCTCCCCTCTCCATTGGATGGCGGCGTAGCTCAGTTGGTTAGAGCACGGCACTCATAATGCCGGGGTCAGCGGTTCAAGTCCGCTCGCCGCTACCAAGTTCCCCGGCTTTCCGCCGATCTTTCCGGGACACCACTGGCCAAATCGGGACATGTTTGACCAAATTCGCCCCCCTTAGACCATGATGCGTTCGCTTGCGCTCACTTTCATGGTCTCGCCACTGCTGAGAGCGGGATTCAACGTTTTCGGCGATTTCGCCTCAACGCATCCCGCTCTGACTGGCCAAAATCTGGCCAATCAGGCCAGCCGCCGCATAGCCACCCGTAGGTGGTCCGCCGAAACGGCCGCGTATCGCTCGACCATGGCGAGGCTTGACCACCCGCCCCGCCGGCACCCTCTCGGGCGGCGAGGGCTTCTGCGCCGCCCTGGCCCTCGCCCTCGCCGAGACGGTCCAGGCCCATGCCGGCGCCCGGCCCGTGGATACGCTCCTGATAGACGAGGGCTTCGGCAGCCTGGATGAGGAGGCGCTGGACAAGGCCATGGAGGTGCTGGCGGGGCTGCAGGGCGGCTCGCGCCTGGTTGGCATCATCAGAGCTCAAGACCCGCATCCCGGCACGGCTTGAGGTAACGCCCGGCCTGCGCGGCAGCAGCGCGCGCTTCGTGGCGGGGTGATCCGTGACGCGTGATCAAGCCACCCGCGCAACCTTCGCCGGAAGCCGCCAGGACCGGAGGCATCGCCGCGCGACCCGCCCGCCCCCGCCCGTATCGCGCCGGCGGCACGGGACGGGCGGTTGGCGAAGCAGCTTTGGCAGGTGTCGCAAGCGCTGACGGGCTGCGCCTTTCCGGACGACGTCACACGTCCAGGTTTGCCACCTTCAACGCATTGCCCACGATGAACTCGCGGCGGGGTTCCACCACATCGCCCATCAGGGTGGAGAAGACGCTCTCGGCATCCTCCGCATCATCCACGCGCACCTGGAGCAGCGTGCGGATCGCGGGGTCGAGCGTGGTCTTCCAGAGCTGGTCGGGGTTCATCTCGCCCAGGCCCTTGAAGCGCTGGAAGGAGAGGCCGCGCCTGCCCTGCGCCAGGATGCGGTCAAACGCCGCCAGGGGTCCGCGCACGGCGGCCTCGTTGCCGTCAAAGGCCAGCCTGGCGCCGGATTCGAATTCGCCGCGCAGCTTGGCGCGGCGTTCATCCAGCCAGCGCGCTTCGGTGCTGCGAAGGGCGGCCGCGGTGAGCGTGTGGCGCTCGGCCACGCCGCGCACCACGCGATGGGCATGAATGCCGGCCTCGTCCACATTGGCCTTCCAGCCGCGCTCCGAGGGCGGCGCCATGGCATCCAGGCGCGAGACGAATTCCTGCGCCCCTGCCAGCGCGCGCTGCATGTCGGGCGTCAGGATGCCCGCCATCGCCGCCTGCTCGACGATTTCCACCGGCACGGCAGCGGCCAGGCGGCGGATGCGCGAGGTGGTCTGGCGCAGGCCTTCCACGATCTCGGTCAGCTCATCCTCCACCGCCACGCGGCCATCGGCCAGCGTGATGCGCGCATTGCTGGTGGCCTTCTCGATCAGATAGTCCTCAAGGGCGCGATCATCCTTGAGGTAGCGCTCCTCGCTGCCGCGCTTGGCGCGGTAGAGCGGCGGCTGCGCGATGTAGAGATGCCCGCGCTCGATCAGTTCCGGCATCTGGCGGAAGAAGAAGGTCAGCAGCAGGGTGCGGATGTGGCTGCCATCCACATCGGCATCCGTCATGATGATGATCTTGTGGTAGCGCAGCTTGTCGGCGCTGAAGCCGCCGCGCGCGGGTTCCCCCGTGCCGATGCCGGTGCCGAGTGCGGTGATCAGCGTGCCGATCTCCGCGCTGGCCAGCATCTTGTCGATGCGCGCGCGCTCGACGTTCAGGATCTTGCCCTTGAGCGGCAGGATGGCCTGGTTGGCGCGGTTGCGGCCCTGCTTGGCGGAACCGCCTGCCGAATCGCCCTCGACGAGGAAGATTTCGCTCTTGGTCGGGTCCTTCTCCTGGCAATCGGCCAGCTTGCCGGGGAGCGTGGAAATATCCAGCGCGTTCTTGCGTCCCACCTTCTCCCGCGCCAGCTGCGCCGCCTTGCGCGCCACCGCGCTGAGCACGACCTGATCGAGGACGAGCTTCGCCTCCTTCGGATGCGTCTCGAACCAATGGGAGAGCGCATCGGCCACGGCCATCTGCACCACCGGCTGCACCTCGGAGGAGACCAGCTTGTCCTTGGTCTGCGAGCTGAATTTGGGGTCGGGCACCTTGACCGAGAGCACGCAGGTCAGCCCCTCGCGCATGTCGTCGCCGACCAGCTCGATCTTTTCCTTCTTCGCCAGATCCTCGGCGTATTTCGCCACCACGCGCGTCAGCGCCTGGCGGAAGCCCGCCTGGTGCGAGCCGCCATCGCGCTGCGGGATGTTGTTGGTGAAGCAGAGCATCACCTCACGCGGGGAGGAGGTCCACCACATCGCGAGCTCGACGCGAATGCCCTCGCCTTCCTTGGCGATGACGCTGATGGGCGGCTTGAAGATGGGCTCCTTGCCCTTGTCCAGCCATTCCACGAAGGCGACCAGGCCGCCATCGAACTTGAACTCGGCCGTCTGGGCGGGAACATGGCGGTCATCGCGCAGCGTGATGGCGAGGCCGGAATTCAGGAAGGCCAATTCGCGCAGGCGGCGCTCCAGGATGTGGAAATCATACTCCACCTGGGTGAAGGTCCCGGCCGAGGGCTTGAACGTGACCTGCGTGCCCTGGTGATGCGGGCTGGGGCCGATGATCTTGAGCGGCTGCACCGTGTCGCCATGCTCGAAGCGGATGAAATGCTCCGTGCCGCCGCGCCAGATGCGGACTTCCATCCATTCGCTGAGCGCGTTGACCACGGCCGCACCCACGCCGTGCAGGCCGCCCGAGACCTTGTAGGAATTCTGGTTGAACTTGCCGCCCGCATGCAGCCGCGTCAGCACCACCTCGGCGGCGCTTACGCCTTCCTCGGCGTGGATATCCACGGGGATGCCGCGCCCGTCATCGGTCACGGTCACGCTGCCATCGCCATTGAGGACGACATCCACGCGGCTGGCATAGCCGGCCTGGGCTTCGTCCACGGAGTTATCAATGATCTCGAAGGCCATGTGATGCAGGCCCGAGCCGTCATCGGTATCGCCGATATACATGCCCGGCCGCTTGCGGACCGCTTCGAGCCCACGCAGCACCGTGATCGAGGCGCCGGTGTAATCGGCGTCGGAGACCTGGTTCAGGGGATCGTCGCCAGTCGGCCCAGGGGGGGGTGTATCGCTGCTCATCGGAATTTGGAAAACCTCTGGAAAGACCTTGGCTTTATGCCAGTTTTACGCGCCCAGGGACAGGGGCCGCGCAGGCGCCTCGCCGGGGGTGATTTTCCAGTGTTCCGCACGGTCGCGAAGGGGGCTGAAAACCTCCCTGTCGGTGCCGGTCAGGAAGCTCTGGGCCGGCAGGGCGGCCAGGGCGTCGAACAGGGCCACGCGCCGGGCCTCGTCCAGATGGGCGGCCACCTCGTCCAGCAGCAGCAGGGGGGCGAAGCCGCGGGCGGCGGCGATCAGCCCGGCATGGGCCAGCACGGTGGAGATCAGCAGCGCCTTCTGCTCGCCGGTGGAGCACAGCCCGGCCGGCATCGCCTTGGCGGCATGGGTGAAGATGAGGTCCGCCCGGTGCGGGCCGCTCAGCGTCGCGCCGGCCGCCGCGTCGCGCGGGCGGGAAGCGGCCCAGGAGGCGCGCAGGGCGTCCTCGGCGGCGAGGGCGGGCATCTCCTCCAGCAGGGCGGCGGCGGGGCATTGCAGGGCCAGGATCGCGGCCGGGAAGGTGCCCGCCGGCACGGCCCTCTCCGCCGGCACGGCCCTCATGGCGGCGTTGAGCCGCGCCACCAGCGCCCGGCGCGAGGCGGCGATGGCGATGCCGTGCCGCGCCATCGCATCCTCCAGCCCGGCCAGCCAGGCGGCATCCGGGCGGCGGTTTTCTCCCCTGGGGGTCAGCAGGCGGTTGCGGCCGGCCATGGCGGATTCATAGGCCGTCACCTCGCGCGCCAGATGCGGCTCCAGCGCCATGGCCAGGCGGTCCAGGAAGCGGCGGCGGCCACCCGCGCTTTCCTGGAACAGCCGGTCCATCTGCGGCGTGATCCAGACCGCCGCCACGCGCTCGGCCAGTTCGGCCTGGGCGCGGATCTTCTCGCCATCCAGGCGGAAGGCGCGGCGTTCCGCGCTGCCCTCCGCCAGGCTGCCCGTGCCGACCTCAAAGCCGCCCAGCCCGTCGTCGAAATGGCCGGAGACGCTCCATGCCCCGCCGCCCATCTGGGCCACCTCGCTGATGCGCGCGCCCCGCAGCCCGCGGCCGGGGCCGAGCAGGCTGATGGCTTCGAGCAGGTTGGTCTTGCCCGCGCCATTCGGCCCGGTGAACACCACCACGGGCGCCGCGAAGCGCAGCTCGGCGGCGGCATAGGAGCGATAGCGCGTGAGGCGAAGGCGCGTCAGGCGGAGCATGGCGGGGAGCGCGACAGGCGCCGCTGGATGTGCGGCGGGGCCACGCGTGAATCCTCTCTAGGTGGGCGGGGCTCTTATGCCCTGGCTTACCGCCAAAGCCCAAGTTTCTCCTGCGCGGCGCGTTCGGAATAGGCGAGGAGCACCAACTCCCTCGCGGCCGCCAGTTCCAGGTTGGCCCAGGAGGGGACGACAAAGCAGTCGCGCTCCATCAGCGCGAATTCCGCGCCCTGGATGCGCGCCGTGCCATGCCCGGAGACGACGGCGCGGCCGCGTGGTGAAGCCCGCCGGCGCCGTCTCGGGATGCGCGGCTTGCGGCAGGCGCTCGGCGAAGCTCGTCTCGAAGAAGCGCACCATCGGGATGTCGAGGCCGTCCAGCCAGATCATCGGCGCGTCACTGTCATTGCCGTGGTCACGCCATTGCCAATTGGGCGTGAGCACGAGGTCGAAGGGCCGCTCACCGCCTTCTCGCCATCCAGCGCGGTGAAGGCGCCGCTGCCCTCTAAGACGAATCTTAAGACGCACCGGGTATGACGATGGCAGGGCGCCACTTCGCCAGGGAGGATGAGTTGCAGGCCAGCATGGAGCGAAGGCGTCGCGCAGGAGGAAGCGGGCAGGCTCGGATTTTCCATGATCAGCACGCGGCGCTCGGCCTGCTCGGCGCTGATCAAGGCACCGGCGCGCATCAGGAATTCCCGCGCCTCGCCATAGCGCCACAGCACGGGGGGGCGGCGGAACGCGGCGCGGGAGTCACCAGGCCGTTGGCATGGTGCCATCTCGGCATGGAGTTGTCGCAGCGGAGTGTCGTTGGGGGCGAGCATGGCGCGGTTCCCGCCAGGTGCATGCCGAACATAGGGAGAGTCGCGTCCGGGTAAAAATGTCTCAAAAAATACAATGAAATCTCTTAAATAAACAAAATGAAGGATTGGTACAATTATAGGTTTTATTTGTTAACGAGTTCTGTATAATAATCGCAAGTGAAGCCCATAATGTAGGAAAAAAGAGAATGTCGGATCGTTCTGATATCAACCGCGGCGAGGTCGTCCTGATGGCGCTGCGCTTCTCACTTCTCGCTGCTTCCGCCGCCCTGGTCGGCGTGCTCGCGCATATCGCCTGGAAAATCGTCTCCGCCTGACCAAAGCCGCCCTTCGCCCGAAGGGGCGAGCCGACCACCACGATCCTGCGGCGACGCGGCCCGCGCTGCCGCTCGGCCGCCATGCCCGCCACGAATTGGCTTGGGATCAGGCCCCTCCCCCGGGGGTTCCTTGATCCTGGCCTCCGCCATCCCCCCCTGACCGGGGCAGCAGCGGCCGAACTCTGCCGTGATCCTGCGCGGATTATCCGCTAAGCCTCGCGGCATGCGCTACCGACCCATTGCCGTGCTTGGGCTCGGCGCCCTGATCTGGGGCACCTTGCTCCTGGCCTCCAGCATCCCCACCCCCCCCGTGGTGGAGAGCTTTTTTATCCCGGAAGGCCTGTTCCTGGCCTGTCTGGCGCTGCTCAGCCCCTGGATCGCGCTGGCCTCGGTCAATGCGATACTGGGCTGGGCGCTGCTCATCTTCACGCGCGATCCGCCGGCCCATGTGGTGCCGGCCCTGCGCGATCTCGACCTCGACGCGCCGCCGGTGGGCCGCACCGCCATCGCCGTCTGTCTCCGCAACGAGGAGATGGTGCCGGTCCTGGCCGCGCTTGACCCGTTGCTGGATGGGTTGCCGGCCAGCCATTTCTCGCTGTGGTTCCTCTCCGACACGCAGGACCGCGAATTCCGCGCCGCCGAGGACGCAGCCCTGGCCGCCTGGCGCCCGCAGGATGCCGGCCGCATCCATTTGCGCCGCCGCGCGGACAACACCGGCTTCAAGGCCGGCAATGTCATGGAATTCCTGGAACACGAGGGCGCGGCCTTCGACTACCTGCTCTGCCTGGATGCGGATTCCCAGATGTCGCCCGCCGCCGTGCGCCGCCTGGCACTGGCCCTGGACGCCGCGCCGCGCATCGCCATCCTGCAGCAATTGATCGTGGGCCGGCCGGTCGCCGCAGTGTTCCCGCGCCTGTTCCAGTTCGGCATGCGCGCCGGCATGCGCGCCTGGGCCACCGGCCAGGGCTGGTGGCAGGGGCCGAAGGGCCCCTATTGGGGCCATAACGCGATGATCCGCATCGCGCCCTTCCGCGCCCATGGCAAGCTCGACACCCTGCCCGACGGTTCCACCATCCTCAGCCATGACCAGGTGGAGGCCATCCGCCTGCATGGCGCGGGCTGGGAAGTCTGGTGCCTGCCGGATGAGGAAGGCAGCCTGGAGGGCAACCCGCCCGCCCTGCCCGAATTCATGGCGCGGGACCTGCGCTGGGCGGCGGGTAACATGCAATACCTGCCGCTGCTGCGCCGGCCTGGGCTTTCCGGCATGGCGCGCTTCCAGTTGCTCCAGGCGATCCTGATGTTCCTCTGCGCGCCGCTCTGGGTGCTGGCCTTCATCCTGGCGGCGACCCTGGCCGCGCTGGGCCGCTTCGACGAGATGGGCGCCGGGCACCTGGCCGCCATCATGGCGATGTTTTGGGTGGCGCAGCATTCCCCCAAGCTCGCCGGCTACGCGCAGGTCATGATGCAGGGCGCGCAGGCGCGGCGTTATGGCGGGCGGCGGGCCTTCGCCTGGGGCGCCCTGGCGGAGATCCTCTTCACCACCATCCTCTCGCCCATCTCCTGCCTCAACAAATCCCGCTTTCTTCTCGCGCTGCCCTTCGGCGCGCGGATGGGTTGGTGCGCGCAGAACCGTGCGGCGCGCGATGTGGGCTGGATGGATGCCGCGCGGCTGCTCTGGTTCCACACGCTGATGGGCGTGCTGGCCTTCGCCTTCCTGGCGCTGACCGCCCCCTGGGCCATCGGCTTCGCGCTCCCCTGGGCTGGCGGGTTGCTGCTGGCCATTCCCTTCTGCGTGCTGACCGCCTCACCGCGCCTCGCCCGCTTCCTCACCGCGCGTGGCTGGGCCGCGACGCCCGAGGAAGTGGCGGGATATCAAGGCTCCGCGAGGGCGTAGAGCAACAGCATCGTCTGCTGGAACGGGCTTTGATTATCGTCCGAGATGAGGGCCACCAGCACCCGCCCCGCATGCCGCAGCACGGCCACGCCCTCCCAATTCTCGGCCGGGGCGTCGGGCGGCAGGTCGAGCCAGGTCTCGGCCACCAGGGGCGCGCCGCTGCCCAGGGCGGCCGGTGACAGCCGCGCGAGCCGCCCGGTGAAGCCGCCAAGGATCGAGAAGCGGCGCTCCAGAACCAGCGCGCCGCCATCGGGCAGCCCCGCCACATCGGTGGGCTCCAACCCCGGCGCCGGCAGATAATCCGTGGCCCGCCATGTGATGCGCCCGCCCTGCGGCGTGCCGAACCAGGCGGCGCGGCTTTCCGGGCCGCCATGGCCGGGCAATTGCTCGGCCAGCGCGAGCAGGCGGCCATCGGCCAGCATCGCCAGGCCTTCCAGCCCGCCATTGCTGGGCGCATTCTCGATCCCCGGCAGCGCCTCGACCGGCAAGCCCGGCCCCGCAAGGTCCCGATAGCGCAGGATGCGATGCCGGCGCTCGAACCCCACCAGCCAATCGCCATCGGGCAGCCGCGTCAGGCTTTCGGCATCGCCCTGCACGCCCCGGCGCAGGATGCCCCCGCCTGAATCGCGCAGCGGGCCGTGCAGCGCCTCGCCAATCCCAGCGAGTTGGCCATCACGGAGCAGCAGCGGCGCGCGCCACCACCAGCCGAGATCACTGATGGCGGTGAGCGTCAGATCCGGCGCCAGGTGAATGCCCGACAAGCCGCCAAACCCCCAGGGCGAGGTATCCAGCACCAGCCCGCCCAGCGGCACGAGAAACGGGCGGGAAGGCGCGGCCAGGACAACAGGCCCCGCCCCGGCGCAGCCCGGCAGCAGCGCGAGGACGGCCAGCAGGGCGGCGCGGCGCCTCAGCGGATCAGCCCGGCGCCGCGATGGCGCGGCGCGATGCGGTCCGCACCGATCAGAGAATCGCGGGCGCCCGTTCGGCCGCGGCGCGGTGCCAGGCCTCGGCGGCATCCTCGTCAAAGAGTTCGGTCAGCTTCTTCATCATGGTGCCGCCCAGTTCCTCGGCATCCACGATGGTCACGGCGCGGCGATAATAGCGCGTGACGTCATGGCCGATGCCGATGGCGATGAGTTCCACCGCGCTGCGGCTTTCGATCTCCCTGATCACCTCGCGCAGATGGCGCTCCAGGTAATTGCCGGGATTGACCGAGAGCGTGCTGTCATCCACCGGCGCGCCATCGCTGATCACCATCAGGATGCGGCGATGCTCCGAGCGCGCGAGGATGCGGCGATAGGCCCAGTTCAGCGCCTCGCCATCGATGTTTTCCTTGAGCAGCCCCTCGCGCAGCATCAGGCCGATGGCCCGGCGCGAGCGGCGCCAGGGCGCGTCGGCGCCCTTGTAGATGATGTGGCGCAAATCATTCAGGCGGCCCGGATTGCGCGGCTTGCCCTCCTGCACCCAACGCTCGCGGCTCTGCCCGCCCTTCCAGGCGCGCGTCGTGAAGCCCAGGATTTCCACCTTCACGCCGCAGCGCTCCAGCGTGCGGGCCAGGATATCGGCGCACATGGCGGCAACCGTGATGGGCCGCCCGCGCATCGAGCCGGAATTGTCGATCAGCAGCGTGACCACGGTATCGCGGAAATCCGCCTCGCGCTCATGCTTGTAGGAGAGCGAGAGCGTCGGGTTCGCGACCACGCGCGCCAGGCGCGCCACGTCGAGGATGCCCTCCTCCAGGTCGAAATCCCAGGCGCGCTGCTGCTGCGCCATGAGGCGGCGCTGCAAGCGGTTGGCGAGCTTGGAGACCACGCCCTGCAAATGCTGGAGCTGCTGGTCGAGTTGCTGGCGCAGCCGCGTCAGCTCATCGGGGTCGCAAAGGTCATCGGCCTCCACCACCTCGTCGAATTGGGTGACGAAGGCGCGGTAGCGCGTCGTGTCGTCGGTCTGCGGGACTTCCTTGCGGGCTTGCGGGCCGCCGGGCTTCTCGTCGCCCTCGGCGGCGGCGCCTTCTTCCTCGCTATCCTGGGCTTCCTCGTCGGCGGCCTCGCCCTGCATGCTTTCGGGCTCGGCGCCCTGCATGGATTCCTGATCCTGGCTCTGCGCCTCGCCGGCGCTGGACTGGTCCTGCTGGGAGGATTGGTCGCCGCCCTCGTCGCCCTCCTCATCCTGGTCGGATTCGCTCTCCATCTCGGCCTCGGCGAGGTCGAGGGCGGTGAGGAGCTTGCGGGCGGCGCGGGCGAAGCTCTCCTGGTCATCGGTGGAGGAGACCAGCTCCTCCATCGCGGCGGCGGCCTTCTCGTCCAGGCTGCCGCGCCACATCTCCAGGATGCGGGTGGCGGCGGCGGGCGCGGGCTCGCCCGAGATGCGTTCGCGCGCCATGAGCGAGAGGGCGGTGTGCAGCGGAAGCTGATCCTTCCGCGTCATCCGGTCATAGCCCTCGGATTCGCATTCCTCCGAGAGGCGGGCGCGGAGGTTGGCGGCCACACCCGCCATGTGGCGGCTGCCGACGGACTGCACGCGCACATCCTCCAGCGCGTCGAACACCTCGCGCGCTTCCTTGCGGCTGGGCGCGCGGGCGGCGTGGGTGCCCTCATCGTGGTGGCGCAGCTTGAGTGCCACGGCATCGGCGGCGCCACGCAGCTTGGCCATCTCGGCGGGCGGCAGGCTGCGGGTGGGCAGCGGCAGGCGCGCGCGCTTGCCCGAGACGCCGGCCGGGCCAGGCTGGAAGGCGACCTGCACTTCGGCCTGCTGCGCGATGGCGCGGACCACGCCGGCCGTCGCGCGCTTGAACTCTTCCTGGCGGGTGAGGTCCTGCTTGGTCACATCAGCCCGCCTTCTTGTAGAGCCCCGTCGCGATCTCGGCGTTGAAGCAGCGCTGATAGTATTCCGCCACCGTCGAACGCTCGGCTTCGTCGCACTTGTTGAGGAAGGTCAGGCGGAAGGCGAAGCCGATATCGCCGAAGATGCGCGTATTGTCGGCCCAGGTGATGACCGTGCGCGGCGACATGACGGTGCTGATATCGCCCGCGATGAAGCCGGCGCGCGTCAAATCGGCCAGCGCCACCATGGCTTCCACCTGCTTCTTCATCTTGGCGTCGGTCGAGCCGATCTTCGCCATGACGATTTCCGTCTCCTGCGCGTGCGGCAGGTAGTTCAGCGTGGCGACGATGTTCCAGCGGTCCATCTGGCCCTGGTTGATCTGCTGCGTGCCGTGATAGAGGCCGGTCGTGTCACCCAGGCCCACCGTATTCGCCGTGGCAAAGAGGCGGAACATCGGGTGCGGGCGGATCACGCGGTTCTGGTCGAGCAGGGTGAGCTTGCCCTCCACTTCCAGCACGCGCTGGATCACGAACATCACATCCGGGCGGCCGGCATCATACTCGTCGAACACCAGGGCGCAGGGATGCTGCAAGGCCCAGGGGAGGATGCCCTCGCGGAATTCGGTGATCTGCTTGCCATCCTTGAGAACGATGGCGTCCTTGCCGATCAGGTCAATGCGGCTGATGTGGCTGTCCAGGTTGACGCGGATGCAGGGCCAGTTGAGGCGGGCGGCCACCTGCTCGATATGCGTGGACTTGCCCGTGCCGTGATAGCCCTGGATCATCACGCGGCGGTTATGCGCGAAGCCGGCCACGATCGCGAGCGTCGTCTCGCGGTCGAAGCGGTAGGAGGGGTCGAGCTCGGGGACGTGCTCGGTGCGGATCGAATAGGCCGGCACCTGCATGTCGATATCCACGCCGAAAGCCTCGCGCGCATTCACCGTGGTGTCGGGCATGTTGATTGCCGCGGTTGGGCTCAGGTCGGGGCTCACATCGCCGCTTTGGGCCAGCTTGGTCATTACGCTTCCGCTTCGTTCTATGAGGTGGGCTATGGAGTGGGCATGTCAGGTCTGGACGAATGTTAGGGCAGCCCATCCAAATGGGCTACCCGGCAAGGCAGGTGACTTCAGGCGGGTGAGGTCGCATGGGCCGGCTCGGCCCGGCCGAGCTTCTGCCGCAACAGGGAATAGGCCCGGTTGATGTCCTTCAGCCGGTCCTCGGTGCTGCGATCCCCGCCATTGGCGTCGGGGTGGTAGCGCTTGGCGAGTTCCTTGTAGCGGGCCCTGAGCGTCGCGGGGTCCAGCGGCCATTCCAGTTCCAGCAGGCCCAGCGCCGCGCGCAATTCGGGTGGGGCTTCGTTGCGCGGCGGCGCGCGGCGCTTCTCGTGCAGGGCCGTCTCCCGCAGGATGCCGAGTGGGTCCACCATGCGGTCCGGGTCCAGCCGGACGCCGCCCAGCCGCCCCAGCGGCCAGGTCGGGCGCTGGCCGACGGAGTCGAGGCGGATGGCGCTCTCGATATCGGCCGGGCCCATGCCGCGGTAGAAATCCCAGCCGGAATTGTACTGGCGCACATGCTCCAGGCAGAACCAGAGATATTCCCGCAGCGCGCGGTCCTTGGGTGCGCGGAACTCGCCGGCCGCCGCGCAGCCGGGGGCGGCGCAACCCCGCGGCGGCGCCTTCGGGTCGGTCTGGGGTTGGAAGCTCGCACGCCGTGGCATCGAGACTTTATGGGTGCGCCCCCCCAACTTGGCAACGAGGTGGGGCAACGATGGCTTGGCAATCGCGCGCGCCTCTGGGATTCTCCCCCTCATGCAGAATCGCGCCCAACGCATCCATGCCGCCCTCACGGCCGGCTTCACCCCGATCCGGCTGGAAGTGGTGGATGACAGCCAAAGCCATGCGGGCCATGCCGGCGCCGCCCCGGGGGGCGAGACGCATTACAACGTGCTGCTGGTGAGCGACGCCTTCACCGGCATGAACCGCGTGGCACGATCGCGGGCCGTGCATGCGGCGCTGGACGCTGAATTCTCCTCCGGGCTGCATGCCCTGGCGCTCACGCTGCGCGCGCCGGCCGAAATGAATTAACCGCTCGCAAGGCTGCGCCGGAGTGGCTAAAGCCCATCGGAGAAAAGACCCGATGGAGAAACGTCCTTGCACGAGATTCAACGCCGCGCCCTGCTGGCCGGGGGCGTCGCCCTGGCTGCCCCGGCTCTTGCCAACGCGCAGACCGTGCCGCGCAATGCCCGCATCATCATCGGCTTTCCGGCCGGCGGCAGCTCGGACATCGTGGCGCGGATCTATGCCGAGCGGCTGCGTGGCATCTACGCGCCCAACCTGATCGTGGAGGGCCGCGTGGGTGCCGCCGGGCGGATCGCCGTGGAATTCGTGCGCGACACCGACAAGGACGGCACGACCTATCTGCAAACCCCGGCCTCGATGCTGACCTTGCAGCCGCATCTTTTCCCGCGCGAGGTGCGCTATGACGCGCTGACCGATTTCATCCCCATCAGCACCGTCTGCACCTTTCCCTTCGCCTTCTGCGTGCCGATGACGCATCCGGCGCGCAACCTCGCCGAATTCGGCGCCTGGGCGCGGGCGCAGCCCAGTGAAATCCCCTTCGCCTCGCCCGCCGCCGGCGCCTCGCCGCATTTCATGGGGCTGATGCTGGCCCAGGCGCTGGGCATCCGTATGACGCATGTGCCCTATCGCGGCGCCGTGCCCGCCGTGCAGGACCTGATCGCCGGGCGGCTGAATGCCTTCATGGGCGTGTTGGGCGATGTCTCGCCGCAGGCTGGCGTGGGCCTGCGGATGCTCGCCGTCTCCTCCGCTGCGCGCAATCCGCGCTTCCCCGATGTGCCGACCTTCCAGGAACTCGGCCATCCCGCACTCACCAAGGATGAGTGGTTCGGCGCCCTGCTGCCGGCCGGCACGCCCGCGCCCGTGGCGCAGGGCCTGTTCGCCGCCATCACCCAGGTGGGCAACTCGCCCGAGATGCGGACAGCGCTGGAGCGGCTGGATTTCAACGTCGGCACCTCGGCGAGCCCCGCCGCCTTCGCCGCGCGCATCCGCACCGAGCGCGAGGAATGGGGGCCGATCATCCGCGCTTCCGGCTTCACGCCGGAATAGGGCTGGCGGCCCCGGCCCGTTGACTCCGAAGCCCCTGGGCGCGAAGGGGCTTCGGTCACACGCCATTTACGGAATTGCCATGTCACTCGCTTTTGTGTTCCCCGGCCAGGGCAGCCAGGCCCCCGGCATGGGCCGCGACCTCGCCGATGCCTTCCCCATCGCCCGCGAAACCTTCCAGGAGGTGGATGACGCGCTGGGGCAAAAGCTCTCGCGCCTCATCTTCGAGGGCCCGGGCGAGGAACTCACCCTCACCGCCAATGCCCAGCCGGCGCTGATGGCCGTCTCGGTCGCCATTGCCCGCGTGCTGGCGAAGGAGGGCGGCTTTGACATGTCCCGCCAGGTGTCGCTCGTGGCGGGGCACAGCCTCGGCGAATACAGCGCGCTGACGGCGGCTGGCAGCTTCGACCTCGGCACCGCCGCGCGCCTTCTGCGCCTGCGCGGCGATTCCATGCAGGCCGCCGTGCCGCCGGGCGAGGGCGCGATGGCTGCCCTGCTGGGCGCCGAGGCCGGGCAGGCCGCGACCATCTGCGCGGGCGTGGCGCAAGGCGAAGTGCTGGAGGTCGCCAACGATAATGGCGGCGGCCAGGTGGTGATCTCGGGCGCCAAGGCCGCCGTGGAGCGCGCGGTGGAAGCGGCCAAGACCGCCGGCATCAAGCGGGCCATGATCCTGCCCGTCTCCGCCCCCTTCCATTGCGCGATGATGGAACCGGCTGCGCGGGTGATGGAGGAAGCACTCGGCAGGGCCGCCATGGCGCACCCCGCCGTGCCGGTCGTGGCCAATGTCACCGCCGCCCCCGTCTCGGACCCCGATGTGATCCGCGGCCTGCTGGTGCGCCAGGTGACAGGCACGGTCCGCTGGCGCGAATGCGTCGCCGCCATGGTCGCCGCCGGATGCACCCGCTTCGCGGAAGTTGGCGCGGGCAAGGTGCTGACCGGGCTGATGAAGCGCAACGCGCCCGAGGCCACGGCCCTGGCCATCAACAACCCCGCTGATATCGAAGCCTTCCTGAAGTCGCTCTGATGCGGATCGAACTCTCCGAGGCGGAAGTCACCCCGCTGGCGGAGGTGCTGTCGAAGGGCTTCGAGGCCTTCAACGGCCCCTTCATCGGCGGGCATGGCTACAAGCCGCTGCGCCTGATGGTCTTCCGCGAGGGCGAGGACATGCCCTGCGGCGGCATACAGGGGCGCTGCTACGGTGCCTGGCTGCATGTGCAAATGTTCTATCTGCCCGAGGATCTGCGCGGCGGCGGCCTCGGCGCGCGCCTGCTCGCCCGGATCGAGGATGAGGGCCGTGCGCGCGGCTGCATCGGCGCCTGGCTGGACACGCTGAGCTTCCAGGCGCGGCCCTTCTATGAGAAGGCGGGCTACACCCATTTCGCGACGCTGCCGGATTGCCCGCCCGGCCATGCGCGCTTCTTCATGAAAAAACGCCTCGACGGAGAGCCCAATGTTTGACCTGACCGGGAAAATCGCCCTCGTGACCGGAGCCTCCTCGGGCATCGGCATCGGCATCGCGCAGGCGCTGCACGCCCAGGGCGCGCATGTGGTGCTGACCGGCCGCCGCGAGGCCGAACTCAACGCCGTGGCGAGCGACCTTGGCGAGCGCGCCAGCGTCATGCCGGCCGACCTCAACGACCCCGCGGCACCCGCCACGCTGGTGGAAGCCATCGAGGCCGCGCATGGCCGGCTGGACATCCTGGTGAACAATGCCGGCTTCACGCGGGACATGCTGGCACTGCGTATGAGCGATGAGGATTGGAATGCCGTCCTCGAAGTGGACCTCAACGCCCCCTTCCGCCTGGCGCGTGCGGCACTACGCGGCATGATGAAGCGGCGCAGCGGTCGCATCGTCTCCATCGCCTCCATCGTGGGCGTCACGGGCAATGCCGGCCAGGCGAATTACGCCGCCGCCAAGGCGGGGCTGATCGGCATGAGCAAGGCGCTGGCGCAGGAGGTCGCGCCGCGTGGCGTCACCATCAACGTCGTCGCCCCCGGCTTCATCGCGACGCCCATGACCGACAAGCTGAGCGAGGAGCAGAAATCCGGCCTGCTCTCGCGCATCCCGATGAAGCGGATGGGCAGCGCGGGCGATGTGGCCTCGGCCGTGGCCTATCTCGCCTCGGATGAGGCAGCCTGGGTAACCGGCACCACCATCCATGTGAATGGCGGGATGCTGATGGTCTGACGCGAGCGCGTCAGGCCTCCTTCTTCCATGTCGTAAGCTTGCGGTAGATCGTGCTGGGATTCACGTCCAGCAGGGCGGCGGCGCGCGGCACATCCTGGCCGGTGTGTTCCAGCGCCGCCAGGATCAGCCGCTTTTCGGAAATGGCCAATGGCTCGATCGCCGCCGTGGCGCTGGCCGCCTGGGCCGGGGCGGGCGGCGGCGGGCCGGGCATGACGGGGGCGCCCTGCAACAGCAGGTCCGGCAGCATGGCGCGGGTGATCACCTCGCCCTCATGCAGCACCACGGCGTTGCGCAGCACATTCTGCAATTGCCGGACATTGCCGGGCCAGGGATGGGCGCGGATGGCGGCCTCGGCCGCCACGTCGAATTGCTTGAAGCGCTTGCCCTCATCGCGGGCGAAATGCTGGAGCAAATGGCGGGCGATCAGCAGCACATCCTCGCCGCGCGCGCGCAAGGGCGGCAGCACCACGGGCACCACATAGAGGCGGTAATACAAATCCTCGCGGAAGCGGCCGGCCTGCACCTCGGCCAGGATGTCGCGGTTGGTGGCGCAGACCAGCCGCAGATCCACCGCCTCCGCCCGCGTGCCACCCACCGGCGTGACGGTGCCGCTCTGCACGAAGCGCAGCAGCTTGGCCTGCATCTCCAGCGGCATCTCGCCGATCTCGTCCAGGAACAGCGTGCCGCCATCAGCCGCGCGTGCGGCGCCGGGGCGGTTCTCGGTGGCGCCGGTGAAGGCGCCCTTCACATGGCCGAAGATCTCGCTCTCCAGCAAATCGCGCGGGATGGCGGCGCAATTCAGCACGATGAAGGGGCGGCCCCGGCGGGGCGAGGCCTGGTGCAGCGTCTCGGCCGCCACTTCCTTGCCGGTGCCGCTCTCGCCCGTGATGAAGACCGTGGCCTTGGAGCCGGCAACGCTCTCCAGCGTGCGATACACCGCCTGCATGGCGGGCGATGCGCCGATGAAGCCGCCGAAGCTCTCGCGCCCCAGCGCCGTGCGCGCGGTGTCCAGCGCCTGGCGCAGCGCGCGCTTTTCCAGCGCATTGTCGAGGGTGACGCGCAGCCGCGCCGCGGCATAGGGCTTGAGGAGGAAGTCGGTGGCGCCCTCGCGCATCGCCTCCACGGCGATATTCACCGAGCCATGCGCGGTCAGCACGATGCAGGCGGCATTCACGCGGGCGGCCTTGAGGCGGCGCATCAACTCGATGCCGGAGAAATCCGGCAGGAGGAGGTCCACCAATATGGCGTCGGGCTGCCATTCCAGCGCCAGGGCCAGGCCATCCGTGCCGTTCTCGGCGTGGCGGATCTCATGGCCGAAATCCCGCAGCATCGCCTTGGCGATCTCGGCCTGGGTCGGCGTATCCTCGACCAGCAGAACCCGCGCGGGTGTCAGCAAAGGCCGGGCATCAGTAAGTGAGGGCGCGCAACGCCTGCAGGGCGGCCTTGGCCTCGGTCAGCAGGCGCGGCAGCACGGTGGCGGCGGACTCCGGCTGGCGGTGATCCATGGCGATCCGCGCCTCGCGCTCCAGCCCGACGGCACCCACGGCGGCGGCGGCCCCGGCCAGGCTATGCGCCGCGCGCTCATACCCATCCTGGTCCCCGGCCTGGGCCGCGCGGGCCAGATCCTGGGCGAGGCGTGTCAGATCCTGCTCGAAGGTCGAGATGATCGTGCGGAACACGTCCGGCGGGAGGTCTTCGGCCAGTTGATTGGCCACCTCAGGGTCAAGGGCGCTCATTCATGAGACTAATCGCATTTCTCAAGCGCCCGCGTCAATGACTTGCATGCCAGCGTGAATCACCTGTGATTGACGGCGGCTGGCGCGGGGGTTTATCCATGACCCTGCCCTCGCGATTTGTCCGGCCAGCTTGCGGCGAGGTCCCAACCGGGTCGTCTTCTTCGGGGGGCGGAAAACAAGCGCGCTAAACGGCCCAGGGCGCAGCCTTCCGGGAAGGAACCTTCCGGGCAAGCCATGCCCTCACCCCGCCCAGGGTGCCGGACGGTCTTTGTTTCGGATGAAGGGTGTCACCATGTCCCGCAAGCTTCGCCCCGCCACGCAACTCGTTCGCGGCGGCCTGAACCGCTCCAACCACGGCGAAACCGCCGAGGCGATGTTCCTGACCTCGGGCTTTGTCTATGACAGCGCCGAGCAGGCGGAAGCCACCTTCAAGAACGAAATCCAGCACTACCAGTATAGCCGCTTCGCCAACCCGACGACGACGATGCTGGAGGATCGCCTCTGCGCTATCGAGGGCGCGGAAGCCTGCCGCCTGATGGCCACCGGCATGGCGGCGGTGCATTCCGCCCTGCTCTCGCACCTCAAGACGGGTGACCGCCTGGTGGCGTCCCGCGCGCTGTTCGGCTCCTGCCACTGGATCGTGAGCACGCTGCTGCCGCGCTATGGCATCCATGCCGAATTCGTGGACGGCACGGACCTGGCGCAATGGGAAGCGGCGCTGAGCACGCCCGCCACGATGGTGCTGCTGGAAAGCCCCTCCAACCCCATGCTCGAACTCGTGGATGTGGTCGCCGTCTGCAAGCTGGCCCATGCCGCCGGCGCGCTGGTGGTGGTGGACAATGTCTTCGCCACGCCGCTGCTGCAAAAGCCCTTCGAGCAGGGCGCCGATATCGTCGTCTATTCCTGCACCAAGCACATGGACGGCCAGGGCCGCGTGCTGGGTGGCGCGGTGCTGGGCAAGAAGAAGTGGGTGGAGGAGGTGCTGATGCCCTTCATCCGCAACACCGGCCCCGCCATGTCCCCCTTCAATGCCTGGGTGATCCTGAAGGGGCTGGAGACGCTGAAGCTGCGCGTGGACCAGATGTGCCGCAACGCCGCCGCCGTGGCCGATTTCCTGTCCGAACGCGCCGAGATCTCCCGCGTGCTCTACCCCTTCCGCGCCGACCATCCGCAGCATGCGCTGGCGGTGCGGCAGATGTCGGGCGGCGGCACACTCGTCACCTTCGATATCAAGGGGGGCTCTGCCGCGAACGGGCAGGACGCAAAAAGCGCCTGCTTCCGCTTCATGAACGCTCTCCAGATCGTGGACATTTCCAATAATCTCGGCGATTCCAAGTCGCTCGCCACGCATCCGGCCACCACCACCCATATGCGGATCGGCGAGGTGGAGCGCAGCAAGCTCGGCATCACCGATGGCACGGTGCGGCTCTCGGTCGGGCTGGAGGATGTCGCCGACCTGATCGAGGATCTGGCCGAGGCACTGGATGCGGTGGGCGGCAATGCCAGCCTGCGCGCGGCCGAGTAGCCCCGCCCCCCGGCCGCGTGGCATGATGCGCCCATGACCTTCGAGACATGGTTCCCACTGGCCCTCCCACTGGCCCTCCCACTGGCCCTCCCACTGGCCCTCGCCTCGATCATCCCCGCGATGATCACGAGGCCTGTGGTGGTGTTCATCCTGGGCCGTGCGGGGGGCGCCATGCTGGTCGGCGCCGGCCTCGCCCCTGCCGCGATGCCCCGCTCATGAAGCCCTACACCACCGTCACGCGCGGCGTGCGCGTCACCATCCGCCCCCTCTACCTGGCGGACCAGTCCGACCCTTCGGCAGGGCGGTATGTCTGGGCCTACAAGGTGCAGATCGAGAATCTCAGCCGGGTCACGGTGCAGCTCGTGCAGCGCAGTTGGCTCATCACCGATGCGCTGGGCCGCGAGACCCGCGTGCATGGCGAGGGCGTGGTGGGCGAGAAGCCCGTGCTCGAACCCGGCGAGAGCTTCGACTACACCTCCGGCACGCCGCTCGGCACGCCATCGGGCTTCATGCGCGGCACCTACCACATGATCGTCACCGAGACGGGCGAGGCCTTCGACGCCGCCGTGCCGGCCTTCTCGCTTGACAGCCCGCACCAGCAAGGCGGCCTTCACTGAGGCATCCATCCACCGGGCCGCGCCTTGCGGAGTCGCCAGGCCGCCCCAAGTGCTGAGAGCGAAGGACTGACGCAGCCCCGTCTTGGGGCCGATGCAGCCCTCCAGGGAATTTCGAAAGCCATGAACATCCAATTGCCCGCCACGCCCAAGGCCGATGACAAGCTGAGCGGCATCATCCGCCCGAGCCGCGCCGAGGCGGAGGCGGCCGTTCGGACGCTCCTGCTCTGGGCCGGGGATGACCCGGACCGCGAGGGCCTGGTGGACACCCCCGCCCGTGTCGCCCGCGCCTATGAGGAATTCTTCGCGGGCTATGACGATGATCCGGTGGCAATGCTCGCCCGCTCCTTCGAGGAGACGGATGGCTATGACGAGATGGTCGTGCTGCGCGACATCCGGCTGGAAAGCCATTGCGAGCACCACATGGTTCCCATCATCGGCAAGGCACATATCGCCTATCTGCCCAATGGCCGCGTGGTTGGCATCTCCAAGCTGGCGCGCGTCATCGAGACCTATGCCAAGCGTCTGCAAATCCAGGAAAAAATGACGGCGCAAATCGCCAATACGATAGAAAGCGTGCTCCAGCCCAAGGGTGTGGCCGTGGTGATCGAGGCGGCGCACCAGTGCATGACCACGCGCGGCATCCACAAGCCGGGCGTCTCCATGGTCACTTCCCGCATGCTGGGCGAGTTCCGCACCAATGACGCGACGCGGCGTGAATTCCTGTCCATCATCAGCGGATCGCGCGGCATTCAGGAAGGCTGAAATCCGGGACGAAGCCCGCCTGTGACGGTTTGCAGGCGGGGCCGAATAGGCTAACCGGAGAGGCTTATCCCGCTCCAGGTCCAATGTCCCCCATTCGCATAGCCCCCTCCCTGCTCGCCGCCGATTTCTCCCGCCTGGGCGAGGAGGTGCGCGCCATTGAAGCCGCCGGGGCGGATTGGCTGCACCTGGACATCATGGATGGGCATTTCGTGCCCAATATCAGTTTCGGACCGGGGCTGATCAAGGCGCTGCGCCCGCACAGCAGCATGCCCTTCGACGTGCATCTGATGATCGCCCCGGCCGACCCCTACCTGACCGCCTTCGCCGAAGCCGGGGCCGACATCATCAGCCTGCACCCCGAGGCTGGTCCGCATCTGCATCGTAGCCTCCAGACCATCCGCGCGCTGGGCAAGAAGGCCGGCGTGGTGCTGAACCCCGCGACGCCGATCGAGACGCTGGCCCATGTGCTGGACCTGACCGACCTCATCCTTGTCATGTCGGTCAATCCGGGCTTTGGCGGGCAATCCTTCCTGACCGGCCAGTTGGGCAAGATTGCCGCCTTGCGCGCCATGATCACGCAATCCGGACGCGAGATCGCGCTGCAGGTGGATGGCGGCGTCACCTTGAAGACCGCGCCTGATTGCATCGCGGCCGGCGCGGATGTTCTTGTCGCCGGGACGGCGGTGTTCGGCGCGGCGGATTACGCCCAGGCCATTGCCGGGCTGAAGGGGGGCGCCTGATGGCTGATATCTTCCGCGGCGTTCGCGGCATCTTCACCCGCCTCAAGCCGATGCGCGTGCCCGATGCGCCGGCGCGCTCCTTCCGCGACCTCTGGCCCGGCGATGCGGCGCGCGGCGCCCGCCTGCTGCGCGGCGAGTTCGAGGTGCAGGGCTCGGCCCGCCTGCTGAATGACTGGAGCCCGGCCTCCGGTCCCGTGCTCTGGCGCCAGGCGGCGCATGGCTTCGCCTGGCTGCGTGACCTCAGGATGCTCGGTACCGATGCCGCCCGCGTCATGGCCCGCGACCTGACCGAGGATTGGCTGGCCCGTGGCGCGGCCGAGCCCATGGCCCAGACGCCCGAAGTGGCCGCCGCCCGCATTTCCGCCTGGCTCGGCCATTGGGATTTCCTCGCCGCCACGGCCGAGGAAAGCTTCCGCCGCCCCTTGCTGACGCGCATCGCCCAGGATGGCCGCGCGCTCTCCGCCAGCCTGCCGGCCGAGGCCGCGCATCGTGGCGCGCTGGTGGTGCTCAAGGGCAGCATCGCCGCCGCCGTGGCCCTGGAGGAGGAGGCCTGGCTGAGCCGCGCGCTGCGCTGCCTCCCGGCCGAGCTCGAACGCCAATTCCACCCCGATGGCGGCCATGTGGAGCGCAGCCCGGCGGTGCAGTTGCTGGCGTTGCAGGACCTGATCGAGATCCGCAATTTGCTGAACGGCGTGGGCGTCGCCTCGCCACCGCAGCTTTCGCTGGCGCTGGAACGCGCGGGCCAGGCGCTGCGCCTGTTCCGCCATGGCGACATGTCGCTGGCGCTGTTCAACAGCACGCGGGAGGAAGCGCCCGCGCTCGTGGATGTCGTCCTCGCGCAGGGGCTGGCCAAGGGCCGCGCGCCGATGCTGCTGGAGGAAACCGGCTTCCAGCGCATGGCGGCTGGCCGCACGCTGATCATCGCCGATTGCGGCGCGCCGCCGCCAGGCCGCCCGGCCGACCCCGCCTCTGGCCTGCCGCGCGGCGCCGATCGCAGCTCTCATGCCGGCACCTTGTCCTTCGAGATGTCCGTGGGCCGGGACCGGCTGATCGTGAATTGCGGCGCCGCCCCCGCCGCCGATACCGCCTGGCGCGACGCGCTGCGCGGCACCGCCGCCCATTCGACGCTGACGCTCGCCGATACCAACAGCGCCGAATTGCGCGATGAAGGCCTGGGTCGCCGCCCCGAGCGCGTCGAGATCGAGCGGCAGGAGGCCAATGGCGCGCAATGGCTGGAGATCGGCCATGATGGCTATCGCCGCACCCATGGCGTGGTGCATCGCCGCCGCCTCTATCTCTCCGAGAGCGGCGATGACCTGCGCGGCGAGGATGCGCTGGAGCCCTTCCCCGGCCCCGCCACCCCCTGGGCCATCCGCTTCCATTTGCATCCCGGCGTGACCGCCCTCCTCCAGGAGGAGGAGGGCGGCGTGCTGATGCGCCTGCCCGGCGGCCAGGGCTGGCGCTTCCGCGCCCGCGGCGCGCGCGTCGAGCTGGAGGAGAGCGTCTATCTCGCCGCCGAACCGCGCCGGACCAGCCAGATCCTCCTCACCTCGGATGGTGAGGCGGAGACGGTGCAATGGGCCATCAGCCGGGTGGTCGCGGGGAGCGAGGGCTGACTTCGCCATCAAGATCCTGCAACTCGCCAATGTGGATTTCTCGCTCCGGCACTTCCTGCTGCCGGTGATGCGCGGCGCCCGCGCGCGTGGGCATGAGGTGGTGGGGATTTCGGCCGATGGCCCGCTGCTGGACATCGCGCGTGGCGAGGGCTTCCGCATCATCCCGGTGCCCATGGCGCGCAGCCTGGACCCGCGCGCGCATCTGCCCGCCTTCCGCGAATTGCGCCGCATCATGCGGGCGGAAAAATTCGACCTGGTGCACGCGCATATGCCCATCTCGGGCTTCCTGGCGCGGGCTGCGGCGAAATGGGAGGGCGTGCCGCGCATCGCCTATACCTGCCACGGCTTCCTGTTCAACCAGCCGGGGCCGATGTGGCGGCGCGGCCTTTCGCTGGGCGTCGAATGGGCCGGCGCGCGCATGACCGACACCTTCCTGACGGTGAGCGAGGCCGAGGCCGAAGATGCCCGCCGCCTGTGGATTCATCGCGGCGCGGTGGCCACCGGCAATGGCCGGGACCCGGCGATCTTCCACCCCGACCCGGTGGCGCGGGCCGCGCTGCGGGCCGAGATGGGCCTGGCCGAGGCGGATTGCGTGGTGATCGGCCTCTCCCGCCTGGTGCGGCACAAGGGCTGGCCCGAATTGCTCCAGGCGATGGAGCACCTGCCGCACGCCCATCTCTGGGTGGTGGGGGAGCGGCTGGCTTCCGACCATGGCGAGGACATGGCCCCGCATTTCGCCCGCGCCGCCGCCGCCCTCGGCCCCCGGCTGCGGATGCTGGGCTATCAGCATGACGTGGCGCGCTGGCTGCGCGCCGCCGATATCTTCGCCCTGCCCAGCCATTTCGAGGGGCTGCCCATGTCCGTCATCGAGGCGATGCTGACCGGGCTGCCCGTCGTCGCCACCGATATCAGCGGCTGCCGCGAGCAGGTGGTACCGGGCGAAACCGGCTTCCTCGTGCCACCCATGCAGGTGGCAGGCCTCGCCGATGCGCTGGCGCGGCTGGCCGATGACGCGCCCCTGCGGCAGAAAATGGGCGCCACCGGCCTGCTGCGCGCCCGGCAAAGATTCACCGAGAGCGCGGTGGTGGGCCGCACGCTCGACCTGTTGGGATTATGAACATGACTATCCCCATGCCCCTGGCCATTCGCCGCGCCCTGCTGTCGGTTTCTGACAAGACCGGCATCGTGGAATTCGCGCGCTTCCTGGCCGATCGCGGGACCGAGATCCTCTCCACCGGCGGCACGGCCCAGGCGATCCGCGCGGCGGGCATTCCGGTGATGGATGTCAGCGAGCATACGGGCTTCCCGGAAATCCTGGATGGGCGGGTGAAGACGCTGGTGCCGCAGTTGCATGGTGGCATCCTGGGCCGCCGCGACGAGGCCGCGCATGTGGCGCAGATGGCCGAACACGCCATCGCGCCGATTGATCTGGTCGCGGTCAATCTCTATCCTTTCGAGGCGACGGTCGCGAAAGGCGCCGCCTTCGAGGATTGCATCGAGAATATTGACATCGGTGGCCCTGCGATGATCCGCAGCGCCGCCAAGAACCACGCCCATGTGGTGGTGGTGACCGAGCCCGCGCATCTGGCCCGCATCACCGCCGAGATCGAGGCAAGTGGCGGCACCAGCGCCGAACTCCGCCGCGAATTGGCCGCCGCCGCCTATGCGCGCACGGCGGCCTATGACGTGGCGATTTCCAGCTGGTTCGCCGGCCAGCTCGGCCAGGATTTCCCGCCGCGCATGGCCTTCGCGGGCACGCTCGCGCAGACGCTGCGCTATGGCGAGAACCCGCACCAGAAGGCTGGCTTCTACCTGGATGGCAGCGCGCGGCCCGGCATCGCCACCGCAAAGCAGGTGCAGGGCAAGGAGCTTTCCTACAACAACCTGAACGACACGGATGCGGCCTATGAGGCCTGCGCGGAATTCGACGCGCCGGCCATCGTCATCGTCAAGCACGCCAATCCCTGCGGCATCGCCATCGGGGATGACGTGGCCGGCGCCTGGGACCGCGCGCTGCTCTGCGACCCCGTTTCGGCCTTTGGCGGCATCGTCGCTGCCAATCGCACGCTGGATGCGGCGGCGGCGGAGAAGATCACCGCCATCTTCACCGAAGTGGTGATCGCGCCAGACGCCGATGAGGCGGCGCGCGCCATCTTCGCCCGCAAGAAAAATCTCCGCCTGCTGCTGACCGGCGGCATGCCGGACCCCGCCGCGCCGGGGATGATCTTCCGCAGCGTGGCCGGTGGCTTCCTCGCGCAGTCGCGCGATGCGGGGCGGGTGATGGAAAGCGACCTGCGCGTGGTGACCAGGCGCGCGCCGAGTGCGGCCGAGATGGCGGACCTGCTCTTTGCCTTCCGCGTTTGCAAGCATGTGAAGTCCAACGCCATCATCTACGCGAAGAACCTCGCCACCGTGGGCATCGGCGCCGGGCAGATGAACCGCGTGGAAAGCTGCCGCATCGCCGCCTGGAAATCCGAGGCCGCCGCCAAGGCCGCCGGCCTGGATCAGCCATTGGCGGTGGGCAGCGTGGTGGCCTCCGATGCCTTCTTCCCCTTCGCCGACGGGCTGGAGACGGCGGCGGCGGCGGGGGTGACGGCGGTGATCCAGCCGGGCGGCTCGATGCGCGATGCGGAAGTGATCGCCGCCGCCGATGCGGCGGGCCTCGCCATGGTCTTCACCGGGATGCGACATTTCCGGCATTAGACCATGATGCGTTCGCCTGCGCTCACTTTCATGATCTCGCCACTGCTGAGATCTGGACTCAACGTTTTCGGCGATTCCGCCTCAACGCATCCCGCTCTAATCCGCCCGCCCGATGATGCTGCGAATTCGCCAGGGAGATTCGCATGACGGTTGAAACGCTGCTGCTGGGCCTGATCCTCCTTCTGCTGCTGGCCGTGCTCGGCCTGCTGCTGACGCGCAAATCCGCGAGCGACCCCGCCCTGCCCTTGATTCTCGCCGCGCAGGAGCGGCAGGGCGAGCGCCTGGGCGCCCTGACGGGCGAGGTGAAGGCCGGGCTGAGCGCGAGCGAGGCAGCGGTCGGCGCAGTCGTGCAGGGCTTCGCGGTAGAGCAGGCGAAGCTGCTCAACGCCTCGCTGCTCAAGCAGACCGAAGCCCTGGCGGCGATGGAAAAAGCCCTGCTGCAACGCTTCGCCGCCGAGGCGAAGGCCACGCAGGAGGCGATGAGCGCGGAGACCGCGCGCTCACGCGAGGTGCTCGACAAGAAGCTGACCGAGATGCGCGAGACAAGCGAGAAGCGCCTGGCCGAAATCCAGAAGAGCGTGAATGAGCAGCTCGCCGGTGCGGTCGAGAAGCAGATGAATGAGAGCTTCGCCCGCGTGATTGACCAGTTCACCTCCGTGCAGAAGGCGATGGGCGAAATCCAGGCGGTGACCGGCCAGATCGGCGACATCAAGCGCCTGTTCGGCAATGTAAAGACGCGCGGCGGCTGGGGCGAGACGCAGGTGAAGGCCCTGCTGGACGACATCCTGCCCGAGGGCAGCTACGAGGTGAATGTCCGCCTGCGCGAGGGCAGCGCCGATTCCGTCGAATTCGCCGTGGTGATGCCCAGCCCGGGCGAGGTGCGCGTGCTGCTGCCGGTGGATGCGAAATTCCCCATCGAGGATTATGCCCGCCTGCTGGATGCCTGGGAGGCCGCGGATGGCCCGGCCGAGGCAGCCGCGCGCAAGGGTCTGGAAATCCGCATCCGGGGCGAGGCGAAGAAGATCGCGGAGAAATACATCCTGCCGCCGCGCACGGTGGAATTCGCGGTGATGTATCTGCCGACCGAGGGGCTTTACGCCGAGGTGGCGCGCATTCCAGGGTTGATTGACGATATCGGGCGGAACCACCGCGTGCTGATCCTCGGCCCCTCGTTGTTGCCGGCGCTGCTGCGGACGATCCAACTCGGGCATGTCACGCTGGCGCTGTCCAAGAACGCCGAATCCGTGCGGGAATTGCTGGCCGCCACAAAGGACGAGATGGGCAAGATGGATGGCGTGCTGAAGACGCTGAGCGGCCAAGTGGGTTCGGTGGCGAACACCATCAACAAGGCGCAGGTGCGCACGCGGGCGATTGCGCGCAAGCTGCGCGGCGTGGATGTCGGGGGCGGCCAGGATAGCGGCGCGATCCTGGGCATCACGGATGATGCCAGCGAAGAAGACGAGGGTTGACGACCCTGACGAATGGGGTCCGGGATCGCCCTCCCAAGACATGGGGACCCCGGCCGCCGGAGGCCCTGTCTTGACCCTGCAACTGCAATCCGCCCTCGGCCTGGCCCTGCTCTGCTTTTTTGCCTGGACCATGGGCGGCTTTCGCCGGGACGCCTCCTGGCGCGTCGTGGCGGGGGGCCTTCTTGGCCTGCTGGGCCTGGCCGCGCTGCTGCTGCATGTGCCATTCCTTCGCGCCGGCTTCGCGTTGATCGGCCGTGCGGTGGATGCGCTGGCGCGAGCCACGCAGGCGGGCACGGCGCTGGTCTTTGGCTATCTCGGCGGCGGGCCGCTGCCCTTCGCGGAGGTCACGCCCGGTTCCTCCTTCATCCTGTTCTTCCAGGCCTTACCGTTGGTGCTGCTGGTGGGTGCGCTTTCGTCGGTGCTGTATCACTGGCGCATCCTGCCCTTCGTGGTGCGCGGCTTGGCCGGCGGGTTGCGGCGCCTGTTCGGGCTGGGCGGTGCGGCGGGGCTTTCCGTCGCGGCCAATGTGTTCGTGGGCATGGTGGAAGCGCCGCTGCTGATCCGGCCCTGGCTGGCCAGGCTCACGCGCTCGGAGTTGTTCGTCGTCATGGTGGCGGGGCTGGCCACCATCTCGGGCAATATGCTGGTGGTCTATGCGATGATCATCTCGCCCATCGTGCCGGATGCGGCGGGGCAATTGCTGACGGCCTCGCTGATCGGCGCGCCGGCGGCCGTGCTGGTGGCGCTGCTGATGATCCCTGGCGGCCAGGTGACGGAGGGTGGGATGGATGCGCCGCCCCTCTATTCCAGCACGATGGAGGCGCTGGTCCAGGGCACGAGTGACGGGTTGCAACTGCTGCTCAGCGTCATGGCGGCGCTGATCGTCTTTGTCGCGCTGGTGGCGCTGGGCAACGAGATCCTGCAACCATTATTGGGCATCACGCTGCAACAGGGGGCAGGCGTGGTGTTCTGGCCGCTGGCCTGGGCCATGGGCGTGCCGGCGGCCGAGGCCGCGACGGTGGCGCAATTCCTCGGCGTGAAGCTCGTGGTGAATGAGTTCGTGGCCTATCTCGACATGGCGCGTGGGGGCGCGGCGGGGTTGTCGGAACGCTCGCGGCTCATCCTCACCTATGCGCTGTGCGGCTTCGCCAATTTCGGCTCGGTGGGGATCATGCTGGGCGGGTTGTGCGCCATGTGCCCGGAACGGCGGGCCGAGATCGTCTCGCTCGGCCTGCCCTCCCTGGCGGCGGCGACGCTGGCCTGCTGCATGATGGGTGCCGCGGTGGGTGTGCTGACACCGCCTTGATGCCGGGCTAGCCTGATCCATCGCCTGGAGTGCCAAGCATGTCCCACCTCGTTCATCGCAACCTGAAGGTCGCGCCCCCCGTCGCCATCTCCGGCCAGGGGATCTGGCTGCGCGAGGCGGGCGGGCATGCTGTGATGGATGCCAGCGGCGGTGCCGCCGTGGCCTGCCTGGGCCATGGCCACCCGCATGTGCTGGACGCGATGCGGGCGCAGCTGGGCCAACTGACCTACGCCCATACCGCGATCTTCTCCTGCGAGAGCGCGGAACGCCTGGCCGACATGCTGGTGGGCCACGCGCCCGGGAAGGAGCATGGGGGCGGGCTGACCCATGCCTATTTTGTCTCCTCCGGCAGCGAGGGGATGGAGGCAGCGCTCAAGATGGCGCGGCAATATTTCGTGGAGAAGGGCGAGCCGCAACGCACCCGCTACATCGCCCGCCGGCAGAGCTATCACGGCAATACGCTCGGCGCGCTGGCCGCCGGCGGCAACGCCATGCGCCGCGCGCCCTATGCGCCCATCCTGAGCCAGGCCTTCAGCCATGTCTCGCCCTGCTACAGCTATCGCGACCGCGCCGACCACGAGAGCGAGCCCGACTACGTCCAGCGCCTGGCCGATGAGTTGGAGGCCGAGTTCCAGCGCCTCGGCCCGCAGAACGTGATCGCCTTCTGCGCGGAGACCGTGGTCGGCGCCACGCTCGGCTGCGTCACGGCATTGCCAGGCTACTTCCCGAAAATGCGCGAGATCTGCGACCGCCACGGCGCGCTGCTGATCCTGGACGAGGTGATGAGCGGCATGGGCCGCTGCGGCACCGTGCATGCCTGGGAGCAGGAAGGCGTGCCCCCCGATATCCAGGTCATCGCCAAGGGCCTGGGCGGCGGCTACCAGCCCATTGGCGGCATCCTGGTGCAGGGCCGCGTGATCGAGGCGCTGCGCGATGGTTCGGGCGGCTTCATGCATGGCCACACCTACCAGGCGCATCCCATGGCCTGCGCGGCGGCACTCGCCGTGCAGGAGGTGATCGCGGAGGAGAACCTCCTCGCCAATGTAAATGCCATGGGCGCGCTGCTGGAAGCCGGCCTGACCGAGCGCCTGGGCAATCACCGCCATGTCGGCGATATTCGCGGGCGCGGCCTGTTCTGGGCGATCGAGCTGGTGCAGGACCGCGGCAGCAAGGCCGTCCTTGATCCCGCGCTGAAGATGAATGAGCGCGTGAAGCGCGAGGCCTATGCGCGCGGCCTGGGCTGCTATCCCATGGGCGGCACGATTGACGGGCTGCGGGGGGATCACCTGATCCTCGCCCCCCCCTACAATGTCACGAAAGAAGAAATCGGCATGATCCTGGATCGCTTCGGCGCCGCCGTGGAGGCCGCCCTTGCCGGATGATGCGCCAAAGGCACTGACGCGAGAGGAGGTGATCCTCGGCTACCGGATGTTCCTGGGCCGGGACCCGGAGCATGATTCCGTCATCGCCACCGCCCAGACTGCCTGGCCCGATATCTTCGCCTTCGGCCACGCCCTGGCGGCCAGCGCGGAATTCGGCATGCGGCACGGCGCCAACCCTCATGCGATGCCCCCGCTCGATGCCCCGGTCAATCCGGTGGAGGTGGACGCCGATACCGCCACCCTGGCGCTGATGGCCAGCAAGGTCGGTGGCTACTGGACCCGCGCGGGCGAGGTGGCGCCGCATTGGTCGGTGCTGACCGAAGAACGCTTCCTGCCCGAGAATATCGCCAATAATCTGGAGGCCTTCTACGCCGCCGGCACATGGGATGCGAAGGTGCTGGATGCGACGCTGGGGCGCATCGGCCGGCGGGTGGATGAATTCCGGCATTGCGTGGATTACGGCTGCGGCGTGGGCCGCGTCACGCTCCAACTGGCGCGGCGCTTCCCCGAGGTGACCGGCCTCGACATCTCGCCCCCCCATCTGCACCTCGCGCGCGAGACCTGCCGCCATGCGGGCTTCAAGCATGTGACGCTGACACAGGTGATGCCCGACAAGCTGATGCCGGTCGAAAGCTGCGATCTCTGGTATTCGCGCATCGTGTTGCAGCACTTGCCGCCGCCATTGGCGATGAACATCCTGCGCCACGCTTTCCGCGCCCTGAACACCGGGGGGGTGGCGGTGTTCCAGATCCCGGTCTGGAGCCGCGGCTACAGCTTCAACGTGAAGAGCTACCTGGCCGGCACGCCGGGCCTGGAGATGGAGATGCACGCCATCCCGCAGCGCGCCATCCTGGAACTGGCCGATTGGCAGGGCCTGGTGCTGCGGGATATGCGCGAGGACAGCTTCCTCACCGGCCGGCCTGGCGCCGCGCTGTCCAACACCTTCACCTTCGAGAAGATCAGATAAAGGCGGTTCTGCCGCGAGGCTGATTCACGCCCTTGGCAAGCGGCCAAGGGCGATCAGGCTCGGTTCTGCCGCGAGGCTGATTCACGCCCTTGGCAAGCGGCCAAGGGCGATCAGGCTCGGTTCTGCCGCGAGGCTGATTCACG
>CAMTUX010000061.1:0-26898 GCA_947084995.1 uncultured Roseococcus sp.
GAGCATGGCGCGGGGGCCAGATCGTATTCCGCCATGCCGGCCCATCTCCTTGTTGGCGGGCCGAGCATGGCGCGGGGGCCAGATCGTATTCCGCCATGCCGGCCCATCTCCTTGTTGGCGGGCCGAGCATGGCGCGGGGGATTGATCCGGCGCAAGGACAGGCCAGGGTGCCGCGCGCCACCTACGCGCCATGGAAACCCTTGCCCGTCCCATCCTGCCCTCAGCTGCTGCCCTTTCCGTCAATCTGCCGCGCTACACCAGCTATCCCACGGCGCCGCATTTCGGGCCGCTGGAGGAAACCACCTACCGCGCATGGCTGGCGGGAATGCCGAAAGCCGCATCGCTCTCGCTCTACCTGCATATCCCCTTCTGCCATGAGCTGTGCTGGTATTGCGGCTGCCACACCTCCGTCACCCGCAACGAAGCGCGCATCGCCCGCTATGCAGCGGCGCTGGAGCGGGAGGCGGATAGCCTGGCCCAGGCCCTGCCCCATGATGGCCTGGTGCAGCACCTGCATCTGGGCGGCGGCACGCCAAGCGCCCTGGGGGCCGCGCGGCTCACACGCCTCATGGGCCGGCTGCGCGCGCTGTTCCCCTTCTCGCCCCAGGCGGAGCTTTCGGTGGAACTGGACCCCCGCACCCTGACGCAGGAAGCGGTGGATGCGCTGGCCATGGCCGGCTTCAACCGCGCCTCGCTCGGCCTGCAGGACGCCAATCCGGAGGTGCAGGCGCGCATGGGCCGCATCCAGCCGGCCGAGATGGTGCAGGCCGCCGTCCATCGCCTGCGCCGCGGCGGGATCAGCCGTATCAACCTCGACATGATGTATGGCCTGCCGGGCCAGGATTGCGACCATGTGCGCGCGACAGCCGCCCTGGCGGCGCAGTTGGGAGCCGACCGCGTGGCTGTCTTCGGCTATGCCCATGTTCCCTGGATGAAGCCCTCGCAAAACGCCATCCGCATCGAGGAGCTTCCCGGCGCCGAGGAACGCCTGGCCCAGGCGGACAGCGCCGCCCAGGCGCTGCGGGCCGCCGGCTATGCCAGCATCGGCCTGGATCACTTCGCGCTGCCGGGCGATTCCATGGCGCGCGCCTGCCGGGATGGCCGCCTGCGCCGCAACTTCCAGGGCTATACCACGGACCAGGCGGCCTGGCTGCTCGGCCTGGGCGCTTCCTCCATCGGCGCCACGCCCCAGGGCTATGCCCAGAACATCCCCGATGAGCGCAGCTATGTCACCGCGGTCGAGGCCGGGCACCTGCCCATCGCCCGCGGCCTGACCCTGACCGGGGACGACATCGCCCGCCGCGCCGCCATCGAGCGCGTCATGTGCGAGTTGGCGCTGGACCTGGACGCGTTGCCGCCCGGCATCCTCGCCACCGCCCGCCCGGCGCTGGAGGCGCTGGAGGCGCAGGGGCTAGTGCGGCTGATGCCCACCTGGCTCACCGTGCCCGAGGAATCACGCCCCTTCCTGCGCCATGTCGCGGCCTGCTTCGACGCCTATCTCGGCCAGGGCAAGGGGCGGCACAGCGCGGCGGTCTGAGGCCTCACACCTGGAGGAAGGGATTGCTCCGCCGCTCCGTCCCGAAATCCGAACCGGGTCCGTGGCCGCAGACAAAGGCGATGTCATCGCCCAGCGGCAGCAGTTTGGTCATGATCGCGTCAATCAGCGCGGCATGGTCGCCATGGGGGAAATCGGTGCGGCCGATGGAGCCCTGGAACAGCACATCGCCCACAAAGGCCAAGCGCAGCGCCTCGCTCACATAGACCAGGCTGCCGGGCGAATGGCCGGGGCAATGCAGCACGGCGAAGGCCTCGCCGCCCAGGGTGATGCTCTCCCCCTCATCCAGCCAGCGATCTGGCGTGAGGTTGCGCGCGCCGGCGATGCCATAGGCGCGGCCCTGCTGCTCCAGATGGTCCAGCAGGATGGCATCCGCGCGATGCGGGCCGGTGACGGGAATGCCGGTGATCTCGCGCAGTTCATCGGCGCCGCCGGCATGGTCAATATGCCCATGGGTGAGCAGGATCTGCGTGAGCGTCACGCCGCGCGCCTTGATCTCCGCCAGGATGGCCGGGACATCGCCGCCGGGGTCAATGACGGTGCCCTCCATGGTGGCATCGTTCCAGACCAGCACGCAGTTCTGCTGGAAGGGCGTGACGGGGATGATGCTGGCCTTGAGGGGCATGGACGCTCTCCGATGAGATTTCGCCTCTATCACCCGGGCAGCCTCACCACCACCCTCAACCCGCCATCCTCGCGATTGGCCAGCGTCACCTCGCCGCCATGGGCGCGCAGGATGCTGCGCGCAATGGTGAGGCCGAGGCCCGTGCCGCCCGTCTCGCGGTTGCGGCTGCCCTCGACGCGGTGGAAGGGCTGGAACACGGCTTCCTGGGCCGCCTCTGGGATGCCGGGGCCGTCATCATCCAGGATCAGCACCGCGCCGCTATCCCGCTGCTCCAGCCTCAGCCGCGCCGCATCGCCGTATTTCAGCGCATTGCCGACCAGGTTGGTCAGCGCCCGCTTCATCGCCACCGGGCGCAATTGCAGCACCAGATGCTCCGGCCCCTCGAAGGTGATGGCGGAGGCGAATTCCGGATGGGCGTCCACCGCCTCATCCAGCACCGTCCGCGCGAGGCTGGCGAGGTCCACCGCGCCGGCCGGCTCATTGGCCGCGTCATCGCGCGCGAAGGTCAGGGTGGCGGCGATCATCGCCTCCATTTCCGCGAGATCGGCCAGCATCTTCGCCCGCTGCTCGTCATCCTCCAGGAATTCGGCGCGCAGCCTGAGGCGGGTGATGGGCGTCCGCAGATCATGGCTGATGGCGGCCAGCATCTGCGTACGATCCGCCACGAAACGGCTGATATTGCTGGCCATGGTGTTGAAGGCGGCCGCCGCGGTCGCGACCTCGCGCGGGCCGTTTTCCGGCAAGGGTGGCGCATTCACGCCGCGGCCCAGGCGCTCGGCCGCCGCGGCCAGGTCGGTCACCGGGCGCGTCAGGCGCCGCACGGCCCACCAGATCATCAGCGCGGCGGCCAGCGACATGGCCAGGAAGGCGACCAGGAAATTGTCGGAATGCCAGGGCCTGGGTGCCGGCATGCGAATGACGAGGTTCAGCCAGCCCTGGTCCGGAAAGCGCATGGAAACCGCGAAGCTGCTGCGAGTCAGCGCACCCGACTGCACCTCGATCGGGCGGAAGCGCCGGGGCGGCGGCGGCATGGGAGAGGGCGCCGCGCCATCCAGCCGGAACCAGCGCGCCAGCGGCAGCGGCACATGCGGCAAGCCGGGCGGCATGGTGGAGAAGGCGTCGTAGCTCGCGGCCAGCGTGGGCGGGAGGTCAGTGTCCGCCAGGATGGCGAGGCGGCGCTCGGGCGGCACCGTCACCAGGGCGCGCCACAGGTTGAAGCTGCGCAAGGCGGTCTCCCGCGCCTCGGCCGCGCGCTGCAATTCCACGCGGTCAAAGGCGTGGATCGTCAGGCCGACCGCCTGCACCACCATCAACCCCAGGATCAGGACCAGCGCGGTGCGCCCGGCCAGGCTGCCGGGCCAAAATCTTTTCATGAGCCAGGGCGCCTCATTCGGCGCGGCCATGCTCGGCGGCGGTTTTCTCGACCGTGGTGGAGAGCACATAGCCGCCCCCGCGCACCGTCTTGATGACCGAGGGGTTGCGCCCGTCATCCTCCAGCTTGCGGCGCAGGCGCGAGACGGCGACGTCAATCGCGCGGTCGAAGGGGCCGGGCTGGCGGTTGTGCAGCAGGTCCATCAGCATGTCGCGCGTCAGGACACGGTTCGGGCGCTCCAGCAGGGTGGTGAGAAGCTCATACTCGCCGCCGGTCAGCGGCACCTCGGCGCCCTGGGGGTTCACCAGCCGGCGGCGCGTGGGCTCCAGCACCCAGCCGGCGAAGCGGATATGGGCGCTGGCATCCTCGCGATTCCGGGCCTGCGCCTGCCCGCCTTCGGCACGCCGCAGCACGGCGCGGATGCGGGCCAGCAATTCGCGCGGGTTGAAAGGCTTGGCCATGTAGTCATCGGCGCCGAGTTCGAGGCCAACGATGCGGTCCGTCTCCTCGCCCATCGCGGTCAGCATGACGATGGGGATGTTGGACTGCCCACGCAGCCAGCGCGCGACATCCAGGCCCGATTCGCCGGGCAGCATCAGATCCAGCACCACCAGGCTGTAGCGCGCGAGCGGCCAGAGCTTCCGCAATTCCCGCGCATCCCGCGCCAGGGTGACGCGCAGCCCCTGTTTCTCCAGGAACTTGCCGAGAAGCTCGCGGATTTCGCGGTCATCATCGAGGACAAGGATATGCGGGGCGTGTTCCATGCGTGAATTGTAACAGCCGCCCGCGTTTCGGTCCGTCGCCAATTGTAACCAAGCGCGTGGCGCTGAGAGGCGGATTCACGCCCTTGGTGAAGCCACCAAAGACGATCAGACCCTAATGCGGGAAGCGGCGCGTGCCCCCATCCACATGGATCACCTGGCCGGTGATGTAATGCGCGAGCGGCGAGGCGAGGAAGGTGGCCAGCACCGCCAGGTCCCGCGCCTCGCCGATATAGCCCACCGGCACCTGCGCCTCCGCCCAGGCGCGGCGGGCTTCCTCGGTCGGCAGGATGCGGGCGTCAATCTGCTCGGAGCGGATGCGGCCGGGCGGGATGGAGTTCACCGTGATGCCATCGCGCCCCAGGGTACGGCTCAGCGCCTTGGCCCAGATGTGTACGGCGCCGTTGGGGGCATTGGCGGCATTGATCATCCAGGCCTCGTCCTGGCCGGTCAGGTTGATGATGCGGCCGAACTTCTGCGCCTGCATCATCGGCACCAGCGCATGGGTGATGCGGCGGCCGGCGTGGAAATTGATCTCCATCGCGTCCATCCAGGCCTCGTCGCTCCCCAGCCCCTCCTGCGGGCGGGAGGAGCCGGCATTATTCACCAGGATGTCGCAGCGGCCGAAGCGCGCCTGCATGGCGTCGCGCACGCGCTCGCCCGCATCCTTCGCGGTGAAATCCTGCTCGATGATCAGGGGCTCGGCGCTGGCGGGGAGTTCGGCGGCCAGCGCCTCCAGCAGCGGGCGGCGGCGGGCGAGGATGGCGAGGCGGCAGCCCTCGGCCGCCAATTCCTTCGCGATGGCCCGGCCCAGCCCGGCCGATGCACCGGTGACGAGTGCCACCTTGCCCCGCAACAGAAGATCCATCGGATAACCTCAACTGAGTTGAGAGGCTGATTCACGCCTTCTGCGATCAGGCTCTGACGAAAAACGCCGCGGAGGTTGCCCACCGCGGCGCGTCTCGTGAAATGCGTCCCGCCCTACTCGGCGAGAGCCTTGTCCTTGCCCTTGCGGATATTCGGCATGAGCATGAGGCCCAGTGCGAACACCGCGATGCCCAGCATGGTTGCCGAGATCGGGCGCTGGATGAACACGCCCCAATCGCCGCGCGAGAGCAGCATGGCGCGGCGGAGGTGTTCCTCCATCATCGGCCCGAGCACGAAGCCGATCAGCAGCGGCGCCGGCTCCAGCTTCAGCTTGTTGCACATGTAGCCGAACACGGTGAACAGCACGGTCATGTAGACGTCGAACACGTTGTTGTTCAGCGAGTACACGCCGATGCAGCAGAAGACGAGGATCGAGGGGTACAGGAAGCGGTAGGGAACCTGCAGCAGCTTCACCCACATGCCGATCATCGGCAGGTTGATGACGAGCAGCATGAGGTTGCCGATCCACATCGAGGCGATCAGGCCCCAGAACAGGTCCGGCTGGGCCTCCACCATGCGCGGCCCCGGCTGGATGCCCTGGATGATCAGCGCGCCGACCATCAGCGCCATCACGGCGTTGGAGGGGATGCCCAGCGTCAGCAGCGGAATGAAGCTGGTCTGCGCCGCGGCGTTATTGGCCGCTTCAGGGCCGGCCACGCCTTCGATGGCGCCGGTGCCGAACAGATGCCGGCCCTTCGACATCTTCCGCTCCATCATATAGGAGCCGAAAGCCGCGAGCGAGGCGCCGCCACCCGGCAGGATGCCGAGGAAGCTGCCCACCACCGTGCCGCGCAGCACCGCCGGCGTGGCCCGCTTGAACTCCTCGCGGGTCAGCCAGAGCGAACCCACCTTGGAGCTGAGCACCGAGCGCGATTCGGGGCGTTCGAGGTTGAGGATGATCTCGGCGATGCCGAACATGCCCATGGCGATGGGCACGAAGCCGATGCCGTCCGACAATTCAGGAATGCCAAAGGTGAAGCGCTGCTGGCCGGTCTGCACATCGGTGCCAACCAGGCCGAGCGCCACGCCCAGGACCACCATGCCGACCGCCTTGATGATCGAGCCCTGGGCGAGCACGCAGGCGATGATCAAGCCTAGTAACATCAATGAGAAGTAATCCGCTGGTCCGAAACTCAACGCCACCTGCGTCAGCAGCGGGCCCGAGGCAGCGACCAGGATGGTGGCGATGGAGCCGGCGAAGAAGGAGCCGATCGCCGCCGTGGCGAGTGCCGCCCCCGCGCGACCGTTGCGCGCCATCTTGTAGCCTTCAAGCGTGGTGACGACCGAACTCACCTCGCCTGGAAGATTGAGCAGAATGGCCGTCGTCGAGCCGCCATACTGCGCGCCGTAGAAGATGCCGGCCAGCATGATGATGGCGGTGGTGGCCGGCAGGCCGAAGGTGATGGGCAGCAGCAGCGAGATCGTCGCCACCGGGCCGATGCCCGGCAACACGCCGATGGCGGTGCCGATCAGCGCCCCCAACAGCGCGAAGCTGACATTCTGCAGAGAGAGCGCAACGCCGAAGCCATGCGCGAGGTTGCTGAGAAGAAGTTCCATGGTCGCTGTTCCCTATCCCGTTCTTAGCTCTGCGGCCACAGATTCACGCGGATATCCAATTCGTAGATGAAGACCCACCAGCACAGCAGCAGCAGGAAGGCCAGCAGGCCCACCACGCCCTTCTTGGTGTGGGTATGCTCGGCCGCGCAACTGACCAGGATCACGGCGGTGAGCGCCGCGAAGAAGCCCCCCTTCTCCAGGACGAGGCCGAACAGCGCGACGGCCGCGCAGATGATCGCCACCACCTTCCAGCCCGAGGAAATGGCCAGGACGAGGAAGCCCACGATGATGCCCAGGCCCACGGCATTGTAGGTCTGGCCGAAGAAGCTCCAGACCAGGGGCGAGAATTTCCAGGCCAGGGTGCCGGCCGCGATGCCCAGCACCAGCGCGCCGGCATCCATGCCCGTCCACTTCGCCAGCGGATCGGGCCCGCTGAAGAGGCTGAAGAAGATCACCAACGCGGCCAGGCCACCCTGGATGTAGAACACCATCATGGGCATGTAGCCCGGGCCCATGCGGCGCGCGCTCCCCAGGCTGTGATCCTGGTTCAGGTAGAGCCCCACGAGCGCCACCAGCATCAGGAAAATTCCTGAGGCCAGATCCTTGGCGTTGATCTTCAACTGCATAAGCCAGACTCCCAATCGTCGGGCCGGACCTTCCGGCATTTCGAACGAACTGCCAAGCGCCAAGCACGCATGGGACTAATTCTTACGTATCAGTCAGGTTGCGCGCCACTTTCGCGAACCAGCCTGGCCCAGCTTGTGACCTCGCTGGTGACAAAGGCCGCGTATTCCTCAGGCGAAAATTCGCCCGGCGTACCGCCGATTTCGGCAAAGCGGGCACGGGTCTCGGGCGCGGCGAGGATGGCGCGCACCTCGCGCGAGAGGCGATCAACCACAGGCTGCGGCAGCCGTGCGGGCCCCGACAGGCCAAACCAGGAACTGGTGACGAGGTCATAGCCCTGCTCGCGCAGCGTCGGCACATCGGGGAAGGAGGGATGGCGCTCGGCGCTGCTCATCGCCACCGCGCGCACGCTGCCCTGGCGGATATGCGCGGCGGCGGAGGGCAGGCTGTCGCTCATCAGCGGCACCTGGCCGCCGATCACGGCGGTCATCGCCGGGCCCGCGCCGCGGAAGGGAATGTGGTTGATCTCGCGCCCCAGAATCTGCCCCATGCGGACGATCAGCAGGTGGTTGGAACTGCCCGCCCCGCTGCTCGCCATGTCCAGCCCGCGCGGGCTGTCGCGATGGATGCGCGCGAAATCCGCCATGTTGGCGATGCCCGAGCGGGGATTGGCGACGAAGACCGAAGGGTTGAGCGTGAGCAGCGCGATGTGGCTGAAATCGCGCACCGCGTCATAGCGGATATTGGCGTAGAGCGAGGGCGAGATGCCGTGGCTCGCGATGTTGGAAAGCACCAGCGTATAGCCATCGGGCGCGGCCTGCGCCGCCATCAGGCTGCCCACCGTGGCACCGGCGCCGGGCCGATTCTCGATGATGATGGGCTGGCCCAGGCGCTCCTGCAGCGGTGTCGCGACCAGGCGCGCGATCAGATCCGTCGTGCCGCCAGGCGCGAAGGGCACGATGAGGCGAATGGGCTGCGCCGGCCACGAAGCCTGCGCCAGCGCGGGCGATGGCAACAGGGCCGCCGCCATCAGCGCGTGGCGGCGCGTGAGCTTTCCGAACATCCTGCACCCCCGCGTTTGTGGCCCAATCAAGGCATATCGTTAAACCGCCTATCGCACGCGCCCCTGACCGTCGCAAGCCGCGTAACTGGACAGCCCCGGAAGCGGGGGGGAGGATGCGGCAACCAAACGAGGCGAACCCATGCTTTCAAATGATCCCGAGACCCGCATCCGCGAACAGGCCGCCGCCCTGGAGCCCCGCCTGATCGAGCTGCGGCGCGACATCCACAGCCACCCGGAACTGGCCTTCGAGGAAGTCCGCACCGCCGGCATCGTCGCCGCCGAACTCACGCGGATGGGCATCTCCCACCGCACCGGCGTCGGCCGCACCGGCGTGGTCGGCGTGATCGAGGGCGCGCGCCCCGGCCCGACGCTGGCGCTGCGCGCCGACATGGACGCCCTGCCCATCCATGAGGAAACCGGCCTGCCCTACGCCAGCAAGCTGGACGGCAAGATGCATGCCTGCGGGCATGACATCCACACCGTGACCCTGCTCGGCGCGGCCGAAATCCTGAACGGCCTGCGCGAGAACCTGGCCGGCCGCATCGTGCTGCTGTTTCAACCAGCCGAGGAAGTGCTGGAAGGCGCGCCCGCCATGATCGCCGATGGCGCGGCGGATGGCCTGGACATGGCCATCGGCTTCCACAACCACCCGGACAAGCCCGTTGGCAGCTTCGGCTTCGTGCGCGGCCCGTCGCTCGCGGCCTCGGACCGATTCGACATCATCCTGCGCGGCAAGTCGGGCCATGCGGCGCACCCCTATGCGGCGGTGGACCCGATCGTGGGCGCGGCGCACATCATCACGCAATTGCAGACGGTCGTCGCGCGGGAGCAGAAGCCGCTGCACCCTTGCGTCGTCACCATCGGCATGTTCCAGGCCGGCACCACCTACAACATCATCCCCGAGCGCGTGCATCTGAAGGGCACCGTCCGCACCCTGCATGCCGAAGCGCGGGACGTGGCGGAGGCCGCCATTCGTCGCCTGGTGAAACACACCGCCGCCGCGATGCGGATGGAAGCGACCATCACCTATCGCCGCATGGTGGCGAGCCTGGTGAATGACGACACCGTGCTGGAACCCGCGATCGCCAGCGTCCGCGCGCATTTCGGCGAGGTGGTGCATCAGGACCAGCCCTCCATGGGCGCCGAGGATTTTGCCGCCTTTGCCGAGCGGGTGCCCGCCTTCCATCTGGGCGTGGGCGCCGGCGCGCCGGGCCGCGACGACCGGCTGCACAACGCCAATTACCAGCCCGATGAGCGCTGCATCGCGCTCGGCGTGCAAGCGCTCAGCCGCATCGCGCTGGACATGCTGGCGTGAGGATCGCGGAGCTTCCAGCCCCCGAAGTCGCGCGACGCATCGCCGCCGGCCATGCCGTGCTGCTGCCCATGGGCAGCACCGAGACGCATGGCCCCGCCATGCCGATGGGCGACTACATCTTCGCCGACGAGGTCGCGCTGCGCGTGGCACGGGAGGCGGGCGATGCGCTGGTGGCGCCACCCCTCGCCTTTGGCGGCGCGGATTTCTTCCGTGGCGTGCCGGGCGGCGTGGCGCTGAGCACGCCCACCCTCACGGCGCTGGTGACGGAAATCCTGGTGGCGCTGCATGAGGGCGGCGCTTCACGCATCATCATCATCAACGGCCATGGCGGGAACATCCCCGCCATCGAGGATTCACAGCGCGCGCTGCGACGCAGCCATGGCGCCATCATCCCCGTACTGCATCTGTGGAAATCGGCCGGGCCGTGGCAAATGGAGCTGGGCGGCTCGGCCGCCGCACTCGGCCATGGCGGAGACCCGGTGGCCTCGGTGGGGCTGCATTTGCGGCCCGATCTGTGCCGGCCGGAGAACTTTGTGCCGCGTGCGGCAGCCGCGCCTTTCCTGGGCCTGCCAGTCAGCGGCTTCGGCACCATTCGCACGGAGGGCGTGGATTTCGGCGTGCCCATCGAATTGCCGGAGATCGCGCCGGGCGGGGTCCAGGCGATGGACCCAGCGGGCGCCTCGCCGGAACTCGGCGCTCGCATCGTGGCGCGCTTCATATCCGCCACCACGGCGCTGCTCGCCGCCATGAAAGCCGCCGCATGAAGATCACCGTGTTCGGCACCGGCGCCATTGGCAGCCATCTCGCCGGGCGGCTCGCCCAGGCCGGGCGGGCGGAGGTCAGCGTCATCGCGCGCGGGCCGCAGTTGGAGGCGATCCGCGCGCGCGGCATCACCGTGCAGACGCCCGATGGCGAATTCAACACCCGCCCCCGCGCCGAGCAGGATGCGGCGGCACTCGGCCCGCAGGATGCCGTGATCGTCACGGTCAAGGCGCCCGCCGTGACCAGCGTGGCGGAAGCGATCGGCCCGCTGCTGGGCCCACAGACGCCGGTGGCCTTTGTCATCAACGGCATTCCCTGGTGGTGGGGCGAGAATCTGGCATCGCTCGATCCGGGCGGCGTGGTGCGGGCGCGTGTGGGGCTGGGCCGCACCATCGGCGGCGTCGTCTGGTCCGCCTGCACCGTGACGGAACCTGGCGTGGTGAAGGTGCAGACGGCCACCAACCGCGTCATCTTCGGCGAGTTGGACAACAGCATGAGCCCGCGCCTCCAGGCGCTGGCCGCAGCCCTGGATGGCCGCGGCATGGGCGGCATCGCCACCACCGACATCCGCGCGGCGATCTGGACCAAGCTGCTCAACAACCTGACCAATGGCCCGATCTGCCTGCTGACGCGGCGCGACATGAAGACGACCTTCAGCGACCCCGCCATCCTCGCCGCCGCCAAGGCCGTGATGCATGAGGGGCTGGCGATTGCAAAGGCGCTCGGCCACCCCGTGCCGGGTGATCCGGAGGCGCAGATCCTTCGCTCGGTCGGCATCGCGCACAAGCCATCCATCCTGCAGGATCTGGAGGCGGGGCGAATGCTGGAATTCGAGGCGCTGTTGAGCGTGCCGCTGCAACTGGCGCGGGAGGCGGGGGTAGCCACGCCGGTGTTTGAATTGCTGGTGGCGCTGGCGCGGCAAGGCTCCCGCGCGGCGGCGTGAACCGCTACCGCGCCTTCACGGGCCGGCTCGCGTGGCTGTCAGCGGGCACGCCGCGCGCCAGCGACATGTGGCTGTGCACAGCGACCCAGGCCTCGGCGCCCTCACCCGGCACCAGGATCAGCGTGGTGCGGCCGGGCCGGTCGAAGCGCGTGCCGTCCGGCGCGTAGCCGGTCGAGGTGAAGGGCGCGATGGCGACGGCCATCTTCCCGTCAGGGCTGGCCAGCACGCGCGCCGCATCCAGGCGGAAGGTGAAATCCGTGGTGCGCGGCCAGACCGATTCCCATTGCCGGTCCCGGAACACCTCCAGCCCCTCCACGATGGGCTGCACCGTGCCGAAGGCAATGATGCGCGGATGCCAGAAGGGATAGGCGGCGCGGTAATCCACCTCCCGCACGGTCGCCGAGAAGCGGGCCAGCCAATCCAGGATGGCGTCGCGGATGGCGGGCGGCGCCTCGGGCAGGCCGGGGGTGCCGGCTTCCGGCGTCACGACCGGCGGCGCGCGGCGGGGGCGGGGCGGTTGAGCGCGGTCAGCGCCGCCTCCATCTCGGTGGCGGCCTTCGCGCGGTCATTGGCAAAGAGCGCGGCACGAGCGGCGGAGATATGGCCGATGGGGCCATCCTGCACCGGCTCGCCCGCGCGGGCGGGGATGGTGCTGCGGGTCAGCAGGCGGGATTCGGCGCGCTCCAGGAATTCATTGGCCTGGCCGGCGCGGCCGGCGCGCAATGCCGTGCCAGCCGCGCGGAGCTGCGCCGCCGCGTCATCCAGGCTTGCGGCATCGGCATCGGCCGCGTCGCGCCGCTGCGCCTGCACGCCGGGGGGCATGTCGGGGTTGCGGCGCTGGCGCTGCAATTCCTGGATGGAATCGGCTTGCGCCATGAGATTCGACGCCGGATGGACCTCGTCATGATGGGCCAGGGCGGGGCCAGCGAGCAGGAGGGCCACGACAAGGGGAAGATGGCGCATCATGTAAAACTCCCTATCCGACCAGCGCCTTGAGATCGGCCTGGGGCCGCGCCCCGTAATGGCTGATCACCTCGGCGGCGGCGATGCTGCCCCAACGCCCGGCCTCGGCCAAGGGCTTGCCCTGGGTCCAGGCGGCGAGGAAGCCGGCCGCATAGGCATCGCCCGCGCCGGTCGTGTCCACCACCTTGGTCGGCTGCGCCGCGACCACATGGCGCTCGCCGCCCGCCAGGATCACCGAGCCGTGCTCGCTGCGCGTCAAGGCCGCGATCTCGACATCCTGCGCCACGCGCCTGGCTGCCGTCTCGAAATCCTGGGTCTCATACAGCGCCAGGATTTCCGCCTCATTGGCGAAGAGGATGTCGCATTCCTCGGCCACGAAGGCGCGAAAGGCATCGCGGTGGCGGCCGACGCAGAAGGGATCCGAAAGGGTCAGCGCCACTTTGCGGCCGGCGGCATGCGCGGCCTGGGCGGCGGCGCGGAAGGCGGCCTGGGCGGCCGGCGGATCGAACAGGTAGCCCTCCAGATAGACCACCTTGGCGCGGGCGACTTCGGCGGCGTCCACATCCTCCGGCCCGAAGGTCACGCAGGCGCCGAGGAAGGTGTTCATGGTGCGCTGCCCATCGGGCGTCACCAGGATCAGGCAGCGCGCGGTGGGTGCGCCGGAAGCCAGCGGCGCCGTCGGGAAATGCACGCCGGCCGCCTTGATGTCATGCGCGAAGACCTGGCCGAGCTGGTCGTCGGCAACCTTGCCGAGGAAGCCCACCTTGGCGCCCAATGCCGCCGCCACCGCGCAGGTATTGGCGGCCGAGCCGCCCGAGCTCTCGATACCGGCCGGCATGGCGGCATAAAGCGCCTCGGCCTGGGTCGTATCAATCAACTGCATGCCGCCCTTGGGCAGCCCCCGCCCGGTCAGGAACGCATCATCCGTGGGCGCCAATACGTCCACGATGGCATTGCCGATGCCAAGGATATCAAGCGAGGTGAGGCTCATGCGATGGATTCTTCCAACTGGAGGCGAGAGCCTGGGGTAGCCTCCCGCGGGGTGAAATGCAAAGCGGCGGCGGAATCTTCAAAGACGGGCGTTGCCGGGCTGGGCTGGCGCGTTATACACCCCGTCCTCGCTCGGATTTTGCCAGCCCGGATTTTAAAGGATCGCCCGCATGTCCATCTTCGGTCGCAAGAAAGATGAGAACTCCGACTCCACCCCGGAATCGGCGAATGTGCCGACGCAGCGTGATGCGGAGCTGACCATGCCGGCCTACCGCGCGCCCGCCGCCAACAGCGCGCCCATGGGCATGCCGCCCAAGCCGAGCAACGCCCCGGTCCGCCCGGGCGTGCCGGCGCCGGCCGCGATGGCGGCCCGTGGCGGCCCGGCCCTGGGCAACAACACCGAGCGCCGCACGCTGATCGTCGGCCGCGGCATCAGCCTCCAGGGCACGGTCGCCGATGCCGAGCGCCTGGTGGTCGAGGGCACGGTTGAGAGCCAGATGATCCAGGCGGCGGAACTCTCCGTGGCCCAGACCGGCGTGTTCCGCGGCGAAGTCCAGGTCGAGGACGCCGAGATCGCCGGCCTGTTCGACGGCACGGTGACGGCGCGCGGCAACCTGATCGTCCGCTCCACCGGCAAGATCAAGGGCATGGCGCGCTACAAGAAGCTCTCGGTCGAGGAAGGTGGTCAGATCGTCGGCAGCATGGAAATGTTGCAGGGCGAGGGCTGATCCTTCTTCTGTCCCGCCGGATTCCGGCGGGTTTCTCCGGTTGCGGGAATATCGCGGCATGCCGCGCTGGTTGTTTCTTGTCCTGCTCGCCCTGCCCGCCTGCGGCGGCGGGGCGCAGCGTCAGCTTGAGGCGGCCGAGGCGACCCTGGCCGCACATCACGCCACGATGGACGCCCTTGGCGCCCCCCGCCCGCTCCCTCGCGTCAATGCGGCGGCCCCGCCTGCCAATGGCCGCCCCTCGCAAGCCGCCCCCTTCCTGGGCGCCACGCCCGAAACCGTGCGCGCGGCCCTGGGTGAGCCCATGCTGCGCCGCGCCGAAGGGCCAGCGCAGGTCTGGCTCTACTCCGGCGGCGGCTGCCAGTTGGACATCGTCTTCTACACGGGCGAGGCCGGGCCGCGCGTGGCCCATATCCAGGCCCGCGCCGGCGGCATCACGCAGCGCAGCGAGGCCTCCTGCCTGCGTGACATCTCCGCCCAGGCGGCCCAGCCCGCGCCCCCCCAGCCCGCGCCCCACCCCGGAGCGCCCCCCCCGGAACGCGAGGAGGCCGGCTCGGACGCCTGAACCGGCGCCTGGCCGGGACCTGGCCCGATGATCCCTTATGTGGACGCCTTCATTCCCGCCTTCGGCCTGCTGGCCCTGGGCGCCCTGCTCAAGCGAGGCCTGCTGCGCGAGGACGCGGTCTGGGCGGGAATCGAGCGCCTGATCTTCTGGGTGCTGCTGCCCGCGCTGCTGGTCGCGGCCATCGGCTCGGTGAAACTCGGCGAATTGCCGGTGCTGGGCATGATGGCGGCGATCTGGACGGCGCTGGCCATTGGTACGGCGGCGTCGCTGCTCATCGCCCGCGGCTTTCGCCAGCCGCACGCCTCGATGACGAGCGTGCTGATGGGCGGCATCCGCTTCAACAATCTGGTGGGCTTCGCAGTGGCCGGCGCCCTGTTCGGCGCCCCCGGCGTGGCGCTCGGGGCGGTGGCCACCGGGCTGATCGTGCCCTTCGTGCAATTCGTGACCAACATGGCCTTCGCCGCCGGCGGCGGGCGGCGCTTCCAGCCCTGGCCGGTGCTGCGGCAGATCCTGATGAACCCGCTGATGCTGGCCTGCCTGGCGGGCTTCGCCATCGCCTGGGCCGGGGGCTTGCCGCCCGGCGTGAAGCCGCTGATGGAAGCGCTGGGCCGCGCCTCGGTGGCGCTGGGCCTGCTGGCCGTGGGCGCGGCGCTTTCGGTCAGCGCCATGGCGGACCGCGTGGCGCTGCAACTCGTCACCTCCGCGCTCAAGCTGATCGTCATGCCGGGACTGACGCTGCTATTCTGCCTCTGGCTGGGGCTGGAGCCGCTTTCCACCGCCATGGCCGTGCTGTTCATGGCCCTGCCCACCGCCGCCACCTCCTATGTGATGGCCCGCGCCATGGGGGGCGATGCGCCCCTGATGGCCGCCATCACCTCGACCGAGCATTTCTTCGCCATCCTGACCCTGCCGCTCTGGCTGCTGCTGGTCAAACGGATGACCGGATTGGGGTAGGCCGGCCTCCGACAGGGTCTTCGAGCAACCCAATCTTCACTCCTACCGGGCTAAGGCGCAATTCGAAGAAGAGGACGGCGCCCCGCCCCATGTCGAACATCGCCCAGATCCCCAGGACCACCACGCCGCGCGAGGTCGGCCGCAAGGACCACACCCTGCTGCACGCCCATGCCGCCATGGCCTCGATGCTGGAGCACGGCATCGCCCCGACGCCGACGAACTACCTGGTCTGGTACCATGTCCACAGCGACTCCACGCCCGGGCTGCGCGCTGCGATGGACGGCCATCTCGCCACCCTGGCCGCAGAGGCGCGGCACCTCTCGCAGCACTGCATGGAGGAGCTGCACATGCGGTTCTTCGCCGCCGACCGCGATGCGGATTGCCTGCCGGAGATGGCTTCCCGACTGCAAGGCGTCGTGAACGAGGCCATGGGCATCGTTCACGACGCGCGCGAGGACGCGCTGCGCTATGGCGGCACGCTGAGCCAGACCTCAGACCGCCTGGCCCGCGAGCCCGAAGCCCTGAACGCCCTGCTGCGGCGCCTGGTGGCGGAAACGCTTGAGGTCTCCCGCCGGAGCGAGGCCGCCGCGCGCAACCTCGCGGAGACCTCGCGCAAGACGCGGGAATTGCAGAACGATCTGGCCGAGGCGCGCCATCTGGCCAACACGGACCCGCTGACCGGCCTCGCCAATCGCCGGCAGTTCGACGAGGCGCTGCGGGGCCAATTGGCCGAACGCCGGCCCGCCGCGCTGGTCATGGTGGATCTCGATTATTTCAAGGCGGTGAATGATACGCACGGCCACCCGGCCGGGGACCAGGTGCTGCGCCAATTGGCCCGGATCATGACAGATTGCGCTCCGCCGGATTCGGTGGTGGCGCGATTCGGCGGGGAGGAATTCAGCATGATGCTGCGCTGCGGCGTGCTGCGCGATGCGATGGCCGTGGCCGAGCGGATTCGCGTCCGCTTCGCTCAATCGCACGTGCTGGTCCAGCAGACGGGTCAGCGAATCACCGCCACCGCCTCGCTCGGCGTGGCCATAGCCGGGCCAGGCGAGACGCCGGCCCGACTCATCGCGCGGGCGGATGCGGCGCTCTATGAGGGCAAGCGCGGCGGGCGCAACCGGGTCTGCTGCGACCCGCCCGCGCCCAAGGCGGAATGCGTCTGGAGCTGAACGGCACCACTTTGGGAGGCCGGACTTGGAAGCTGGGGCGCGTCACCGCATGATGCGCGGACAAGCCACTTGCAGGAGACAGCCGCCATGCCCCGCCTCACCCGCCGCCACTTCGCCCAGGCCTGCATGGCGCTCCCCTTCCTCGCGGGGGGTGCCCGCGCGCAGGCCTTTCCGGAACGTCCGCTGCGCTGGGTGGTGGGCTATCCGCCGGGCGGCGCCTCGGACACCTTCGCCCGGCTGATCGGCGCGCAGATGGCCGCGCGCCTCGGCCAGAATGTGGTGGTGGAGAACCGGCCCGGCGGCGGCGCGCTGCTGGCGAGCGAGGTCGTGGCCCGCGCGGCCCCCGATGGCCATACCTGGATGCATGTGGATAATGGCATCCTCACCTATAATCCCGCGCTGTTCTCCCGCATGCCGATGAACCCGGATACGGATTTCACCGGCGTCGGCTTCATCGGGCGCTTTCCGCTCTACATCGTGGTCCGGCCCGAGGGTTCGCCGCGCAGCTTCGCCGATTTCCTCACCGCCGCGCGTACCCGTGCCCCCACCTATGGCACACCCGCCGTCGCCTCGCCGCATCACCTCGCCATGGAACTGGTGCGCCGCCGCACCGGGCTGGATGCCACGCATGTGCCCTATCGCGGCGGCCCCGCCGCCATGCAGGACCTGCTGGCCGGCAATGTGGATTCGGTGGTGATTGATACCGCGACCGGCCTGCCCTTCATCCGCGACGGGCGCGTGCGCGCGCTCGCCGTTCTGAGTGAGTCCCGCAGCCCGCAGGCGCCCGATGTGCCGACGCTGAGGGAACTCGGCCACGCGAACACCCTGGCCTATGGCTGGCAAGGCATGTCGGTCCCGACGGCGACCCCCGCCGCGATCATCGCCCGGCTTTCCACCGACATGATCGCGGCCATCCAGTCGCCCGAGATCAGCTCCCGCATGGCGACGCTGGGCATCGAGTACCAGCCCTGGACGCCGGCCCAGTTCAACGCCTTCGTCGCGGCTGAGAACGCCCTGTGGCGCCCCCTCATCCGCGAGCTTGGCATCCGGCTGGATGGCTGAGGGGCCCGCCTCTCAGCAAGCCCCTCAGCGCCCTTTCAGTACATGTGCTGCCCGCCATTGATGGACAGCGTGGAGCCGGTGATGAAATCCGCCTCATCGGCCGTCAGGAACACCACGCCGCGGGCGATGTCCTCGGCGGTGCCCAGGCGGCCGCGCGGGATGCGGGCGATGATCTTTTCCAGCACATCCGGCGGCACGGCGCGCACCATCTCGGTATCCACATAGCCGGGCGCGATGGCGTTCACCGTGATCTGGTTGCGGGCGCCTTCCTGAGCGAGCGCCTTGGTGAAGCCATGGATGCCGGATTTCGCGGCGGCATAGTTCACCTGGCCGAGCTGCCCCGCCTGGCCATTCACCGAGCCGATATTGACGATGCGGCCGAACTTCGCGCTGCTCATCCCGTCCCAGACGGCCTTGCACATGTTGTAGCAGGCACCGAGATTGGTATCGATCACCTCATCCCACATCTGGCGCGTCAGCTTTCGCATCATCGCATCGCGGGTGATGCCGGCATTGTTCACCAGGATCTCGATCGGCCCGTGCTGTTCCTGCACCTTCGCCACGGTGGCGATGCATGCGTCGAAATCGCTCACATCGAATTTCACGCAGGGAATGCCGGTGCGCTCGGTGAAGGCGGCAGCGGCGGCATCATTGCCGGCATAGCTGGCAACGACGTTGCGCCCAGCGGCCTTCAGGCCCTCGCTGATCGCGGCGCCGATGCCCCGCTGACCACCCGTCACCAACGCCAAACGTGCCATACGCAACCCTCCCTGGGATGTCTTTTGCTGTGACGGATGATTGGGCCGCCCGCCCTGATCTGTAACAAGCGGCGCGCGCCGGCGCCACAGAAATGGCAGGTTGTCTGAGATTCTTGATTCACCCCCTTGGTGAAGCCACCAAGGACGATCAGGCTCGGTTGAGAGACTGATTCACGTCCTTGGTGAAGCCACCAAGGACGATCAGGCTCGGTTGAGAGACTGATTCACCCCCTTGGTGAAGCCACCAAGGACGATCAGGCTCTATTTCCGCCGCAGCTGGAACAGCGCCTGCTGGCCAAACAGGTTCGCGAGCCGGACGGAGCGCGTCCAGGGCGCCTTCAACCCGCGCTCATCCACGGCGAGCCAGCGCTCGATCACATAGCCATCCAGATCAGCGAGCGCAAAGAAATCCAGAATGGTGCAGGGGTGGATGTTGGGCGTCTCGTACCAGGGGCGGGACCAGGTCTCGGTATCCGGCATGCGGCCGCCCAGCAGCAGCTTCCAGCGCACTTCCCAATGGCCGAAATTGGGAAAGCTCACGATGGCGTGACGCCCGATGCGGAGCATCTGCCGCAGCACCTCGCGCGGGCGTTCCACCGCCTGGAGCGTACGGCTGAGCACCACATAGTCAAAGGCGCCATCGGGGTAGAAGGCCAGGTCGTTATCGGCATCGCCATGGATCACGGCCAGGCCCTGGGCCACCGCCTCCGTCGCCTCGCCCATGTCAATCTCGATGCCGCGCGCATCCACGCCCTTCTCGGTTGCCAGATGCGCCATGAGCGCGCCATCGCCGCAGCCAATGTCGAGCACGCGCGCCCCTTGGGGAATCATCTCCGCGATGAGGCGGAGGTCGAGGCGCATGTTCTTCGCGACATACTGGATGGGGTGGTCACGCATCATCGCCGCTCCTGCCAGAGATCATCCTCGGACCAGCCGAGCGCCGCGAATTCCGGCACGCGCAGATGCGCCTCGCCCCGGCAGTAGAATTCGTCGAGCTGCGGCGCGGCGCAGCCCAGCATGCCATGCGCCTGGCCGCGGTGATGGATCTGGTGCTGGAACAGGTGCAGCAGCAGGCGGTCGGCCCGCTCGCGCTGCACGCGATGGCCGCGCCGCACCTCGATGATGCGCGCGAGATCCGCCTCCTCCAGCGCATCGCACCAGGTCATCAGGCGCTGATCCACCGCCGATTGCGCGGCTTGCAGCGATTCCGCGTCCCGGCAGGGCTCGCGCTCCGCCCAGGCATCAGGGCCAAGCGTGCCGCCTTCCAGCGCATCCACGTAGAAGCGGTCCACGATGAGGATGTGGTTGAGCGTGGCGCGCAGCGAGGGGAAGAAGCCGGTGCGTTCCGCCTCGAACTCAGCCTGGGGCAGACCGGCGCAAAAGGCCAGCAGGCGGTGATTGGCCCAGGCATTGTTGCGCGCCTGGGCGCGCATCAGCAGCGCGCCGCTCATACACCCAGCGCCGCCGCCGCGCCGGCCAGGAAGCCGCCCAGCGCACGGTGGAATTCCGGCTCATCCAGCAGGAAGGCGTCATGTCCCTTGTCGGTCGTGATCTCGACGAAGCTGACCCGCGCGGCGGCCGCGTTCAGCGCGCGGACCAGGGCGCGGCTCTCGCTGGTGGGGAACAGCCAGTCGGAGGAGAAGCTGGCCACGAAGAAACGCGTGGGCGTGTTCTGGAAGGCCTTGGCGACGCTGCCATGCTCATTCGCCAGGTCGAAGTAATCCATGGCGCGGGTGATGGTCAGGTAGGAATTCGCGTCAAAACGCCGGACGAAGGTGCTGCCCTGGTGGCGCAGGTAGCTCTCCACCTGGAACACATCCTCCAGGAAGGTCAGCGCGCTGGCGCCTTGCAGGCGGCGGCCGAATTTGCGCGTCAGCGCGGCCTCGCTCAGATAGGTGATATGCGCCACCATGCGCGCGACCGAGAGGCCCTGCGCCGGGATGCGCCCATCCTCCCAATAGCGACCGCCCTTCCATTCCGGGTCGGAATGGATGGCGGCGCGGCCCACCTCATGGAAGGCGATGTTCTGCGCCGAATGATGCGCGGCGGTGGCGATGGGGGCGGCGGCGAAGACGGCTTCCGGGTAGGTCGCGGCCCATTCCAGCACCTGCATCCCGCCCATCGAGCCGCCGATCACCGCCAGCAGGCGGGTGATGCCCAGATGCTCCACCAGCTTCTTCTGCGCGCGCACCATGTCGCGGATGGTCACGGTCGGGAAATCCGTGCCCCAGGGGCGGCCCTGGGGCACGCCGTTCTCGTCCGTCATCTCCTCGCGGGGGCCGGTGGAGCCCATGCAGCCGCCCAGCACATTGGCGCAGATGACGAAAAAGCGGTTCGTATCCACCGGTTTGCCGGGGCCGATGATCGCCTCCCACCAGCCGCCCTTGCCGGTCAGCGGCTGGCGCTCGGCCACATACTGGTCCCCGGTGAGGGCGTGACAGACCAGGATGGCGTTGCTGCGCGCGGCATTCAGCGTGCCATAGCTGCGCCAGGCCACAGCCAGGGGCCGGATCACGACGCCGCAATCCAGCGTCAGGCCCTCAGGCAGGACCGCGCGCTGGTGCTGCACTTCCGGGAATGGGGCGATTTCGTTCATCGTCGCGCAGAGATAGGGCCTGCCCCGCCAAGGGGCAACTTGGCGTGACGCGCCGGCGCGGCTATGCGTTTGCAACACATGTCCGATACAAAACCCGACCAGAATGCGCTGGAGACGCTCCGCGCCGAGATCAACGGCCTCGATGACGCGATGCATGACCTGCTCATGCGCCGCGCCGAGGTGGTTCAGCGCCTGAGCGCCAGCCAGGCCAAGCCGGCCGGGACCGTCCTGCGCCCAGGGCGCGAGGCCTCGATCCTGCGCCGCCTGCTCGCCCGCCATTCCGGCCCGCTGCCGCGCGCCGCCCTGGTCCGGCTCTGGCGCGAGCTGTTTGCCAGCTCCATCGCCCAGCAGGGCAATTTCACCGTGGCCCTGCCGACCGACCCCGCCCTGGCGCGCCTCGCCGCCGAGCATTTCGGCGTGACCACGCCGCAGCGCCAGCATCCTTCGCTGGGCGCCGCCCTCGCCGCCCTGGGCACGCGCGATGCCAGCATCGCCGTGCTGCCCTGGCCGCGCGAGAGCGACAACCGCTCCGAGGAATGGTGGACCCGCTTCGACGCGCAGCACCTCTCCGTCATCGCGCGCCTGCCCTTCGTCTCGGAACGTGAGCCGCCGCTGGAAGCCGCCGTGATCGGCCTGCACCCGGCCGATCCCTCGGGCCGTGACGCGACGCTGATGCGCATCGAGATGCCGGGCGAGCCGAGCCGCTCCGCGCTGGCCGCCCATTGCGGCTCGGCCCGCGTGCTGATCATGCGGCGCGAGGCCGGCTTCACCCGCGCCCTGGTCGAGACGCTGGAGGCGCCACCCACCGGCGCCGTCATCCTGGGCCGCTACGCCATTCCCGCCCGTGGGCCCGCCCATGGACCCGAAGCCGGAGGCAAGACCCCATGAACGCGCTGCTCCCCCGCCCTTCCATCCTCACGATCGAGCCCTATGTGGGCGGCGAGTCGAAGATTCCCGGCGTCAACCGCATCATCAAGCTCTCCTCCAATGAGGGTGCCTTCGGCCCGCCGCCTTTGGCGCAGGAGGCGGTCATCGCCTCGGCACGGGACGCCCATCGCTACCCCGATGGCGGCGCGACCAGGCTGCGCGAGGCCATCGGGGGGAAATTCGGCCTCGACCCCGCGCGCATCGTCTGCGGCAATGGCTCGGATGAACTGATAGCCTACCTGATTCTCGCCTATGGCGGCGAGGGCACGGAACTCATCATGTCGGCGCATGGCTTCGTCATGTATGACCTGACCGGCCGCTATGCCGGTTGCCGCGTGATCAAGGTGCCGGAGCGCAACCTCCTGGCCGATGTGGACGCCATGCTGGCCGCCGTGGGCCCGCGCACCAAGCTCGTCTGCCTGGTGAACCCGAACAACCCGACCGGCACCCTGCTGCCGCAAAGCGAAGTGACGCGCCTGCGCGCCGGGCTGCGCGACGACATCCTGCTGATCCTCGATTCCGCCTATGCCGAATACGTGACGGACCCCGATTATGATCCCGGCCAGGCGCTGGTGGATGCCTCGGGCAACACGGTGATGACGCGCACCTTCAGCAAGATCTTTGGCCTTGGCGGGCTGCGCCTGGGCTGGGCCTATATGCCGCCCGTGGTGGCCGATGTGCTCGCCCGCATCCGTGGCCCCTTCAATGTGAACGCCACCGCCATGGCCGCCGGCATCGCCGCCCTGGCCGAGCCCGGCTGGATCGAGCGCAGCGTGGCGCACAACGCGGAATGGCGCGCCAAGACGGTGGCCGGGCTGCAAGCAGCGGGCATCAAGGTCTGGCCCAGCGCCTGCAACTTCATCCTGGCCGATTTCGAGGATGTGGCGCGCGCCAAGGCCGCCGATGCCAGCCTGCGCGCGCGCGGCATCATCGTGCGCGGCGTGGGCAGCTACAACCTGCCCACCTGCCTTCGCATCACCATCGGCACGGCCGAGGAATGCGGCATGGTGGTGGATGCGCTGACCGAGTTCATGCGCGAAGCCCATGTTTGACGCCCTCAAACGCCGGGCGCGGCCTCCGGCCGCTTGGCTTCGGAATGCTGAAGCATTCCGCCTCGCCTATCCGGCTCGGGTGATTTGTGTTTCGCCCTCGAACGGCGGACGCGGCCTCCGGCCGCTTGGCTTCGGAATGCTGAAGCATTCCACCGCGCCTATTCGGCGCGGATTCCCTGAGGGCGGGGCTCGCTCTGTTGCTCCGGCGGCTGCCCGTGACTGAACCCCTGTTTGACCGCCTCTGCCTGATCGGCGCCGGCCTGATCGGCGGTTCCATCGCCCGCCGCAACCGCGAGGGCCATGCCCTGGCGCGCGAAGTCATCGTCACGGCCCATAGCCAGGCGACACGGGACCGAGTGCGGGAACTGGGCTTCGCCGACCGTGTCGAGGATGACCTGGCGGACGCCGTGCGCGGCGCGGATGCCGTGATTCTCTGCGTGCCGGTCGGCGTCTATGCCGAGGTGATGGCGCGGATCGCGCCGCATCTGAAGCCGGGCGCCATCCTCACCGATGTCGGCTCCACCAAGGGCTCCGTCATCCGCGACCTGACGCCGCTGCTGCCCGCTGGCGTGCATCTCGTCCCCGCCCACCCCATGGCCGGCACCGAATATTCCGGCCCGGATTCCGGCTTCCCGACGCTGTTCGATGGCCGCTACGTCATCATCACCCCCACCGAGGGCACCGACCCCGCGGCGGTGGAGCAGGTGCGGGAATTCTGGCGCCGCTGCGGCTCCATGATCGAGACCATGGACCCCACCACCCATGACAAGGTGGTGGCCATCGTCTCGCATTTGCCGCACCTCATCGCCTTCACCATCTGCGGCACGGCCGATGACCTGAGCGAGGAAACCCGGGAGAGCGTGCTGAAATTCGCCGCCTCCGGCTTCCGCGACTTCACCCGTATCGCCGGCAGCGACGTCAACATGTGGCGCGACGTCTTTCTCAACAACCGCGAGGCGGTGCTGGAAATGCTGGCCCGCTTCACGGAGGACGCCCAGGCCTTCGGCCGCGCCATTCGCTGGGGTGAGGCCGGCTTCATCGAGGACCGCATCAAGCGGGGCCGGAAAATCCGCCACAGCCTGATCGAGCGCAAGCAGGCCTGAAAGCCGCCTCAGGCGCGGGCCAGCTGCTTCCCTGCCGGGCGCGGCGGCACCAATTCCTCCGGCCGCATCGGGCGGGCGATCAGCCAGCCCTGGATGATCTTGCAACCCGCGCGACGCAGCGCGAAGGCCTGCCCCTCGGTCTCCACCCCCTCGCCGATCACCTCGATGCCCATGCCCCGCGCCAGCGCCATGGTGGCGCGCAGCACCGCGTAGGATTTCGGATCATCGGGCAGCCCCGCCGTGATCGAACGATCGAGCTTCAGGCGCTGGACCGGCAGCCGGACCACATGCGGCAGCCCCGAATGCCCGCCGCCAAAATCATCCAGCGAAAGCGGCACCCCAACCTCCCGCAGGGCGGCCAGCGTCCGCGCCACGGCGGGCAGGTCCTTGATGGCGAGATCCTCCGGGATTTCGATCTCCAGGCGCTCCGGCGCCACGCCTGCCGCGCTCAGCGCCGCGGCCACTTCGAGCGCGAAGCCGGGATCATGCAGCGTCGCGATGGTGATGTTGATGGCCAGGTGCCGGGGCGCATCGGCCCTGTCCCCCCAGCCGGCCAGCAATTCCAACGCGCGGCGCAGGACGAAGCGGTCGAGTTGCGGCAACAGCGCCGCTTCCGCCGCGGCCGGCAGGAGTTCCGCCGGCGAGACCCAGCGGCCAAGCCGCGTGCTGTGCCAGCGGATCAGCGCCTCGGCGCCGACCATCCGCCCGCTCTCCATATCCTGCTGGGGTTGGAGGTGCAGTTCCAGTTCATCCGCCGCCAGGGCCTCAGCGAAGGCTTCGCGAAGCTCGGCACGCTGCTCGGAACGCTCCCGCAGCAGCGGCTGAAAGAGAGCAGCGCTGTCACCTCCTTCCCGGCGGGCCTCGTAAAGCGCGAGATCCGCTGCACGAAGGAGGACATCCGCCTTGGCCCCGTGATCCGGCGCGCAAGCAATGCCGAGGCTTGCAGAAAGCGCGACCTCCACCCCGCCAATCATCAACGGGCGGCGCAGCGACTGCCGAAGCCGTTCCGCCAGCGGGAATGCGCCATCGGCGCCGACGCCATAGGCGAGGATGGCGAATTCATCGCCGCCCAGCCGGCTCACCAGGTCCGACGGGCGAACTGTATCTCGCAGGCGGCGCCCCGCCTCGATGAGCAACGCGTCGCCAAATGCGTGGCCGTGGCGGTCATTCGCCGCCCGGAAGCGATCCAGATCCACCAGGATCAGCACGCCCCGCCGCTTCGATGCCAGCATGCCCTCAAGCGCCGTCCGGAAATTCGCGCGATTGCCGAGGCCCGTCAGGGGATCACGCTCGACCAGATGCTCGATCCGCGCCTCGGCTGCCTTGAGTGGCGTCACATCCAGGACCGAGAGGACGCAACCGCGCACGCCCTGGGCCGAGATCCAGGGTGAGGCGGTCACGAGGAGCCGGCGCTCGCACTGATCGGGCAGGATGAGCTTGGCTTCGTTCTCGGCCTCGCTGCTGAAGCCGAAGGGGCCGTACGGATCCGCGGGCGAGGTGAGGGCGAGGCCGGAACCGGCCAGCGTCGCCGGTGCCTGGCCGCCGATGAGGGCGATCAGACGCCGATTGGCGAAGACCGTGCGGCCCTGGTCATCCAGGTGCCAAATGCCGACCGGCGCCACTTCCAGCAAGGCGCGCAGGCGCCCCTCCGACTCGGCCAGCGCCAATTCACCGCGCTTCACGGCGGAGATATCCACGGAGAAGGTCACGACCTTGCCACCCGGCAGGCGAATCTGGCGCATGCGCTCCCAGTTGCCATCGGCGGTCAGGATTTCGAAGGCCTCGCCCGTGCCGCGGGCATGGCGCTCCATCCGCCGGACCATCTCGCTCACGCGCTGCTCGGCCGGCAGATGGGACAGCAAGGCATGCAACACTTCGGTCAGATGAGGATCAGGGCCGAGCGTCGCCACCTGCCGCGTCCAATGCTGACCCGCCTGCCCATTGTGCCAGATGAGCCGCTGATCCGCCGCGTAGATCGCGGTGCGATAGGGCGCGGCCGCCATCACCTTGCGCCACAGGGACAGTTCGCGCCACATCCGGCAGAGCAGCCAGCCCAAAAGTGCGGCGGGCGGCACCAGGAGAACGCCCCAGCCGGAACCTGACCACCAGGACAGGGGCCACCAGGATGGGGGCCACCAGGATGGGAGCAGCCAGAGCACGACCAGCATCACCGCGACGGTCAGGGCAGCGCCCAGGCAAAGGATCGGCAGATTGAGGCGCAGCGGATGGGGCATGGGTCTCTCTTCCGAGAGTAATTTCTCCCAATCCGGTTAAACCTTCGTTGCCCGCCATCCGAAAAGCGATGGGCGCCATTCTAGACCATGAAAGTGAGCGCAAGCGAACGCATCATGGTCTCGGTCGCGCGTTCGATCCGCCGCGACGAGACGATGCCATTGGCATAGGCGTAGATCAGAAGCGCCAGCATCAGCCGTGGGTCGTATTGCGGCTTGCCGCTGGGCCGGGCGTTCACCGGGAAGGCGCCAAGCGGCACCCGCTCGACCGCACCGATCACGAAATGCGCCAGATC
>CAMTUX010000062.1:0-15573 GCA_947084995.1 uncultured Roseococcus sp.
ATCTCCCGGCCCGCGCCACCCGCCGCCAAGGCGCCCCCCACGGCCAGGGCGCCCGCCGAACCGCCGCGCCGCCTGCCCGAAATCACGCGCCAGGCGCCGCCGCCGGCCTCCGCCGAGCATGCCGAGGCGCGCCTGTTGTTGCGCGCCATGATCGCCGCCGCCCGCGCCGATGGCGTGGTGGACCGCGCCGAGCGCACGGCCATTGCCGCGCAGCTCGACGCCGCCGGGCTGAGTGCGGCCGAGCGCGACCAGGTCCTGGCCGATTTCGACACGCCCGCCACCATCGAGCAATTGTCCGATGCGGCGCGTGACCCCATTCTGCGCGCGCAACTTTATGCAGCAGCCTATGCGGCGGCGGGCGAGGTCAGTGCCGGGGAGCGCGCCTGGCTTGACCGGCTGGCCCAGGCGCTGAAGCTGCAACCAGCGGCCCGCCGGACCATCGAAGAACGACTGGGCGAAGAAAGATTGGGGGAATAGGCATGTTCACGCTCACCACGGCGCAGCAGAGGCTCCGCGATTCGGCGCGTGAACTGGCCCAGGAGGCCTTCGCCCAAGCCGCCGAGACGGATCGCAGCCTGCAATATCCCTGGCCGATGGTGGCAAGGATGACGCAGGCGGGCTTCATGGGCATGACCGTGCCGCGCGAATGGGGCGGCCAGGGGGCTTCGTATCTCGACGCCGTGCTGGTCGTGGAGGAAATGGCCAAGGGCTGCGCCGTCTGCGGCCGCATCGCGGTCGAGGCGAATATGGGCGCCATCGGTGCCATCATGGCCTATGGCACGCCCGCGCAGAAGCGCATCGCGGCGGATCTGGTGCTGGCCGGCGACAAGCCCGCCATCTGCATCACCGAACCCGAGGCCGGCAGCGCCGCCGCCGAGATGAGCACCACCGCCATCAAGCGCGGGGACCGCTGGATCATCAATGGCGTGAAGCACTGGATCACCGGCGGCGGCGTCTCCAAGCTGCATCTGATCTTCGCGCGCGCCATCGAAGCCGATGGGGACGGAAGTCTCGTGGACCAGGGCATTGGCGGCTTCCTGGTGGTCCGCAATGGCGAGAACGACCCGGCGAACCTGATCATCCACAAGCGTATCCCCTCCATGGGCCTGTGCGGCATGCCCGAGGCTGAGCTGCATTTCCGCGACCTGGAAGTCTCCGACGCGATGGTGTTGCGCGCGCCGGGCGGCTTCAGGCGCGGCTTCGGCAAACTGATGGACGCCTATAACGGCCAGCGCGTGGGTGCCGCCACGGCCGCCCTCGGCATCGCGGCCGGCGCCTATGACCGCGCGCTGGATTTCGTGCAGCAACGCCGGCAATTCGGCCGCCCCATCGCGGAATTCCAGGGCCTGGGCTGGATGCTGGCCGACATGTCCATCAAGCTGGAAGCGAGCCGCGCGCTGATCTGGCAGGCCGCCGCCAGCGCCGGGCCGAATGGCTTCCCCGACCGCCTGATGGCCGCCCGCGCCAAGGTTCTGGCCGCCGACAGCGCCGTTGAGGTGACCAACATGGCCCTCCAGCTCTGGGGCGCGGCCGGCTATTCGCGCGACAACCCGATGGAGCGCGCGGTGCGCGATGCGCGGATGTTCCCCATCGCGGGCGGCACCGCCCAGATCCTGCGCAACCAGGTGGCCGAGCAACTCCTCGGCCGCAAGCTGCCGCAGACGCGCGACGGCATGCTGCGCCTGGCGATGGAAGAAGCGGCCAGGATCGCCGCCGAATGAGGCCGCAACTCGACCAGCAGGTGACGTTCCTCTACGCCGAAAACCCGGAGGAATGCTGGCGCTTCTATGAGGATGTGCTGGAACTGCCCCTGGTGCAGGACCAGGGAAGCGTCCGCATCTACGGCATTGACGGCAGCCGCGCCTTCCTGGGCATCTGCCGCGCCCGCGCGCCGCGCGCCGCCGACAATCCGCGCGTGGTGGGAGGCGTGGTCTTCACGCTCGTCACCCGCAATGTGGAAGGCTGGCACGCCTTCCTGACGGGCAAGGGCGTGACCCTGCCCATGGCCCCCACCTATTCGGAGGCCTACCGGATCACGCATTTCTTTTTCAACGATCCGGCCGGCTACACCATCGAGGTCCAGCGCTTCGAGCGTCCGGACTGGCCCGCCATCTGATCAGACGGGAGAGAGGCGCCGCAGCAGGCTGATGAGTTGCGCGCGCTCCCGCTCCGAGAGCGGCGCCATCAGCGCGTCATTCGCCAATGTCCCGGCCACCTGGCCTTCGCGCACCACGGCCTCGCCCTCGGCGGTCATGGTGAGGACGCGCAGCCGCCGGTCCAGCGGGTCGCTTGCGGGGCGCATGAAACCGCGGGCAATGAGGCGCCGGACCACGCCCTGGATCGTCGCCGAATCCATGCCGGCCAGGCGGCCCAGATGGTTCTGCGTGGCACGTTGCATCTGGGAGAGGCGCAGCAGCGTGGCGAATTGCGGGCCGGTCAGGCCAAGCCCTTGCGCGCGCTCCTGGAAAATCGACTGGTAGCGTTGATGAGCCAGGCGCAGCAGATGCCCGGCGGAGGCGTCCAGGGAATAGTCAGGCTGGGGGGAGGTGGCACTGGCGATGCGGGGCCGACGCTCAGGCAGACCCGTGATTTCGAGGATTTCGCTCATTTTACCCCGGCGTTTCGATAGCCCCGATGCGCTCTCCGCCTGAAAGAGTCAAGCAAATCGCGGAAGTGAAATCTCTCATTGCACAAGCCGGCGACGCTAGTTAAACGCGCTTTCATTCGTAGTCGCAGAAGCGACACATCGCAAGGGAGCGAAATGATGTCCGAATCCGAAGCTGCCGGCCGTCGTGGCCTGTTGAAGGCCTCCGCAGTGGTCGCCGTTGGCGCCGCCGTGTTGGCCACCCCCAATGTCAGTCGTGCCCAGACCGTGGCGATGCGCTTCCAGTCCACCTGGCCCCAGCGCGATATCTTCCACGAATTCGCCGGCGACTATGTCAGCCGCGTCAACACCATGGCGGGCGGCCGCCTCCGGCTGGACCTGCTGGCCGCCGGCGCCGTGGTCGGCGCCTTCCAGCTGATTGACGCCGTGCATGCCGGCACCTTGGATGGTGGCCATGGCGTCTCGGCCTATTGGTTCGGCCGCAACCGCGCCTTCAGCCTGTTCGGCACCACGCCGCCCTGGTTCGGCGATGCCAACCAGTTCCTCGGCTGGTTCTACTACGGCGGCGGCGAGGCGCTGTATCGCGAGTTGCAGCACGACATCCTGCGCATGAACGTGGTGGGCTTCCAGAGCGGCCCGATGCCGACGCAGCCGCTCGGCTGGTTCCGCAACCCGATCGAGCGCGCCGAGCAGATCCGCGGCCTGCGCTACCGCACCGTGGGCCTCGCCACCGACGTGTTCCAGGAAATGGGCGCCGCCGTGGTGTCGCTGCCGGGCGGCGAGATCGTCCCGGCACTGGAGCGTGGCGTCATTGACGCGGCCGAGTTCAACAACCCCTCCTCGGACCGCGTGCTCGGCTTCCCGGACGTCGCGAAGAACTACTACATCCAGTCCTATCATCAGGCGGTGGAAACCTTCGAGATCCTGTTCAACCGCCAGCGCCTTGAGGGTTTGCCGGCCGAACTCCAGGCGCTGCTGCGCAACTCGGCGGAGGCCGCTTCGGCCGACATGTCCTGGAAGCTGCAGGACCGCTACTCGCGCGATCTGCTCGCCATGTCGCAGACCCAGGGCGTGAATGTCCGCACGACGCCGCGCTCCATCCTGGACGCGCAGCTCCAGGCCTGGGACCGCGTGATCGCCCGCCAGGAAGCCGACAACAGCAGCCCCAATGCCGGGCCCTTCTTCAAGAAGGTCTGCGACAGCCAGCGCGACTGGTGCCGCCGCGTCGGCAACTTCATGCTGCGCTACAATGTCAGCCCGGTGGTGTCCTTCAACCACTTCTTCTCGCGCGGCTGAACGACTGCACATTCACGACCCGGCCCGGTGAGCCCCGCTCCCCGGGCCGGTTTTGTATCAGGGGAAGGTAAAAATGACCGATAGTTTAGTCACCGGAGGCCTCGCGGGCCTGGTGGTCGCGGCCATCCTGATCGGCATGGCGTTCTCGACCAATGCGCTGGTCAGTCGTTCGCTTCTTGCCGTGGACAAGTTCTCCACGCTGATCGGGCAGACCTTTTCCTGGACCATCCTGCTACTCACGGCCGCCATCACCTACGAGGTCGTCGCCCGGCGGTTTTTCGCCGCGCCCACCAATTGGGGCTACGATGTGCAGTACATGCTCTACGGCACGCTTTTCATGTTCGCCGGCGCCTATACGCTCAGCCGCAACGGCCATGTGCGCGGCGATTTCCTCTACCGGATGATGCCGGCGCGCCGGCAGGCCAGCCTGGATTTGCTGCTCTACATCCTGTTCTTCTTCCCCGCGATCTTCGCCTTCATGGTGGCCGGCTGGCACTTCTTCGAGCTGAGCTGGATGCAGAATGAACGCAGCATGTTCTCGCCCTCCGGGCCGATCATCTGGCCCTTCAAGGGCATCATCCCCGTCGTCGGATTCATCATGCTGTTGCAGGGCCTGGTCGAGGTGGTGCGCTGCGTGCGGGCCATCCGCTCCGGGCAATGGCCGCAGCGCCTCTCCGATGTGGAGGAGCTGGACCAGATCATCCTCGCCAAGGCGGCCGAGAAGTCGCCCGAGGAACTCGCCCGCGAACTGGCGGAAAACGCCGACGCCGCCCTCTCGGCCAAGGGACGCTAAATCACCATGATCTCCGATGCCGGCCTTGGCCTGACGCAGCTCGTCCTTTTCCTTTTCTTCATCCTGCTGGGCTTCCCCATCGCCTTCACGCTGATGGCAATGGGCTTGTTCTTCGGCTATCTCGGCATGGGCGAGCGCGTCTTCGACCTGCTGATCCAGCGCACCTATGCGGTGATGAGCAGCGACGTGCTGATCTCCGTCCCGCTGTTTGTGCTGATGGGATACATCATCGAACGCGCGAACATCCTGGACCGGCTGTTCCGCGCGCTCCAGATGGCCTCTGGCAATATCCCCGGATCGCTCGCCGTCGCCACGCTCGCCACCTGCGCGCTGTTCGCGACCGCGACCGGCATCGTGGGCGCGGTGGTGACGCTGATGGGCCTGCTGGCCTTCCCCGCCATGCTGCGCGCCGGCTATGATGTGAAGCTGGCTTCCGGCGTGATCTGCGCGGGCGGGTGCCTGGGCATCCTCATCCCGCCCTCGATCATGCTGATCCTCTATGGCGCGACGGCTGGCGTCTCGGTCGTGCAGCTCTATGCCGCGGCCTTCATCCCCGGCATCACGCTGGCCGGCCTCTACATCGCCTATGCGATCGGCATCGCCATCCTGAAGCCGGAAGTGGCCCCCCGCCTGCCGCCCGAGCAGGCGCATGTGCCCTTCGGCAAGCTGGTCTGGGCGCTGCTGACCAGCTTCTTCCCGCTGGCGCTGCTGATTTCCATGGTTCTGGGCGCCATCCTGACCGGCCTCGCCACCCCCTCCGAGGCCGCGGCCATGGGCTCGCTCGGCTCCATCATCCTGGCCGTCGCCTATCGCTCCTTCTCCTTCCAGAAGCTGAAGGAGAGCGTGTTCCTGACGGCGCGCACCAGCGCCATGGTCTGCTGGCTATTCGTCGGCTCCTATATTTTCTCCTCGGTCTTTGGCTATCTCGGCGGCCAGGGCGTGGTGGAGGAGTTCGTGAAGAGCCTGCCGCTCAACACCTTCACCTTCATGCTGCTGGCCCAGGCCATCATCTTCATCCTCGGCTGGCCGCTGGAATGGACCGAGATCATCGTGATCTTCGTGCCGATCTTCCTGCCGCTGCTGGATGATTTCGGCGTGGACCCGCTATTCTTCGGCATCATGATCGCGCTGAACCTGCAAACCAGCTTCCTCTCGCCGCCGGTCGCCATGGCCGCCTTCTACCTGAAGGGCGTGGCGCCCAAGCACGTCAAGATCGAGGATATCTTCAAGGGTTGCATGCCCTTCATCTACATCGTCGTCTTCACCATGCTGATGGTGTATGCCTTCCCGGGCCTGGTCACCTGGCTGCCTGAGCAGCTCTATGGTGGCGATCACGGCCCGCCGGAGGTCTCCATGGATGAGCCCCCCGTGGGCGGTTTCCAGGAAGAGGAGATGCCTGAATTGCCCCCCCTGCGATGAGCGCCGCCGAAGCGGCAAAATTCCTCAGCGATGCCTGGGAAACCGGGCTCTCGCTGGCCCCCTTCCCCGAGGACCTCGCCCCCGCCGATCAGGCGGCGGGCGAAGCCATTGCGGCGGAACTGGTCGAGGCGCTGAGCCTGCCTGTCTGCGGCGTGCGCCTCGCCCCCGGCCCGGATGGGCTGACGCTGCTCTCAGCCCCGATGATCGAGGCACGGATGCTGCGAGTGGGCACGCCCATCACGCTCTCCGCCTTGCGCCAACCGCGGATTTCGGCGGGCATCATGGGCATCCTGGCGGAGCCGCTGGAGCGCGACCTGCCGGTGTTTTCCGCCTTTCATCCGGTGCTGGACATCGCGGCCACGCGCTACAGCGCCGGCGCGCCGGATGCTGCGCATCAGGTGGCCGATCTCGGCGGGCTGGGCTTCGTGCTGGTGGGCAAGCGCTGGATCGGCGCCCTGCCCGAGGAGAGCGAGGCGCGCCTCGGCCTGACCGGCGCGCGGCCCTATCCGCTGCGCGCGCCGCTGGCCGCCCTGATGCGCCAGGCTGGCGCCGAGGCGATCCGCTGGGGCGGGCTGCCGGCCGGTGCGGTGCTGGTGGTGGCCGGGCTGGCCACCGGCTCGCCGCCCTTCGCCGGCCAGAAATGGGCTGCGGCGATCCCGCCGGTGGGGCGAATTTCCGCAGTTCTGGGCTGAATCAGGCCGCGCGGCGGAAGGCGGAAAGCGCGCCGCCGCGCAGCAGGTTCGACGGCAGGCGATGCCCCACGATCCGCTCGGCCAGTTGCGCCGTCTCGATCAGCGAATCGAGGTTGATGCCCGTGGCCACGCCCATCTCCTCGCAGAGAAACACCAGTTCCTCGGTCGCGATGTTTCCGGGTGCGCCGGGATGGCCGGCAAAGGGGCAACCGCCCAGCCCCGCCACCGCCGCGTCAAACGACGTCACACCCAGCCGCAACCCGGCCGCCGCGCAGGCAATGCCCAGGCCGCGCGTGTCATGCAGGTGCAGCGAGATCTTCGGCTCCGGGAATTTCTCCCGCACCGCACCGACCAGGCGTTCGACCAGCAGCGGATTGGCCCAGCCCATGCTATCCGCCAGCGAGATTTTCTCGATCGCACAGCCGGTTTCGGCCGCGATCTCCATCGCATCACTCAGCGCCGCCAGCGCCTGCGCCGTGGAAACCGCGCCGGAATAATTGCAGCCAAAGGCCGCCTGAAGCGAAATCCGCGCCATCTTCACGCCGGCCGCCTGATGGATGGCGACATGGCTGCGCTGCGCCGCCAACTGCTCGGCATGGCTGCGATTGAGATTCTTGCGCGTGAAGCCCTCCGAGCCGGTGACGGTGATGGAACCCTCCACCGCCAGCCGGTCCGCGAAGGCCTGCACGCGGGTCAGCCCCGCCGCGTTGAACCATAGCGCGGTGTATTCCACGCCCGCGCGCGGCGTGAAGCCGGCCACCACCTGCTCCGCATCGGCCCAGCCGGGGACGATCTTCGGGCTCACGAAGCTCGCCACCTGGATGCGCGGCACGCCCGTCATCGAGAGCGCGTCAATCAGCGCGATCTTGTCGGCGGTCGGGATCGGGCCGGGCTCGATCTGGAAGCCCTCACGCGGGCCTTCCTCGGTGATCTCGACGCGGGCGGGCAGGTCGGTCATGGGCTATCGCACCGCGTAGATATCGTAGCGCGGGCCGGAGGGCGGGCGCTGGCCGGTGCCGATGGCGATGACGCGGTTCATCCAGGCGAGGTCCGACGCGCCGGTCTGGAAGCGCATCGCCGTGCGGAAATAATACTCGGACGGGTCCACCGCCTCGCCCGCGCCCAGGCGTGCCAGCACCTCGGGCTTGCCGGTGCGGATGCCGGCATATTGCACATAGACCAGGCCGCCCGAGTTGGCCTTGATGGTCAGGCGCACATCAATATGCGCCGTGCCATCGGCCTCGACGCGCAGCCAATCCGCCGCCGTGCCGCCCAGCACCTCGCCCTGCAAGGCGGGACCGCTGACCGTGCCGCCAGTGACGGGCACGATGCGCAGATCATGCCCATCGGGGCCTTTGCCGGCCATTTGCGGCGCGCCCACGGTGATATCCATGGAGAACAGGTATTCGGTGACGAGGGGCAGGGGGGCGGTCAGGGGGGCGGTCAGGGGCATGGCGGAACCTCAGGGATGAAGAAGGGGAGCATGCCCGGCTGGTGTCAAAGGGAAAAGGGCGGGAGCGCGCCCGCCTGAATTCTGAATTTCCTCACATGACATTTTCTTCATTTCATCGCTTCCACCGCCTTGTCCCACCTCTCCGACGCCACAACCTGATTCCTCGGCAGCCGGAACACCGGCACCACGGACATGGGAGTTTCCAAGATGAACAATTTGAAGCTGCGCCGGCGGGCCTTGCTCGCTGGCCTGCCCCTGCCATTGCTGGCCATGCCCGTCCTGGCAGCCCCCGCCTTGGCGCAAGCGCCGATGCCTGACCGTCCGATCCGCCTTGTGGTGGGCTTCGCCGCCGGCGGCCCGACCGATACGGTGGCGCGCGTCGCCGGCCAGGGGTTTTCGGAAATCCTTGGCCAGCCCGCGCCGGTCGAGAACCGCACCGGCGCCGCCGGCAACCTCGCCTCCGAGGCTGTGGCCCGTGCGGCGCCCGACGGGACGACCTTGCTGGTCGCCAATGTCGGCCAGATCGTCATCAACCCGCACACCTATGAGCGCATGCCGGTGGACCCGATGCGCGACCTCATTCCGGTCTCGCTGATGACGCTGACGGGATTGCTGCTGGCCGTCCACCCCTCGCTGCCGGGCGATTATGCGACGCTTGTGGCGCAACTCCGGCGCGAGCCGAACCGGCACAAATTCGCGACATCAGGCGCCGGCGGCATCAGCCATGTGGTGCAGGAATTGTGGCGCCGCCGCGTCGGCGTGGAGATGGAGGCCGTCCATTTCCGGGGTGCCGCCGCCCTGGTGCCGGACATGCTGGCCGGGCGCACGCCCATCGGCCTCGATACCGTGATCCAGTTCGAGCAGCATATCCGCGCCGGCAATCTGCGCGGCGTGGTCAATCTCGGCGCGGAGCGCTCGGCCATCATGCCGCAACTGCCGCTGGCGGCCGATGTCGGCCTCGCCGATTTCGGCTTCGACAATTGGTTCGGCCTGTTCGCCCCGCGCGGCACGCCGCGCCCGGTGATCGAGCGCCTGGTCGAGGCCAATCGGCGCGCGCTGGCCATGCCGGCAGCCCTGGAACGCCTGGCTGCCGGGGATATGCGGGCAAGCCCTGGAACGCCTGAGGAATTGGCCGCGCGTTGCCAACGTGAATTTCTACTCTATGGCGAGGCGATCCGCGCCGCGAATATCCGCGCCGACGCCTGATGCCGCGGGATTTGCCGTGGCGTCTGCCCGCTTCGCGCGCGCCTTGATCGCGAAGCGGGCGCCCCCTCAGCGCTGGCACCACCTCAGCGCTGACGCCACGGCAGATTCTCCGCCTTCCAGCCGGCGACGTGGCCGCGATGCCCCCCATGGTCCACCGGCCCCTCAAAGCCGTCGGCGACGTTATAGGCATGCGGGAAGCCCGCCTGCTGCGCCGCCTGACCCGCGGCCAGGCTGCGCGCGCCGGAGCGGCAAATGTAGAAGACGTGGCTTTCCGCGGTCACGCCCGCCTTGCGAAGATGCTCCACGAAGTGGTCATTCACCTGCATGCCGGGGAAGACCTGCCAGGGGATCAGCAGCACCTGCTTGCCCAGGCCCGAAAGGTCGGGCACGCCGACGAAATTCCACTCCGCATCGGTTCGCACATCCACCAGCACGGCCCGAGGATCCTTCTCAAGTGCCGCCCAGGTGTCGGTGGGCGAGATATCGGGCACTCCGGTCATGGCTTTCTCCTTTTGGTTGCGGCCAGAATGATGGGTCTTCGGCAGCGCAGCAATCGCCAGATGGGCGGATTTTGGCGGCTTTCGATCAAGCGCCGGCCGGCGGCCTTGCCCAACCCCAGGCGCTTCCTGCTACACTTGTCGTGAAATCCTCCCCGGGAATCCAGCATGACGCAACGCCGCACCCTGCTCCTTGCCACAGGCCTCGCCCCGCTCGCGGCACCCGGCATCCTGCGCGCGCAGCCCGCGGGGCGGCTGAGGCTGACACTGGACTGGGCCTTCCAGGCGCCCAACGCCTTCGCCCTGGTGGCACGCGAGCGCGGCTATTTCCGTGAGGCCGGCATTGATGTGCAAATTGACCGGGGCCAGGGCTCGGGCGGGGTGCCGCCGGCGCTGATCGCGGGCAGCCATGAGATGGGCTATGCCGACATCAACCCCGCCATCCGCTTCCTCGCGCAGAACCCCGATAGCGGATTGATCTGCGTGGCCGTGCTACATGATCGCGCACCACTTTGCGTCATCACCCGCGCCGATGGCCCGATCCGCACGCCAAAGGACCTGGAGGGCCGCCGCCTCGCCGCGCCCGATTTCGACGCCGGCCGCCAGCTTTTCCCGGCCTTCGCCCAGGCGGCGGGGGTGGATGCCTCCCGCGTCACCTTCATCTCGGTGGCGCCGGCCCTGCGCGAGCCCATGCTGGTCCGGCGCGAGGCGGATGGCGTCACGGGCTTCGTCACCACCTCAGCGCTGTCGTTGAAGGGGATTGGCCTGCCAATCCCGCAGCAGCGGATCATGATGTATTACGACCACGGGCTGAACCTCTATGGCGGCGCGCTGCTCACCACCCGCGCCTATGCCGAGCGCAATCCCAACATCATGCGCGGTGCCGTGGCCGCCCTGCTGCGCGGCTTCCGCGACACGCTGAGCAACCCGGCCGGCATGATCCAGGTGCTGCGCCAGGTGGAGCCGCTGACCGATGCGGCGCTGGAGATGGAGCGCCACGAGCTCAACGTCGAGCGCGTCATCATGACGCCGAATATCCGCGCCAATGGCCTCTCCGCCGTGGAGATGCCGCGGATGCAGGCTGGCATCACCGCGGTGGAGGGGGCGTTCAACCTCGCCCCGCGCATCCAGGCGGCGCAATTCTACCTGCCCGATTTCCTGCCGCCGGTGGAACAACGCCGCATCTGAACGCTTCGCGGGCGCTGGCCGGGCGCCACCGCCCGTTTCTCAGGCATGCCAGGGCGCCAGGCCACTTCCTGACGCGGCCGCCCTGTGGGAAGCGGGCGCTGCGGCTGCTAGCTGTGCCCCAAGCCTCTGACCCGTGGAGCCTCCCATGACGCGCCCCTTTGTCGAGATTGACCGCGTCGCCATGCGCTATGGCGGCGTGGAAGGCACGCTGGCCTTGCAGGAATGCAGCCTGAACGTCCAGGAGGGCGAGTTCATCTCCGTGGTCGGCCCCTCCGGCTGCGGCAAATCCACGCTGATGCGCCTGGTCTCCGGCCTCTGGCCCGCGACGGATGGCAATGTGGTCGTGGCGGGCGAGGAGGTGGACCGCCCCCTCTCGCTGGTCGGCATGGCCTTCCAGAACCCCACCTTGCTGCCCTGGCGCACCATCCTCGACAATGTGATGCTGCCGTTCGAAGTGGTGCCCGAGCATCGCAAGCGCCTGCGCGCCGAACGCGCCAAATACGAGCAGAAGGCGCTGGACCTGCTGAAGCTGGTGGGCCTGGAGGGCTTTGGCGCGAAATACCCCTACCAGCTCTCTGGCGGCATGCAGCAGCGCACCAGCCTCTGCCGCGCGCTGATCCATGAGCCGCCCCTGCTGATGCTGGACGAGCCCTTCTCGGCGCTGGACGTCTTCACGCGCGAGGATCTGTGGGACGTGCTGCAACAGGTCTGGCTGGCGCGGAAGCCGACCGTGGTGCTGGTGACGCATGACCTGCGCGAGGCCTGCTACCTCGCAGACCGCGTCCTGGTGATGAGTGCCCGCCCCGGGCGCATCATCGCCGAGCGAGCCGTTCCCTTCGCGCGGCCGCGCAACCAGGAGACGATGGTGGAGCCCGAATTCACGAAGCTGGTGGCCGAGTTGCGCGGCTTCATCGCGCTCGCCCGCAAGGGTGAGGAGGTCAGCTGATGTCGAGCAAGGCGCAATCCCGTATCGAGGCGCTGGCCGCCTCCGCCCGCCGCCGTCGCCGGCTCCAGGCCTGGCTGCCCTGGCTGGTGATCGCGGGCACCTTCATCCTGTGGGAGGCCGCGACCGAGATCTTCGACATCTCCACCTTCATCCTGCCCGCGCCGAGCGACGTCTTCCAGGCTGCGGTGAAATGGTGGAAGCCATTGCTGGATGACAGCCTGCACACCCTGATCTCGACGCTGGCGGGTTTTGGCCTGGCCGTGGTGGCGGGGCTGCTGCTGGGGGTGGCCATCGGCTCCTCCACGCTGGTCTATAAGGGGCTGTATCCGCTGCTGATCGCCTTCAACTCCATCCCCAAGGTGGCGGTGGTGCCGGTGCTCATCATCTGGTTCGGCATCGGCGTCTGGCCGGCCATCATCACGGCCTTCCTGATCAGCTTCTTTCCCATCGTCGTGAATGTAGCGACCGGCATCGCCACGGTGGAGCCGGAATTGCGCGATGTGCTGCGCGCACTCGGCGCGAAGCCCTCGGACATCATCCGCAAGGTGGGGCTGCCGCGCGCCATGCCGTATTTCTTCGCCTCGCTGAAGATTGCCATCACGGTGGCCTTTGTCGGCTCCATCATCGCCGAGAGCGTGGCGCCCAATGCCGGCATCGGGCGGCTGATGATGGTGGCCTCCTCGCGCTTCGACGTGCCGCTGGTGTTTGCCGGGCTGATCGTGACGGGGATGATGGGAATCATGCTCTACTGGGTCGCCGAGTTCATCGAGCGCCGGACCACGGGCTGGGCGACGCGCGGCCAGGACGCGCAGAACTTCACGCCGGGGGGTTGAACGGGTAGCCAGGGTGCATGCGCCTCGGATTCCTCACCCCCTCCTCCAACACCGTGCTGGAGCCGGGCATGGCCTGGCTCCTGCGGGACAGCCCGGACATCACTGCGCATTTCGCGCGATTCCGCGTGCTGGCCATCAATCTGGGCGAAGCCGCCAACCAGCAATTCGACCCTGCCCCGGTGCTGGCGGCGGCAGAAATGCTGGCCGATGCGAAGGTGGATTCCATCTGCTGGGCCGGCACCTCCGGCAGTTGGCTCGGCTTCGCGCAGGATGAGGCGCTTTGCGCCGCCATCACCGCCCGCACCGGCATTCCCGCCACCACGGCGACGCTGGCGCTGCGCGATGCCCTGCGCCTCGCCGGTGCGCGAAAGCTCGCCCTCGTCACGCCCTATCTCGCCGAGGTGCAGGAGGCGATCATCGCCAACCTGACGCGCGAAGGCCTGGAGGTGACGGCCGAGCGGCATCTGGAAGACCCCGGCAATTACAGCTTCGCCCTGCATGATGCGGCGAAGGTTGGCGCGCTGATGCAAGAGGCCGTGGCGGAATGCCCGACCGATGCGGTGGCAATCCATTGCACGAATTTCCGCGGCCTGCCGGCGGCGCGCGATTTGGAAGCACAAAGCGGCGTCCTGGTTGTGGATTCCATCGCGGCCTCGCTCTGGGGCGGCATCCGGGCGGCGGGCGGCGCGCAACCCCGGCGCGAGGACCGGCTGTTTCTCCTCGGCCAAAGGTAAACAGTATCTTTTTTGATTAAAATTTGATTGCCAATTACACGCCAGGGCTGTATCTCGGGGCATGGTCTTCGCTCCCCCGCCCCGCTCCGTCTGGTCCTTCGCGCCGCCGCAGGATCTTTTTCGCTGGACGATCACATCCGAGGAAGCGGCTCCGCGCCGCGACCCCATGCCGCTGCTGAACCAGCCCGACGCGCCGCCGGCACAAGCCTTCGCGCTCCCTGCCCTGCTACCCGAGGCGCCAAGCCAGCCCGATCTGCTGCTCGCCGGAGCCATCCCGGCGCCGCCTCCCATCGAATTGGTGCCCCCTCCCCCGGCCGAGCCGCCATCGCTTCCTCCCCGATCCCCCCTGCCTGAGGTTCCCTGGCCCACATGGGACCGGCCCGGCTGGTTGCCGTCGGTGCTGCCATGGGCGCCCGAGTTGCCGCTGCCGAGCTTGCCTGCGGGAAGTTTGCCAGGGAGCGGCATGCCCCCGCCGCCCGCAGACACGCTGCTGACGCTGTTTCCACCCGTCACGCCACCAGCACCGCGCCAGTTCCCGGCTGATCCGACGGAGTTGCTGCTCGCAACTTTGATGACCTACCCGCTCTCGGAAGCTGTGCCCCCGCCTCCGCCCTTCGTGGCGTGGCCTATGTTATAACATAACATTACGGACGTAGCCTTGATGAGTTCGTCCGATGCGCCCTTCCCGCCGGCTTCCCACCACGGCGATCTGCCTGGGCGCGGCCCTCATGCCCGGCCTCGCCATGGGCCAGCCGGCGCAGGAGGTGCCGGATATGGTGGTGCAGGCACCGCGCCTGGACGCCGCACGCGGTGCCATCTCGCCCAGGCTGGGTGCCACCACCTCGACGCTGGAACGTGACGCCATCCAGGCCCTGCCGCAGGGGGTGGAGGTGCCGATCAACCAGTTGCTGCTCACCTTCCCCGGCGTGGTGCAGGACAGCTTCGGCGAGATCCATATTCGCGGCGAGCACCGCAACCTGCAATACCGGGTGAATGGCGTGACCATCCCTGAGGGCATCCAGGGCTTTGGCGCCCTGCTTGATGCGCGGGGGCTGCGCTCGCTCTCGCTGCTCACCGGGGCGCTGCCGGCACAATTCGGCTACCGGACGGGCGGCGTGGTGGATGTGAACCTGCTCTCGGGCGCCATCAATCCCGGCGGCTGGGCCAGCGTCTATGGCGGCAGCTTCAACACCTTCCAGCCCTCGATCGGCTATGCCGGCATCTTCCAGGGCTGGGATGTCTTCGCCACCGGCACCTGGCGGCAAAGCCTGCACGGCATCGAGCCGCCGACCGGCTCCCATGACTCCATCCACAACCGGACGGACCAGTTGCGCGGCCTGCTTTCCGTCTCCCGCCCCATCAATGACTCCACCCGGATCAGCTTCATCGCCGGCGCCACGGCCAATCGCTTCCAGATGCCCAACAATCCGGGCCAGCCGCAGGAATTCCCGGTGGAGGGGATCACGGATTTCAGCAGCGCCCGCCTCAATGCCCGCCTATGGGAACGCAACCAGTTCGGCATCCTCTCGCTGCAAGGCAGCCAGGCCGCGCTGGACTGGCAGATCTCGGCCTTCGCCCGCCGCTCCTCCACGCATTACCTGCCGGATGTGCAAGGTGAGTTGGCCTTCAACGGCGTGGCCTCCGATGTGCGGCGGCAATCCCGGGCGGCCGGCCTCCAACCCCACCGATATCAAGTAACCGTCAGATCATATCAAGACTTTTACAATTCCATGGGAGAAGACTGCACCATCAAAACCTGGGATCAAACACCTAGTGGAGCGAATCTAACACTTGGTGCCCGCGCCTGACGGCGGCGATGATCTTGTCTGGGTCCTTCGTCCATTGGAATGGCCGCGGATGGTCGTTCGCCTCGGCGAGATACCGTTTGATGGCGGCCTGCAAGGCGACGAG